>JAXFLJ010000022.1:0-203297 GCA_034183335.1 Prevotella sp.
CATCATATCGAATAAAAGAAACAAGAAAAATTATCAATAACAAGTAATGTATAACAAACTTTTTGTACCTTTGCAGCACTCAACCAAAGTGGTATACTTTTAGATTATTATCTGGTATACTTTTGCGTTATCATTTACATATATATTGAAAGCCACAGATGCAAGAGGCAATGGTTTTATCAAGAAAATAAATATTAGATAACAGCCAGCCCGTCCGTCTTATTCTATCATCGGCATTATGCAAAAGAACTTTGTATAATGCCGATGATTTTTCTTGCCGAAGAGACTTCCCTTCAGGTCTTCTTTTTGCTTGTTGACAAATAATTGATTTGTATAATCCCAAATCGGTCATTAGACCGCCAGTACTACATTTCCCACTAAGGATGATGCTTACCGACTGATTACGGTCGCTTGCCGGCATCTTCTCTGCCGTTCTTCCTCGGCGTAGCCCGCTACGCCTTTGGCAAAAGCGGCAGACAAGCTGCTCGACATACGAACATCATCAGTACGGTCTCTAATGACCGAATTGGGATAATAGAAAAGGTAAGACGCTTTCTTTGGTTTAATCAAGATGACAAGATGCCGATAAGTATCAAACGGTCAACTTGAGAAATGAATGTCTCCGGAAAGCGATATGCCATTGGACGTTTAGAAGGCTTGAGGCCTTCTCGATATCGTGTACCTATAATATCCGTCCGGTCAGTGTCAGTTTAATGACGGGATACACGGTGATTTTGTCGATAATGTCTGTGAAGGAATCGTCATGTTCTTTCAAATCGTCAATGTCGGCCTTTTGATTGCCTTGATATATTTCTGCCGTTCCATGAAACTGGCATCCCATTTCAAATCTGTAACCGACCCGGTTTGATGGAACCTGACGTCCGAAACCTAAACCCAGATAGGGCCGGAAGCCATTGACACGGAGTGAAGCATTTACATTTCCTCGTTGGTCAAAATGTATTTTATATTTATCTAACTCAACATATACCTGCTCTTTGATGCCGGAGGGAATATTGGGATTAGATATAAATTGCTCCATGTCGTCACTGTGTCCTGTCACGCTGATGAGTTTCGAACCTCCGAAAGAAAACCCCGTGGCGACAAAGAAACCTGACTTCTCTCCGAAAGGATAGCAGCTTACTTTGAGGTCGCAGGTTGTTCGTGCCAAAGAACCTTTTACGTTGATTTCCTGAACAGGTATCGTATATGTGATGCCATTATAAATCAAGTTTACGTCGGCCATTATGTCCACTGTTTCAGAGAATTTGAAGCTCGGCATAAAGTTAAGGGCAGCCGATACTTCGACATACGGTGTGAGCGATGTTGCCACTCCCAACCCCAATCCTTCGGTTCCCACAGAGATGTGAGTACCCAACGTATTGAAGATGCCCCTTTCAAAAGAAGCTTGTTGTGCGTGTACGCTTATGGTAGAGATGCACGACAAAATCGTTGCTAAAATTGTTCTTTTCATCATTAGTTGATTTTCGAATTGTTATATTAATTTGCGACAAATATAATACAAAAGAATAAAATACACAAATGGTTTGATGGTTGTCCGTTGGTTTTGTTCTGATATTTTTATTTTTAGAAATATATGATATAATATTTTGTGAATAACAAAATAGTTTGTATATTTACAGCGTTAAAACATTATGTATATGTTATTGCATGGTCTTTTCAGATGGTTTTCGCGCTTATCCAACTTGAAAAAAGTCGGTTTGCTGTCGATTTCTGGTGTAGTGGCAGGCCTTGTTTGTTTGGTACTTTATTTGTTAAGGTTTCATACTTATTTAGGAGATGACCCCTCGGCGTGTGTCAATTGTCATATCATGACACCCTACTATGCTACGTGGATGCATGGAACGCATGCCCGCAATACGACATGCAATGACTGTCATGTGCCTCACGACAATGTCTTTCGCAAGTATTACTTCAAGGCAAAAGACGGTTCAAACCATGTTTATAAGTTTGTTACGCGTCAAGAGCGTCAAGCCATGCAAGCCATTGATGCCAGTGCAGAAGTGATTATGGAGAATTGCGTGCGCTGTCATACACAACTCAATACCGAGTTTGTCAATACCGGACGTATTGATTATATGCAGGCTAAGCGTGGAGAAGGTAAGGCTTGTTGGGACTGTCACAGAGAAGTTGCACACGGCAAGATGAATTCTCTGTCATCGACACACCATGCCGGAGTTCCGCTCCCAGCTTCTCCTGTTCCTGAGTGGCTACAAAAACTTATGAATTAATATAGTGATAAACTATTGTCAGATAATAACATAAAACAGAAATCATATGGCAACACAACTCAAACGCTGGCAAGGATGGCTCCTTTTTGGAGGCTCTATGATTGTAGTATTTGTGCTTGGGCTCGTCGTTTCCTCACTTCTCGAACGCCGTGCCGAGGTGGTTAGCATCTACAACAATCGCAAGAACGTGTTCAAGGATGCAATAGTCTCTCCGAATGAAAAGTTTGCGGAAGACTTTCCGCGTCAATACGAAACATGGAAAATGACAGAAGATACAAGCTATCAGGGAGAGTTTAACAGTTCACAACGTGTTGATGTACTCGCCGAACGCCCGGAGATGGCATTGTTATGGGCTGGTTACGCCTTCTCTTTTGAATACAACTCGCCTCGTGGTCACAAGCATGCGATTCATGATATGCATGAAATCCTGCGCACGGGGAGTCCCGGTGTCAATGGAAACAAAGACATTCAACCCGGTACTTGTTGGGTTTGTAAAAGTCCGGATGTACCCCGTATGATGAAAGAGAAGGGTGTTGCCGAGTTTTACAAGGCTCCTTGGAGTCAGTGGGGAGATGAAATTGTAAACACCATTGGCTGTTCCGATTGTCATGATGCCCGCAACATGAATCTTCATCCAGCCCGCCTTGCCTTGTACGAGGCGTGGGAGCGTAGGGGCGAGGATGTTGGCAAACAGTCTCATCAGGAAATGCGTTCACTTGTTTGTGCACAGTGTCATACGGAATATTATTTCAAAGGAGAGGGAAAATATCTTACATTCCCTCACGACAAGGGATGGACGGCAGAAGACATAGAACGTTATTATGATGAAATGAACTATGCCGACTATACTCACAAGATAAGCCGTGCTCCAATTCTCAAGGCTCAACATCCCGACTATGAGCTTTGGAAAATGGGCATACATGGACAACGGGGAGTGTCGTGTGCCGATTGTCACATGCCATATATCAGTGAAGGTGGCGTGAAGTTCTCTGATCATCATGTCGTAAGTCCGCTTGCCAATATTGACCGCACTTGTCAGACATGCCACCGTGAGAGTGCGGAAACCCTCAAGCAGAACGTTTACGAGCGGCAACGCATGGTCAACGAAATTCGCAACCGTGTGGAGAAAGAGCTGGCAAAAGCACATATCGAAGCAAAGTTTGCATGGGATAAGGGTGCAACCGAGGCTGAAATGAAAGCCGCACTTCAAGCCATCCGCAAGAGCCAGTGGCGATGGGACTTTGCTGTTGCCAGCCACGGTGCGTCCTTTCATGCTCCGCAGGAAACAACACGCCTGCTTGCCCAGAGTTTAGGATATGCCCAAGAGGCTCGTCTCTCCATTGCCAAGATATTGGCCAAGCACGGTTTTGCCGGCGATGTCCCCATGCCCGACATATCTACTAAGGAAAAGGTGTGGGCATATATTGGCGTAGACGGCAAGAAAATGCAAGGAGATAAAGCCCAGTTTATGAAGACCGTTGTCCCCAAGTGGATAGATACGGCCAAGAAGAAAGGCAGACTCATTGAGTTGTAAGGCACCCTCTGGTTGGTCAATATTGCCACGATGGCAGGCAAGATATAGGTGTTGAGTCGGTTGTCGTGGCGAAAACTACGCTTGGTAATATTCTGCCACCCCAACATTGTCTGATAATAACCTCGCCTTATGTTTGAAAAACTATGGAAGATGAAGGAAGGCTTCGCCTTTGGTGCAGGCCTTTTGACGGTAGGTTTTGCCCTGCAATACACTGTGGGTGCGATTAACTGGTCTGCTTTTGCCTTTCCGGTCAACATGCTCTTTCTCTTTTTGTTGCTCTTATTCCTTGCCGTTGTCTATGGATGTCGCAATCGGGTACGCCTTTTTGCTTTCTCTTTTACGGCTGAGGCGGCAGTTCCTTCTCTTTTCTATGCGGTCATCCTTACCATCGTCATGGGGCTTGTCCGTCAAGTTCCCTCCCATGTTCCTTCCCCGGGGGTGCTTGGCTTGTCGCAAATGCTTTCTTTTTGGCCTTTTGTCCTGATATATCTGTGGCTGTCAGTAATCGTTGCTCTCATCGCCATTCATCAATTATTCCATTTCAGATGGCGCAAGTTGCCCTCGCTTTTCTGCCATATGGGTCTTTTCATAGCAATAGTTTCCGCCACATTGGGCAGCGCAGATATGCAGCGTTATAAGCTCAAGGCCAACATGGAAATGCCCGAGTGGCGCGGGGTCGATGAAAAAGGCAACGTGCATGAGTTGCCTGTCGCCATCCTGCTCAAGAAGTTTACCATCGAGGAATATCCGCCAAAAATTCTTATTGTCGACAACCATACGGGTGAGGGCGTTCCTGCCGACAAACCCGAAATCGTTGTGGTTGATAAGCATTTCAAGGAAGGCCGTCTCTCCGATTGGCGTATTCGTGTCATCAGCCATTTGTCGCTTTCGGCTCCTGTCATGACCAGAGACACGACGTATTACACTCCTTGGGCTTCATCGGGGGCGGTCACTTCGTTGTTGGTAGAGGCACAGCCCGTTTCGGGCGGCCAAGGCCGAGACCGTGCCGTCAGGGGATGGATAACCTGCGGAAGCTATCTCTTCCCTTTCCAGAACCTCAAGCTCAACAATCGGTTTAGCCTTGTCATGTCCAACAGGGAGCCTGCCCGCTATATCTCTCGCATTCAGGTATTGACCAAGACACAAAAGAACATCCTGACGTCAGTCGAAGTCAACAAGCCGTTCTCTGTAGACGGATGGGACATATATCAGGTCAGCTACGATGAACGAATGGGACGTTGGAGCGAGACGAGTACCTTTGAACTGATTGCCGACCCTTGGTTGCCGGCTGTCTATACAGGAATCGGGATGCTGCTTGTCGGTGCCATGCTTGTTTTTGCCTTTGCGCAGAAGCGCAAGCCACAAGAGCGTGAAGCCGTTTATGAATATTCTAAACCAGAACAGACGATATGACGTGGGACTCTTTTATATATTTTGCCGTTCCGGCCTTGTTGACATGGCTTGCCGGTGCATGGGCTTCGTGGCGCAAGCGGATAGTCTATGCTTACCTCTTTACCCTTTTGGGCTTGCTTGTTTACCTTGCCTTTATCACTGGGCTTTGGCTCTCTTTAGAACGTCCGCCTCTCCGTACAATGGGCGAAACTCGTTTGTGGTATGCTTTCTTCTTGCCTTTTGCCGGCCTGATAGTGTATAGCCGCTGGCGTTATCCGTGGATTTTGGCGTTGAGTACTCTGCTTTCAGGAGTCTTTACCATCATAAATATCGTCAATCCAGACATTCACAACAAGACATTGATGCCTGCTCTCCAAAGCCCTTGGTTTGCTCCTCATGTCATTGTGTATATGTTTGCTTACGCCATGTTGGGAGCTTCTGCGCTTATGGCAGGCTATCTCTTGTGGTTCAAGAAGAAAGAAATTACTGCGGGAGAACTTGATATTTGCGATAATCTTGTACATGTGGGTTGGGCATTCATGACCATAGGCATTCTTTTCGGTGCTCTCTGGGCGAAAGAAGCATGGGGACACTATTGGGCTTGGGACCCTAAAGAAACGTGGGCTGCCGCTACATGGTTTGCCTACTTGGCCTACATACATTTGCGTCTGCGTACCGGCCGTTATCATAAAACGGCTCTGTGGAGTTTGATTTTTTCTTTTATACTTTTGCAAATGTGTTGGTGGGGAATCAATTATCTGCCTTCTGCCCAAGGTGCAAGTGTGCATACGTACAGCATGACATAGCCGGAAAGAGAGAGAGAAGCGTTTCTTTTTGTCCCTTGGATTTGTTTGCCTCAATCATTCATTAGGCCGCTAAGAACAGCATTTCTGTCTGATGATGTTGTTTCCCGGCTGCTTTCGTCCGTTTGTCGGTATCTTGTTTTCCGTTTTTCCTTGGCGTAGCTCACAATGCTTTCGGCAAAACCGACAGTTCGTCTGCTCTGTATCCGAACAAAACCAGTCCGCTCTTTAATGACCAAATTGGATTGAATGCAGGGCGTTTGCCCTTGGTTTCCCTTCGGTGTCGGTGTAAGCCATTGTGCCGTTATCCTGTTTCTCCCGTTGCATTTCAGGCAAACCGTGTCATGTTAACAATCCTTTTGTATGACAAATCCTCACTGCCCGACATCCTACCAGACGTTGGTGTTTTTTCGGTAGATCGGAGAATGGGGACTAAGAGGTCAAAAGTTAGATTGCAAAAGGTAGTCTGCCACTTTGCGAGTGTCTACTTGTTACTCTGTTGAGTGTCTACTTGTTACTCATGTGAGTGTCTACTTGTTGCTCTTGTGAGTGTCTACTTGTTGCCCTTCAAAAGACCATTTTTTACCCTCCAAGAGATGGATTTTTGAAAAAATGGGGATAAGAAGTAGGCTTTTTGCCTCTCGAAAACCGCTCTTTCATTTCTGTTCTTTCATTCTTCTTCAACCGTATATTTTTTCTTGTATTTAACCGCCAAATTGTTGCCATACGGTTTTAGTGTGTCGGGAATGGCTGTTATATCTGACATGCGAAGTCATGACAAAGGCTGAAAAATATGGAAAGGAGGATAGTAGCCGGTTCTTCTTCATATTGTGTTCTGTATGTGTGTATAAAAGAAACAGGTGTTTCATGGGAGAGAGAACTCCTGTGCCTCTCGTATGGCAAAGGTGAGCACGTAGGGCTATAGACAGATGGAATAATGATAAAGCACAACCGTGATGATGCCGAAGGTGGCAGGAGGGCGTCCTGACTGCTGGTGAAACACAGTAGGGAGGGGAAGAGGCGATTTGGCCGCTACTTGGCAATTAATCTTGGGAACATTTGTAGTTACACTTTATTCTTAGTATATTTGCAAATGTATTCACAAAAGGTATGGCAGATGGGAACACTGAAATTCAACAAGTCTGTTACCAACAAAGAGAAGGAAACGCTCGAAAAGTACCTCAAGGAAATTGGCCGGGAAGAACTCCTTTCGGCAGAAGAAGAGGTTGAGTTGGCACGGCGTATCAAAGCAGGAGATCGTGAGGCTCTCGACAAGTTGACGAAAGCCAACTTGCGGTTTGTGGTTGCCGTGGCCAAGCAATATCAGCACAGAGGGCTGGGTTTGCTTGACCTTATCAATGAGGGAAATATCGGACTGATGAAAGCCGCTGCCAAATTTGATGAAACCAAAGGTCTCAGGTTTGTGTCGCATGCCGTTTGGTGGATAAGGAACAGCATCGTCCGAGCTATTGCCGAACATGGAACGCCTGTGAGAAAAACTGTCAACCACACCGTGACGGCAGGCAAGGTCAACCGTGCTTTCAGTCAGTATGTGCAAGAAAACGAGCATAGGCCGAGCGTGGACGAGATTGCACGGCGTTCGGGTCTTTCGGAAAGTGAGATAGAAGAAGTGCTTGCTTCAGATTTCAGACAAGTTTCGGTAGACGCTCCGTTTTCGGAAAGCAGTCCGAGCAGTTTGCTCGACATCTTGCCCGATGCAGCTGCACCTATTGCCGACAATCAACTGATTGACGACTCCTTACGTTCTGAAATTGCCCGGTCGATGGACTGTCTGGATAGGCGAGAGCGTGAAGTCGTAGAGAAATTTTACGGCATCGACTGCGCTGGCATTACGCTGAAGGAAATCGGAGAACAAATGGGTGTGACCCGAGAGAGGGCAAGACAAATCAGGGACAAGGCTGTAAGGAAGCTAAGAAAGAATACAAAAAGCAAATGGTTGAAGTCGTATCTGAGTTAATGCGACACAAAAGACAAACAAATCAGAACAAATACTATCGACATGAAAGTGATAAAGACATTGCTGATTGCCGTCATCTTGTCGGCAATTTTTGGCCTTGAGGCCGATGCAAAAAGAAAAACGGTACCGCAACTCTATGTCTTCGGGGTGTCAACATCGTTCAACGACTCTGTCGTTTATATAACAGATGTGCAGGAAATCGCCAACGGCTGGATAGAAGACAAGGGCAATATGCTGTCCGAAAGAGATGCGTATGCCTTGCAGCTGAAAGACTATTTCAGCAAGAAAGGGCATGCCAACCGCACCTGCGTGGTGATTTTCTCCCTTAAAAAGAAAACGATTGACAGAAAATACGCCAAACTCAAAAAACGCTATATGGCAAAAAGCCATTGCAGGATAGAGAATATTGATGGCGCATCGTTTCGATTTACCGTTCCTGCACCGATAGAAGAGTAAGAGCAAACTGTGGCTGACAGAAACACTAAAAGGGCAATGGAATGTTGTCTGGGGGTGTCAAGTCGGCGACTGCTCAGGAACGGATATACTGCTATGAGTCAATGACGATGGAGAAAGAAAAAGAAATTTGCACCGAAGATTTTATCATAGCCGACCATCATGTGCGGATAGTCTTCAGGGGAACGGAGCATAACAACATGAGTCTTTTGGCTTCGTTTCTTCCGTTTAAGACTGAATCGAAAAGCGGAAGACCTTTTTTCCAACTTACGGTAGACGACAGCATCAGGCCGATACCCAAGGAACGGCGGGAAAGGATACGCACTTTTGACACCGGAAACGGAGATACTGTCGTTGATTTGCTCGATGACGGGGGCTATCAATATATCATCAAGGATATCAAGGGCAAGGAGTGTTGCCTGCTGATAGCCGACAAGGATTTCTCGAATTGTCAGTGTGCGCTTGCAGGCAATCGAGACATGAGGCTCTTCGGACTCAATAATGCGCTGATGCTGGTGTACTCGTTTGCCGGAAGCCGGGCGCAAACCATCCTGATTCATGCGTCTCTTGTGAGACACAAAGGATTCGGCTACGCTTTCACGGCCAAAAGCGGAACGGGAAAATCAACTCATGTGAACCTGTGGTTGCAGCATATTGCCGACTGTGACTTGATGAATGACGACAATCCTATTATACGAATCATTGACGGTGAGCCATATATTTATGGCGGACCGTGGAGCGGAAAGACGCCCTGCTATCGAAATATTAAGGCCAAACTGGGGGCTGTCGTGCGGGTGGAAAGGGCTGCGGAAAACTCGGTTGAGCGTCTGAAGCCAGTCGAGGCCTTTGCATCAACGCTTCCATCGTGCTCGTCCATGAAATGGGATAAGGACATCTTCAACGATATTTGCAATACGATTACCAAACTCGTGGAAACGAGCGATATGTTTATTCTTCGCTGTCGACCCGACAAAGAAGCTGCCATCATCTGCCACCAAGCGATAGCCAAATGAACGAGAAGCAATTTCCCAACGCCGTTTTGCTGCCCGAAGTGGTGAAGATGTTGCAGGAAGGGCGAACTGTTACGCTGCTGCTGAAAGGCTACAGTATGCGTCCGTTTTTGGAAGATGGCAGAGATAAGGCTCTGCTGGCTCGCCCTGTCAACCCTAATATTGGCGACCCTGTGTTGGCAGAAATAACTCCCGGCCGTTTTGTGTTGCACCGCATCATTGGCATGACGGATGAAAAGGTGACGCTTTTGGGGGATGGAAACCTCGTGACGGAAACGTGCCGACCCGAAAATATCTGTGGTTCTGTCATCGGTTTTTTCCGTAAAGGCAGGAAAGAAATGGACAAGACGGATGGCTGGAAATGGAAGACTTACTCGTGGATATGGATGCGCATGCGTCCGATAAGACGTTATCTGTTGGCCTTCTATCGGCGAATTTGGTTGAAATTATTTAAACCTATATAAAGGATGAGAGCTAAAAAAGGATTTAATTTGAGAAATGTATGCGGCGAGGAAATCATCGTGGCAGAAGGAAAAGAGAATATTGACTTTAGTAATATCATTACCATGAACGAAAGCTCGGCTTATCTTTGGAAGGCCGTTGCTGACAAAGACTTTACCACTGGAGACCTGGTTGTCCTCCTGATGGAGCAGTATGACGTGGATGAAGATACTGCCAAGGCTGATGTGGAGGAACTGACACGACAGTGGATACAGGCAGGTATAGTGGAAGAAGCATAATCTCCAATCAAACATTAAGTTCTTGACGGTGTGATGACCGATTTGGGTTTAACCCAATTCAGTCATTAGAGACCGTACTGATAATGTTCGTATGTCGAGCAGATGGTCTGTCGGCTTTGCCGAAGGCGTAGCGGGCTACGCCGAGGAAGAACGGCAGAGAAGCTGCCGGCAATCGACCATAATCAGTCGGTAAGCATCATTTTTAGTGGGGAATGTAGTGTTGGCGGTCTGATGACCGATTTGGGTTTAACCCAATTCGGTCATTAGAGACCGTACTGATTATGTTCGTATGTCGAGCAGATTTTCTGCTGCTTTTGCCAAAGGCGTAGCGGGCTACGCCGAGGAAGAACGGCAGAGAAGCTGCCGGCAATCGACCGAAATCAGTCGGTAAGCATCATCTTCGGTGGGAAATGTAGTGTTGGCGGTCTAATGACCGATTTGGGTTTAACCCAATTCGGTCATTAGAGACCGTTCTGATTTTGTTCGTATGTCGAGCAGATTGTCTGTCGGCTTTGCCGAAGGCGTGGCGGGCTACGCCGAGGAAAACCGACAGAGAAGCTGCCGACAACCGGACGAAAGCAGTCGGTAAGCAATATCTTCAGCGAGAAATGCAACCTTGGCGGTCTAATGACCAATTTGGGTTTAATAACTGTTTGGGATAATTGATATGCGAAAAGACGGTTCGTTTGCCGTCTGTTCCGATATAAAAGAGAGAAGGATGCGGATTTTCCTGATGGGAAACCGCATCCTTCTCTTGATATTTAGTGTATTCTTCTCTTGCCTAAAATGTATGCGGAGGCATACCAAGACATTAGACGGGATGATTTTCGGCAAAGATGGCCATGCGTCTGTCGAGTTCCTCGTACTGATCTTCACGCACAAAGGAAGTACAGGCACGAAGACCTTCCTGATGGCTGCCTGTTGTCACGAGCGAAATGGCACTGACTCCATAATACATCAGTTCGGTAGCCAGCTCGCCCGAAGTCATGCCCGGATAGCCGATTGTAAAATAAAAACCGTCGGCAATAGGTTCGTCAAGGTCTTTATCGTAGACAACAATGAAGTTGTGTCGGGCAAAAATCTCTTTCAGTTTACCAGCTCTCTCACCATAGACAAGCACGTCTTTTCGGAAATTATACTCTCCTTCACAGGCTGCTTTCATCATGGCTGCCATGGCGTATTGTGCACTATGGCTTGTGCCCGATGACAGGGCGTAAAGCATGCGAGTAGAGAATACGGGGCCGAAAGGCAGTCCTTCGTAGCGTGCCGACAATGCATCGTAGTGACGATGGAACAGTTTGTCGCTGATGCAAGTTACTGCAATGCGTTCTCCAGCATAGCTGAAGGCCTTTGAACCGCTAATCAAGAGAATGTAATTGTCGGTGTAGTTGGCCACGGAAGGCTGGTAAGGCGGCTCGAACGGTACACTTAGGTCTTTGCGGAAATCCATGGCAAAGTAAGCCAAGTCTTCTATAATAATGGTGTCATATTTCTTGCCGAGCTCGCCGATGATGCTCAATTCGTCATCGTTGAAGCATATCCACGAAGGATTGTTGGGGTTGCTGTAAACGATGGCGCAGATATTTCCCTTGCTCAGGTAGCTTTCGAGTTTTTCCCGAAGTTTATCGCCACGGTAGTCGTACACGTCGAAAGTGAGGTATTTTACACCCTGTACGTGGCATTGCATCTTCTGAACGGGAAAACCGGGGTCGATGAACAATATCGTATCCTTTTGGGTATCGGCCTGTGAACAGGTGAGGAATGAGGCAAAGCCACCCTGCATGCTGCCAACAACCGGTACGCATCCTTCGGGCTGAATATCTACGCCGATGAAGGCTTTGACGAATCGTGATGCCTGCTTTTTCAGTTCAGGCAGTCCCTGAATGTCCGGATACATACCGGCAATACCGTCTTGCAATGCTTTCACTTGGGCTTCGACGCCCACCTTCGCTGGTGGAAGGCCGGGTATTCCCATCTCCATTTTGATGAACTCCACGCCCGAAGACTTCTCGGCAACTGTGGCAACCATCTTCACTTCTCGGATGGTTGCCTTGGCAAAGTCTTCAATTCCGTGGTCGGCAATAGCCTTGTCGATAATCTCTTTCTTGATTGGGGTTGGTTTCATAGCATATGTTTTTGGTAAGAGAAAGACATGTTTCAAATGTCATTTCACCTGAAACATGTCTTGCTTACTGTTTATATTTACTTCTGTGCGGCCTTACCCAAAGCCAAAGCCTTGATGTTTGCCTCTACAACTTCCTCTCCTTTTCGTCCGAATACGCGGCGGATGGCATCTTCGAGCTTGTTGTATTCGATGCCAAGTGCTTTCTGCGCAGCTCCCAGAAGGATTACGTTTGCCGAACGAGGAATGTTGTTTTCCTTTGCCAAAGCCTCAATGTCGAGCATGATTACATTGTCAATCTTCGCCAAATCAGCTTGGATTACTTCCATCTCGGGGTAGTTGGGGATGTTGACAAAGGGAGTGGAGGAGGTGATAATCCAGCCGTTCTTGTTCAGATAAGGCAAGTAGCGCAAGGCTTCCATTGGTTCCATGGAGATGATTACGTCTGCCTGACCGTGTGAGATGAGGTCGCTTGCGATGGGATCCGAAGATATGCGCAGATTACTTTGCACGTCTCCGCCTCTCTGCGACATGCCGTGAACTTCTGACTGTTTGATATGCAGGTTCTCGTTGAGTGCGGCTTCTCCTATGATAGTTGCGATAGAGAGGATTCCCTGTCCTCCTACGCCGCATAATATGATGTCTGTTTTCATTTCTTTGCCTCCTTGGCTCTTTTTTGTTTCAAGTGTCTTTGGAATGTTTGAATGCACTCTCTGCGTGGGATGATGACGCTGACGCCACGGTATTCAATCTCCTCGCGAATGATGTTTTTGATTTCCGGAATGTTCCTTGGCATGGGAACAACCACTCTGAGGTGCTCTTCTTCTACGCCAAGTCCGCGGCAAATGGCCTCGAATTTATTAGTGCCTGCGCTGTCCTGACCACCGGTCATACCCGTAGTGAGGTTATCGCTGATGATAATCGTGACGTTTGAGTTGCTGTTGATGGCATCGAGAAGCCCCGTCATGCCAGAGTGTGTAAACGTAGAGTCGCCTATCACGGCTACCGATGGCCAGTGACCGGCATCTGCTGCACCCTTTGCCATAGTGATACTTGCACCCATGTCCACGCAAGAATGAATGGCGTTGAACGGCGGAAGGAAGCCGAGCGTATAACAACCGATGTCGCCGAACACTCTCGGATTTTCATATTCCTCCAATACTTCATTGAGAGATCTGTACACATCTCGGTGTCCGCAACCCTGACAGAGTGCTGGTGGACGTGGGGCAACATCTTCGCATGGAGCGTGATTTTCTTCTACCGGCATGCCAAGAGCTTTTTTCATGAAGTCGGGATTAAGCTCGCCTGTGCGTGGCAGTTCACCGGTGAGTCGGCCTTTGATGATGCAATTGCCCGGCATGATGCCTCGCAACTGTTCTTCTATTACCGGTTGACCCTCTTCTGCAATAAGTACGCTGTCGCATTCGGCGGTCATCTTGCGTACCAAATCTTTCGGAAGAGGATACTGGCTAATCTTTAATACGGGGTAAGGGCAGCCTTCCGGGAAGCATTCGTTGAGATAGTTGAAAGCGATGCCGCTTGCAATGATACCCAAAGAATGGTCTTTTCCGTCGATGTATTTATTGAATGGCGAGTTGAGTGCATCGTTTTCGAGTTCTGCCTGTTGAGCCGTCACGATGTCATTACGTCTTTTAGCGTTGGAAGGCAGCAACACCCAGTTCTTGGCTTCTGAGCGATAGTTCAGCTCGTTTTCCTTTCTGGCTTCTTCTTTGATTTCAACTACGGCGCGAGAGTGTGCCATACGTGTTGTCACACGCATCAAAACGGGCAACATTACACGTTCGGAGTAGTCGAAAGCCATCTGCATCATGTCGTAAGCCTCTTGCTGTGAGCTTGGCTCAAGGATAGGAATCATGGCGAATTTGCCGTAGAAACGGCTGTCTTGTTCGTCTTGTGAGGAGTGCATTGACGGGTCGTCGGCCACCAATACCACAATACCACCGTTGACGCCGGTCATGGCTGAGTTGACAAAGGGGTCTGCCGCAACGTTCAATCCCACGTGTTTCATACATACCAAAGCACGTTTTCCCATGTAGGACATACCGAGTGCCGCCTCCATGGCTGTCTTTTCGTTTGTACACCACTTACGATGCAAGTCTCTTTCTTTCGCAATCGGTGAACCCTGAATGTATTCAGTGATTTCCGTCGAGGGTGTTCCCGGATAGGCATACACGCCACTTAGTCCGGCATCTATTGCTCCTTGTGCAATAGCCTCGTCGCCTAACAAAAGTTTTTTCATACTGTATTTGTAATTTGTTGTATTATATAATTGTGTTATTTTGATGTTTTTCGGAGAGTATTCTCCTCCGTTTTTCAGTAGGCAAAGATACTAATAAAATAGTAATTCACAAAATACGGAAGTGTGTTTTTGTCTTAGAAATGAGCCGTTTTTTGTTAGTACAATGCTTTTTATGTCTTCTTTTATCCCAATTCGGTCTCTAATGACCGAATTGGGGGTAAAAACGACAACTTGTCTGAGGCTTTTGTGTATGTCCGTAAGGTTATGTATGCAAAACGTGTGTGGAAAGATGGTCTTTCCACACACGCTTTGTTCTTTTTTGAGAATTTGTTTCTTCCGTTATGCTGATGGACTAAATAGCGTCTCAAATTGTGCTTGTGCAAACCCTTGGGATGATGCACACAGCTCAATGGGCTTTCATTTCTGCTTCAAAGAAGTCTGCTATCTGTCTCAACAGATGGTTGCGGGTATTGCCACCAAAGATGCTGTGGTTGCGATTGGTGTAGAACAGCTCCCTGAAATCTTTGTTTTCCTGCACCAATCGTTCAGAATATTCAAACACGTTTTGAGGATGTACGTTGTCATCGGCCAATCCGTGGCAAATCAGCAGTGAACCGTGTAGTTTGTCCGCACGTGAAATCGGGTTGATGTCGTAGCCCGTCGAGTTCTCCTGTGGCGTCCTCATGTATCGTTCCGTATATACCGTGTCGTAGTATTTCCAGTTGGTTGGAGGAGCAACGGCAACTCCTGCACGAAATGCATTTCGTTCGTCACTCATGCTCATCAACGTACAGAAGCCCCCAAAACTCCATCCCCAGATTCCGATACGTGAAGAATCGACATACGGGAGCGTACCGAGATAGAGTGCGGCTTCGACTTGATCTTTGGCTTCCAGTTCTCCCAGTTTCAGGTAAGTGCATTTTTCAAATTCCGAGTCACGGCCTCCTGTTCCGCGGCCGTCCACACACACCACGATAAATCCACGTTGGTTGAGGTATCGGTCATATAAAGCACCTTGCCCCATAGAACCTAAATTCCACCAGTTGAGTACCTGCTGGCTTCCCGGTCCGCTGTATTGGTACATGATGACGGGATATTTCTGGTTGGCATCAAAGTCTTTCGGCTTCATCATCACTCCGTTGAGCGTCACCCCTTCGGATGTGGTGAAAGTGAAAAATTCCTTTTCTCCCAGTTCGTAGGCTGCCAGCTTGTTACGCAAAGCCTGATTGTCCACGAGTGTCTTCAGCACTTTCCCTGAAGCATTGCGCAGCGTATAGCAGGGTGGGGTGTTGCTGTCGCTCCATGTGTTGAGGAAGTATTTGAAATCGGCACTAAACAAGGCAGAGTTGCATCCGTTGCCCGGTGTGAGACAGTCCGTGTGTCCGTTCTTACGGTTCACGTACACTTCACGGTTCATCGGGTTGTTGCCTGCGGCCATATAATAGGTGTTCCCCGTTTTTTCGTCATATCCGTAGACGTGCAATACCACATGTTTCTCATCGCTGACCTTGCGCAAGAACTTTCCGTCTGAGGTGTATAGATAGAGTTGCATGCGCCCTTCTGTATCTCGTGGGAGCAGTATGTGGCGACTGGTGAAGGTCATTTGCTCCAGCACATCTTCTTTGATGAACTTGTCGCCACGTTCTTCGAGCAGCAGCTTGCAGTCTCCCGAAGACGGATTGGCTGCGTAGATGCAGAGCTTGTCTTGATGTCTGTTCATGGTGAGGATGACGATACGCCCTGCGTCGATGGTCGGCTTGATGCGTGGCATGTATCCGTCTTTCTCTGTCATAGGCACGTTGATTTCCCTTGTTTGTCTGCTCGGGATGTCATATGTCCATGCGCTGACTTTCGAGTTTTCGTGGCCTGCCTTGGGATATTTGAAGGAATACTCTCCGGGATAGTCTGACAGTTCTTTCTTTTCAGGTTTTTCGCCCTTGAAAAGTTGCAGTGAGTATGTTTTGACATGGGTCTCGTCAAATTTTACCCAGCAAAGTTTTGTGCCATCAGCATTGAATACCATTGCTGAATTATAGCCAAACTCCTCTTCGTACACCCAGTCGGGTATGCCGTTGATGATTTCGTTTTGCTTTCCGTCGGTTGTTACCTGTATTTCATTTTCGCTCTTGCCGAGGTCTGTAAGGAAGATGTTGTTGTCACGCACGAAGGCAATCCGTTGTCCGTCGGGCGACCATACTGGGGTCTGCTGGGCACCTTTCGTAGAGAGGGGCTGTAGCATTCGGGTTGCAATGTTGTATATATAATGGTCTGCTTTGTAAGAGCGGCGGTATATTGGTTCGGTGTTTGTCTGTATCAGCAGAAACTTTCCATCGGGGCTGAGGCTGTAGTTGTCAAACGATTCGATGGTGCTTCCCTGTGTCTTGGCCACGTCAAACAACACGCCGTTTTCTTTTCCTGACTTGAAGGCGTATTTCACAATCTGCGTGCGGTCGTTGTTGATTTGGGCGTAGTTTTCTCCGTCGGGCAGAGGTGTTGCCGCTTTGACGTTTTCAGGGGCAAATGTTCGACCGGTAATGTCTTTCAAGTCGAGTTTCAATTGTGCGCTCACATTCATGGCCAGCACCGAAAATGCGATGCAAACCATCATCATCTTATTCTTCATCTTCTATGGTTTTTCTTTGATTTAATGGCGCAAAGTTAGTCTTTTTTCCGTACATTTGCAACTCGCAATTGATAAACTTATGGCTCCTTATCATGATTTCAGCCAGTGGATACGTTCTATTTTTCCCTTTCGTGTACAGAAAATATCCATTGATGCGGGGTTTACCTGTCCCAACCGAGACGGCAAACTCTCGACAGGCGGATGTACATTCTGTGATAACCGCACGTTCAATCCTTCGTATTGTCAGGGAAAACTGTCGGTGACAGAGCAGCTTGCAGCCGGGAAGAACTTCTTTGCAAGGAAGTATCCGGCGATGAAATACATGGCTTATTTTCAGGCATTCTCCAATACCTATGCCCCTCTTGACAGGTTGCAGAGGCTTTATGAGGAGGCGTTGGATGCAGAAGATGTGGTGGGTCTGGTTATCGGTACGCGTCCCGACTGCGTGGATGATGTATTGCTCGATTATCTCGGAGAACTTGCCCGCCATACGTTCGTTATGGTGGAATATGGCATTGAGAGTGCCAACGATGCCACTTTGCAACGCATCAACCGCGGACATACGTTTGATTGCAGCCGCAAGGCCATAGAAGCCACCGCCCGTCGGGGAATTATTACAGGCGGACATGTCATCTTGGGCTTGCCCGGTGAAGATGCAGAAGAGAGCATACGGCAGGCTGCTGTCATCTCGTCACTGCCCCTGACGGTACTGAAAATGCACCAGATGCAAATCATCCGTGGAACGGTGTTGGCACGACAGTATGCCCGGCAACCCTTTCATGTCTATTCGGTAGATGAGTATGTGGCACTTGTGGCAGACTATCTGCAACATCTTCGCAGTGAAATCGTTGTGGAGCGGTTTGTCTCCCAGTCACCCAAAGAATTGCTCGTGGCACCGGCTTGGGGACTGAAAAACCATGAGTTCACCCATCGTCTGACCAAGTATATGCAACAACACGGTATGGTTCAGGGACGGTTGTCCAATCCTTTGTGATGTGTTGGCTCGGTGAAAGGTTGATGGTGACTACATAAACTTTTTGTAGTCGTTGTCTTCCAAGAGTTCTTCTATGCTTACATCCTTGTGTAAGTGCATGTATTTTTCTATCGTATTGATGAACTCTCCTTTGAAAAACGAGTGTCCCAAGGCCTTGTTGACCACCCATTGTATTTTCCCGAAGTGGTAGTCACGCTGTATTTGCGAGCATGAGTCAAAACCTTTGAGAGGATATTGGCTTATCAAATAGAAGCAGAGACAGTCCGGAAGGATGTACTCCCGTGTCATGGTTGCACGTTGTTCCTCGTTGTAGTATTTGGCGTAAAGGGGATAATCTTCTCCCAGATATTTGTCAAGCGAAATACCAACAGCCCCGTCGCTGACGATGATGCTTTGGTCGAGTGCGCTTATCTGTGCATAAACCATTGGGATTTTCAGGTTCGGCAGCCATTGCCTGAGGTTATGAAAAGCCGATGACAATTCTTTGTTGATGTCGTCCATGTTGGCATATTGCGCCTCGGCATCTGAAATCAAAGCCTGCAAAGTACTATCTTGGTAGAAGTTGAGCAGCTTTGTATTGATTTCGGGGTCGTTTACTTGTCCCAGTTTCAGTATGTCTTCAATGAGTGTCCGGGTTTCCATGGGGTAGCTGGTGCTCATCTGCTGGAGTGCCGAGAAGTCTCCTGTGGTGAGGTATCGGCTTTGCAAACGGTCATATCTTTCCACCTTTACCTGAGTAACTTTGTCCGTTTCTCCGGTAGCAGGTTTCAGTTTCAGCCCGCAAGAGGAGCATAGAAGCAAAACCACTGATAATATGATGCAAAGTTGTTTCACCAATATCGCATGGGAGTTATCCACCGCAAAATTACTAAAAAATACCATAAATACAACATTTCTTGTAATTTTTATTAGATATTCTTGCAAAAATCATGTTGCGGTTTTGTCTTTTCTGCTCTGCAAGTGTGTGTTTACTGCGATTTCATTGCATAACCGACAATCGGACGAAAACAGTCGGGAAGCAGACCATTAGCAAGGAGTGTAGCATTGGCGATCAATGACCGAATTGGGTTTAATGACCGACTTGGAT
This sequence comes from Prevotella sp., assembly GCA_034183335.1. Classification (GTDB taxonomy): domain Bacteria; phylum Bacteroidota; class Bacteroidia; order Bacteroidales; family Bacteroidaceae; genus Prevotella. The sequence goes on from JAXFLJ010000022.1 coordinate 19,246, forward strand.
TAATGAAAGTGCAAAATGCAGTTCGAAAGAATTTTTGACGGATTTTTGTTGACGGAAAGCGGAAATCGTACCAACGTTTGGTACGGTGTGTACCAGCCGTTGGTAGTGTGCATACCAAGCATTGGTACGAGGCGTACCAAACGTTGGTACGATGGCATGTCATGCAGGTTGACTCCGTAGGGGTGTGTCATTCAATCGGTAAACTGTTGTCAAAACAGGCAGGACGGAAAACAATTTCCGTCCTGCCTGCTATGTGTTGAATGTTGTTTTTGCTTTGGGTTGTTGCCAACCAGATAATCATTGGTTTTTGGTTTGCATATTAATCCAAGTCAATTATTAGAGACCATGCTGGTTTTGTTTGAATGGCGAGCAGACCGGCTGTCGTTCTTGTCAAAGGCGTAGCGGGCTACGTGCCGACAATCGGACGAAAGCAGTCGGGAAGCAAGACCATTGGCAAGGAATGAGCCTTAAAGGTTAAACCCAATTCGGTCATTAGAGACCGTACTGATGATGTTCGTATGTCGAGCAGATTGTCTGCCGCTTTTGCCAAAGGCGTAGCGGGCTACGCCGAGGAAGAACGGTAGAGAAGATGCCGGCAATTGACCGTAATCAGTCGGTAAACACCATTCTTAGCGGGAAATGTAGTGTTGGCGGTCTAATGACCGATTTGGGTTTAATGACCGACTGGGCATTAATTGGCCGATTCAAATTCCTGAAGGAAGCGCACGTCGTTCTCTGAGAACAGGCGCAAGTCTGATACTTGATACTTCAGGTTGGTAATGCGCTCTACGCCCATGCCGAATGCGTAGCCGCTATATACGTTGCTGTCGATGCCGCATTGTTCAAGAACATTGGGGTCAACCATGCCGCATCCGAGAATTTCCACCCAACCGGTGTGTTTGCAGAATCCGCAACCTTTGCCGCCGCAGATATGGCACGAAATGTCCATTTCTGCACTTGGTTCTGTAAAGGGGAAGTAACTGGGACGGAGACGGATGTTGGTTTCTGCCCCGAACATTTCACGGGAGAAAGTAAGCAGCACCTGCTTGAGGTCGGTAAACGACACCCCTTTGTCGATATATAAGCCCTCTACCTGATGGAAAAAGCAGTGTGCCCTGGCTGTGATGGCCTCGTTTCGGTAGACTCTTCCCGGGCAGATAATGCGGATGGGAGGCTGGGTTTGCTCCATGACACGTGCCTGTACCGAACTGGTATGGCTGCGCAAGAGGATGTTTTTGGTAACATCATTGGGATGGCTGTCCACGAAGAACGTGTCTTGCATGTCTCGGGCAGGATGGTCGGCGGCAAAGTTCATTTTCGTGAAAATGTGCATGTCGTCTTCCACTTCCGGTCCGTCGGCCAATACAAAGCCCATTCTTGAAAATATGTCGATAATCTCGTTGCGCACGATATTCAGCGGATGGCGTGTACCCAAGCTGATGGGATAGGCTGTCCGGGTAAGGTCAATGTGTTCTTTTTCGTCAGTCTGTGATATGGTTTGTTCTCTCAGCGCGTTGATGCGGTCGAGAGCGGTTTGCTTGAGTTCGTTGATTTTAATGCCGACGGCCTTTTTCTGGTCGGCCGCCACTTCACGGAAGTCGGCCATCAACGCATTGATTTCACCCTTCTTGCTGAGGAATTTCAGTCGCAGTGCTTCCAGTTCGTCTGCGTTAGAGGCTTTCATCTCTTGCACTTCCTTCAGCAATCGCTCTATTTTGTCAAGTATATTCATCTGTCTTGGAGCTTTATTTTAATAACTGCAAAGGTAATATTTTTGATAGAAAAAAGAAAAAGTTTAGAAATAAAGTTGTACTTTTGCAAAGTTTGGGGGCATAATTCGCCCCCAATGGTATATATAGTTATGAAAAAAGTATTATTTGTCGTTGTTGTCGTTGTTTGGGGATTGTCCGTCCTGATGACAACAACCGGATGTTCAGACAAGAAGCCTTCGATGAACGATTCGACGGCTTTAGGTGTTGACAGTGCGTCTCTGGCCAAGTCGGATACATTGAGCCAGCTCATAGAGGGTACGGCGATGCCGAAAGGTGCGGATGAACTCTTCGACGATTTCATCTTCAACTTTGCAGCCAACAGCAAGCTCCAGCGTCAGCGTGTACAATTCCCCTTGCCGGTCAAGGCCAAAGGCAAGTTGACGAATTTGGACAAAAGCAAGTGGAAGACAGAACATTTCTTTATGCGGCAAGGTTATTATACACTGATTTTCGACAACGAAAAACAGATGGAAATAGTCAATGACACCTCCGTAAATCATGTGATCGTGGAGAAGGTTCATCTTTACAACAAATCCGTACAACAGTATATATTCAAGAGAATCAACGGCCGATGGATGCTGACGATGATTGACAACAACGCCATGTATCAAAATCAGAATGCCTCTTTCCTTGCATTTTACGAGCGTTTTGCCAGCGATGACGAGTTCCAGAAGAGCAGTCTGCATGTCCCCGTGACAGTGGTCGTGCCCGATCCGGACGATGATTTCAAGATGATGACGGCTGACTTGTATCCCGAGCAGTGGATGGATTTCAGGCCGCAGATACTCCCCAAGAATTTTATCTACAATATTATATATGGTCAGAAATATACGAACAGCAACCAAAAGTTGTTCGTCATCAGGGGTATTGCCAACGGACTGGAGACACAAATGACTTTCAGGAACATGAAAGGCAAGTGGAAACTCGTTAAGATGATTACCTGACCAATGGATTGCCGAGACTATTCTCTTCTTGAACACAACACTTTCGGCATTGAAGCCAAGTGCCGCAGGTTTGTAGAATGCTCCTCTGTCGAGGAGTTACAAAGTGTTGTTTTGGGGCTGACCGAAGCCGATGAGCCGTTGTTGATATTAGGTGGCGGCAGCAATTTGCTGCTGACACAAGACTTTGAAGGTACTGTTATACGCTCGGCCATCAAAGGTTTTGACGCACGAAAGTGTGGCGATACCATCTGCCTGAGATGCGGAAGCGGTGAAAACTGGGACGATGTGGTTGCCCGTTGTGTGGCCAACGGTTGGCACGGTGCGGAGAACCTCTCGCTTATTCCGGGTGATGTGGGAGCCAGTGCGGTGCAGAATATCGGAGCATACGGGGCTGAGGTCAAAGACCTTATCGTAGAAATTGAGGCGGTTGAGATAGCTACCGGAAACCTTGTGACCATTGCCAACGAACAATGCGCTTATGCCTATCGCAGCAGCCGTTTCAAGAATGAGTGGAAAAACAAATATATCATCACCCACGTAACTTACCGCCTGCATTCGGTTTTCACGCCTTTGCAAGACTACGGCAACATCAAGTCTGTGTTACAGGCTCGTGGAATAGACCATCCCACCGCCCAACAGTTGCGCAATGTCGTCATGGATATACGCTGTGAGAAGCTCCCCGACCCTGCCGTAGAGGGCAACGCCGGCAGTTTTTTCATGAATCCGGTGGTGGATAAAGAGAAGTTTGAAGAATTGTCAGTACGTTATCCCGATATGCCGCATTACCTGATGGGCGATGAGGGGGTGAAGATTCCGGCCGGATGGATGATTGAACAGTGCGGGTGGAAAGGACGATCGCTGGGCAAGGCTGGTGTCCATTCCCGTCAGGCTCTTGTGCTGGTGAACCGTGGAGGGGCAACCGGTGCGGAGGTATTACACCTTTGCCGCACCATTATTGATGATGTAAAAACTACTTTTGGCATAGAGTTGCATCCCGAAGTCAATATCATCTGAGTGTGGATGGGGTGCGAGGGCGAGGCTTTCTCGTTTTGCCATGTTTCCCGCTTATGCAGCTTTTGGCGCATGTGTGATGCCGTGTTTCCTGAATTTTCGGCCAGAAGAATACACGAAGAAGCAACTTGCGAAACGGCAAAACTATCACTGTTGGCTCATGGGCTTACCCCCATGCAAGGTATGAATGAATTTTTTAGGACAACACACAATAACGTATGGTTTCAGAAACACCGTCTCTTCGTATTACTTTTTTAGGCACGGGAACGTCTGTCGGCGTACCCAGTATAGGATGTTCGTGTAAGGTTTGCCGCAGCGTCGATGCGCACGACAAACGGTTGCGCAGCTCTGTATTGGTTGAAACGGACAGCACAAGGGTACTGATAGACTGCGGACCCGATTTCCGCCAGCAGATACTTCCCCTTCCGTTTAAGCCTCTCAATGGCGTTTTGCTTACCCATCATCATTACGACCATGTGGTAGGCATCGACGATTTACGGCCTTTCTGTGTCTTTGCGCCTGTCGAAATCTATGCCAGTGAAGGCACCATCGACATTTTGCATCAGACGATTCCATATTGCTTCGGAGAACATCTCTATCCGGGTGCACCCCAATTGCATTTCAACCCCATTGCTCTCCATTGCCCGCTGCGCATCGGCGACATGACCATCACGCCTTTGCAGGTTATGCATGGCAGGTTGCCTGTCCTCGGTTTCAGAATCGGACATTTTGCCTACCTTACCGATATGAAGTATATGGAAGAAACCGAGATGCCTTATCTTGAGAATATAGATACCCTTGTCGTGAGTGCATTACGTTTTGAAAATCCTCATCATTCCCACCAACTGGTGGATGATGCCATTACATTTGCCCGTAAGATAGGTGCCCGGCGTACCTACCTGACACATGTCAGCCACCATATCGGCCTTCATCGGGAGGTTAACCAGCGGCTGCCCGATGGTGTGGAACTGGCATACGATGGGCAGATTGTCGAAGTGTTGCAGGGAAAATAAAATGGTGTTACAGAACTAATGAATTGCTTTATAATTATGTCTTTTGTAGTCATGAGTAAGTTAAATAATGTATTTAGTGAGCATTTTGTCACATAAAAACTTGCAGTTGAAACATTATTGCTGTATCTTTGCACTGTGTTTTTCATAGTATTAGATTTAAGGTTAACAAAAGTGGGGACTACAGCGGTAGTCCTTTTTTTTATGCCCTTGGTTGAATTAGATATTTGGGATAGTTGATTTTGTGCGTTCATTGAACCCAAATCGGTCATTAGACCGCCAACGCTATATTCCTTATTGATTATGTTGCTTACCGACTGCTTTCGTTCACCTGCCGGCAGCTTATCCGACGTTCTTCCTCGGAGTGGCCCGCCACACCTTCGGCAAAACGACTGACAATTTGCTCGACATCTGAACAAAATCAATACGGTCTTTAACGACCGAATTGGGTTGAAGAATACATGTTGCAGTAATTGTCGGTCGTAGGGATATAAGGATAATGCTCATTGACCACATCCCAAAATAAAATGGCAGGAGGAAGATGGCCGAATTGTGAAACTACGACCGTGATTGACGCCTCAAGGGCAGGCTGTCGACATCGGGATGGACAACAATATGTGTATAAGTATATGGTAATTGACAAGGAACAAATCGACCATTTGTCGGCAGATATAAAAATAATAAGACGATTTTCTTGGAATTTCTCAAAATAATTTGCATCTTTGCCACATCTCTTCCGTAGAACGGATATTCTGAACAAAGCGATACATTACCTTTATAATACTAAAAAAATATGAGTAAATCAAAGTTAGCATTGGCCGCATTTGCCGGCATTGTAGTAATCATCAGCGCATGGCTGTTGGCACAGGGAGTGACTAATTTTCGTAAAGAAAGTCCGAAACTCAACGTAACGGGAATGGCTGAAAAGCAAATCACGAGCGATCTTATTGTATGGAATTTGGAGTTGAAAGCCAAGGATGATACACGCGCAAGTGCTTACAACGAGTACAAACGCGTGGCGAATATATTGAGGAAATATCTTAAGTCACAAGGTATTCCGGATTCTTGTCTCTCAACGAGCAGCGTCGACATCAGCCTGAATACGAGGCAAGTTTATAACTCAATGAGCCAACGATATGACACCTACGAAGACGGATATTCTGTTTCACAGACGTTTACCGTGCGTTCGAAGAACGTTTCGCAGGTGGAAACAGTATATCAGAATATTGCTGAACTCTACAAAGACGGTATCAATTTCAGTTCCAACGCACCACTCTATTATTACACAAAGCTCAATGACCTGAAAATGGAAATGCTTAACAAGGCCAGTGCCAATGCCTATGAACGGGCGCAAACTATTGCCAACGGCTCGCATTCCGGTATCGGTGACATGATTTCATCGTCAATGGGCGTCTTCCAAATTGTAGGCTTAAATAGTGAGGAAGAGTACAGTTGGGGAGGAACTTTCAATACTTCAAGCAAAGAAAAGGTTGCCAGCATAACTGTTCGCACTACCTATGAAGTAAAGAACTAAATGTTTGATATGCTGATTGGCAGGAGAAAACATTAACCATCCTGCCCACGGCATCTTAACAACAAGCTCTCCCTTTTACGGGAGAGCTCTCAATATTCCAAACATCAAATAACAGAATGGAGTCTCTGGGTTAGGGACTGAATTTGACAGTCGTGGGTTGTCATTTCCCAATTTGGCAGCCACTGGTTGCCAAATGACTGTTGGCAAGGGAGTATTGACGTATTTGTCGCAAAAAGGGATAATAACAACCGATTTATCCTGATTTTTTCTGAAAGATACAAGTTGTTGAAATCTTGTTACAAGCAAGACCATACAAGTTGACGATTAGTTGTTGAGTCAATGCCAAGAAATAGTTGGCGTAAAAATGACGAAAGCTAAATGGAAAGGCATTTTTCTGAACAGAAAAAGCCAATGACTTATGGCTTTTGAGGCAAGAAATAAACTCCTGCCACGTAAAATCATCTTTTACAGCCGATATGGAATGCTCTTTTGTCTATTGTTTTTGCGTATTCTTTCTAATGGATAATGGAAGCCTTGTTGCTTGTCGTTTTTTCTTGCGTGTTGAAAACAAGCGGATGGATGAAAAATGAGCCTTATTTGTTGGGTGATTTTGGGAAAATCATTATATTTGCAAGATTAACAGGGTGGTTCCGTAATGTGGAATCATTTCTGTATGCAGTAATGTAAATTATCTGTACAACCTTTATATACGATCCAATACCTGCGAATGAAAGAATTTGTTATTTCCGAAGTCAAAGCCGAAAGGGCTGTCTTGGTGGGATTGATTACCCAAAGCCAAAGCGAGGCAAAGACCAAAGAATACCTTGATGAACTTGAATTTCTTGCCGATACGGCGGGAGCCGTGGCCGTAAAGCGATTTACGCAGCGACTCAACGGGCCTAACCAAACGACTTATGTGGGAAAGGGAAAACTCGAAGAAATCAGACAATATATAAAAGATGAGGAAGATGCCGAGCGTGAAATCGGAATGGTTATCTTCGATGATGAACTTTCGGCCAAGCAAATACGCAATATAGAAGGCGAACTGAAGGTGAAAATACTCGACCGTACTTCGCTTATCCTTGACATCTTTGCCATGCGGGCGCAGACAGCGAACGCCAAGACGCAGGTGGAACTGGCTCAATATCGCTATATGTTGCCGCGTTTGCAACGACTTTGGACACACCTTGAGAGACAAGGTGGCGGCTCTGGAGGCGGTGGCGGCAAAGGAACGGTGGGTTTGCGTGGACCGGGTGAGACCCAGCTGGAGATGGACCGCCGTATTATTTTGCAACGCATGTCGCTTCTCAAACAGCGACTGATTGAGATTGACAGACAGAAAACCACACAGCGAAAGAACCGTGGACGGCTCATCCGTGTGGCTCTTGTGGGCTATACAAACGTGGGCAAGTCTACCATTATGAACCTTTTGGCTAAGAGTGAGGTCTTTGCGGAAAACAAACTGTTTGCCACACTCGATACCACGGTTCGCAAGGTTATAGTCGAAAACTTGCCTTTCCTGTTGGCAGATACGGTGGGATTCATTCGCAAACTACCCACTGATTTGGTCGATTCTTTTAAGTCTACCCTCGATGAGGTGCGTGAAGCCGACCTGTTATTGCATGTGGTGGACATCTCACATCCGGATTTTGAAGAGCAGATACGAGTGGTTGAGAAAACACTGGCCGACCTCGGGTGTGCAGAGAAACCCTCAATGGTGGTGTTTAACAAGATAGATGCTTACCAGTGGGTGGAAAAAGAACCTGACGACCTTACGCCAATGACGAAGGAAAATATTACCCTCGATGAGTTGAAACGCACGTGGATGGCCAAGTTGAGTGACAATTGTCTGTTTATTTCAGCACGTGACAAAACCAATATCAATGAGTTTCGGGATATTCTTTACCAACGGGTACGCCATCTGCATGTACAAAAATATCCTTACAACGACTTTTTATATGCCGTTGAAACAGACGAGGGGAGTGGTGGAATGACTGAAGAAGAAATCCCATTGGCGTGATTGGTTTTGTTACCTGTAATTTTTCTATCATATTAAATAACATTTCATGGAACTCTTTCGCTCGCTGACCATTGAAGAAATCGGACGCCTCGAACAACGAGGATGTACTGCCGAGGACTGGAGTGAGATAGAAGTGGCTGATGATTTTCAGCCAACTCATCTGCAAGATGTTGCTTTTTACGGACATGTCCGTCTGGGTGTGTTCGACAAGAACATCGAAGTGAGCAAAGGGTTTTTCAAGCCTTCGGGCATTCGCAGGGCAGTCTTGCGCAATGTTTCGGTAGGTGACAACTGCCTGATAGAGAATATCGGCAATTTCATACATAACTATACCATCGGCGAAGAGTGCCACATTGTCAATGTAGGTACAATGGAAACCACTGAAGGGGCTACCTTCGGAGAGGGCTTTTCCATTGCCGTGATGAATGAAATGGGTGATGGGAACGTCATGCTCTTTGAAAGGCTTGACAGTCAGTTGGCAGCTCTTATGGTGAAATATGTCGGCAACAAGGCCTTTACGACGGCTCTGCGAAGACTTGTCAAGCGTGACATTGATGAAAAGCGGCGCGAAAGAGGAACCATCGGCAATCGGGTGAAGATTGCCAATACGACCGAAATCATCAATACGCACATTGACGACGAATGTGAGATAGTGGGCGCAAGTCGCCTGTCAGACTGTTCGGTCAGAAGTTTGCCGGAGGCCAATGTTTATATTGGCAGTGATGTGGTGTGCGAGAATACCATCATTGGAAGCGGCTCGTCAGTGCTTAATTCGGTGATTCTTGCCAATTGTTTTGTGGGTGAAGCCTGCATCGTGGCCGATGGTTTCACGGCCTCCAACAGTGTATTCTTTGCCAATTCGCATCTTGCATGTGGAGAAGCATGTGCCGCTTTCTGCGGTCCTTTCACGGCAAGTCATCATAAGAGCACGCTGCTTATTGGCGGTATGTTTTCTTTTTATAATGCCGGTTCGGCTACAAACTTCTCCAATCATGCCTACAAACTGGGCCCGATGCACTTCGGTACGCTCGAAAGAGGATGCAAGACCGCCAGCGGTGCTTATCTGTTTATGCCTGTTCGCATCGGTGTATTTTCCGTTTGCTTCGGAAAAATCATGTGTCATCCCGATACTTCGTCGCTTCCATTCTCCTACTTGGTGGCTTCTGACAAGGATACCGTCATCGTGCCGGGACGCAATCTGGCTACGGTAGGACTGTATCGTGACATCCGCAAATGGCCGAAGCGCGACCTCAGACCGAGGGCAGCAAGGAAAAGTATCGTAGACTTGGATTGGCTCAACCCCTTTACCATGGGAGAAGTGGTCAGGGGCAAACGCCTGCTTGAAGAACTGAAAGCTGTTGCCGGAGAGCCTCTCCAGCAATATGTATATGGCGATTTGACTATCAAGGCCGGGGCATTGTTGCGTGGTATTCGTTGGTATGACATGGCATTGCGCATGTTTATGGGTGAAGCCGTGAAGCAATATGGCATAGATCGTCCGCAGAGCGTGGCTGGAACGGGCTTATGGAATGACCTCTCCGGTTTTCTTTTGCCTGAAAGCGAAGAGCAACAGCTTGTCGAAGACATTGCCGAAGGACGCTTTGCACGCATTGAAGAGGTAACCGACCGTCTACAGGCAATTCACTACTCTTATCCAGAATATTGCCGGGCGTGGGCTTACCGGCTGATACTCGACTATTACCAGCTTGAAAGTCTTACTCCAGCCGATGCTGAGCGTATATGCCATGACGGCAGGATGGCGCAGCGAGAATGGTACGACGAAATCAGGAAAGATGCCGAGCGGGAATATGAACTGGGTGATGTGGAGGAAGAAGTGCTGCATCGTTTCCTCGAACAGATAGACGAAGAGTCTTCTGTTTTGTAGCGTTCTGCCACGTTGAAGAAGAAGAAATCTATAAAGAAAATATGGTAAACACATTTAATATATAGTATTATGAAACAAAAAATCTGGTTATTTATTTGCCTTATGGTACTCGGTATGAGTGCAACGGCAAAGGATTACAAGTACAAAACAGTACAGGGCGACCTGACGCAAACACGCATCTACACGCTCGACAACGGACTGAAAGTGTATCTCTCGGTAAACAAGGATCATCCGAGAATACAGGCAAATATCGCCGTTCGCACTGGTTCGCGCAACGACCCAGCCGAAACGACGGGATTGGCGCACTACTTGGAACACATCATGTTTAAGGGTACGCGTCAGTTTGGAACTACAGACTATAAGGCGGAAGAACCTTTCCTCGACCAAATAGAGGCTAAGTATGAGGTCTACCGTAAGCTGACAGATCCTGCTGCACGTAAGAGAGCTTATCAGCAGATTGACAGTTTGTCGCAGCTTGCTGCCAAATATTTCATCCCGAACGAGTATGACAAACTCATGTCGTCTATCGGAAGTGAAGGAACTAATGCCTACACGAGCAACGATGTGACCTGTTATGTGGAGAACATTCCTTCTAACGAGGTGGAAAACTGGGCACGCATACAGGCAGACCGTTTCCAAAACATGGTAGTCAGAGGCTTCCATACCGAACTGGAATCGGTGTATGAAGAGAAAAATATCGGCATGGCGCAGGACAACAGAAAGGTTTGGGAGGCCCTGTTTGCCAAGATGTTCCCCACACACCCTTATGGAACGCAGACCACTATCGGAACACAGGATCATCTTAAGAACCCTTCTATCACTAACATCAAGAATTATTTCAAGCGTTACTATGTGCCCAATAACACGGCCATCTGTATGGCGGGCGACTTCAACCCCGATGAGGTGATTGCCATTTTGGACAAGCATTTCGGCCAATGGAAGAAGAGTGACAACCTTACCCGTCCCGAATTTGCACCGCTGCTTCCCATGACGGCTGCGACAGATACCACTGTGGTGGGAAAAGAAGCTGAACGATTGATGTTGGGTTGGCGTTTCAATGGCTGGAATCAGGGTCAGATTGATACGCTTGAAGTAATTGGCAGCATGCTTGCCAATGGCAAGGCTGGTCTCTTTGAAATCAACCTTGAACAGCCAATGAAGGTTCAAGGAGCCGGTGCTTTTTCTATGGGACTGGATGACTATTCTATGTTTATGATTTACGGAGTACCCATTGCCGGACAGAGCCTTGAAGATGTGCGTGGACTTATTTTGGAAGAACTGGAGAAATTCAAGCGTGGCGAGTTCAGCGATGACCTTCTGCCATCGGTCATCAACAATGATAAGCGCGACTTCTTCAAGAGTTTGCAATCTAACCGTAGTCGTGTTGGCATGATGGTCGACGCCTTTATCAACCGCATTCCGTGGGAAACCATGTCGAGCCGAATAGAGAGAGTGTCGAAACTGACCAAGAAAGAAGTGGTAGACTTTGCCAAACGACACTTCAATGATAACTTCGTATGTGTGTATAAGAAAGTAGGCGATGATGCTTCGCAGAAGAAGATAGAGAAGCCAGAGATAACACCCATCCCTACAAACCGTGACCTGACAAGTGCTTTCCTTGCAGAAATCAAAAACACTCAAGTGGCACCTATCCAGCCGAGGTTCCTCGACTACAAGAAAGACCTTACCGTTGCAAAAACTAAGAAGGGCTTACCATTATTATATAAGAAGAATACTGAAGACGGTCTGTTCACGCTTCGTTTTATGTACGATTTCGGAACGGAGAACTATAAGGGACTTGACTATGCACCTGACTATCTCGAATATGTAGGAACCAAGAAGAAGTCGGTGAGCCAAATCAAGCAAGAGTTTTACAAGCTTGCCTGTGATTATCATATCAGTGTGGGTGGAGACAATTCCTTCATCACCCTTTCCGGTCTCACAGAAAACATGGTGCCAGCACTATTGTTGCTCGAAGACCTGCTGAACAATGCCTACGGAGACGAGAAGTCTTTTGCCGACTATGTTGCTTTGATAGAAAAAGCACGTGAAGACCGCAAGAAGAATCAGGACGATAACTTCAGTCGTCTTACTGGATATGCAAAATTCGGTGAATATAACGCATACCTGAACACGTTGAGTACGGACGAAATAAGAAAGATGGGGCCGCAGGCAATGCTCGAACAGCTCAAATTATTCGGTAAAATCAACCATACTGTGATGTATTACGGTAGTCTGAGCGAAGCTGAACTTGACAAAGTGCTGGCCAAAGCACATAAAACTGCGAAGAAACTCACCGAACCTGCGCAGGGAAGAGAGTACAAAACCCAGCTTACTCCGCAAAATGAAGTGTACATTGCGCCCTACGAAGCCAAGAACATCTATATGATGCAGTATCATAACGAGGGAATACAGTGGAACGTAGACGACATTCCAATGATTGCTTTGTTCAATGCTTACTTCGGCGGCGGCATGAACAGCATCGTGTTCCAAGAGCTGCGTGAGGCCAGAGGATTGGCTTACAGTGCGGCTGCTAACTATTCACAGCCGTGGAAAAAGAATCGTGCACAAGACTACTATACCTATATCGTGTCGCAAAATGACAAGATGATGGACTGTATCAAGGTTTTCAACGAGATTCTCAATGATATTCCGCAGAGCCAGCAGGCGTTCGATATAGCCAAACAGAGCCTTGCCAAGAGTCTTGAGACAGAACGCACGATGCGCTTTGACATCCTTACTTCTTATTATGCTGTCAAGAAGCGCGGCCTGGATTATGATGTCAACGAGGTGCTTTACAAGTCGCTGCCTGCCATCCAACTGTCCGACCTCTTGCAGTTCGGTAAGGAGCGTATGGCCAACAAGACCTACAAGTACATCATTTTGGGCGATGAGAAAGAGCTTGACATGCCGTCGCTTGAGAAGTTAGGCCCTGTGCATCGCCTTACCACCGAACAGATATTCGGCTATTAAGCAACGATGTTTCCCGAAAGGGGAATATCTGTAGACAACCAATCAATCAATTCATATCATAAACAGGCCGCTCCCTCACAGCAGGGGGCGGTCATATAATACACTAACATTATGGCAACAACACCAGCATTCAAGTATGCACCCATGTTTCAGACCGGCAAGGATGAGACCGAGTACTACCTTCTGACGAACGAGGGAGTGAGCATGGGAGAATTTGAAGGACAACCCATGTTGAAGGTCAGCAAGGATGCACTGACCCGTCTTACCCATCAGGCTTTCTATGATGTTTCGTTTCACTTGCGCCGTGCACACAACGAACAAGTGGCCAAAATACTTCATGACCCCGAGGCATCCGACAACGACAAGTATGTAGCACTTACCCTGTTGCGCAACGCAGAGGTATCGAGCAAGGGATTGCTTCCCGTGTGCCAAGATACCGGTACGGCCATCATCCACGGCGAGAAAGGACAGCAAGTCTGGACGGGCGGCGGTGATGAAGAGGCACTCTCGCAGGGCGTTTACGATGTTTATACGCAAGAGAACCTGCGCTATTCACAGAACGCTCCCCTTACGATGTACGAAGAGGTGAACACCCGATGCAACCTGCCGGCGCAGATAGACATCGAGGCCACCGAGGGCATGGAATACCGCTTCTTGTTTATGGCCAAGGGCGGTGGTTCGGCCAATAAAACCTATCTCTTTCAGGAAACCAAGGCGTTGCTCAGCCCCGGTCGTTTGGCTGACTTCCTGCTTGAGAAGATGAAGACACTCGGAACGGCAGCCTGTCCGCCTTATCATGTGGCCTTTGTCGTGGGTGGAACGAGCGTAGAGCGCAACCTGCTTACCGTCAAGCTGGCTTCTACCCATTTCTACGATAGCCTGCCCACCACAGGCGACGAGACAGGAAGGGCTTTCCGTGACGTGGAACTGGAGAAAACACTTACTGAGGCAGCACACCGCATCGGACTCGGAGCGCAATTCGGCGGCAAGTACATCTGCCACGACATTCGTGTCATCCGTCTGCCCCGCCACGGCGGTTCGTGCCCGGTGGGAATGGGCGTAAGCTGCTCAGCCGACCGCAACATCAAGGCCAAAATCAATAAAGACGGATTGTGGATAGAGCGTCTCGACGACAAACCCTACGAACTGATTCCCGAAGAGCTGCGTGCCAGGGGCGAGGGTGATGCCGTGACCATCGACCTCGATCAGCCCATTGCAGAGGTGTGCAAAGAGTTGTCGAAGCATCCTGTCAGCACACGCGTGAGTCTCAGCGGTACCATCATCGTGGCCAGAGACATTGCCCACGCCAAGCTCAAGGAACGTCTCGACAGCGGTGCAGGCCTGCCCGACTATTTCAAGAATCATCCTGTCTACTACGCCGGTCCGGCCAAGACTCCCCAAGGAATGCCCTGCGGCTCGATGGGGCCGACCACGGCACAGCGCATGGACCCCTATGTAGACGAATTTCAGGCCAACGGCGGTTCTTTGGTGATGATAGCCAAGGGCAACCGTTCGCAACAGGTGACAGATGCCTGTAAGAAACACGGCGGATTCTACCTCGGTTCTATCGGCGGGCCCGCTGCCGTACTGGCGCAAGACAACATCAAGTCTATCGAATGCGTGGAGTTCCCCGAACTGGGCATGGAAGCCGTATGGAAGATACGGGTGGAGAATTTTCCGGCTTTCATACTTGTAGACGATAAGGGTAACGACTTCTTCCAGCAACTCAAACCATGGTGTCCGGGCTGTAAGTAGAAAGCGATGCAGATTGCGGAAAATCAGCCGCACTCGTCTATTGAGATATAAAGATGAAAGGGGTTGAATCTCTATGGAGGTTCAGCCCTTTTTCATTGAGGTATGCCACCGCTTGTTGTGGCATATTGTTTACTGTTGTGGCAGTCTAATGACTGATTTGGGTTGAATTGATACCAATCGTTGGTACGGCGTGTACCAATGGTTGGTACGGTTCGTACCGGTGCTTGGTAGCATGAGTACCAGACTGTGGTACGATGACAAGACCTGCTGTGCCATACTCACTGAATGCCTTGTGGTGATGAAGTATGTAGCTTTTGCAAATGTGCATGACCGTGTTGACCACGACAACAGATACTCATTCATTTGTCTAAAAGTGTTTTCTTGACAAACCAAGAAAAAGGAATGACCATGTGTCTTCCGAAGTTTCATGAAACAACAGTATGAGACCACATTGGTGAACAAACGGTGCAGGTGACAGCAAATTTTGCCCATAAAGAAATGTTTCAGGTAATGATAGAGACGGTCAAAGATTACCGTAATGGTTGAGTTTATACCATTATATATACAAAGAGTTTCCCATGTATGGATAGGACGGAGAGGAACGAGGCGGGAAAAAGGGGATGATTTGTTTTGCACTTCAAACAAATAACGGTATCTTTGCGGCCGACTTGCAGAGCGCAAGTCAAGGGGTGTCCGCTGGTGCGGGCTGAGAGCAAACCCTCTGACCTGATCCGGGTAATGCCGGCGTAGGGAAACGACATGCGAGAAATGCGCCCCTTGGTATTTTTCAAGATTAACAAGCAAAGAGAAAATGAAGAAAAGAATGATGGCCGCAGCTGTAATGGCATGTGGCGCAATGGCCGTATTGGCCGATAGCCGCAAGGACTGCGCAGGTGTATCTTGTGCGGCGAATGAGAAGAAAGCGGTGACCACTGTGGCTGGCAGCGACGGCAAGACAGACGCCGACACGCTGGAGGTGAAGACGCTGGAAGGCGTGGAGGTGGTGTCGACACGAGCCGGCAAACAGACGCCGATGGCTTTCTCTAATATGGAGAAGGCACGCATCAGAGGGTTGAACCTCGGCAAAGACCTGACGCAGATGTTGTCGATGACACCCTCGGTAACGATGTCGTCGGATGCCGGCACAGGCATCGGATACACAGGCATCAGGGTGAGGGGAACCGACCCCACGAGGGTGAACGTGACGGCTAACGGCATTCCGCTGAATGATGCCGAAAGTTCTCAACTCTATTGGGTGAACCTCGGCGACTTCGCCTCAAGCGTGGAGTCGCTACAGATACAGAGGGGCGTGGGCACATCGACCAACGGTGCAGGGGCATTCGGCGCAACGGTCAATATGCAAACCGAAAGCATCGGCCAGACGCCTTATGCCGGATTGGACTTCTCGGGTGGCAGTTACGGCACGCATAAGGAGACCTTCCGATTCTCTACCGGACTGATGAACGGGCACTGGGGGGTGCAGGGCAGGCTGTCGAACATCGGCTCTGACGGCTACATTGACCGGGCATCGGCCAGGTTGCATTCGTATTTCCTGCAAGGAGGATATTTCTCGGATCATACGGTCGTGAAACTCATTACGTTCAACGGCAAGGAACGTACTTACATGGCGTGGGACTATGCCTCGAAGACCGACATGGAAAAGTACGGACGGACATACAACCCTGCCGGGGCATATACTGACAAAGACGGTAACACGGCTTACTATAAAGACCAGACTGACAACTACCACCAGCAGCATTACCAGCTGATATGGAACCAGCACGCCGGTCGCAACCTGAGCTTCAACGCAGCATTGCATTACACGCACGGCAACGGATACTACGAGCAATACAAGACAGGACAGAAGCTGTACAAGTATTTGCTGACCTCAAGTCTCGGCAGCCGGAGTGACCTCGTAAGGCGCAAGATGATGGAAAATGATTTCTACGGCTTCGTGGCATCGGCCAACTATCGCAAAGACAGGCTGACGGCCAATCTGGGAGGAGGATGGAACAAGTATGACGGAGACCACTTCGGGCGCGTGGTGTGGCTGAGGAAGTTTGACGGAAGTATCAATCCCGACCACCGTTACTACGACAACAACGCCAAGAAGACGGACGGCAACATCTACGGCAAGCTGACCTACGAACTGCTTCCGGGGCTGAGCGGGTATGCCGACTTGCAATACCGGCATGTGAACTATCGCATGAGCGGCATGTCGCAGGAATTTGACAGCAGTGAACAGCAGATACCTTTCGCCCTTGACAAGTCGTATGACTTCTTCAATCCGAAGCTGGGTGCACTCTACCGCTTCCTCGGACGGCATACGGTTTATGCCTCGTATGCCATCGCCCACAAAGAACCGGTGCGCAACGACTTCGAGAACATGATGGCGGAGTCGAATCCCGTAGAGCCGAAAGCCGAACGCCTGAACGACCTCGAACTGGGATACAAGTACGAGAGCGGTCTGCTCACGGCCGGGGTCAACCTCTATCACATGGCATACGACAACCAGTTTGTACTTACCGGAGCGCAGGATGCCAACGGAGAAATGGTGGCGCGCAACATCAAGGATTCCTACCGCATGGGTGTTGAACTGATGCTCGGCCTTCGCCCGTTCAGCGGTTTCCTGTGGGAAGTTAACGCCACGTGGAGCAAAAACCGTGCGAAAGACATGCAACTTACGGTACTCGACCCCGACACATGGGCAGAGTCTACCGTCAACGTGGGTACGACGCATCTTGCCTATTCGCCCGATTTCATCCTGAACAACCTGCTCAGCTACGAATACAAAGGCTGGAAGGCCTCGCTCATGTCGAAGTATGTAGGCGAGCAATACATGACCAACTCCGATTTCCGCAGCTATACAGACCAAGAGGGCAAAGAAGTCAGTGCCATGCTCGACCGCATGTTCGTCAGCGACCTTTCACTCTCGTACACCTTCCGCTGGAAAGGGCTGAAGAATGCGACGGTTGGCGTCACCGTGTATAACCTCTTCAACGAACAGTACGAGACCAACGGTAGCTGTTCGATGAATTTCAAGCAGGAGGGAGGCATCGTCAAGGCGTTTGGTAACGACTCGTTCTGGTCGTGGTCTACATACTCCGCACAGGCTCCCACCCACTTCCTCGCACACCTTTCCCTTACGTTCTAAGTCTTTCGAGAGAATACTGAATGCACATGGAAACATTTCTTGCGACCCACTGGCTCGACATCACCACCACGCTGCTGGGACTGGCTTACATCCTGCTCGAATACCGTGCGAGTATATGGTTGTGGCCGGTGGGGTTCGCCATGCAAGCCCTCGGCATCGTGCTCTACTACCAAAAGGGGCTGTATGCTGACTGCGGCATGGAGCTTTATTACATTGCCATGACCGTGTATGGCTTCGTTACGTGGAAATATGGCAAGAAGCGGGGGCAGAAAAAAGACGCTCCGTTGCCCGTAACACACTTCAAGCGCAGCCTCATCGTTCCTTGGATATGCGCCACTTTGGCCATCTGGGGCACTATCTACTGGTTGCTTGTCAGCTTTACTGATTCAAGCGTGCCGCTGGCCGACAGCTTTACGACTGCACTCAGTTTTGTCGGCATCTGGGCTTTGGCACGCAAGTATCTTGAACAGTGGCTCATCTGGATAGTGGTGGATGTGGTAACGTGCGCACTCTATTTCAATAAGGACATCCCTTTCAAGGCAAGCCTCTACGGACTTTACACCGTCATAGCCATCTTCGGCTATCTGCGCTGGCGCAAACTTATGCACGAAGCGGCCGCAGTTGCGCCTACTCGCTGACGGAAATCATATGCATTCGTTCCGCATCCATCGTATGAATGGGTGCGGAACGTTTTATTATCCCACGAGTGCCCCCTTGTGATACCCCACGAGTGCCCCCTTGCGATACCCCACGAGTGGGGTACGAAAGGTGATAAAACGGTAAATGTTCCCAATGTGTAGGGACAGACCCCGTGTCTGTCCGAAAACAACAATAACAATTACGGACAGGGTCACGGACAGACACAGGATTTGCCCCTACATCCTTCGCTGATGACGTTGCTTCCTGCCTGCTTTCGTCTGCTTTCTGCATCTTCTCCGCCGTTTTTCCTCGGTGTAGCCCGCTATGCCTTCGGTAAAACCGACAGGTAATCCGCTTGACATCCGAACAAAATAAATACGGTCTCCATGGTCGAATAGGCTTTATCCTATTTGGGGAATAGAGTGTGCCAACGTCCACAATCTTCCTTTCCGAACTCCGTATCGCACAACTCCTTCATATAGCATCCGTATTTACCGATATACGTTTTCGATAATATTATTTACACGTAAGTAAGAATTTATTTACGTGTAACTAATCACTGAAAATGAAGAAATATCGAAGCTGATGTAAACTAACTGATAATGAGTATGAGACGGGGTGATTTGCATACTACTGCTCTATTTGTAAAGGGCAGAAATATGCAGATTTAGGCAGAAGTTCAGTTACCAGAGTGTTACCTTGTTTTGATGTAGGTAACGATGGTGCAGTATTCGGTAACTGAATTATTTTCGCTCGTGTGGCTGTTGCTTTGGTCGGCAGTTTTCTGCGTAAGTAAGGAACGCTTTAATTCGGGTAATTTTGCCCACAAATATTAAAGCGTATGAAAACAGAGAAGATGAAGGTGTTGCTCTACCTTAAAAAGAGCGGTTTGGACAAGTCGGGGAAAGCTCCGATTATGGGGCGTATTACCATTGGACGCTCCATTGCCCAGTTCAGTTGTAAACTCTCCTGCAATCCCGACTTGTGGAATTCACGTGAGAGCAGAATAGACGGCAAGAGCCGCGAGGCGGTGGAGATTAATGGGAGATTGGAGAACCTGTTGCTTTCCATTCAATCTGCCTATCAATCGTTGATTGCCAAAGGGCAACCATTTGATGCAGCCGATGTAAAGGAACTGTTTCAAGGCAGCGTGCAGGCACGATGTATGCTCATCGAGAGATTGGATATGTTCATAAAGGAGAAAGAAAGCCATATCGGTATAGATATCAAGGAAGAGTCTATGTCTGCCTATCATTCCACTCGGAAACGATTGCAGGAGTTCATTCAGAGGAAGTATCATGTTTCGGACTTGGTTTTCTCGCAGCTGACAGAAAACTTTATCTACGAATTACAAGCATTTTGTCTTGGCGAACTCGGTCATCAGCAAAGCACATTTTTCAGAGTTGCAGCAGATTTGAAGACCGTCTGCAGGTTGGCTTATCGTGAGGGGTTGGCTGATACGCTTCTGTTTGACAAAGTCCATATAGAACGCGGGGAGAAGAAAGCACCCAAGGCTCTCGACAAAAAAGCATTGGATAAACTCAAAGCACTCCGCTTTGATGAATTGGAAAAAGAAATGGAAACTGCTCGTGATGTGTTTCTCTTCGCTTGCTATACCGGTGCAGCCTATTGTGATTTGATGGAACTAAGCAAGAAGCATCTTGTTCGTGATGATACAGGTAGTTTGTGGTTGAAGTTCAACCGACAAAAGACAGGTGTACTTTGCCGTATCAAGTTGTTGCCGGAAGCAGTTCGATTAATTGAGAAAATGTACAGCGATGAAAGGGAAGTACTACTGCCTTTCATAAAATATCCCACTTATCAGTCCTGTCTCAAAGCCTTGCGATTACGGGCAGGTTTTTCTTTTCCATTTACCTCGCATACCGCAAGGCATACCTTTGCCACACTTATCACATTGGAGCAGGGCGTTCCTATTGAAACGGTGAGCAAGATGCTCGGACATACGAACGTAAGTATGACCGAACGTTATGCAAAGGTAACACCGCAGAAACTCTTTGAAGAGTTTGACCGTTTCCTTTCTTTCACAGAAGATTTACGTTTAACCATTTAACCAAGATTTTTTATGAGAAGTACATTCAAAATATTGTTTTACATCAACAGAAAGAAAATAAAGGCAGACGGCAAGACCACCATTCTCTGCCGTATCACCATAGACGGAAAGAGTACCGCCATTACCACAGGCGAGCAGTGCAAGTCCTCCGAGTGGAGCAGCAAACAAGGACTGACAACCGACAAGAAAACCAATCAAAGAATGGGCGAGTTCAAAGAACTTGTAGAAAAGACCTATCAGGAGATATTGATAAAGGATGGAGTGGTAAGCGTGGAACTGCTCAAGAACCGTTTGCAGGGGATAGCCACCATGCCGACAACACTTCTTGCCATTAGCAAAGCCGAACTGCAATCCGTTAAAGAGTGCGTGGGCAAATCAAGGGCAGAGGGGACTTATCAGAATCTTCTCTATTCAGATAAGTTACTTACGGAGTTTGTAAAGGATAAGGGAATGACGGATATAGTCATAGCCACTATAACGGAAGACTTGTTTGAAGAATACCGTTTCTATCTGAAAAAGCGAGGTTTGGCAACAGCTACTATGAATCGTTACCTTTGTTGGTTGAGTAGGCTGATGTATCGTGCGGTCAGTCAAAGGCTCATTCGCTGTAATCCTTTTGAGAATGCCAAGTATGAGAAAGCGGAACAGAAGATACGCTTTCTGCAAAAGAGCGATGTTGCCAAACTCATGGCATTGAGAGTAATTGATAAGGAAGCAGAACAAGCAAGACGGATGTTTATCTTCTCATGCTTTACAGGTTTGGCTATTGCCGATATGGAACATTTGCAATACCGTCATATCCAAATGTCAGCAGACGGACAGAAATATATCCGTAAAGAAAGGCAGAAGACAAAGATGGAGTTTATTGTGCCCCTGCACCCCATAGCGGAAGCCATCATCAATCAATGCAAGAAAGAAAGACCAAGCATGAAAGAAATGCAGACGGTGAAAGACAAAGACAACAGCTTTATCTTCCGAACTAATTGCAGCCGTAGTGTGATGAATGCAAAGATAGATATCGTGGGAAAGGCTTGCGGTATCAGAGAGCGATTATCCTACCATTGCTTTAAACATAGCAAAATTTACAAGTAGCTATATTTCAGCGAATTGGGACAATGGAAGAGAAAAGTTGGTAACGATAAGGAAACCAGCGATGTTCTATATTCTTCCCTGTTTTGCATTTTCAAAGAATCGCGTTTGAATACGACAAAGGTAATATTATCTGTGGAGAAAGACGAAACCTTCTACATTTTTTGTTATGACCATCTGGAATTTGATGCTGTCATTTTGTCGCCAAGGCTAGTTAAATGTCGACTTGGCATGATTTTTGCATCACATAAAGAAGATCTCGTTCCTATTCTATTACTGAGATATTAGGTATGGGATATGTTATTAACGTCTTTGCAAGAAGACTAGTATTAATTGGCCATTATGGCCCAAAAACGGATAAAGTATGAAGAATTTCAAAAAACCGATGTTGATGGCCCAAGGTTCTGTAAAAATGGCAGATTGCCGTCCTAATAGCAGACCTTGCGGTAGACCTTGTAATCCTCCTGGACCTGGAGGCCATCGCTAAATTTACATATCAGATGGAATCGTTGAGACTCCGTCTGATATGTTCAATTACTTCTTATGGCATACTATAAAATTAATCCTCTTGTACTTTTCCGTAATTACGGAGACTTTGGGTATATAACGGATAATCGAAATTTTGGCTATAATTTCACAGGTACTAATTTTATTCTCGGTGATCAAATTGTTTCAGAGACAGGTGCAGATATTCTATCTTGTCTCGAAAAACACCCTCTTTCTCTCAAAGAAATTACGGATAGGGTTTCTTTGCTTTTTGAGATTGAAGAAGGATACGACTTACAGAAAGATATTGTTGAATTTCTTGATTTACTAAACTTAAAAGGATTTGTGATAAAAGGCGAATCTCTACAAGAATGTAATAAGCATAATGTTTCTCATATTCGAGTCGTAAATGGGATCATTTCTCAAAATCTAAACAAAGGAGAATATGAGTTGATCGAAACTCAAGAGTTTTTGAGCAAACGTTTTGGAGAATCTCCTTTTCCAACCAGTATTCATGTAGAGATTGTTAGTGAGTGTAATGAAAGATGCATTCATTGTTATATACCTCATGAGTTAAAAACAGAATTGATGGATGACAGATTCTTTTATAGCATTCTTGACCAAGCCCAAGAGATGAAGTTACTTCACATTACAATAAGTGGTGGGGAGCCAATGCTACATCCACACTTTATTGATTTTGTAAAGAAGTGTAGAGAATGCGACATGTCTGTCAATATTCTTTCTAACCTCACATTACTTGACGAGAATATGGTAAAGGAAATGAAAAAGAATCCCTTACTTAGCGTTCAAACTTCCATATACTCTATGAGACCAAAGATTCATGATGGGATTACTATGCATAAAAATAGTCTGAAGAAAACCTGTAGTTCTGTTCTTAAACTAATAGAGAATGGTATCCCCGTACAGTTAAGCTGTCCTATTATGAAGGCCAATTATGATAGTTATAAAAGTGTCCAACAGTGGGCGTTTGAGCATAATATTCCAGTAGGCTTCGATTATTCCATTATTGCCAAATACAATCATAACAAGGATAATCTGAACTGTAGACTGTCAGACGCTGAGCTATACGAATTCATTGCAGATAAGATGACCAACGATTCTTCTTATATGGAAGATGTTGAAAAAGAAATCGCAGATAATAAAAAGAAATCTGCAGACGATTATATTTGTAGTGTTTGCAATTCCTCTATCTGTATTAGTTCTCAAGGAGATGTCTACCCTTGTGTGGGATGGTCCGATAGAATTGTAGGAAATCTAAGTCAGGACACCCTTAAGAATATCTGGTTTAAGTCAGAAGAAATTAAAGAACTGCGTTCAATACGACGCAAGGATATTCAAGAATGCAAATCATGTACTCAGAAAGATTATTGTTCTGTTTGTATGGTTAGAAACTCGAATGAAAGTTCTATGGGCAACCCTTTTGAGGTGAGTAAGTATTTCTGCAATATTGCAAAGACAAAGAAGATGTTGTATGAAAGTAAAAAACAATGATTGCGATAAGTAGTGTTTTGAATACAGACAACATAAGACTTCGTAGTGTTTGTTTTTTATTTGCAGCATTTTATGTCGGATTTGCTCTGTATAAATTGCAGAAAGAACTGCTACCTCTGCGGATATTTTTATTTTATTTAATTGGATATAAAAAATATATAGAATATATAATCGATACTTGTATGCCCCGCTTTTTTAATGAAACAACTTCTTGTGCCTCTTTTTTTGCCATAAATTCTATCTACTTGTGCTTTCTTTATTATAGAGTTTTATTTATGAATCCTGCTTCTCATTTTTTCTCTGCCATCTATGGTGTTTCTCAACATTAGTTCAAGTTTCTCTTTGAAAATTATTTTCGAGGATATTTGTGCGGAAATTTGAGGGATGTTAACGTAATAGTATGATTGTCAAATGCATTCCATCTGAGAGAAACGGGAAGGCCGAAATAGCCGTTAGAGCAACAATCTCCACACTTCCATTTCATTACAGGTAGTATTCTTGCCCTAAACCTTGTTGTCTTTGCCCCCTACCTCTTTGTTGCCTCGAAACGAAAACGACCAACCCGATGAAAAGACGCATAAAAATGTCGATAACGCGAGGACAGAGAAAAAGAAAAATGGAAACTCAACTCCCTCTTCTCTGGAATCCGCATAAAATCAAAACATCCGATTGGTCATTATTGGAGAGTAGCAGGATGTTGGCGAAAGGCGACTTACAATAGCTTCCTAAATTTCATTTCCGCCAATCTGTTGATTTCATCTTTGTAGGTCTCAAGGTGATGCAGGATGATGTTCTCCACATAGATACCGATGGTCATATCCCTGTTTCTCATAGACATGACTATCTCCGCCAATGTATCCTGCAACTCTTTGGCAATATAGATGGTCTTGCGATTTTTCAAAGTGTTGCGACAGATGAAAAGTGACTCATAATCGCCTTTGTCAGCCTTTCGCCTTTCTCTTCTTGGGACTCTTGAAAAATCCTTTGACATTGGCTCTTCATTTGGACGTTCTGATTCAACACACCGCTCTTCTGATTGAGCTCGTTTCATCTCACTCTCTTTTCTTTTCATGGGAATACCCTGTGAAATAAGTTCTCGGATGGCAATGGGATCTACCTTGCTGTTTTGATTCTCTGTCATACTTTCTTAATTTCTATTGTTACACAATTCTCTGTTCATTTCGTTGCCGGTATATTTACCGACGAAGACGAATACATCCTCTATCGAAGATATGTCCAACAATCGGCTTATACCAGTAGGGCTACATCCTTTCGTTCATACCCTTTCAGTGGAGATGTTCATTAGTGTCCATCAATACAATCGTTCGATTGTATCTGCTTTCGCACATTCCCACGTTCGAGTGAGAGAATTAAGGATATGCTCTTTGATATACCCCCTTGCCTATATCGCTCATCGAAACGTGATGTTATCGAAAACGCATACTACCACCAACATATTCGACAGTGCAAATATATGGCTCGGTGATGCTGTAATCTGCGTGATTTTCTTTAGTGCGTACTTGTGGCGTCGATTTGCGTATTTGTGGCTCTGTGAGAGGCAAGTGGTTTAGACACAACGCTTAGTAACTTTGTACCCAAGCGGTGAGCAGGTGCATTCGAGGTATAAAACCTCTCTTTTCGAGAAAGAAATGCTCCATTCTTCGGGACGGATTTATTTGCATCGAGCAAATAGCAAGGTATGTTTTATGCAGCACGACTCCGTTTTTGCAGCATAAAACCCTTGCTCTTGCAGAGAGCTGAAAAAACTCCGAAGTCGTTTTTTCTTGGAGGAGAGAATGCCACATTCTGAATGCCGGTTACGCCGTGAAACACTAAAATCCAAAGTAAGAAATGAAAATGAAGAAAATTCGGAGCGCACGCTCCAAAGAGAAGACAGAAAAGCGTGTTTCGGTCAATTTCACGCCGACGGAATACGCTCATTTCCTCACTATGAAAGAGGAAAGCGGTGTGCCAATTCTGTCACTATTCATCAAGGCAAGGGTCTTTAACGAGACTTTCCGAGTGATAAAAGTGGATCGTTCCTTGCTTGACTATTATCAAAAACTGACGACTTTGTACGGACAATTTCGCAGTGTCGGAGTGAATTACAACCAGACAGTTGTCGCTTTGAAGAGCAACTTTACTGAGAAAAAAGCCTTTGCGATGCTTGCCAAGTTGGAGAAAATGACGTTTGAATTGGCAATAATTGGAGGTGAAATCGTACAACTCACCCGTGAGTTTCAGGAGAAATGGCAACATCGGCAATAGCCTTTTACTGTGCATTATTATTCCTTAATGAACAAAAATCAGGCTTCCCTCTCATTTCGGGAAGCCTGATTAAGCATTTGAATGCATTTATCGTTTCTTGTATTTTCCGCCTTTCAGGTCACTCTCAACCATTCGTTTGTTCATTTTCTCTCGGAGTTCATCAAGGAAATAGGTGCGACTGTCATCCTTGCGGTGTTTCATGTTCATATAGACGTTGTAGCAGTTCTTGATTTCTACACCCAAGATTTCAGAAAAGGCATCTGCCAATTCTTCTATACCAATTTCACCATCGTTAATACAGCCATAGGGATCGAGTGCATAGAGTAGTTCGACCAAGTCTGTTGCCCTGCCTGTCCAACGGAGTTTCTTCGCAGGTCTGACTGGCAAAGCAGGAAGAAGCCCCTGCATTCGCATCCTCAACAATAGCAACTCTGTGTCAATAACACAGAGCAGTTCCGATACATTTTTTCCCCATTTCGGTTGTTATACCTATTTTTTCAACCATACCTCTTAAATGGAATCGAGTAAAGTTCAATGTGCGAAACAATGAAACAAGATTTTCTTCACTATTCCCCAACTTTATGATTTCTCTGATAAGGTCATCGGTTGCTTCCGTACTTTTATTAGAGAATAGCATCTCAAAAGATGCGTTTTTAACAAGTCTTTTCATATTGCCTGATGGTTTTTGCAGGCAAAGTTCGGAAGATTGCTTAGGGTAAAATAACCCTTAAACGGTAAGTAATATCCCTATTGCGTCAAACCTACAAAGAATCGAGATATTGTTTGGGTTTTATTCTGTGATATTTTCGGAAAGCCTCCGTGAAGTGGCTGAGATTGGCATATCCGATTTTATAGCCTACTTCGGATACAGAGTAAAGACGAGTGGAAAGCAGTCGTTTTGCCCATTCCATCTTTTCGGATAGGGCATACTCGGCGATGGCTTTTCCAATAACCTGTTTGAAACACTTTTGTAGTTTGGAGCAGCTCATTGCCGCTTCACGTGCCAGTTCGGGAATGCTCGGTACATTGTTCAAACTTTGTAAAATCTGACGACGGACACGGAAGACAGCCTCCACATCGTTCAAATTCAAGTTGGAAAGAGATTTTACCTCCGAACGTTTTTCGAGTTTTTCAAGGAATATCGTCAGCAGTTCTATTGCCTTTCCATGCAAATGGAGGGGATAGAAAGGCGTATCGCTTTTGGCTGTGGCCTTGATGCCATCCAATACTCGTTGCATAGCAGGTGTGATGGTCTCGAAGAGATAAAAAGACTTGTCCGACCGAAGCAACCGACCGATGTAGGTTTCGTGAGCCGTATCCATTTGCTCTATCCAATCCTTGTTGAAGGTCAATGTGATGTTCTCATACTGCCGTTTGGGAGCGAAAGTCCATTCCGTAGGGATATTGCTTGAAGGCATAAAGATACCGTCGAGCGTGTCCACCCCGACCGTTTTCGTGCTTGTGCCGATAATCTGCTCGTGTTTATGCTCGTTGATATAGAACATCACGGGAATCCATTTCGAGTTTTCCACAGAGCGACGCACCATTGTCATCGGTTCGTACGATACGAAACTGATGTAGGTCAATGTGAGCCATGACAACGGGTAGTATTGCTTGAAAAAGCCGCTGCCCACCGAAGGCGGAACGGTAAAACCATCGTTCGTTACTGATGTGCCGAATTGCTCAGCAACCATCTCCATCCAGTCTTCGGGCTTATTGATTGCACAAAATTCTATGGTCATAGATTATCTATCCCAATAATTAATAGGGGCGTGTACATACAGCCTAACAGTAGCCTTTGCCAAAGACCACTTTTCCCGATAACTGTTCCGGTAAACCGTTCTTTTTCCGACATCACAAATACTATAAATAACACGATTGTCAGAACAAACACTGCAATACTGCTTATTCCAATAACCGTTCTGTTTAATTTAAAATACAGCAGACTAACTATTAATGGCATAAATGCCAAAGACATAAAACCTACCCCAGCTGCAATCCCATGTACTCTTTCGGCAACCGTTTCCATACCTTTTGTCTCACTTACACTAAATATTCCGGACAAGATACAACCACCAATACCATATAATACCAGGATATTCATCGCCATAATTGCCAATGGCTTTGATACATCTTCATATCGGACATATAAACTCACTCCGAAGAATATCATAAATACCCCCAAAATAACAAGCCATAAATTATATACCTTGCGAACTGGGCTGTTTGAGCACCCCAATACGCTCATTACTTGCTTTGTATGGTTGTATCTCGGATAAAACAGTGCCAATATGTAGCAGACTAAAAAATCACCGATAACAGCAATTAATGATATATACCATATCTGAGTCAGTAAAGTCTCCATTTTATCCGCTTCTTTAATATTTTTTTGCCACGTTCTTTTTGCCTTGTCTGCTGTAACTATTCTGTATGTTACTTATTCGTTCGCATTTTCATTGGAACTTTCACCCGAGTTGCCTCCATTGTGGGGTTCGTCTGAAGGTTTTGTGCCTTTCTTGGCTTTGGGTTCAATCTGCTCGTAGCTCACATCGGTAAGTGTAAAGTATTTCTTCGATGGACTGAGGCGCACAACCGGTTTCTCGATATGCTTCTGCACATTAAAAACCTCGCCTTTAGGGACGGATTTACTCTTGAATGAGGGTTTGAGCGTACCTAAATCACCAAATTCTACGATGTCGCCATTTGCCACGATGTCTCTGGCAATCTCGGTGGCGTAGTTCAATACGGCTTCCACTTCCTGACGATTGAATGTGGTTGATTTCGCCACACGCTCACAGAAATTGCGGAAACTCACTCGATGTCTACCCGTTGGCTGGGCTATTTGCACGACTTTACCGGCATTTGCACCTACGTTCAATTTGCGTTCTACAAGAACGAACTGTAATGGTTTGTTAGCCATAAATCAATAGTTTTTCCTCCTTTTACTTCCCCTGCCGAAGTCGGAGGTATTGGCTTTCGGCAAAGGCTTTTTGTTCGATAACGCAAATGTACTTGATTTATTGCAAAAAGCACCTAAGCTTTTGCTCAAAAGCTTAGGTGTAATCGGCAGAAAGCTTAGGTGCTTTTGATGGGTTTCTTATGAGTTCTTCCGTATATCGTATTTGGTTACTCAAACGCGACTAAACTTGACGGTACTCCCACGGCAGTAACGACGGGTATTTGGGAGCATTCGCCCGTCTTGGTATTGTAGGTATAGTAGCCCGTTCCGTTATTGCACGTCATACCAAAGACGATGAAATCTTTGTAGCGGGTTATGGCAAAAGAGCCATTGCTGTCGGTCATCGGCAAATCGAGTTTTTCGATGGTTTTGTTCCAAATGTCGATTTTCACGGGTTGGAAGTCTTTCTTGAGTATTCCAAATTCCGTATCCGTTACTTTCAAGCAACTATATACAATGCCATTGCCCGCATAGTAAGACTTAATCATATACTGCCCCGTTTTGCCAATCCCTTTTATAGTTGTCTTCGACAGGTTGAACAGGTAGTCGGCGTCCCATTGGTCGCTTCCTTTGCGGATACGCAGGAAACCTTCCTTATTGGCAACGTTGAAGTTGTTGCCCGCACTGTAAAAGTAGATGTCTCCCCGCTCGTCCATAAAGGCATCGGAATGGCGGAACAATCCGACAACACTGGTACGGGCGTCCTTGATGACTTCGGTCTTTTTCGTCTTCAAATCAATAACAGCCACCTCTGCTCCTGTTCCCGGTACGGAGGTATGAGGCGAATTGAGCTGGTTGAGGGCTACATACATCTTTCCGTCTCGAATGACGTTGCAACCGGGGTCGGGATTATTGTCCTGAACGGCATAAGGCGAGAGGTCGATTTCATCCTCTTTTTGCAACGTAGCGGTATTGATTAGCGCAATCTTTCCCCTTCCGTGCAAAGCGACATATGCCCGCTGCTCGTCGATAAAATTGATTTCTCCAGGTTGCGCCATCTGTTCAAAGGTCATCGTACCTGCTTTTAGAAGTTCGCCGTGCGCCCCTCTTGTAAACTTGTGTACCTTATCTCCGAATTTCCCTTCGGGCACAAGTACCGTGTTTCCTTTTGCGAAGAGATAACACCCAAAGCCAAATTCGAATGCTTTCTTGTTGTCGGTAGCTTGAGGTGTCAAATCACCGAACGTGCCGACGTAAGCACTTTTGTCCACATAATGCACAAAGGCAAAATGCTGTTGCACCTCATTGGGCGTAGGTTTCGGGTCATCGTTCTTGTCGCAGGACGTCAGCCCTATGGAGCCGACCAGCATAGCAGAAAGGGCTATGTTCTTCAATGTTGTTGTTCTCATTATCATTTATGTTTAGAGTTATAAAATACCTTTCGAGAAGACGTATCTGAATTTGAGGTGGAATGTCCGTCCTGCCAACGGTTGGCGGAACTGGTCCCACACTTCTTTATTCATCAGGTTGTGGCATTCCAAGGCTATGGAATATTTGTTTTTGTAGGTCAGTAGCAGACCTATATCATTGACGAAACTGCGAGGGATACGCCGTTTCTGCAATTCGGTAAGTTCCCAAAAGTAGAAGAACTCTTCCGTGAACTTCCCGTCCCAAAATGCCTTGACATACCAATTCTTGAACAATCGGTCGCTGTGATATTCCGCTCCGAAGTTGGCGAACAGATAGGGGATGTTCGGCAGTCGCAATCCTTTTGTCGGATTAGGGGCTTGGGTACCGGGCAAATAGTCCAAAACATCGCGTACATCCTGATAAGTCAGGTTCCCGTAGGCATAGACTGTCGGCGATATATCCAATTTCAATTCAGTCTCTATACCTTTGATATGCACCTTTTCCGCATTCACATATCCGGCTGCCATATGTTGTTTCATCAGTTTTATCATATCACTCACCTGCATATAAAAGCCATTTACCTCGAATTGCAATCGCGACAGTCCGAGTATGTCATTTTTGTCTATCAAGAAGCCCAGATTGAAGTTGTGGCTTTTCTCCGGTCTCAGTCCGGCAGCAGGAAAGGTAATGATACCATCGCCGAACAACTCTTGCGAATTGGGGAGGCGTATCGCCCGTTGGTAAGATGCTTTCAGGTGAAAACCTCTGAACGGTTCGTACTTCATTGCCTCTATCCAGCCGATTTGCGATGTCGTATTGCTCTTTTTCTTCGGAGCCTCGATCATCTCGTATGAAGTCAAATCCTCTATCTCGGAATGGAGGTGGAAATACTTTGCAGAGAACATATTCGTCAGTTTCCTGCCGAAGAGTTTCGCTTCCCAAGTCAAGCCCGAGACAACACTGGTCTTTTTGCTTGGAAATCCTCCGATAATAAATCCTGCGTGCTGACTTGCAATGTCATCATTCGGTTGTCTTTGGGCATAGTTAATAAGCGTGTTCAGGTTCAAACTGTGATTAGTGGACAATTTGTAATCAAGGTTGATACGTTCGTTGATTTCCCAACCTTTGTCGTTTGAGTTGTGAGGAACGTCCCCCGTTTCTCCCTGTCCGTTCGGGCTCGGATATATATTTCCCTCAAAATCGTGATTAACTCGTGCCGTATCCACAAAATTGTTCGTCGTATGCGAGAGGGAGAAATGCGACTCGAAGTTAAGTCGATTGTTCAGTATTCCGCTTTTTATCAGTTTGTTTTCGAGCATAAACATCCCGGATTTGTTTTCAGCATGCTGGATATTCTTCAATACTCCTTGTATCTCGTTAAAACGGTTGTAATACCCGAACTCGGTACTAATCTCATCGAACCAAAGTTTTGTAAAAGCGACTTTCCCTTTCAACATATACGAACGAAAACGGTCGTGGTCACGCTTTACCAACAGGTTCTCTCTTTCGGGGACTCTAAATGAGTAATCATTCTTTGCAGAAGTATAATACCCTCCCGCACCGAGCAGAATACCGCTCTTGGGAAAGTTCTTGCGAGAGAAGACACTTCCCTTGTGCGTCTGATAAGAACCGAGTTCGTACGAAGCATCCAAATAGTCCGTACTGAACTCCTTCGTGACGATATTGACGGCACCACCCAAGCCATCGCAACCGAAACGTGCAGGGATAATGCTTTTATAGACCTCTATCCGTTCGATAATGTCTATCGGAATTTCATCAAGCGAAAAGGCTCCGTCCGAAGTATTCATCGGAATACCATCCCAAAGGATTTGAATGCGGTTTCCCTCCAAACCGTGAACAATAATCCTCGAACTGCTTCCCAATCCACCTGTCTGCCCGACCTTCAAACCAATGGTCCTGTTCAAGATGGTTTCTAAAGAAACAGAGCGACCTTGCAATTCCTTAGCGTTTATTACTGAAACCGCTTCGGGCGACTCTCTAATAACCTGTGCTTTTGTTTTTCCGAAGACTACCACATTTGCCAATTCCGTCGATTCCGGACGTAACTTCAGGGTATGACGTTTCTCATTTGCCGTAATCGTGTCGGTAATTGTCTGGTAACCTACGTAACTTACCCTTAGTACAAGTTTTTGATGGGCAGGCGTATTTAGTTTCGCCACTCCTTTTTTATTTGTGGTTGTACCGTTCTTGTATGAAGGTTCGTTCAGGCCTTTCCATTGCACCGTGGCAAATTCTATACTGTTACCATTCTCTGCATCAATAACTTTTATTTCGATGGAATGCTGTTGTGCAAACATCGGATAAGCCCACAGCAATAGGATGCTGACGATGAGCACTCTTTTGTATAAATGAACTATTGAGTTGATTGACATATCTTATCTGTTTATGAAAACTCGTACAAAATTACCCACCTATAAAACAGATAAATAACCCTACTATCCATACTTATACCCCTATTGAGTTTTATATGTGTCAAGTTATCGTTTTCGGGCAGTGTAATGCTCATTCGGGTTATTTTACCCCTGTGCGTCTCCGTACTTTTGCATCTTAGAAAATCAAAACGATACAGATATATGGATAAACAAAAAATCAAGCCTCTCGATGAGGAACGGGAGAGTCGCAGCCTGCTCTCCAATGCGGTGGTCATACTGCATCTTGTTTTCGGCACACTGCCCCTATTGCTCGTGGTGTGGGCAGTGGACAGGCTGATGAGCGGAACGCTCACTTCTACAATGATTTGGATTGTCGGGGCGGCAATGGTGTTGTTCACCCTGCTTCGCGGCATGTTCTACGGAATGTCGATCTGGCGGGCGCACCGCTCAGCTTACAACGCCCTCACACGGTTGAGAATGCGCATCGTAGGTCATTTGCAACGATTGCCGCTCGGTTTCTTTCAGGAGCGAAAGGTGGGCGACTTGGTGAACATCATCAACCACGACGTGGAGCAAATCGAGATTTATTTAGCACACGGACTGCCCGAAATCCTCTCGGCAACGCTTTTCCCTGCTTTGCTTTGGGTAATTGTTATGGTATTGGACTGGCGGCTGGGACTGTCGCTCATCTCGCTGCTACCGTTGGCGTTTCTCTTGCAGATGGCAGTCAAAACGCTTTGGGGCAAGAGTTTCCAACACTTTATGGAAAGTACGCAGAAGATGTCAGAAGACCTCCTGGAATATGTGGCTACAATACCGGTTATCAAGGCATTCAGCCACGAAGAGACCCGAACAGAGCGAGTTTTCGGTGGTATGCGCGACTATATCCGTTGGGTGAAGCGGAGTATGTTCAGCGTTACCGTACCGATGACGCTCATCACGATGTTCTTGGAGGGCGGTATCGTGGTGATGACGCTTGTCGGCCTATGGCTGATGAGTTCGGGCGAACTGACCGTGGCACGTTTCATTCTTGCCTTGATATTGGGAGGACTGTTCTCGTCCTCCTTTGCCAAGTTGGCTACGTTCCAGCATTTCAAAATTGTCTATGGGCAGTCGGTGGCGAAGGTTCAGTCGATTATCGAAGTCCCTGCAAAGGATACGGCAGACAGGGATACGGATACCATGCAGACCGATGTCAGTTTCGAGCACGTGACATTTGCCTATCCGAACAAGCAGGACAGTGCTTTGTGTGATGTCTGTCTGCAATTTCCCAAGGGTAGCCATACGGCTATTGTGGGAGAATCGGGGTCAGGCAAAAGCACATTGGCAAGCCTGATGATGGGTTTCTGGCAGCCACAGGCGGGATCCGTTCGACTTGGCAGCGAGAACCTTGCGGAACTCTCCGAACGAAACATTGCCGATTTCTTTTCTATGGTGCAACAGGAGGTGTTCCTTTTCAATATGAGTATTCGGGACAATATCCGTATCGGCAAACCCTCCGCTACGCAAGAAGAGGTGGAAACGGCGGCACGAAGGGCACGCATACACGACTTTATTGTGGGACTCCCCAATGGTTACGATACATTGGCGGGTGAAGCGGGCGTAAAATTCTCCGGCGGAGAGAAGCAGCGCATTTCCATTGCACGGATGTTGCTCAAAGACTCGCCGATTGTCATTCTCGACGAAGCCACCGCTGCCTTGGACGGGGAGAACGAGAAACTCATTCAAGAAGCTCTTGATGAATTGCAGCGTAACAAGACCGTCATCACCATCGCCCACCGTCTCAACACCATTCAGGAGATGGAACGTATTGTCGTGATGGACAAGGGACAGGTTGTGGCGATGGGAACGCACGGAGAATTGACGGACAACTGTCCGCTATATCGCAATATGACGGAAACACAGGAACGGGTAAGCAAATGGCAACTGAAAGAAGAGGAGGTATAAATAATGGTACGCAATATATTGAACGAACTGACCGCCCGCGGAGTGCGGCATCTGATAATCTCCGCACTGTTTTTCGTGGTTTATGCCCTCTGTGGCACGGCGATAATGCTCACTGTCTTGTTTTTTATCGACCGTCATATACAGGGAGAAAGCATCTCTTTAATTTCGGCAGCGTGGATACTCGGTGGTCTGCTGGTTTTGAAAACCATATCCAATGCCGTAGCCGATATGAGCAAGCACTTTGCCGGCTTCGACCTCGTGGAACGCATTCGCGAGAAAATCATCTTGAAGCTGAAAATGTTCTCGCTCGGTTTCTATACCAATGAACGGCTGGGCGAGATAAGCACTGTCATACACAAGGACGTGGATAATATGGAGATGGTGGTGGGGCACCTTTGGACGCGAATGTCCGCCGATTTCATCGTGGCGCTGATACTCGGCATCGGGCTGTTCTATGTGGACTGGCATATGGGGTTGACGATGATTGCCATCCTTCCTATTGCCCTCTTCTCCTTGTATCGGGGCATCCGTTCGGGAATGAAAGCACAGCAGGAGGCACAAGACAGTCTGGCGGATATGGTCAGCCTCTTCGTGGAATACGTTAAGGGCATACCTGTACTGAAGGTCTTCGGAGGAAAAGGAATGTTCCGTGACAGGCTCGACCGTTCTGTCAGCGAGTTCGGAGAAAGCAGCAAGAAGACCTCACGGCAGGCGGCCGTAAGCGTGGGCAGATATACCTTTCTTATAGAATTGGCTTTCGCTCTGATGGCTACAATCGGTCTTTGGTGGACTTGGCGTGGAGAACTTTCTCTTTTCGCTTACCTGATGTTCGTCATCGTCTCGAAAGAATTCTACAAACCTTTTGTCAATATGGAGAGTCATTGGCTGAACTATATCAAGGTAAAGGACAGTTACGAACGCATTTCCTGTCTGTTGGATGCTCCCGTGATCGTCGATCCCGACCAACCAAAAACAGCGGAACGCTTCGACCTCTCGTTTGAAAACATAGGGTTCCATTACGAAAAAGAGGGTTTTGAGATGAAAGATCTCACGTTCAACGTACCCGAACGGACGGTAACGGCTCTTGTCGGCTCGTCAGGTTCGGGCAAGACCACCATCACTAACCTGCTGCTTCGCTTTTGGGAACCGCAGGTGGGCTGTATCCGTATCGGCGGAGTGGACATACGGGAGATGGACTACGATTATCTGCTCGGCAAAATCAGTGTGGTAATGCAGAACGTCATTCTCTTTTCCGATACTATCGCCAACAATATCAAGGTTGGCAACCGCAATGCCACACAGGGGGAAATCGAGGAAGCCGCACGTCTGGCGATGATACACGACTTCATCGTCAGTCTGCCCGATGGTTATGAAACGATAATCGGAGAGAACGGCTTGGGACTGTCTGGCGGACAGAAGCAACGCCTCTCCATCGCCCGTGCCTTCCTCAAGGATGCTCCCATCCTCCTTTTGGACGAGATAACGAGCAACGTCGATCCCGTCAATGAATACAAAATACAGCAAGCGATGTCCGCCCTTATCCGCAACCGTACGGTCTTGGTCATTGCCCACCACCTGCAAACCATCCGAAATGCCCACCAGATTATCGTGATGGAGAAAGGACAACTTATGGAGAAAGGCACGCACGCCGAACTCGAAACAAAAGACGGAATGTATTGCAAACTGCTGTCGATGCAGTAAGCCCGTAACAAGAACAGGCAGTAAGATTCTTCTTGCTGCCTGCTTTTTCTTGTTCAAACGAATAGTCTTTAGTTTACTCTCCAAACCACCTAAGCTTTTTCTTGATTACTCCTAAGCTTTCACTCAAAAGCTTAGGAGCTTTTATCCCCTCCCTCCCTCTCTCTTTTCATAGTAATTCAATATTCATTGTTCTTTCTTCTTTCGATTAACCTATCCATATCCTCCGCAATCTTCTTCTCGGAAATCTTCGCATAGGTCTGCGTGCTGGTGATAGAGGCGTGCCCCATCATCTTGGCGATACTCTCCGTGCAAATCCCCTCGGAAATCAAGAACGAGCCGAAGCTATGTCGGGCTTGGTGGTAGGAGAGGTTCTCCTTCCGCCCGATGATAACACCGAGTTCGTGTATTTCGAACCACATAGAGTCTCTGCTTGGCAACGGAAAGACCGGCTGTGTGTCATCGGTCGTATTGTACAAATCAAGTATCTGCTCCGCTATCG
This sequence comes from Prevotella sp., assembly GCA_034183335.1. GTDB lineage: Bacteria > Bacteroidota > Bacteroidia > Bacteroidales > Bacteroidaceae > Prevotella. The sequence continues at coordinate 56,218 of JAXFLJ010000022.1, forward strand.
GATGCAGAGGAATGAATGACTCTATCTTTGTTTTCTTTCTATTGATTCGGATGTACCGTCTCCCTTCTGCAGTTCGCCCGATATGGTGCGGATACAGCAGCTGGGTATCGACATAGGCAAGTCCCGTAAAACAGGAGAAGATAAAAGCCCGGCGAGCCAATTCCTTCAATGGGTCATTGGCGGGAAGTTTCAGTTCCAGCAGTTGTTTGAGTTCAGTTCTGCTGATATGCATTCGCTTGGAGGGTGGTTTCTTCTCATACTCCAACTCCTCCAAAGGATTGGCACGGATAATTTCATGGTCTACGGCAAGGTAAACCAATCGGTTCAGCCAGCAGAGGCAATGGTTGGTCTGCGATGTCCCGAAGTTCTTGTATCGTTTCAGGTAGACCTTGTATTCCCGTCCGAATTCCTCGGTGATGTCTGAAAAGGCAATGTCCGCCTTGCCTTTCGAGTCCAAGAACTCACGGATATAACTCTGGTAATACCGAGAACTCCTGTAGGTCGAAGTAGAGTCGATTTCCTTGGAGCGGACGGCAAGGCGTTCCCGTTCCCTTTCTCCCATTTGGAGCAGATGGGTGGGAACTATCACATGACCTGCAATTTTGTTTTTCAATAGTTCGGCACTGACCACACCCAGCTCTTTGAGCATTTCATCATAGAGCTGCTCCGCATGCTTGCGGAACTCTTTCAGGCGATTGTTCGTCCGTACCTCTGCGGTCTCCGCCGTTTTGGCATTCCACTGTTTGGGATCGCAGGAGATGCCGGTGGTTATCGTCGTGCTTTTCCCGTCAATGGAGATTCGGCAAAGTACGGAAGTTATACCATCCATACGTACCTTGTTGCGATTGATATAGAGGAGTAAAGAAAATGTGCTACGCATAATTCGTTTATTATCTATGGGGTGTTATAATACGAGTTTGAGGTCTTTTGTCGCTTCGATATATTTGTCCATATCCTCGAAGAGTTTCTTGGGTGTGACCTTCGCATACACCTGCGTCGTTTGCAGGTTTGAATGTCCCAGCATCTTGCAGATGGTCTCTATGGGCACTCCGGCTTCCAAGGTAATCAGCGATGCGAACGAGTGCCTGCCGGCATGGTAGGTCAGGTCTCCCTTGATGTCGGCAAGAACAGCAAGGCTTTTCATCAGACGGCGAAGGTTGGGGTGGTACAGCATAGGAAAGAGTGTTGGACGCTCATCATCCCGATACTTCTCTATTAAGGCAAGGGCTTCGGGCAGCAGCTTGACACAGGCACGAAGCTCGTTTTTCTTGCGGCAGTATTTAAGCCACAGCTCGCCATTGTCATCCGTGAACAGATTGTCACGCGTAACGGAAACTGCATCGGCGTAGGTTGTTCCCGTATAGCAGGCAAAGAGAAAGAGATCTCTTGCCAAAATGTGGGAGGCGCGATGTTCGGGGATTACCAAGTCACGGATTTTCTCGAAGGATTCCCGGCTTAGGGCTTTTGGTGTCTTCTCCTTTTGTTTGGGGAGACTGAAATGAGCGAAAAAACATCTGTCGGCATAACCGTCCTTGTAGGCTTTACGGCATATTTTCTTGACGATAGCCAAATAGTGCCGGCAGGTATCTATGGCAAGCCCTTTCTCGTCCAAGATGAAGCTCTGATAGTCATGAATGAACTGTTCCGTTATCTGACCGAAAGCGATGTCTTTGGTGCGAAACGTCTTGTCGATGAACTCCGCCAAGGTTCTTCGGGTGTAGAAATAGGTAGGATAAGTTCCTTTTGCCCGGTCTATCCCGATACGCTTTCTCAATTCCTCACAGACAATGTCCGTCATTCCCAACAGGGTCATCTGTGTTTCGAGGCTTCCCTGAAACAGGTTCTTGACAGTTTCCGCATCGAAGTCCGCATTTCTTCCCACAAGCGTGTCGAATGCTGTGTGGATGGAGAGCATCAGCTTGTCCAACTTCGCATTGGTCTCCACGGCTTCATGGCTCTTGCCTTTCAGACGGCTTTCACGAGGATTCCACAGGTCGGATGTGCAGGAGATTTTGCAACTGAATTGCACCATCGAACGATTGACGGTGATACGTCCCATAATGGGCGCTTTGCCCGACTTGTCGGGTCTGCTCTTTTTGAGGTAGAGCAACACCTTGAATTTTTCTATTTTCATACGCTTTAATTTTATGGGCAAAATTACCCGTTGTTAAAGCGTTCTTTGACAAGCAAAACATTGTGGAATAGTGAGATAGAAACCTCTCCATAGAAATCTCTCCTTTTTTTCGTTACCTCACTTCATTGGGGAAACCAACGGATAACGGTTTGGTAACCGAAAGGATTCAATATTCCGTGCCGGATTGCTTTTCTGCCACACTCACGGAATATAGAAAAATACCTAATTCACAACCTGTTACCGGTTTATTCTCTATGTTCTTCCAATTCCTCAAATGGATGATATTTTCCATATGGCAAGGCACACATTCGGCACGATGAGTTTAAGTGCGGGAATACCTATCGAAAGCATTGCCAAGATGATGGGGCACGCCTCTATATCCAGTACTCAAATCTACGCACAGGTGACGGACAATAAGATTTCGGAGGATATGGACAGGTTGATAAGGAAACATCAAAAAGAAGAAACAAAGGAGGAAGCCGTATGAATGTCAATCACCATCAAACAAAAAGAGAGCGCAGCTATTTCGAGTGGAGCGACAATATGCAAATCACTCGCAAAGGCAAAGGCGATATAGCCATGACAGAGAGTGAACTCGTAGATTTCTTTAGTGTAAAATGGAAGAAGCTCAATTATCGTCTGCAGCAACTACTAAAAGAACCTTCCCTACGTCCCGATGAAAGGGATACAGGAGAGTTGGAAGTATTCGTGAACGGACGGCTACAAGGTTATGCTCCGCTTTATCCGCTTTCAATCATCATCGCTTTGTCTTATCAATTGGACAGCATGGAAGCATACTTCTTCAGGAAATACATCTGCCAAGAGTTACAACGTCCTGCATCTGTGATGGAGCAGATATTCCTATATGGAAGTGGCAGTATCAATTGATATGCTTTTCTCTTTCACCGATATTATCTTATTACATAACTACAAGGAAAGATAATACAGTGAAAGAAAAAGGGGTGGCGTGTAGTCAGAAAGTAGGAATGGTTATTACTACCGTCTAACTACACACAACTATGTTTTTGAGGTCTTCAAGTATACCGAAAGCCTTATAAGTAGTTATTCTCCAAGTAGTCTATCAACAGTAGAGATACGCATCTGTTTTATTGCATAACATTCCTTTTACCCGTATTTCCTGACCCTCTGATTTCTTCGTGATAAAGATAATTCACTATCAAGGGATGTCCTTTGGGACTTCGTTCGTAAGGCAATTCATTATCCACATACTTACATTGAGCCTCCTGCGCCATTTTCGCAGCCTCTTGCTCCAATTGCTTCCAATATGTTCGGTCTTTATGCAAATAGATTTCTTCATAAAGTGGGAACAAATGGGGATAGTATGATTTGATATAACCCATAATGTTGGCCTTAAAACCACCCCGCAGATTGAGGTTCTCAAGCCAAAAGAGGTCGCAAATATCTTTCACTTCATGAAAAATAGCTTTGAAATTGGTGATGCCAGGGAAGATGGGCGACACAAAACAAATGGTTCGGATGCCCGCCTCGTAGACCTTTCGCATGGCTGCGATGCGCCGCTCTATGCTCACGGCCTTGTCCATGTCGGCACGAAATGTCTCATCAAGCGTGTTGACTGACCACGATACGGTGACTTTCTTCATTTGCCGGAGCAGGTCAAGGTCGCGCAACACGAGGTCGCTCTTTGTACAAATGAGTATTTCCGCATCGCTGTCTTTGAGTTCTTCAAGCAGTTTACGTGTCCTGCGGAACGTTGCTTCTTCGGGATTATACCCATCGGTCACTGATCCAATAACCACCCGTTGTCCGGCATATTTCTTCGGATTCTTGATTGCAGGCCAATGCTTCACGTCTAAGAAAGTGCCCCATTCTTCTTTATGTCCTGTGAAGCGCTTCATGAATGAGGCGTAACAATACTTGCAAGCATGGGTGCAACCCACGTATGGATTCACCGAATAGCCACCAACAGGGAGGTTGGACTTGGTCATGATGCCACGCACCTCTTTTGTTCCAATGAGTGTTTTTGCCATATTTCTTCCTTTATTCTTTATAAATCCTCTACCGTTTCACCGTCTTCAGGAATAAAGACGCGGTCTAAAATTCCTGCCACTTCCGCACGCTTTCTCACCATTTCACGCGTCACGCTATTATGGTTCACGCCTTCAAGATGCGTCACAAATAACTTTGCATCAGGTGCAGCTGCAGCAACTTTTACCACATCTTCATCGTTCATAATAACGCGTCCACCCAAGCGAAAGCCATTGCCACCTGCATTAAGGGTGATAACCTCGGGGCGAAAACGCTTCAAATTGCGCTTCACACCAGCATACCAGATGGTATCTCCGGCGTGATAGAGCGTCTTTTCTTGTGGATGAGTGAATACATAACCCGCTGTATGTCCGGCAGGATACTTCATGATGAAATTACCATGCTGGCTTTCGGCCTTTTGTATGCTCACTTCCCCAATCCTTGTATTGTCGCCGACAACTTCCACATGATTAAATCCATGCGACATCACCACCTGCCGATTGTTTTCGTCTTGCACAAAAAATCGCATATCTTTAGGCATCATTTCATAGGCCGCCTCATCGATATGGTCATCGTGTAGATGGGTAAGCAACACCGCATCTACACCTTTTAGCATCTCTTCTACAGGAAAAGGTAGTTCATGAAGTGGGTTGCGCAGGTGTTGATTTCTACTAAAGGGGAAAGGAGGCATGCAGCCTTTCTTTCCCAACATGGGGTCGATCAGAATTTTCTTTCCCCCATATTCAACGATTATCGTTGCGTTTCTTACTTGTTGGATATTCATTGTTTATTAAAATTAAAGTTTAACATTGGCTTCCAGCATAATACCATCCTTCAGAGGTTCATCATCATCAGAGAACGAATTTGCCTTATATTGTACGCAAAGCACGAGCATTTCGCTGCTGCTTGTGTTCTTGAAAGCACGTTTGCCGTTGGGCGCAATTCTCACGATGCTTCCTTCTGAAACGGGAAATCGTTTGCCGTCTACATCGAAAATGCCTTCACCTTTAAGAATGAAATAAAGCTCTTCGTGGGTTTTATGGGTATGGCGTGTGCCATAATCCTGCCCAGCTGCAAGACTTTGGAAAGACAATTCTGCGCCTGTTGCTTGTAGTGCATGTCCGGCAAACATCTTTCCTGGGATAGAGAAATTGCCCATAGCCAACTCATATTCCTTAATTTCATTCAACTTACCTACGTTCACCGTGGTGAAGTTCTCACCTTTTTCTACATTTTTAATTTCTTTCATAATGCTATTTGTTTTGATTACGAGTGCAAAGGTAGTGCATAAAACAAAGACACATTCTACCATTAATAATATATGCTCTACCATTTTGATAAACCATTAATTATTCGTACATTTGTTGCATGAAATTAGAGAGTCATTCCCAAGAACTTACACAAGTTCCTTTCAGCAAAACGGAATGTGGTGTAGACTTCAACATCAATACCGATACGCACGAGCGTTTGCGGGGCGTATTGATGGAGTATCCGTCTTTCAAAACCAATTTCTTCGAGTTGTTTTTCTTCAGGAAAGCATCCGGGTGGCTGCGTTATGGCTTTCAACATATCGCGTTGAAAGACAATACGGTGCTGATACTTTCGCCGCACATCCATCAGGAGTGGCACATTGATGAAAGCCAAACGGATTATCGTTTCCTTATTTTCCGTGATGATTTTCTTTCAACCTATCTTGCCGATCCTTTCTTTACTTATCGTTTGCTTTATTGCTACCAAACAGATTTCCCACCCTATCTGTCGGCTACTGCTATGGAACAACAAGAATACGAGCGTTTGCTTGTGCGGATAAAAGAAGAACTCAACCATCCTCTTGCCGACAGCTATCACATCATCGTATCCTTGCTTCATTATCTGCTCATGACCCTTAATCGTAGGTATTCTGCTCAATACCATCTGCCTTTTGATGCCCCCAAGAACCACCATGCCTTTGAGTTCAAACAACTCTTAGAGAAACATATTCGCCAATACCAGCAAGTGGCCGACTATGCAGCCATGCTGAACATCAGCCGCATCACATTGAATGCTTCTGTACAGGCACAATATGGGCAAACGGCCGTACATCTGCTGAAACAACGTCTGCTTGCAGAAATCAAGAATGAAATATTATTCACTGACAAAACTACCAGTGAATTGGCATACGAATTCAATTTCTCGGAGCCAGGACATTTAATGCGTTTCTTCAAAAAACAAACGGGACAGACGGTTACGGAGTTTAAAGAAGAATATAAAGGACAACAGTTTACCGCAGAATAGAAAAATGATTAAACGCAAGAACTTACCAATAAACGAACGGCACTTGAAACAGATATATCTCTGCTCAAGTACCGTTATCCATTCACCAATATATGCTTATTGCCTTTATCCTGTCTGACTACCCTTATAATTCTCCTCCAGCATCTTCTCCAAGTCCGAAGCCTTGTAGAGTATCTTCCCTGCAAACTGCGTGTAAGGGATAATCTTCCTGTCTCGGTAGTCCTGCAAGGTACGGGGACTGATATACAGCCGTTCGCACACATCCTTACCCGTGAGGAAAAGTTCTCCTGCAAAGAGTGGCTTGTGTGTATCTGCCACTTCCACTATTCTTTTACCTACACCTCTCAATGCCGAGACAACCAGCTGCATCTCGTCCGTCTCCATGTTCAAATCTCTTGCTGTTTCCATCATATCATTTTGTTTTTAGGTTTGTTCGACTTCGTAAGAAGAAGTGCTTCCACATCCTCGCGCTTGTAATAGCACTTGTGCCCGATTTGTGTAAACGGCAGTACGCCCGTATCGCGATAATGCTGCAAGGTGCGTTTGCTGATGCTTAACAATCGGCACACATCGCCGTTGTGCTGCCAGTCCGTGTGCTTGCTTTTTTCTCCGAATGCCTTGTGGCAGCATTCTGCAAGGTTCAAGATTTCATCTCGAAGCTTTGCCCAATTGGTTTCCGTAATGACGTAATGGTTCATAATCATATTTTGTTATTTTTGTTGTTTCAGTTCTTTCCTGTTTCCATCGGCAAAGGTAATGGCGTGCGTGCGCCTCTCAAAGCCGTGGGGAACAGCAGGGAAGTATCGGGAACAATCGGGAAAAGAGCAATCCGTTTCATCGGTTCACATTTGTATTTTCCTGCCCCGTCTTTTTTCTTTCATTGCAAAATTAATATCGGGCATTTCTTATTCCATCACTTTTCATTCAAGTGGCAGTTTGTGGCGCTATAACAAGGACAAAAGAGACAGATTGATGTTCTTGCCACTGCACAAATGAGGTTAATAAGGTAATCAAAGCAAAAGACCGCATCTGAAAGCAAACAACGACAATCCGTATTTCTGTTAACCTTTCTTTCCTGTCATCCATTTTTTGCTTAATGAGGCTATAAATACCCTTCTTGACAGCCTGTTCTCCTAAGAATTTTGCAGCGGACAAGCGCAACATTATGCAAGAAGGCTCTGAATGCTTGGAAGTTACGCATTCTCACCCTAACTTCACTCTTGGAAACCAATTCAATGGAATAATGAAAAAGAACGCAGATGCAGGCAATATAGACAACAGAAGAAATCCTCATCGCAGGGGTAGCTCATCCAAGAACGCAGAGATAGAAAACTACCTCTCCACACACTACGAGTTCAGATACAATACAGTATTGGGTAGAACCGAATACCGAAGTAGGAACAGCGGCATATTTACAAAAGTCGGTCGTTATGAAATCAATACGCTCCGCAGGGAACTTGATTGCGATGAAGGCATCGTAACTTCTTCCGATAATCTCTACTCTATCATCGAGAGCAGTTTTTCTCCGCGCATCAATCCTGTGCAGGAGTATTTAAAAGGGTTGCCATTGATAGATATAGGCGATAGCAGTAGCTGTGATGATGCCGGTTGCAGGGATAGTAATGTGTCTTCTTTTTCACCGAAAGCGATTCCCAATTTGGCAAGCTGCGTGGTTGTCCGTAATTCTAACAAATGGTTGCCGTATCTTACCAAATGGCTTGTGGCAGTGGTTGCCAATGCGATGGACGACCGCGAGTGTCGTAACCATACCTGCCTCGTGCTGACAGGCGAGCAGGGAAAGTTCAAGACCACGTTCCTTGACCTGCTCTGTCCCCCAGCACTGCACGGTTACAGTTACACAGGAAAAATATATCCGCAGGAGAAAGACACGCTCACCTATATCGGTCAGAACCTCATCGTAAACATTGACGACCAGCTCAAAGCCCTCAATAAGCGGGACGAGAACGAACTGAAGAACCTTATCACCTGTCCGATGGTCAAGTACCGTATGCCATATGATAAGTATGTAGAGGAGCATCCCCACTTGGCAAGCTTTGTGGCATCGGTGAACGGCAACGATTTTCTTACCGACCCGACAGGCAGCAGACGTTTCCTGCCCTTTGAAGTTCTTTCCATAGACATAGAGAAAGCCAAGCGTATTTCAATGGACAATGTCTATGCTGAAGCCAAAGCCCTGTTAAAGTTAGGTTTTCGCTATTGGTTTGATGATGATGAGATTGCTGAACTATACAGGGAGAGTGAAGACTTTCAAGTACAGACCGCTGAGATGGAACTCTTGCTGCGTTGCTTTGAAAAGCCAACGGAGGATGAAAGCTATTCGTTAATGACTACTACGGAGATACTCACCTATCTGGGTATTTATACCCACCAGCCACTTGTTGCCAAGCGTATGGGCGAAGCCTTGAAGAAAGCAGGATACATAAAGGTGAGCAAACGAAGAAACGGTGGAAGCCCCATCTATGTCTACAAGATTAGGAAAATCTTGCCATGTCCGCTCCTTCAAACTTGTAGTAGCCAAATGTAGTAGAATGTATAGTATTGTCTTATACTACAAAGTAATACTGATTATCAATCACTTATCACAGAATAGTATGTAGTAAGAAGAAAGATGAAAAAGTTTGGAGGGGAAAAACTTTGGAAACGGTAAAACCATAAAACAGACAAGCATAAATAATTATCATTCAACCTATTAAAGTATCAAAACAATGAAAGAAGAAGATTTATCACTTATCAAGCGATATTCCATCATGGAGTATCTCGAAAGGAAGGGTATCAGACCTGTCCGCAGGACACCTGCCTATGCAATGTACCGTTCACCGCTCAGGGAGGAAACGCGTCCGAGTTTCAAGGTGGACACGGAAAAGAACCTTTGGATAGACTATGCCGAAGGCAGGGGTGGAAGCATTATTGACCTCTATATGCGCTTGGAGGACTGCACGCTCTCGGAAGCCATCTGCCGTTTGGGGCAGAAAGCTTTAGAGCGTACAGCGTACTGCTCCTGTTCTTCAAAGAGAGAAACATCTATTAGTCCAAATCAAATAGAGAATGTAACGTCAAGCGGAGCAAGGAGACTGATAGGCATATCAGACACCTTGTCGCCGCACTTGCAAGAGTATCTCACAAAGGAACGCCGTATTGATTTGGAAAAGGCAACACCCTTTCTCAAATGTATCAGTTACGAGGTAAGGGGAAGAAGATATGAAGCTATAGGCTTTGCCAATTCTTCGGGTGGTTATGAACTACGGGACAATCATTTGTTTAAGGGAACAGTTGCCCCGAAAGACATCACCCCGATATTTGAGGGCATGGAACAGCCTGTCTGTCTGTTCGAGGGATTTATGGACTTTCTCTCTTTTCTTTCAATGAAAGAGGAAGTAACCAACCAATGCCTCGTGATGAACTCCGTGAGCAATGTGGCCAGAAGTATTCACTACCTGAACGAGAGGAATATAACCTCCGTTCGTACTTTTCTTGACAATGACTATGCAGGTCAGAGAGCAGTACAGGAATTTGTAAACGCAGGTTTTAAGGTAGAAGATATGACCGTGTATTATAGAGACTTCAAAGACCTTAACGATTATCACGTCAGCCGTGTCCGTGAGCATGAGAAATCTCAAAATACAAGCAACAAAATAAAACAAGTCAAACTTAAAATAAGATAGAGGTATGGAAAAGAAAACAGTTAGCAATGAGGAAATGGAAAATACCATCAGGAAATCTTTCAGTATGAGCCAAGCTGAAAGTTCAAGTGAACAAACCGTCGCTGAATTTCGAGCAAAGGGAATGAAAAATATTCAAGAGCAAAAACAACAAGGAACAGAACATGTCATAAAGCATGTTACGCCAGCCGAGCCTGCACAGCATACAGAGCATGCAACCGTTCAAAAACGCATCAGTGCTAAGATGAGAAAAGAGACACTTGACGCATACAAGCAGGCGTTCCTCGTTCCGACAAAGCTAAGTGAGAGAAAGGCGGTCTATCTGAGCTGGGAGACACAGGAACGTGCCGACTTCATCGTACGCAGGTTGGGTGACAGGGGTAGCAATCTTTCAAGTTTCGTGGAAAATATCATCCGCGCACATTTGGACGAATATGGTGAGGACATAGAGAAATGGAGGAAATTGTAAACTGCAGGAAAACGGTCAAGGACTATCGAGTAAAAGGATGTCCCTTTCACTCAAAATCCTCGACCGTTTTAGGATTGTACCAACAACAAATTTTTACTGAACACATTGAACGGTGGGTACACCATGAACGCAGTTAGACATGGAATGCATGGCATTCATTTTTAAGCAACAAAACGCTTTATGTGTAAACGGAACGTTAGCTGACATTGCAAGACGTCAGTTTGTACCCACAAACTGCGCTTGCTCCCCTCGTTTAATTGTCGGGGAGATTAGGCCGTAATCACTTCGTTCTCATCGGTCAGTGTTCAGAATTTAAGAAACAATGAAAAGAGGGGCTAATATGCAAAAGAGGGCTTTTATATGAACAGATATAATAAAAAGACTGCCAAATGGCAGCAACAGAATAAGGAAGAGCAGAAGATGAACAAGACGGAGTTCATCAAGGTAAGATGTACCTTAGAGGAAAAGCAACGTATCAAGTCAAAGGTAGAAAGTACGGGGCGGAAGTTCTCAGACTACTGCCGTGAGATACTCCTAAATGGAGAAGTGGCTGCTGTTCCTAAGATGACCGACAATGAAAGGGAAGCCATTGCCATACTCCAGCATACGGGCAGGTTCTATGGGCAGGTTTCCAACCTCATCAAGGTTAAGGATGAAAGGTGGGTACATATAACACAGAACCTTTCGCTATGTGCCAAAGAGGCATTTAAGAGATTCTACGACCCTCATTTTCGTGTGGACGATGAGATATATAAGGTCTTAAATATGACAAGAGATGATAGGAAAGTGTAAGGCGATAGCGCACGGCAGCAATGCGCTGGAGTATATTTTTCGGGAGGGCAAGCTTGGCAATCGGCTTGCCTTTCACAATCTTTGCAGCAGGGAACCGAAGGCTATCTACAAGGAAATGAAAGTGGTCAGCGATTACAACACACGATGCAGAAACAAGTTCCTCCGCATCGAAATCGGTATAGCACCACAGGATGAGAAAAAGCTGTCCGTTTCTGAACTCATGCGGATAGCCCATCTGTTTGCCAACCAAATGGGACTTGACAACCACCAATGGGTAGCAGTAACGCATAAAGATACCGACAACAGGCATATCCATATCATTGCCAACCGAATCAGTCTGTATGGAGAGGTCTATGATACCACTTTTGTAAGCAACAGGGCAGCAAGAGTGGCGGAGGAAATAAGTCGCTCGAAAGGCTTGATCATTGCAAAGGAGGTCAGGACGGAAAGGAAGCATCAGAAAGCAAAAACCAATCCTAAGAGAGAGCAAACAAAGAAAGAAGTACAGCAAATCTGTTATGCCTTGTTGGATAAATATAAAGGCGGTGGCATATCAGGGCACTCCATGTTTCTCTACGAATTGAACAAGAACAACATTATCATAGAGCGCATGAAGAACAAACAGGGAAAAGTCTATGGTTTGAAGTTCTCCTACTGTGACCAGACATTCAAAGCTTCTGAAATCGGCAGGGAGTTCGGCTACCATTCCTTGCAGAAAAACTTTGAAGTAGCCAATAAAGCCGAAACAAAGGAGACAATAATAAAAGCTCACACAATAGCAGACAAGACTACAAAGAATAAAGTTCAATCAGACACAGGCTATCAACTTGTTCCTCCCAGTCGTTCATGCATATCGCCTACAAAAGCAAACGAAAGTTCATCTATTGCACAAGCCGTAGGAAATGTAGCAAGCACCGCCTTGAATGCTGCCGAAGAAATGATTTTGGGAGCAGGTGGACTTATTAATCCACAGATACACGGCGATGATTATGCCGAGACAGCCTGGCAGCACAAACTTAGAAATCAAGCCAAGAAAAAGAAGAAGCGAGGAAGAGGTATATAATAGATAGCTCTTCTCTATTTCCAATCACCAAAAACTCAATGATGACGCAAATGAACGAAATTCTTATCAAAAACGCTTGTTATTCAAAGCAAATGATTATCTTTGCAAACAGAATAACAAGCGTTCTTTGTTGATGTAGAAACATGCGACAGAAAGCACTTCGCTCGTTTCCAAATCGTTACCTGTTTAGTTTGTATCACAAGGTAACTTCTTCTTTCTCAATTAGATACGTTTTAGAAATTATCTTAGGACGTAAATAATATTATCGTCCCTCCACAAATGTAATGCCAATCCCTATTGTCCGCAAGATATTCTATAAGAAGAACGCTTTGGTATGAATAGCTCATAAGAGACCGTATGTATGGATGTCGGGCAAATGGTTGTTGGATTTGTCAAAAAGCGTAGTGGACTACGTGAAAGTGGACTACGTGAAAAAACAGCAAGCAAGCTGCCTGCAATCGGATGAAATCAGTCGGTAAACATCATTTTTAGTGGGAAATGTAGTGTTGGTGGGAATAGGCTTTATCTGAAAGGAACTCTTGCATGATTTTGTTTTTTTCCCTACCTTTGCAGCCGCAAATAACAAAATCATTAAATTATACAATGAAAAAAATCACACTTTTCATCCTGATGTTTGTCTCGCTTATGGCAAACGCTCAAGATGCCAGAGAAAAGAGTACCAGTAGCATTTCGTTGGAGCTGTTTGGTGTTCACAGCCTTATTGGTATAAACTATGATACACGACTAAAGGGTAATGACGGCTGGGGGCATCGTATTGGTTTTGGGTACACCAATCAGGTTTTTGTCGGCACTTTTGAGGAAGATCAATCAATTGAAGGCTTTTCAATACCATTGGAAGTCAATTATCTGAAAGGTAATAAAAACCATAAGCTGGAATTAGGCGCAGGCCTGACCATCGGACTATTTGAGATAAAGGAAAAGGAATGGGTTAACTATGGCTTTAATAACGATGCAGAGAAAACCATTAAATATTTCTTTTTTGGCAACGTGGGCTACCGATTTCAGCCAGTCCGTGACATGATGTTTCGTGTCGGCGTAACACCTTCGTTCAACTTCGGCGGTACTCATGGTCTCGATCGTACCATACTATATCCATATATAGGGCTTGGCTGGGCGTTTTGATACAAGACTGAAAGTGTGCTTCGGCACACTTTTTTTATGACGCTCCTGCCGCATAATAACCGTGGGTAAGTGGAATGTTCGGGGCATGGGCTTGCCGTAGCGTTTGTCAAAGTCCATTTCAAACTACGTTGTCACAAGGTTTTCTTTCCCATTTATTTGCAAGGGCACTCTTGCATGATTTTGTTTTTTCTCCTATCTTTGCAGCCGCAAATAACAAACAAAACAAATCATACAATGAAAAAAATTACACTTTCCATCCTGATGTTTGCCTCATCGCTCATGGCAAACGCACAGATTTTTGGCGGAGAAGGCACAAGAAACATCTCACTGGAGTTCTTCGGAGCACATAACACCATCGGTCTTAACTACGATGCCCGTCTGAAAGGCAACGATGGTTGGGGGTATCGCGCCGGTATTGGTTATACTTATGCTTGGAGTAGTGGACTCTTTAAGGGTTCGTCAACCATTAAAGGCGTGTCAGTTCCTGTAGAAATCAACTACCTTCTGGGAAAGAAGAAGAGTAAACTGGAGCTGGGCTTTGGTGCAAATGTTGGCTATTATGAAGAGGAATACGACTATTATCTTTGGCCAGACTACAGTAAAAAGTATAGATACGAACACAATTCGATTGGTTATTTCTTTTTTGGCAACGTTGGTTACCGATTGCAGCCCACTCGTGGCTTCGTGTTTCGTGTCGGTGTGACACCTTCGTTCAACTTCGGCGATTCCCATGGTATTAGCCGAAGTTTCTTCTATCCCTACATCAGCTTCGGCTGGGCATTTTGATACAAGATAAAAAGTGTGCTTCATGCACACTTTTTTCTTTATCTCCAAATCGGTTCATTTCCAGCAAATGATACGAGATGTCGACAAAAGAAGGTGGACAGGACGGCTTTTGGGATAAGTAAAATAAAGTATCGGCAAGGCTGAACCTGCTTGCCGATACCTTATTGTTGTATTTCTGAAAATGAATCTTATTGCTTTTTGGTACGTGTTGCCCACACGAAATAAGCTATCAGGCAGAGGTATGCTCCGAGTGAACAAACCTCGGAAAGCGTGTTGCTGATCCACTCATTGTTGATTAAGTTGATTCCGCTGAAGCGCAACAAGGCACTAACCACACCCATGAGTGCACCGCCGGCAATAAATCCAGAGGCAATCAAAGTACCCTTTTCGCCACGGTCGGCATTCTCTTGCTTGTCTTTAGAACGTGAAGTCACATACCAGTTAACTGCTCCGCCCACGAGCAAGGGCAGGTTGAGTTGCAGGGGAATGAACATGCCGAGTGCAAAAGGAAGTGCCGGAATCTTGCAGAAAGTGAGGACGACGGCTATTGCTGCACCGATGGCATAGAGAATCCACGGTGCGTCGACACCGTTCATCAAAGGGTCGATAACGGCTGCCATGGCATTGGCCTGCGGTGCGGCCAGTTGTCCAGTGGTAAATCCGTAAGTCTCGTTGAGCAGCATGATGACGCCGCCGACGGTGGCCGCCGATACCAATGTGCCGAGAAACTTCCATGTTTCCTGCTTCTTCGGGGTAGTTCCGAGCCAGTAACCTATTTTCAAATCGGTGATGAATGCTCCTGCCATCGACAAAGCCGTGCAAACCACGCCACCCATGATGAGCGATGCCACCATGCCGCTTGTTCCCTTCATGCCCACTGCCACCATAACGACAGAGGCGAGGATGAGGGTCATGAGCGTCATGCCCGATACTGGGTTAGAACCTACAATGGCAATGGCATTGGCCGCAACGGTGGTAAACAGAAAGGCAATAATGGCTACAAGGAGGATGCCCACTATTGCAAAGAGGATGTTGCCGTGCATGACACCAAACAGAAAGAAACCGAATGTGATGAGAATGGTAACTATCGAGCCGATGGCTATGATTTTGAAGGAAATGTCTCGCTGTGTGCGTGTCACCTCCTCGGCTGTAGCCCCCTTGCCTTTCATTTCTTTGGCGGCCAGTGAAACGGCACTGCGAATGATGCCCCAAGATTTGATGATGCCTATGATACCTGCCATGGCGATGCCTCCGATACCGATGCTCTTGCCGTAAGCGGTGAATATCTGTTCGGGAGTCATGCTTCCGACAGTTGCCGTTATTGACGGATCCCACATGTTGAGAACCTGATCTTTGAATATGACGGCCATTCCCGGCACGACAATCCACCAGATGGCAAGTGAACCGAGACATATAATAAAGGTATATTTCAGGCCGATGATGAAGCCCAGTCCCAGTACGGCAGAACCAGTGTTGAGCTTGAAGACCAGCTTGGCCTTGTCTGCCAATTGTTCACCCACTCCCAATACACGAGAGGTAAACTGCTCGTTCCACCATCCGAAGGTAGCAACGATGAAGTCGTATAGTCCTCCCACAAGCCCAGCCAAAAGCAGAGGCTTAGCCTGACTGCCGCCTTTCGCCCCGCTCATGAGCACCTGCGTGGTGGCTGTTGCCTCGGGGAAGGGGTACTTGCCGTGCATCTCGCTGACGAAATACTTTCGGAAAGGAATGAGGAACAAGATGCCGATGATGCCTCCGAGGAGTGACGACATGAACACGTTGAAGAACGAAGCAGTCATCTCCGGATACTTCGCCTGTAGGATGTAGATGGCCGGAAGGGTGAAGATGGCACCTGCCACCACGGCTCCCGAACATGCTCCGATGCTTTGGATGATGACGTTCTCGCCCAGTGCCTTAGAACGTTTAGAGGCGGTCGATACGCCCACGGCTATGATGGCAATGGGTATGGCGGCCTCAAATACTTGTCCTACTTTCAGTCCGAGGTATGCTGCTGCGGCCGAAAAGAGCATGGCCATCAGCACGCCCCACGTCACCGACCAGCCGTTTACCTCTGGATATGAGGTTGCGGCATCCATCACCGGGCGGTATTCTTCGCCCTCTTTCAACTCCCGAAACGCATTGTCGGGCAGTTGCAACATGTCTTTTTCTTTCTCTTCCATAATTATATAAGTTATTGAATGTTTCCTTTTCCTTGGTTGGGGTTTTATATCCGCCTCAGGCACTATGCCTGCAAACGGTCTTGTAAACCTGTTTTTGTGGCTCGCGGTTTCCTTTTCGGGAGGTCTTTCTTGCGTTCCACGCTCTTTTGAGGTGTTGGGCTTGAACGTTCTTCATATACTGATTTGGTGTTTCTAAGGCTTCTCCTTTGTCGGTAAGGATAGCCTATGGTTTTGCAAAAATAGAAAGTAAATCGCTTTTTTAACCAAGAATAATGTTAAAAGATGGCCTTTCCTGCGGAAAAAGATGACGGTGCAGGTAGACAGGATGCACAACGAGGACAAACGGTTTCTTTCTTGTCAGGTAGACAAAAGCAGGTTGGCAAAGTAGGAATTGAAGCACTGTAGCTCTCTGATAAGGAAGAAAAAACAACCTGCCTGTTCAACATCCGAACGAAATCAGTGCAGTCTTTAATGACCGAATTGGGTTTAACGTGTTTTTGAAGTGAAATGATGGGTTACTTCGTAAAATGCACAAATTGAATTAAAGTGTGCGATTTTTGCCGCTTATAATTTGCTATACCATAAAAAATAAGTAATTTTGCAGCCTAATCTATTATTCGGATATAGTATGAAATTGAAAATTGTAGTGCTTGCCAAGCAAGTACCTGACACAAGAAACGTGGGCAAAGATGCCATGACTGCTGAAGGAACAGTCAATCGTGCAGCACTGCCTGCCATCTTCAATCCCGAAGATTTGAACGCTCTTGAGCAGGCTTTGCGCCTGAAAGAGAAACATCCCGGTTCTACTGTGGGAATCCTTACCATGGGGCCGCCGCGTGCTGGCGAAATCATTCGTCAGGGATTGTATCGTGGAGCAGATACCGGCTGGTTGCTGACAGACCGCCTTTTCGCTGGTGCCGATACTCTCGCAACTTCTTATGCGTTGGCAACTGCCATCAAGAAGATAGGCGATGTGGATTTGGTGATTGGTGGCCGACAGGCCATTGATGGCGACACGGCTCAAGTAGGCCCGCAAGTGGCACAGAAACTGGGCTTGAACCAAGTGACATATGCCGAGGATATCCTCAAGATAGAAGACGGAAAGGCAACCATCCGACGCTTTATTGACGGTGGTGTAGAGACTGTTGAGGCTCCGCTTCCTATGGTTATAACCGTCAACGGCAGTGCGGCTCCGTGCCGTCCGTGCAATGCCAAGCTCGTCATGAAATACAAACACGCAACTTGTCCGTCAGAACGTACAGGCAACGAACGTTATCCTCATCTTTATGAAGAGCGTCCTTACCTCACATTGACCCAATGGTCGGTGGCTGATGTAAATGGAGATCCGGAACAATGTGGTCTCGCTGGTTCTCCAACTAAGGTGAAAACCGTGCAGAACATTGTGTTTCAGGCTAAGGAAACCAAGACGCTCACCGCTTCAGATGGTGACATCGACGGTATGATGAAAGAACTAATTGCAGACAAAATTATCGGCTAAAGAGTTATGGATAACGTATTTGTATATATCGAAGTAGAAAAAGCAACCGTGGCAGAGGTGTCTCAAGAACTCCTCACCAAGGGACGTAAACTGGCCGATGAACTGGGCGTTCAGCTCCATGCCATCGTGGCTGGTACGAATATTAAAGGTCAGGTAGAAAGCCAGATCTTGCCTTACGGAGTAGACAAACTCTTCGTCTTCGACGCAGAAGGTCTCTTCCCGTACACATCCGCTCCTCACACAGACATCCTTGTCAATCTCTTTAAGGAAGAGAAACCGCAGATTTGTCTCATGGGTGCTACTGTTATTGGCCGCGATTTGGGCCCTCGTGTGTCGTCTTCGCTGCATAGCGGTCTCACGGCAGACTGTACTCAGCTCGAAATTGGCGACTATGAGGACAAGAAAAACAAGAAAACATACAAGAACTTGTTGTATCAGATTCGCCCGGCGTTCGGTGGAAACATCGTAGCAACCATTGTCAACCCTGATTGCAGGCCACAGATGGCTACGGTTCGTTCAGGTGTGATGCAGCGTGAAATCGTAGATGAGAATTACAAGGGTGAAATTGTTTATCCTGAAGTAGCCAAGTATGTGCCGCAGGCAGACTATGTTGTGAAAGTGATAGACCGCCACATCGAAGCCGCCAAACACAACCTGAAAGGTTCTCCCATTGTGGTGGCCGGTGGTTATGGCATGGGCTCTAAGGAAAACTTTGACCTTTTGTTCCAGCTTGCCAAAGAACTTCATGGCGAAGTGGGTGCCAGTCGTGCTGCCGTTGATGCCGGTTTTGCCGACAACGACCGTCAGATTGGACAGACCGGTGTAACCGTTCATCCTAAAGTGTACTTCGCCTGCGGTATCAGCGGACAAATACAGCACATCTCCGGAATGCAAGACAGTGGCATCATCGTCTCTGTCAACAACGACCCGGACGCTCCTATCAACAAGATTGCCGACTATGTGATTATCGGTTCAGTAGAAGAAGTGGTGCCGAAGTTGATTAAATATTATAAACAAAACAGCAAATAAGAAGTTATGGCAAACTATTATACAGACCATCCGGAGCTTGCGTTCTACCTCAGACACCCTTTGATGGAACGCATCGTGGAGCTAAAAGAGCGTGGATTCGTTGATAAAGATACTTATCCCGATGCACCCGTAGACTACGAAGATGCCCTCGACAATTACGACAGGCTGCTCGAAATCATGGGAGATATTGCTGCCAATGTCATCGAACCCAATGCGGAAGCGGTAGACATTGAAGGCCCTCACCTCGTCAACGGACGTATGGTGTATGCCTCTAAAACGTTTGAAAACCTCGATGCAACGCGCAAAGCCGGCTTGTGGGGAATCTCCATGCCGCGTCGCTATGGAGGTCTTAACCTGCCGATAACGCCGTATTCGATGGCTTCGGAGATGGTTTCAACGGCCGATGCCGGTTTCCAGAACATCTGGTCGCTGCAAGACTGTATCGAAACACTCTATGAATTTGGTAACGAAGAGCAGCGCGAGCGATTCATCCCACGTGTATGCGAGGGCGAAACCATGTCTATGGACTTGACAGAACCTGATGCCGGAAGTGACTTGCAGCGAGTAATGCTCAAGGCAACGTTCGACGAAAAGGAAAACTGTTGGCGTCTGAACGGTGTGAAACGTTTCATTACCAACGGCGATTCAGACATCCATCTTGTGCTGGCACGCTCTGAAGAGGGCACAAGAGATGGTCGTGGACTGTCCATGTTTATACATGACAAACGCAACGGAGGCGTTGAAGTACGTCATATAGAGCACAAACTGGGTATTCATGGTTCACCGACCTGTGAGCTGGTGTACAAGAATGCCAAAGTAGAATTGTGCGGAAGCACCCGACTTGGCCTTATCAAGTACGTTATGGCCTTGATGAATGGTGCGCGTCTGGGCATCGCTGCCCAGTCGGTAGGTTTGAGTCAGGCTGCTTATGAGGAGGGATTGGCGTATGCTAAAGACCGCAAGCAGTTCGATACGGCCATTATCGACTTCCCGGCAGTATATGACATGCTTTCCAGAATGAAGGCAAAGGTCGACGCCGGACGCTCTATTCTGTACCAGACGGCTCGTTATGTAGACTTGTATAAGGTGCTGGAAGACATTTCGCGCGAGCGTAAGCTCACTGCCGAAGAACGTCAGGAACTGAAGCACTACACTCGCTTGGCAGATGCGTTTACGCCTCTTGCCAAAGGAATGAACTCTGAATATGCCAACCAGAATGCCTACGATGCCATTCAGATACACGGTGGTTCGGGCTTCATCATGGAATACAAGAGCCAACGCCTTTACCGAGATGCACGTATCTTCAGCATCTATGAGGGTACAACCCAGTTGCAGGTGGTGGCAGCCATTCGCTACATTATTAATGGCACCTACATGTCTGTCATCAGAGAGATGCTCCAAAGCGAGGTGTCTGCCGAACTCCAGCCGCTTAAGGCACGTGTTGAGAAGATGGTGGAATGCTACGAAAAGAGCGTGGAATACGTTAAAGAGAGCAACAATCAGGAACTGCAAGACTTCCTTGCACGCCGTCTTTACGACATGACGACCAATATCATCATGGCGTTGTTGCTTCTTGACGATGCAACTCGTGCCCCGGAACTCTTCAGCAAATCGGCCGATGTGTATGTGCGCATGGCTGAAGAAGAGGTGATTGGCAAGAGCTCGTATGTGATGAACTATCGTGCGGAAGACCTCAAGAGCTTCCGTGCTAACGAAAAGCAAGAAGGAGAGGAACAGGCTTAAGCCTTTTTCTCCCTGACAAAGAAAAAGAGATGGTTCGCCATTGACATTGAACCCTGAAAGTTAGCCACAACTTTTGGGGTTCAATCATATAAGGAATGTACTGTGCAAGACAGGCTTTCAGAAAACAGAAAAGATGAAAACAGTGTCCGATACTCCCCGAATTGCCATCGTAGGTGGTGGTGCTGCGGGTTTCTTTGCTGCCATTGCGGCCAAGGAAACTTGCCCAAAGGCACATGTAACCATTATTGAGAAAAATCAAAGCGTGCTTCGCAAGGTTGCCATTTCTGGAGGAGGAAGATGCAATCTCACCAATACTTTTGAGTCTGTCAGCGACCTGAAGCAAGTCTATCCACGTGGACACAGGTTGATGAAGCGACTGTTCAGGGAATTCAGCCATACCGATGCGATGCGTTGGTTTGAAGCCCATGGCGTACCGTTGGTTGTTCAGCCCGACCAATGCGTGTTTCCTCGCTCGCAAGATGCTCAGAGTGTTGTCCGTGCCTTGACGGAAACGGCTCGTCGCTTGCAGGCAGAGTGTATTACGGGGCATGCCGTCCGACAGATAGAAATGTCTGCCGACGGTGCATTCCGACTATTGTTTGAACATCGGCCTGAGCGTTTGTTCGACCGTGTGATTATTACAACGGGCGGTTCTCCGCTTCTTCGTCATTACGGTTGGTTGTCTGAGTTGGGACATCACATTTCTGTCCCCATACCTTCCTTGTTTACGTTCGACATTGCCGACAAACAGCTTAGGGCACTTATGGGTACAGTTATCGAAAAGGTTTCAGTGTCGATTCCATCCACCCATATGCGTGCAGAGGGCGAGATTTTGATTACCCATTGGGGCGTCAGTGGGCCTGCCGTGTTACGTTTGTCGTCATACGCCGCCCCGATGATACACGAACGGCATTTTTGTTTCCCGATTTCTGTCAACTGGATATATGAAACCAACCGTGCGGCCATCGAGCAGCGCATCGCTGAAACGGTTATCTTACATGGCCGCAAGCAGCTTTCTACAGTCAATCCCTACGAACTTCCATCACGCCTCTGGTCTTATCTCTTGAGAAAACTCGACATAGATGAGCAAAAGAAATGGGGTGAACTCGGCCGCAAAAACACCCTTCGGCTGATGGAGATATTGACCAATGATTGCTATAAGGTGGGCAAGAAAGGTACGTATCGTGATGAGTTCGTTACTTGTGGAGGTGTGGATTTGGCTGACATCCACGCTCGTACACTCGAAAGTAAACTGTTGCCGGGTCTCTATTTTGCCGGAGAAGTAGCCGATGTAGATGCCGTGACAGGTGGCTTCAACCTTCAAGCTGCATGGACGATGGGTTATGTGGCAGGCCGGAGTGCGGCCGATGGCTGTCAGCCGTGAATCAAATGAAAACCAAAAAGCTGGTAAGAAAGAAGGAGAACTTTCGGCTGGCAGCCGATTGAATATGAACCTTTCAAACCTTTTTCTCTGACAGAAATACCCTCTCATAGGTTGTGCCGATGAGAGGGTTTGTTGTTATCTCTGCGTCCTTGTTCATGCAGACAGCTGCGGTAAGGAAAACACGATCTTCTCTTTTCTCCTCTGCCATGTTTGGGTTTAACCCAATTCGGTCATTAGAGACCGTTCTGATTTTGTTCGGATGTCAAGCAGATTGTCTGTCGGCTTTGCCGAAGGCGTAGCGGGCTACGCCGAGGAGAACTGACAGAGAAGCTGCCGACAAACGGACAAAAGCGGTCGGTAAGCAACATTTTCAGCGAGGAATGCAACCTTGGCGGTCAAATGACCGATTTGGGTTTAACCCAAATCGGCTTCAGGTTGATGAAATGCGGAAAGACTACCAGTCGTTGGTACACGCCGTACCAACGACTGGTACGGAGCGTACCAGTGCTTGGTAGTGCGAGTACCAACCATTGGTACGATGATGCGATATGTCGGTTTATTGTTCGGTAATGTTTCTTGCGCAATGTAGATGATCAACTTTTTTGTCTGATACAGGCTGATGGCACGTTGTTTTGTGGCTTGCCCAAGTGCATTTTGAACTGTAATGAGCTATGAAAAGTGAAACGGCTGCTTTCTTAAATCCGAATAGGACATTAGAAAGTGTAGTGATTTTGTTTGGATATTGGGCAGATAAGGCAGACAAGATGCCGACAGTTGGACGAAGACAGTAAAACTTTCAGCCGCTTTTGGTTATTCGTGGTGATAGGGCTCGCCTTTGATGATGGTGCAGGCGCGATACAATTGCTCGGTGAAAATGAGACGAACCATTTGGTGGGAGAAAGTCATTGGAGAGAGGGAAATCTTTTCGTCGGCTCGCCGTTTGACAACTTCTGTGAAGCCGTAAGGGCCTCCGATGACAAAGACCAAGCGGCGGACATTTTGCTGTTTGCGTTCCAGCCACTGAGAAAACTTCACACTCGAACAGGTCATGCCATGTTCGTCGAGCAGTACGACCGTATCGCCCGAAGACAAGTTCTTAAGGATGAGTTCGCCTTCACGCTCTTTTTGCTGTACTTCCGACAGGCTTTTCGTGCTTTTTAGTTCGGGAATGGTGATGACCTCAAACGGCATGTAGTGCGACACCCTTGTCCGATAGTCTTCTACCAGTGCGGCAATTTGTTTGTCAGTAGTCTTTCCTACTTGCAGCAGAACGGTCTTCATACTCGTCTTTTCGTTTTGGATTCATCGGAAACCACCCCTTTTCCACTCGCTTTTTCTGCGAGAACAACTCTCCGATTGACCATAGCAGAGAAGCCCCGACAACTCCCAGAATGGAAGAACAGATGACATTTTCTATAAACAAAGCTCCGCCGATGCAGGCCAACCCGCTAACAAGGAAAGTCCACCAATAGCGTGTTCCCGTGTAATACTCCATCTTGATGACCAGCGGATGAAACAGTCCGATGACCAAAAAGGTTGAAAATGCAATGATGACCCCCGTAAAATACAATTCCATTCAGTCTTTTTCTTTTGTCCACAAAATTACGCATTTTCGGCGGAAAATGAAAAAGCTGACAGTGGTTTGTGACTTATTGGGGGAAAAAGTGTATCTTTGTGACATAGAAACAATAATGTCTTTAAGAACTAAAAGGTAAAACGATGGAAAACAATGCACAACTGATAGAGCAGTGCGAAGCTAAGGCCAAACAGTGGCTGACACCGGCTTTTGACGAGGAAACACGCAAGCAGGTAACGGAAATGATGGAAAATGAAGATAAGACCGAACTTATCGAGAGTTTCTATAAGGAACTTGAGTTTGGAACGGGTGGTCTTCGGGGTATCATGGGAGCAGGAAGCAACCGCATGAACATCTATACCGTGGGTATGGCCACGCAAGGATTTGCCAACTATCTGAAGAAAAACTTCGAGGGGAAAAACGACCTTAGCGTGGTGGTTTGCCATGACTGCCGCAACAACAGTCGCCTATTTGCCGAGACTACGGCCAATGTCTTCGCTGCCAACGGCATCAAGGTGTATCTCTTTGAAGACATGCGTCCCACGCCGGAATGCTCCTTTGCCATTCGTCATCTTGGTTGTCAGGCCGGTGTTAACATTACTGCGAGCCACAACCCAAAGGAATACAACGGTTACAAGGCATATTGGGAAGACGGTGCACAGGTGCTTGCCCCCCATGACAAGGGCATCATTGACGAAGTAGGCAGGGTGACAGTAGATGGCGTTCGCTTCCGTGGTGCTGCCGAGAACATGATTCAACCCATCGGAAAAGAGATTGACCAAATCTATCTGGAGCAAATCAAGACGCTCTGCATAGACCCCGAAGTAGTGAAGAAACAACACGACCTGAAGATAGTCTATACTCCCCTGCATGGTGTGGGAATGACCATGATACCGCAGTCTCTGGCCTATTGGGGCTTTGACAATGTACACTGTGTGGCCGAACAGATGGTACGCAGCGGCGATTTCCCCACGGTGGTTAGTCCGAACCCTGAAAACGGCGAGGCTCTGGCTTTGGCATTGAGAGATGCAAAGGCATTGGATGCCGACATTGTAATGGCTTCTGACCCTGATGCCGATCGTGTAGGAATGGCCTGCAAGAACGACAAAGGCGAATGGGTGCTCATCAACGGCAACCAGACTTGCTTGCTCTTCCTTTATTATATCATCACCAACCGCAAGGCAATGGGCAAGTTGAAGCCCACGGACTTTATCGTCAAGACTATCGTTACGACAGAGGTTATCCGCAAGATTGCCGACAAGCAGGGCGTGGAGATGATGGACTGCTATACCGGTTTCAAATGGATAGCCAACGAAATACGCCTCAATGAAGGCAAAAAACAATATATCGGCGGTGGTGAAGAGAGCTACGGATTTATGGCACAAGATTTTGTGCGTGACAAGGATGCAGTTTCGGGTTGTTCGTTGCTGGCCGAAATCTGTGCATTTGCCAAAGAACAAGGCAAAACGCTTTATGACTTGCTCATGGATATATACGTTGAATATGGTTTCTCTTACGAACACACGATTAACGTAGTACGACCGGGCAAGAGCGGAGCGGAAGAAATCAGGAGCATGATGGACAACTTCCGCAAGCAGCCGCCTGCCGAACTGGCTGGCATGAAGATTGTTACTTGGAAGGACTTCCTTACCCTTGAGCAGACTCATGCTGACGGAACCAAGACCAAGATAAGCATGCCTGAGCCGAGTAACGTGCTGCAATGGTACTGTGAAGATGGAACAAAGGTAAGCGTCAGGCCATCAGGTACAGAGCCGAAAATCAAGTTCTACCTTGAAATCAAGGACGACTCGATGAAGTGTGCTGGCTGTTACAACCGTTGTATGGTAGCTGCAATGGAGAAAGTAGAACTCATCAAGAAAGAATTAAACTTGTAATAATAATTGAATTTGTTATGAATGTGGAGGCGGAAAGGATGTGAGTTCTTTCCGCCTTTTTGCTGTTTAGCTGGTCAGGTGGCAGTTATTGCAGGCAGTCGTACAGCTCCCAATCGGTCATGGGAGTCCGTACTGATTTCGTTTGAATGGCGAATAGGTTGGTGATCGTCTTTATCGGAAATGTAGCGAGCTATGCAGAGAAAAACGGCTGACAAGATGTCGACAAACGGAAGAATAGAGTCGGGAAGCGCACCATCAATCAGTAATGTAAGTCTTAGTGGTCGAATGCTTTTGAGTAGAGCCTGAATTGAGGGCAATCTGTTGTGTCTTACTTTGTCGTTTCGGAAATTATGATTACATTTGTGCGTTGTTAACAAGAAATAAATATGAAGAAGCTGCTCTCCCTTCCACCCACGACGGTGAAGTGTTTCCATCAACTTACAGGTTATTCTCACGATGAATGGTTTTGTGCTTCAGACCCTGCCGGACGCAAATTAGGTTCTGGTGGCGGTAGCGCATGGCTGCTCTTTCAGGCTTATCAGGCTTCGGGCGACGAGCATAGCTTTGAGGAATGGCTGGCTTCCGACCGTCGTCTGCTGCTCCACGCAGGTGGACAGAGCAGACGTTTGCCCGCTTATGCCCCGTCGGGGAAAGTCTTGACGCCCATTCCTGTTTTTCGCTGGGAGCGTGGACAACGGTTGTCTCAAGACCTGCTTTCGCTCCAAATGCCGCTCTATGAGCGTATCATGGCGGCAGCTCCGTCAGGACTTCGCACGATGATAGCCAGTGGCGATGTCTATATCAGGCAGTCTGTGATAGATGAGGCCGGACGTTCGGGTGTGGGACAGATACCCGATGCCGATGTGGTGTGTTACGGATTATGGCTCTCTCCCGAAACGGCTTCACATCACGGAGTGTTCGTTTGTGACCGACAGTCTCCCTCCACACTGAAGTATATGTTGCAGAAACCCTCTGTGCAGACCCTCGGTCGATTGCAGAAAGACCACTATTATCTTACAGATATTGGTCTATGGTTGCTGAGCGACCGTGCGGTGGAGGTGCTGATGAGGCGCAGCCGTATTACAGATACACCTCTTCGACACGACAGCGGGGCAGAGGAGTTTGGCTCTTATGACCTCTATGGCGAGTTTGGTTGTGCTTTGGGAACAGCTCCGAGCCTGCCCGACGAGGAGGTGGGGAAGCTCACCGTGGCCGTATTGCCTCTGCCCGAAGGTCGCTTCTATCATTATGGCACTTCGAGAGAATTGATTTCTTCAACCCTGTCGGTTCAAAATCTTGTCAACGATCAGCGTGAGGTCTTGCATCATTCTTTGAAGCCTCATCCCTCGATGTTCGTGCAAAATGCCGAGACTTGGATACCCATTACGGAAGAAAACCATCATCTCTGGGTGGAAAACAGTTGTGTCAGTGAGGCATGGCAACTGCAAAACCATCATGTTATAACAGGAGTTCCGACTAACGACTGGCATCTTACGCTGCAAGAAGGACAATGTGTTGACATCGTTCCGATAGGCAATGGCAGTTATGCGGTGCGTCCTTACGGTTTCGATGATGCTTTCAGAGGAGCCATTACCGATGTAACAGACTTTATTGGTCGTCCTTTTGCCGAATGGGCAATGCAAAGGCAGATAGCCATAGAGGAGATAGAGGGTGGCGAAGACATACAGTCTGCACGCATTTTTCCCGTTGTCGACAATGTTTCCGATGCGGGGCTGGTTTTGAGGTGGATGCTCAATGAACCCTGTTTGGAGGGAGGTCGGATGGTGTGGAGCCATTCCCGAAAGCTGAGTGCTGACGAAATAGCCGCTGAAGCCAACCTGTTGCGACTGGTAGAGCAGCGCAACGGATTCAGAAAGCTCAACTGGTCTTTCCTCTCCAAGAATCACCGACATAGCGTTTTTTACCAAATTGACCTTGAAGATGCGGCCAAGGCCTTTGTCGAAAACAAAATAGCCGCCCCTCATCCGATAGCCGAGGATGAACCTTTGATGACGAAAATACATGACGCCATGTTTCGTTCGGAGCTTTGCCGAATGAGGAACGAAGACGGGACTGTGTATGACCGTCGGGCTTTTGAGTTGCTCCAAGAGGGCATAACGGGAAGCGATCCGACGGGACAGCCCGTTCCCTGTCTGTCGGTTCATCCCGATCAAATTGTTTGGGGGCGGTGTCCTGTGAGGATAGACCTCGCCGGCGGTTGGACAGATACGCCTCCTTTCTGCCTTATGGAAGGAGGAACAGTGGTCAATTTGGCCGTAGAACTCAACGGACAACCGCCTTTACAGGTATTCATCAGACCTTGTAAAGACTATCATATCGTATTAAGAAGTATTGACTTGGGGGCATCTGAGGACGTAAAAACTTATGAACAGTTGGCTTGTTTCCATCAAGTGGGAAGTCCGTTCTCCATACCCAAAGCGGCATTGGCACTTGCCGGTTTCCTGCCTGTTGATGAAAAAGACGGCTTCTCTTCACTTGAGGAGCGGTTACGAGCATTCGGTTGTGGCATGGAGGTGACCCTTTTGTCGGCCATTCCTGCCGGTAGTGGCATGGGAACGAGCAGTTTGTTGGCGGCAACCGTTTTGGGCGCACTCAATGATTTTTGTGGCTTGGGATGGGATAAAGGGGCTATTGGCCGTAAAACTCTTTCTCTGGAACAGTTGCTTACGACTGGAGGGGGATGGCAGGATCAGTATGGCGGACTCTTCGGCGGTGTGAAGATATTGCGGACTGGACGCAGTTTTGAACAATTCCCCACAGTAAGCTGGTTGCCGTCTGACGTCTTTACGCAGCCTGAATACCGGCCATGTCATCTCTTGTATTACACTGGAATTACACGAACCGCAAAGAAAATACTGGCCGAAATTGTACGAAAGATGTTCCTCAATCAGGGCGATGAACTGGCTTTGCTTCGTGAAATGAAGTCTCATGCCTTAGAAATGGCCAATTTGTTGCAGCGCAATGACTTTATGGGGGTGGGTCACTTGTTGCGAGAAACATGGCGGCAGAATCAGCTGCTTGACAGCGGAACTAACCCGAAAGAAGTGGAAATGCTGACCCGAAGGATAGATGATTTATGTCTGGGGTACAAACTTCCGGGTGCAGGTGGTGGCGGATACCTCTATATGATGGCAAAAGACGCAGAAGCTGCGGCACGCATCAGGCAAGAGCTTATCGGTAATCCGCCCAACCGAAATGCACGCTTTGTGGAGATGGACATCAGCGGAAAGGGATTGCAGGTAAGCCGCAGTTAGGCTTGTTCAGTTTTGTTTGTCGGCGGGTTGACGGCTGCGTGAATGTCATCTGTCTGCAAATGCTGGCTTGTTAAGATTGAACTAAACTCCAATCACTTATGAGAGACCGTTTTGGTTTTGTTTGGATGTTGAGCTGGTTGCTGTCTTTTTGGGCGAAAGCGTAGTGGGCTGCGCCGAAAAACAATGGCAGGAGAGATGTCGGCAATCGGAGGAAAGCGGGCGGAAAGCAACACCATTAGCAGAGAATGCTGCCTTAGTGGTCTAATAACCAATTTGAGTTAAACTATAAGACTTATGAAAAAGCGAATGTTTCCTACAAGAATGACGGCAGTTTTTGTCATGATGGCCGCCGTCATAACAGGCTGGGCACAGTCTTCAATTACCTTTACGACCAATCGGACCCTTGGCTCTACGCTCACTATTACTATCGGAGCGAGCGGTGATGTGGAGTTTGACGGAATGTCGGGAGAGTTTGAAAGTCAAAAGGCCGTTGTTTATACGGTCGAAAAACAGACCATAACCATAAGGGGGAATATCGAGAGCATGACTTGCAACGGATGTGGATTGACGGCAATTGACTTGATAAATGCACCCGAACTGACTACGTTTAAGTGTGACGATAACAAACTCAATGTCCTTGATGTTCGTGCCAACACCAAGCTGAGGACGCTCTATTGTCAGGTCAACCAACTTGAAGAACTGGATGTTACGTCATTGGCCGATTTGCGCTATCTGGCTTGTTCGCAAAACAAACTTGCTGAATTGAAACTCACGAATAATCCTGAGTTGAGAGAATTGTATTGTGTTGACAATCTATTAGGCGAACTGAAGGTTGGCCATTTGTCTAAACTCAAGAAGCTGTCGTGCAGCGGAAACAGGCTCACCGAACTCGATGTGACCGCCAATAAGTCACTCGGTACGCTTTTCTGCGCCAACAACCAGCTGGAAACTCTCGATGTTACACAAAATGCTTTCTTGTATCAACTGGCCTTTGCAGACAATAAAATCACTTCCATAGACCTTTCCAAGAACAATGATATGGAGACTTTGTTTGCCCAAAACAACCCATTGCAGAAACCACTTGATGTTTCGGGAATGAAGAATTTGGAGCAGTTGTATCTTTTCAATACCAACAGCGAGACGGTCAATCTTGCAGAAAACCCCAAGCTCAAGGAGTTTTCATGCTCGCATAATCGGTTCAGAAACTTGGACATCAGTCGCAATCCGGAGTTGAAAATGATGTGGATTCAAGACAATCTGATGGATACGGCGGCGATGAGAAAACTTGTAGAACAGCTTCCCTTATGTGATGAAACGAAGCCGGCCACGCTTATCATGAAAGATGTTGGTGTGGAAGACCAAAACGAATGTCGACAAACCGATGTGCAGAAGGCCAAGGAAAAAAACTGGATTTTGTATGAGATAGACGGTGAGCAAATTACTCCTTATGACGGAGTTGTCGACGGAATAGACCTGACTTATGCACAAACCATGATTTGTCGTTGTGAGAATGGGATGCTGACGATAGAATATGCCAGACCGAAGGCAGCCTTTTTTGTTTATCGTCTCAATGGTGTGATGGTGGGAAAGGGGATGACTGACGCAGAGGGAAGGGCACAAATGGCTGTTCCGATGACAGAAAAACAGCGGTTGCTGGTGAAAGTCGAACAGTGTGGAACGGTTAAGCTTTGATGTAACAGGCCCCGATAGTCACCGTAATATGCGATTTTTCAAATTCCAGTCAGTCATAAGCGGTTTTGTGGCCGATTGGAATTCAAGCTAAGAGATGTTGCCATTGATGAAAGCGACATCAAATGCGACATGCTTGTTTGAGATTAAACCGACAGGAATCTGCTCGCCATTCAAACGAAATCAGTATGATTTTCAACCCAATTCGGTTATTAGAGACCGTACTGATTATGTTCGTATGTCGAGCAGATTGTCTGTCGCTTTTGCCAAAGGCGTAGCGGGCTACGCCGAGGAAGAACGGCAGAGAAGATGCCGGCAATCGACCGTAATCAGTCGGTAAGCATCATTTTTAGTGGGAAATGTAGTGTTGGCGGTCTAATGACCGATTTGGGTTGAATGACCGATTGGAGATAAATCCCCCTTGCATACCAGTGGATAATCGGAAAAAAATGCGTAAGTTTGCAAACGGTAAGGCAACAATTGCCGTCTCCGTTTTAACCTTCAAGGGGCAAGGAGGGTATCTGTTGGCTTCCGATTGATATATATAAAGGTATAGAAAAGTGATATAATACAGACTTAAACAACAAACAATCATGGATATTCTGAAAAAAGAACTTGCTTCAAAGTTACTCAATGTCAAGGCTATTAAACTGCAACCCAACGACCCTTTCACGTGGGCTTCAGGATGGAAGTCGCCCTTTTACTGTGACAACCGTAAGACTTTGTCGTTTCCCGAGTTGCGCAATTTTGTGAAGTTGGAGCTTACCCATGCCGTACTTGAGCATTTTCCGGAAGCAGAGGCTGTTGCGGGAGTGGCTACCGGGGCAATTGCACAGGGGGCATTGGTGGCTGATTCGCTTCATTTGCCTTTTGTTTACGTGCGTTCCAAACCCAAAGACCACGGTCTTGAAAACTTGATTGAGGGCGAATTGGCCGCCGGAACCAAAGTGGTTGTTATAGAAGACCTCATTTCTACGGGAGGTAGTAGCCTGAAAGCAGTCGACGCTTTGCGCAAGCATGGTTGTGAAGTTGTGGGCATGGTAGCATCTTATACATACGGATTCCCTGTCGCCGAGCAGGCTTTTGAGGCTGCCGGAGTTAAGCTCGTTACCCTGACAGACTATGAACATGTAGTGGCTAAGGCACTCGAGACAGGCTATATTGCCGAAAAAGATGTAGAAGTGTTGAACGAGTGGCGCAAGGCACCAGCCGAATGGCGTAAAGAATAAGCCTTGAAAACGTATGTGCGAGCAGGAATGAAAGTCCTTTTCAGTGGATAAAGAACAAGATAACAGATGGAATGTAAGTATGAAAGTAGCGTGAGGGAAATAGCTTACGCACAAGAATTGGTGTACAACAACCTGAGCGATTTGAACAATCTGGAACGGCTCAAAGGCAAAATTCCCGAAGGAAAGGTGCAGGACTTTGCTTTTGACAGCGACTCCATGACAGTGAGTGTTAGTCCGATAGGCAACCTGACATTGCGGATTGTCGAACGGGATGCGCCGAAGTGTATCAAGTTTGAAGCCGAACAGTCGCCCATTCCTTTCAATTTCTGGATTCAGTTGCTGCCGGTCAGCGAACAGGTGTGCAAGATGAAGCTCACGATTAAGGCTGACCTGAACCCCTTCATTAAGGGAATGGTGGGAGGAAAACTCAGCGAGGCATTGGAAAAGATGGCCGACATTCTTTCGGCTATCCCTTACGAATAACAAAGAATATTTGCAAATGAAAAAGAGAATAGGTTTGTTGGGAATGTTGTTTGCCTGCTCTTTCGGCTTGGCAATGTTTTCGTCGTGCGGTGACGAGCAGTTTACCTTCAGTTCATATCGCAACAATTTGACGATAGATAACTCCCTGCATCAGGACGCAACACTGGCAAGTGCCATGAATCCGAACGCAAAGGGTATCTTCTGCCGCATCTCTTTCTCTCTCGTTTCAGGTGCAAAGAAGTTCGTTTTCGAGAACAACCACGGCGTAAAAACCGACAAAAACTTTACGGCCATTGATGAAAGGTTACAGAGCGAACACCATATTGGCATGAACAATGGTCTCATTGTGGGTTTCGGTATATATGGAAGCACGTTCTTCGCCTATGATAATCAATGCCCGAATTGCTTCGATTACAATGTGTTGCCTCTGCGCAACTATCCTCTTACGATGCAAAGCACAGGAATTGCCGTGTGTAGCAACTGCAAAAGAGAGTACGACCTGAATGTGGAAGGGAACGGACTGACACGCTACCGAGCCTACACCACCGGCCCGTTTGGTACGCTGCATGTAGACTGACGGTCAATGTTGTTGCAGCCTCGGATGTGTCTTTGTCGTTGCAAGGTTGCCGTATAGTGATAAACCAAAGGCGGAATCCTGATTGATTCAGGGTTCCGCCTTTGGTTATTCTGTAGTAGTCCCAAATCGGCCGGTAGGTCTCTAATGGCCGATTGGGGATTGATAGAGAGATAATCCCAAATCGGTCATTAGACCGCCAGTACTACATTCCTCACTGAAGATGATGCTTACCGACTGATTTCGTTCGCTTGCCGGCATCTTCTCTGCCGTTCTTCCTCGGCGTAGCCCGCTACGCCTTTGGCAAAAGCGGCAGACAATCTGCTCGACATACGAACATAATCAGTACGGTCTCTAATGGCCGAATTGGGATAAACGGTCTCTGGTCAATGGATTATTTTCAGGGATTGACCATCTTCACGGTCTTCACCGTTCCGTCTTCCATCGTTATGCTCTTCAGCACGATGCCACGAGAGGGTGCCGAAATTTTGCGTCCTGAAAGGTCGAAGTAGCTTGTTGATTTGACTCTCGATGCCGAAGTCGTCTCCTGAATGTCGTCTACGACTTGCGTATCAAGGTAAGTGATGTCGGACTTATGCACTTCTCCGCCATACTTATATACCATTTGGACGCCAATTTTACGGAAATCGTTGCGGTAATAATACACCGTCCGCACATTGCCTTTAGTCACAAAGTCGTATTTGTCGGTAAAGGTGACAGGCACATCTGTCATCGGTTCGCTCAGCTTCGTGTACAAACTGGGGTTGAAAGTGTAAAGCTCATCGTCGAAATAGATATTGTAATACAGGCTGTTGACATCGAGAAAATCGCCTTCCAGAGTAAATTCTGGCAGTACAAACTTCACTCCTCCGTATCCGTCCATTGCCGTATAAGCCATGTAGTCGGTAAAGAGGGCACGGTCGGGAGTGCCTGCACGCAGTTCGTGTTTCTTCAGAATGGGCTGGCGGTAGCCATAGAGATAATAGAAGTTGTTTCTTCCCAAGTTCAATATCAGTATCGAGTCGGTTGACAGTGTTCCGTTTTCCGGATTGATGTCAAACTCCAAATGCCTCGTCATGCTGATATATTCGCTCACCTGTTGCGTCTCTTTATCCATCGTAAACGTGCTTGTTCCGCTGAAGGCATACAAATGGTATCCGTGTTTTACATCGGGGCCGAGATACTGAGGAAGGTCTATGCTCAACTTGTTTCCGTTGATTTTGCCGCTAATCCACTTGTCTCCCATCTCTTCGCAGAGGCTTCCCAGATAGAAAGTATCGTTCAAAATGCCGGCTTCGCAAAGAACTCCTGAACGGGTTCCGTAGGTATTGGCATAGCTCAATACATATTGTTCGGTGTTCAGCCCTTCGGGTTTTACGGTAGCAATGTCGGTTTGCGGAATCATGACAATTCCAAAATCGCCGTATCCTGTCCATCCTCCGCGAGCTGTGGTAAGGCCAACCAAGCCTTCAGACACTTGTCGGAGCGTATCTCCCTGAAAAACAAACTTAATCTCCGTATTTACCGAGTCCACGATAAAGTTTGTCTGGTTTTCGTTCAGTGTCATGTTGTACAGATAGTATTTGGCCTCATTTCCGTTGTCGTTATTAATGGCAATGAGCTGTGGGGTGCGAATATAAAGGGTGTCGCCGCGCATTGTTCCTTTAGCCCACGTATCTGTGCGTAACTTTGAAAAGGGGTTTTTGATGTACACGTTGCCGCTTTCGTCTTTCACGTAAGCTCCCAAGACGCCGTCCATTTCGGTAAACATGGCCTGTCCGAAGCCAGTCTCAAAGTATGCCCCCGATGAATTGTAGGTGTTGTCGTAGAGAGTGCCTTCGGGTTGTTCGCTGATGACCTGCTCTCCGTCTCCGCTCTTTTTGACGAGGTGCAACAGCTTGCCCTCATTTAGTCTTGCGGTCGGAACGAGTTGCGTTGCTGTGATTTGTCTTGACAATTGTTTTTCCATTGTTTGGTTTTCTGCGGTCAGTCTTTCCCAACTTTGTGCATAACCAGTTGTTGCCATCAATGTTGTGATGGCCAAGAGTAATGATTTTTTCATACTATATAGATGTTTTGTGATGTTGATTACTTGTTTGTTCGCCGTGTATTAGAGATTCGACCTCAATCGGTCATGAGACCGGTTAGATTTCCGTTTCCGACTAACGATGTTGCTTCCCGACAGCTTTCAAGCGAAATCAGTACGGTCTCTAATGAACGATAGGGGTTTATATTGATTCAGCCTGTTCACTCCTCACACTTTATATACATTTGTTTTATTTTAGATGCAAAAATAAATAGATTTTTTAGTAATACCAAGTGTTTGATACAAAAATAAACAATTGGTGTGTGTTTTTGTCCATTTCGACTATATTACTTGTTTCTGCGAATTATCATCAAGGGCGAAACAACGGTCAAGGGTAGGGTAATTGGTGGTGCGTCATGCTGTAAATGGAATATAGATAACCCGAGTTTGATGAAATATATATACTTGTAAATTTAGCGATTAACGAAAGTTTTGTAACAGTATGGTGTTGATACACAAAGAATCACAGACAACAGCCACTGTGATTGCCAAAGATAAAGTTGGTGAAGTGCTCTATATGACAGATGACTATGGCAAGTTTCTGATGTCATGATGGCAGTATGTGCGCTGAGCGTAATGTAGTCTTGACGGTCTAATGACCGATTGGGGGTATCAAGAAGGTGCTTTTAGACAAATGCACTGGTGTTTGTTGTCGTGAGAAACATGGCCTTTCATATTTTATTCTCCAATCTGTCATTAGACAGCTAAGGATTCCGTTTCTGACCAATGGTGCTACTTCCTGCCTGCCTTAGTCTGCTTGTTGGTATCCAGTCTGCTGTTTTCTGTAAAAGTGTAGTGAACCACGCAGAGGTAAACGGCAGGCAATCTGCTCAACATTCAAACAAAATCGGCACGGTCTCTATAGCCAACTGTGAATTACAGAAACCGCAGCTTCCACCTTCACGAGGCATCTTGTGGAAGCAGTACGGTAAGGTCTTGTCATCGTACCAACGATTGGTACGAGCCGTACCAGTCGTTGGTAGCCACAGTACCAGACGTTGGTACGGAGGCTACCAATGCCTGGTATTCATTCAACCCAAATCGGTCATTAGACCGCCAGTACTACATTTCCCACTGAAGATGATGCTTGCCGACTGATTACGGTCGATTGCCGGCATCTTCTCTGCCGTTCTTCCTCGGCGTAGCCCGCTACGCCTTTGGCAAAAGCGGCAGACAATCTGCTCGATATACGAACATAATCAGTACGGTCTCTAATGACCGAATTGGGTTAAATGTTTGGCGTATAAAATCTCGGTGGGTTGTTATGAGGTTGAACCTGATTGTCGGTTGTGTGTCAGGCATTGCCTTCCTACGTAAATTTCAATCGGTCATGAGACCGTTTATAAGGTGATTTGACTCTTGTAGGGGCTGCTGATATTTGGTCGGCATTTCTTTTGGCGTCTTGTTTCCGTTACCGACTCGCCATGACATACGCCATGCCTTCGCCAACGGCATTACAACCTGTTCAAAACAAATACCGGCTGAACGCAAACCATAATGACCGATTTGGAATAAAAAGCCTGCCGAATTTGCTTCTCGACAGGCTTGTATGAAGTTTTATGTACCTTTATTTGACTTTCTTGGCTGCTATGGCTGCCTGTTCGGCATGATAGGAAGAGCGAACCATCGGGCCGCTTTCCACATGGGCGAATCCTTTAGACAGAGCCAGCTTTTTATAGTGCTCAAATTGCTCTGGACTAATATACTCCACCACAGGGAGGTGTTTGGAGGATGGTTGCAGGTATTGGCCGATGGTCAAGATGGAACAACCTGTGCGGCGGATGTCATCTATCGTTTCTTCAATCTCTTGCGGTGTCTCGCCTAATCCCAGCATGAAGCCGGTCTTGCAGATTAGGCCTTGCTTGCTGATTTCGGTCAGGACATCGAGACTGCGATCGTAGAATGCGGCACTTCTGACCGATGGTGTGAGCCTTCTAACCGTTTCTACATTGTGACCAACGACATCGGGGCGTGTGGAAAGAACGATGTCGAGCAGTGGTTTCTTACCTTGAAAATCGGGTATCAATACCTCAATGCCAATCGACGGATTGGTCGCTCTCACGCATTCTATGGTTTTTGCCCAGTGTTCTGCTCCCAAATCGGGCAGGTCATCACGGTCGACCGAAGTAATGACGGCGTATTTTATGCCTAATTTCTTGATGCTGTCGGCCACTCGTTGGGGCTCTCCCGGATTGAGAGGGAGTGGTTTTCCTGTTTGCGTATTGCAGAAACGGCAGTTTCTCGTACAAATGTCTCCCCCAATCATAAATGTGGCCGTGCGGTTGCCCCAGCATTCGGCACGGTTCGGACACAATCCGCTCGTACAGATGGTGTTCAGGCAATGGGTCTCGATGACACGTTTCGTACCGGTGTAGTTGGCCATCGAGCCGATGTTGATGCGCAGCCATTCGGGTTTGGGTGTATGTGGAGGACGGCCGAATAAGAGCCTGAGCAGGTGGTTGGTATTCAGGCCTCTGACAATGGAAGACAAGTCGATGTGTTGCAGGGCTTCTCCAACGGCCTGACGGTTGAAAGCCACTCCCCGAAGCGGAGAAATGATTTCGTTGTCTATGTCGCCAATAAGGAAGTAGTCACCCATGAAGTTGATGTTTCTGATAACGTCGTTTTTGAGTTCCACAAAGGCTTCGATGTGTCCCACACCCTCGAACCGGTGCTTCTTGGTGATGGTGTATTTGGGATTGTTGCCATAGACGAAGTCGTCGGAGGCGAGCGTTTTTTCTATTTCAGAAATTTCTTTCAGGTCTTCGGAAGTAAGTACTCTTACTTTGTCTCCGCACTGCGTCCGTCGGGTAAAATCAATAAATTCGTCTATCGACATGTTGGTATAGTCGCCCACATTGGTTACTCGCTGCCTTACAGATTCCACCCCCTTGCTCGATAATTTTTGTTCGGATGGGGTGATTGCTCCCGAAAGATGTTGCAAGTCAGTGCAGTAAAGCAAGGTGTTGTGTAGTACGCTGCGGTTGGGAACACGGTAAAATGCTGCTCCGGCAACCTTCTTTCCATCCACGAGAATATCGTTGCGACCGGATAATTCTGCACCGACACCAGCCTTGTTGAGTATTCCGGCGATGGTTCTCATATAGTTTTTGAAGGTCGCATTGACATCGTCGTCTTTGATGATAAACGAAAATTGAAGACAGCCTTTGTCTGCAAAGACACAACCTCCGCCACTCTTACGTCGGTAAACGTGAACACCGTGCTCGCGGCAGTAGTCCACATTGACTTCGTTCGCTATCAGTTGGTTGCGTCCGAGCATAACGGTTGGTTCCACAGTCCAGATGAAAAAGTAGTCATCGTCTGTGAAATGATGAGCCACATATTCTTCAACCGCAAAATAAAACGGCAGGTGTGGAGTGATGCCGGTATGGGGAATAATGAGATAAGTCATGTGAAATAGTTTGTCGTTAGGGTTTCTCTTCTTCAAAGTCTATGTATTCTCCTTCGTTGTCAGCAAATATCCTGCGGCCGGATTGCTTGCCGCTGCGTTTGTCGTTGATGGTTTCACCACTGGGGTTCGAGGATTGTTGCTGCTGGTTTGGGCGTGCGTTTTTGCCGAGATGGTCAAACTGTCGCTTCATCTTTTTGATGGAACGGAAGAATATCAAAACAATAAACAGCCCCAGCAAGAGGGTGAAAACAAATATATAGAAAAGAAACTGGAGTATAATCATGTCGATTAATGTTTAGCCGTAAAAGCTGAAAGGATGACATACCATGCAATGATGATGGCAAAAGCAGTGATGCCCAAGAAAATCAAAAGCGGTATGCAGGAGAGGATGAAGATATATCTTGTCTCGTTGCCTTTCCATCCCCACTGTTTGAATTTTAGGGCGAACATGGGTATTTCGGCCACAAGCACCCAGCAACTTACTGCAATAAGTACCAGAATGAGCGGCAATGTATAGGCCAATTCATATAACTGGGTTTCCGTTCCGGCAATAAGCGAAGCCCAAAAGAGGGCGTTGGCCGGTGTGGGAAGGCCAATGAAAGAGGTGGCCTGACGCTCGTCAAGGTTGAATTTGGCAAGGCGAAGTGCGGAAAAAGCCGCCATAAGAAAGGCTGTATATGGTATATAAGCTGCCCATGCTTCGGCAAAGGGCGGGTATTCAAGTCCGGAAAGGAAAGTGAAAGCCATTGTCGAGGGAGCCACTCCAAACGTTATGACATCGGCAAGGGAATCTAATTCTTTTCCTATCGGTGAGGCAACATGAAGCAGGCGGGCAACCATGCCGTCGAAGAAGTCGAACACCGCTCCGATGACAATCCATAACAGAGCCGTCTCATAGTGCCCGTAAAAAGCGTGCATGATGGCGATGCAACCCGAAATGAGATTGCAACAGGTAATCGAGTTGGGGATATGTCTCGCAATTTTCCTGAACATATCTATTTCAATTTAGCAATCACCGTCTGGTCTCCGGTGGTCAATTGTCCCATCTTGACACAAATCTCTGTTCCCAGAGGCAGGTAAACATCGACCCGCGAGCCGAACTTGATGAAGCCGAGATGTTCGTCAATGAAGCACTCATCGCCCTCTTTTGCGTAAGTAACGATACGTCGTGCCATTGCGCCGGCAATCTGCCTGCACAGTATTTTTTCGCCATCGGGTGTCTCGATAAGCACGTCTGCCCGTTCGTTTTCTTCACTGGCTTTCGGTAACCATGCCTTGTGGAAGTTGCCGTTTCTGTGTATTACTTTAATGACTTTTCCGTCAACTGGGAACCAGTTGGCGTGAACGTTGAACAAACTCATGAAGATGCTGACCATCAACCGTCGGTCGTGGAAGTATTCTTTTTCGTCAACCTCCTCTACAACGACCACTTTTCCGTCGGCAGGAGCAACTACGAGCTTGTCTGTGTCTTCTTCGGGAAAGTGTCGGATAGGACATCTGAAGAAGTTAAGTACGATGGCATAAACCGTGCCGAATATCGCTATAAAACTCCAAAAGGGAACTTTCGTGTCGAAAGAACGCCATAGAATCACCGCAATGGCTACTAAAATGAAGAATCCGAAAAGCAAGGTCTCTGTGCCTTCGTGGTGTATTCGTATCTTCTTTATCTTTTTAATACGTTGTATTTTCTTTCCCATAATATCAATGTCACTGCTGTGAACCGCCTGCAAAGATACTCTATTTTTATATCTTGCGCAAATTTTTATGTTCATTCTTTTGGCCAGTTCGGGGATAAGTGGTAACTTTGAACCTCGAAAAAAACGAACAATGGAAGACTTCGTACACCTTCACGTACACACATATTATTCCATATTAGACGGTATGTCAAGCATACCCAAGTTGGTGGACAAGGCTGTTGGCAACGGAATGCGTGGCCTGGCCATCACCGATCATGGCGTTATGTTTGGCATCAAGGAGTTTTTTGATTACTGCAAGAAGCTAAACAAGAAACTCAAGGCTGAAGGAAAGCCTCCTTTTAAGCCTATCTTCGGGTGTGAAATGTACGTGGCACGAAGGCGTATGACTGACAAAGTGAAGGAGCAGGGGGATATTGGCGGACACCATCTTGTAGTGCTTGCCAAGAATCTTCAGGGCTACAAAAACCTTATTAAGCTTGTAAGTCGGGCATGGAGCGACGGTTTTTATATGCGTCCTCGTACCGACAAGGAAGACCTCGAACGTTTTCATGAGGGATTGATAGTGAGTTCTGCCTGTATAGCCGGTGAGATTCCAAGCAAGGTTTTGCGAGGAGACATGGAGGGGGCAAGGGAAAGCGTGGCATGGTTTAAGCGTGTTTTCGGAGATGATTTCTATCTGGAATTGCAACGACACGAAGTTACCGACCCTCATGTAAGGGCTAATCGGGAGACCTTTCCTCTTCAACAGAAGGCCAACAAGGCGTTGATTGAACTGGCAAAGGAGTTCGGTGTGAAGCTGATAGCCACCAATGACGCCCATTTCGTGGACAAAGAGAATGCTGAAGCACATGACCATCTGCTTTGTTTGTCGACAGGAAGAGACTTGGACGACCCCGATCGTATGCTCTATTCTAAGCAAGAATGGCTCAAGACACGTGAAGAGATGAACCAGATATTCGCCGATATGCCGGAAGTGTTGGCCAATACCATCGGGATTCTTGACAAAATAGAGACTTACAGCCTTGATAACGACCCCATTATGCCGTTCTTTCCCATTCCGGAAGACTTCGGAACGGAAGAGGATATTCGTAAACGATTTACCGAACAGCAGCTTTTTGACGAGTTTACTTCAGATGAGAACGGACAAAATCAGTTGCCGTTGGAAGAGGGAAAGGAAAAAATAGAACACTTGGGAGGCATTGAAAAGCTGTACAGAATCAAGTTTGAGGCCGAATATTTATCTAAACTGGCCTACGACGGAGCAAAAAAGCTGTACCCGACTCCACTCTCCGAGGAGGTGGAAGAACGTATCAGGTTCGAGCTTCATATCATGAAGACGATGGGATTTCCGGGCTATTTCCTTATTGTTCAAGACTTCATCAATGCTGCCAGAGACCAACTCGATGTGCTGGTAGGCCCCGGCCGTGGTTCGGCTGCCGGCTCGGTGGTGGCTTATTGTTTGGGAATTACAAAGATAGACCCCATCAAATACGACCTGCTTTTTGAGCGTTTCCTCAATCCTGACCGTATTTCCTTGCCCGATATTGATACCGATTTCGACGATGACGGTCGTGGAAGAGTGCTCAAATGGGTAGAAGACAAATACGGAAGCGACAAGGTTGCACACATTATTACATATAGCACGATGGCCACGAAAAACTCTATTAAGGACGTGGCACGTGTCGAAAAACTTCCGCTTGACATTTCAAACCGTCTTTGCAAGGCCATTCCAGACCGTCTTCCGGATGGAATGAAGATGAATTTGGCCAATGCTATCAAGAGTACCCCTGAACTTCAGGATGCCGAGGTATCGTCTGATCCGAGGCTGAACAACACCATCAAGTATGCAAAAATGCTTGAAGGGACGGTGAGGGGTACTGGCATACATGCCTGTGGTACGATAATCTGCCGCGATTCTATCAGCGACTGGGTGCCGGTGTCGACTGCCGACGACCCGGACAACAAAGGAGAGAAGGTTCTTTGTACGCAATATGACGGCCATGTCATAGAAGATACCGGGCTGATAAAGATGGATTTCCTCGGGCTGAAAACCCTCTCGGAGTTAAAAGACGCAGTGGAGAACGTGCGAATCAGTACCGGCAACATCATAGATCTTGACAACATACCGCTCGATGACGAGAAAACATATCAGCTTTATCAAAAAGGGCAGACCATAGGAACGTTCCAGTTCGAGTCGGCCGGTATGCAAAAATACCTCCGCGAGCTACATCCTACGGTCTTTGAAGACCTTATTGCGATGAATGCGTTGTATCGTCCGGGGCCGATGGATTATATACCGGAATTTATCCGGCGCAAAAACGACCCCTCCCGCGTGACCTACGACATTCCTTGCATGGAGAAATACCTCAAGGATACTTATGGAATCACGGTCTATCAAGAGCAAGTGATGCTTCTTTCTCGCCAGTTGGCCAACTTCACGAGAGGTGAAAGCGATGCCCTCCGAAAGGCAATGGGAAAGAAAAAGAAGGACATCGTAGACCAAATGAAACCCAAGTTTATCGAGGGAGGAAAGAAAAACGGACACGACCCGAAAGTGCTTGAGAAGATATGGGGCGACTGGGAGAAGTTTGCTTCGTATGCTTTCAACAAGAGCCATGCCACTTGCTACTCATGGGTTGCGTTCCAAACGGCCTATATCAAGGCGCATTATCCGGCGCAGTTCATGGCTTCTATCATGAGCCGTCGCAAGAATGACATCAAGGAAATTACCAAATTGATGGATGAATGTCGTGCTTTGGGTATCCCGACGTTGGGGCCCGATGTCAACGAAAGCTATCTGAAATTTGGTGTCAACCGAAAAAATGAAATACGCTTCGGTCTTGCTGCCATTAAAGGCATGGGTGAATCGGCGGCCGAAGCCATCATTATTGAACGCGACAAGAACGGCTTTTACAAAGACATTTTTGACTTTGCACAGCGTGTCAATTTAAGCAATGTCAACCGAAAGTCGTTTGAAAGCCTTGTGCTTAGTGGCGGCTTCGATGGTTTTGGCGTTCCCCGTGAGAACTATTTCGGCCGCAATGCCAAGGGAGAGATGTTCCTCGATACGGTGATTCGTTACGGACAGCTCTATCAGGCAGCCAAGTCTGAGGCGCAAAACTCGCTTTTTGGTGGTTTCGACACGGTCGATATTACCACTCCCCCTATACCTGAAGGCCCTTCGTGGAGCATTATCGAGCGGTTGAAGAAAGAACGTGAACTCATTGGTATCTACTTGTCTGCACATCCGTTAGACGAGTATGCCTTCATACTGAACAAGATTTGCAATACCCGATGCCATGAGTTGGGACAGGAGAGCGACAGGAAAATGCTGGCCGAACGCAGCGAGTTGCTGCTCGGCGGTATGGTGACCGGCATACGTGAGGGGATGACCCGAAACGGAAAACCTTATGGAATCGTGGCCATTGAAGACTTTGAAGGTGCGGGAGAACTGGCTCTCTTCGGCGAAGAATGGGGCGAATATCGTGGCAGATTTATAGAAGGTACGGCCATTTTTGTAAGAGCGAAGAGCGTGCAGAGGTTCAAAAGCGAAGACTCTTATAGTATTAAGGTGTCAGACATACGTTTTTTGCAGACAGTGAAGGAGAACGACATCGACAAGATTACTATTTCGCTGGAGACCGATTTGGTAACGGCACCATCTGTCGAAGAACTTACGGCAAGGCTGTTGGGCAGTCCGGGAAAGACACAGGTTTATATACAGTTGTCTAATCCGTCCTACCGTCAGGTGTTGACCATGAGGAGCAGGATGTCCGGCGTGACAGTGTCGCATGAACTTATAGACTATATCGAAGGAGAAACCGGCATGAATTATGCCATTAACTGATACAACTTATTATTTATTTATAAACCAATCAATTCATATGGAAGTAAAAATCACAACAGAAAATTTTGAGAGTTACAAGAATGGCGAACTGCCTTTGGTCGTTGATTTGTGGGCAACTTGGTGCGGACCATGCAAGATGATCAGTCCGATTATTTCTGAGTTGGCCGAAGAGTATGACGGTAAACTCGTCGTAGGAAAGTGTGATATCGAAGAGAACGATGACATTGCGATGGAATTTGGGGTAAGAAACATTCCCACAATCCTTTTCTTCAAGGATGGAAAACTTGTTGACAAATATGTCGGCGCTGGCAATAAAGCAACCTTTGATGAGAAATTCAAGGCTTTGCTTTAATAGCTGATGTCATTCGGTAGCATATCCGTTGGAAACCCTTGGGTTTTCAGCGGATATGTCGTTTTATTCAGATGTCGGGCAGATGAATTGCCGTCTT
This sequence comes from Prevotella sp., assembly GCA_034183335.1. Classification (GTDB taxonomy): domain Bacteria; phylum Bacteroidota; class Bacteroidia; order Bacteroidales; family Bacteroidaceae; genus Prevotella. Next base: position 100,612 of record JAXFLJ010000022.1, read on the forward strand.
GTCTAAAGCAGCACATTCTTTAGTGACCGATTGGGGTTGAATAGAAGAAGCCTACTGCCTGTTTACCGATGTGGAATCATATTGCCGTTTCGTGAAGTGTGGAAAAGGGCGTAGCTATTTCTTTGCCTTTGTTTATCAAAGAAGTGTTGCCCAGCAAACGCACTGGCGTCTGTTGTCGTGGACAACGCGGTCATGCACATTTGCAAAAGCTACATATTTCATCACCACAAGGCATTCAGTGAGTACGGCACAGGCAGGTCTTGTCATCGTACCACAGTTTGGTACTCATGCTACCAAGCACTGGTACGAACCGTACCAATCATTGGTACACGCCGTACCAACGACTGGTATCAATTCAACCCAAATCAGTCTTTAGGCCGACTCATACTGCATTACTCGCTGATGCTGCTGCTTCCCGACTGCTTTCGTTCGTTTGTCGGTATCACATCTGTCGTTTTCCTCGGCGTAGCCCTCTACGCTTTCGGCAAAACGGCAATTCATTTGCCCGACATCCGAACAAAATCAGCACGGTCTTTAATGGCAGAATTGGGTTCAATACAGTATCGGCCTTATGATTAAATGTTGTCACAGAGATGTTTGTCGTTGCTTTTCTCAAAAGCCTGCATCTATGTATCAAGGAGTCTTGATGCACAGCTTGCTTTATTGGAATGCGTCAACCTCATGTCCTTTCGGCTTCTGTTTCTGCCGTCTCGTCAAATTTCGAGGAGTTCTTGTGGCTTCTCTATAAAGCAGTTACCTCCGTGTTGGGTTAGGAAATCTCTGTCGCGAAAGCCCCATAAGACAGAGATGCAAGGCATGTTGCAGTTGTGAGCCGTGGCAATATCTACATCGCTGTCGCCCACATAGACTGCTTTGGCGGCATCTGCGTTCAGCAAGCGAAGTGCCTCGATGACCGTATCGGGTGCCGGTTTCTTGCGTATCTGCTCGCTTTCGCCGATGGCCACTTCGATGTATGCTCCGAAAAAGTGTCGGCAAAGAGCTTGTGTCGCAGGTAAGAACTTGTTGCTCACCACGGCCATTTTTTTCTTTTTGGCTTTCAATTCGGCCAACATCTCCAACACACCGGGGTATGGCTGTGTATTATCGAGGCTGTGTATGAGGTAATGCTGACGGAAATAATCATAGATTTCTTCAAACCGTGGATGTCCCGTTCCTCCCGGTATGGCACGCTCCATGAGTTTTTTGACACCGTTGCCCACAAATCTGCGCACCTCGTTGGTGGAATGTTCGGGCAGCTGTGCCCATCTCATCGCGGCATTGGTAGAGGCAACCAAGTCGTCTAACGTATTGAGAAGTGTGCCGTCCAAATCAAAAATATAAGTATCAAAATTCTTCATTGTCCTGATGATTGAACTGTGACATGGGCGGCCTTCGTCGTCGGTTGTCACAAAATGAAAATTTGTTTGCCGCCTGCTGAATAAACAGAGGCAGGCTGTTTCGACCGCAAATTTAGGTAAAATGTTCGGAAAAGCGACAAGAAGCAATGGCTAATGTTGGGAAAAAGGGCAAGAACTTCCGCCTTCATTCCTCTGCCGGCTCATGGCTTGCATTCATGAGTAAACAAGTTTTTTGTTTTTTGCAGACTGCCCATGCTTTCTAAACCCCAATTGTTCATTGTATCGCCCATACTGCATTCCTCGGCGTAGTCCTCTGCGCTTTCGGTAAAACCGACAGACAATCTGCCCGATATCCGAACGAAATCAGCACGGTCTCTGATAACCGAATTGGGGTAAATGGACAGTAAGATACTATCGTTTGACTTATGGAAATGGTTTCGGTGCATTTTCCCGAAAATCTCCTTACAGGAGACAATGGCCTAAAAAAAGAAAGGATTGTTGGTGAAGCGGTTTTTTTTTTATATCTTTGCGCACTCAATTACAGTAATTTTAATAAAACTAACTATTGATACGTATGGCCAAAAAGTTTGCCGAACATAAATCGCTTAATCTGCCTCTTGTCAACCAAGAAGTGTTGAAGGATTGGATGCAAGACGATGTTTTCAACCGCACGATAACAGAACGTGAAGGATGTCCGCAGTTTGTTTTCTACGAAGGACCTCCCTCGGCAAACGGTCATCCGGGTATTCATCACGTGTTGGGTCGTGCCATTAAGGACGCTTTCTGCCGTTACAAAACCATGAAAGGCTATCAAGTGCACCGCAAGGCAGGATGGGATACACACGGTTTGCCGGTGGAACTGAGCGTGGAGAAGTCTCTCGGCATCACGAAAGCCGACATTGACAACCCCGATTCTCCCCGAAACGTATCGATAGAAGATTACAACCGCCATTGCCGTGAGGATGTAATGGCCTACACCGCAGAATGGCGTGACCTGACAGAGAAGATAGGCTACTGGGTAGACCTTGACAATCCATACGTTACTTACGACAATAAGTTTATCGAAACTTTATGGTGGCTCTTGAAAAAACTGCATCAGGACGGCCTGCTTTACAAGGGTTATACCATTCAGCCCTATTCGCCTGCGGCAGGAACGGGTCTCTCTTCGCACGAACTGAACCAGCCCGGCTGCTACAGAGACGTGAAAGATACCACGGCAACGGCACTCTTTGAGGCAACGGATGCAAAAGAAGAGTGGAAGAAATGGGGCAAAGCCTACTTCATGGCATGGACGACTACACCTTGGACGCTGCCTTCAAATACCGCCCTGTGTGTTGGGCCAAACATAGACTATGTTGCCGTAGAGACCTATAACCCATACGATGGCTCGCCGATAACCGTAATAATGGCCGAGGCACGTGTCAATGCCTACCTCGATGAGGCCGGATTGACTGAGAACGGGGAACTGCCTGAATTCCAAAAGGGCGACAAGGTGATGCCTTATCGCATTGTAGGACGCTATAAGGGAAAAGAACTTGCAGGCTTGCACTTCAAGCAGTTGATGCCGTGGGTGAAGCCTTGCCAGCGTCTGGACAGAAATGCTCCCGACTATGTAAAGGCCTATGCGGAGTCGCATGCTGACAAAGTTTTCTATGCCGAGAACGAAAAAGATTGCTTTGTAGAGATGGAAGATCAGGCGTTCCGTGTGATAGAAGGCGATTATGTGACAACGGAAGACGGTACGGGTATCGTTCATATCGCCCCGACATTCGGTGCCGACGATGCCAAAGTGGCCAAAGATGCCCACGTTCCGGGCTTGTTCCTCATCAACAAAAAGGGCGAAACCCGTCCGATGGTTGATTTGGAGGGCAAGTATTATCAGATGGACGAACTTGACGGAAACTTTATCCGTGCCTGTGTAGACAGTGATGCTTACGGAAAACATGCCGGCGACTATGTCAAAAACGCATACGATCCTCGGTATAATGTCGATGGCTACGACCAGCAAGCTGCTGATAAGGCTGAAAACCTTGATGTCGTACTCTGCATGGAGATGAAACAGGAAGGAAAGGTCTTTAAGATAGAGAAGCATGTACACAACTATCCTCATTGCTGGCGTACAGACAAACCGGTGCTGTATTATCCGCTTGATTCATGGTTTATCCGTTCAACGGCTAAGAAGGAACGCATGGTGGAACTCAACCGTACCATTAACTGGAAGCCGGAGTCGACCGGTACGGGACGATTCGGCAACTGGCTGGAGAATCTCAACGACTGGAACTTGTCGCGTTCACGCTACTGGGGCACGCCGCTTCCTATCTGGAGAGACGAAGACGGGGCAGAGAAGTGTATCGGTTCGGTGGAAGAACTCTATGTGGAAATTGAAAAGAGCGTGGCTGCCGGCATCATGAAGACCAACCTGTTGAAAGAGCAAGGTTTCGTGCCCGGTGATATGTCGCAGGAGAATTACGATCGCATAGACCTCCACCGTCCGTATGTCGACCGCATCGTGCTTGTAAGTGAGGACGGAAAACCGATGAAACGAGAGACCGACTTGATAGATGTCTGGTTTGATTCGGGTGCCATGCCTTATGCACAGGTTCACTATCCGTTTGAAAATAAGGAAGCCATCGACCAGAATAAGGCTTTCCCTTGCGATTTCATTAATGAAGGTGTAGACCAGACGCGTGGATGGTTCTTCACGCTTCATGCCATTGCCACGATGATATCCGACAGCGTTTCGTTCAAGAATGTGATTTCTACCGGTCTCGTACTTGATGCCAAAGGCAACAAGATGAGCAAGCGACTGGGTAATGTGACCAGTCCGTTTGAAATGATAGAAAAGTATGGTGCAGACGCTGTTCGCTTCTATATGATGACCAATAGTGAACCGTGGGACAACCTGAAGTTTGACCCGGAAGGGGTAGATGAGGTAAGACGAAAGTTCTTCGGAACGCTTTACAATACCTATTCGTTCTTTGCACTCTATGCCAATGTCGATGGCTATGACCCTGTGGAACACGCACTGACGAAGGAAGAAGAGGCAAGAATGCCCGAAATAGACCGTTGGATACTCTCTTGCCTGCATACACTCATCAAGGAAGTCAGCAGAGAACTCGATGATTACGACCCCACAAGGGCAGGAAGATTGATAGACAACTTCGTGAACGACGACCTTAGCAACTGGTATGTACGCCTTAATCGCAAGCGATTCTGGGGCAAAGAGATGAGTGAGGATAAGCGTTCTGCCTATCAGACATTGTACACCTGTCTTACGACAGTGGCCAAACTGATTGCTCCTTTTGCTCCGTTCTATGCCGAAAGACTCTATCGAGACCTTAACGGGGCAAAAGACAGCGTGCATCTCGATGTCTATCCCGAAGCTGACGAGCATTTGATAGATGCCGATTTGGAACAGCGCATGGCCTTGGCACAGAAAGTTACGTCGATGGTGCTTGCCCTTCGCCGTAAGGTTAACATCAAAGTTCGTCAGCCATTGCAGTGTATTATGATTCCGGCGGTGGACGAAAAACAAAGAAATCATATCGAGGCAGTGAAGGAATTGATAAAGAGTGAGGTCAATGTCAAGGAACTTCGCTTCGCAGAAGGTGCAGGAGTGCTCGTCAAGAAGGTAAAATGTAACTTCCGTACAATGGGTAAGAAGTTCGGAAAACTCATGAAAAGCGTAGCCGCAGAGATGGATACGCTCTCTCAGGAGCAAATAGCCGAACTGGAAAACAAAGGCACCTACAAACTCATGATTGAGGGACAGGAAGTTGTTGTGGAAGCTGCTGATGTGGAAATAATCAGTGAAGACATTCCGGGATGGCTCGTTTCCAATGAAGGCAACTTGACGGTTGCACTCGAAGTGGAACTGACCGACGAGCTGTTGCGTGAAGGAATGGCGCGCGAACTTATCAACCGCATTCAGAATTTACGAAAGGATGGAGGATTGGAAATCATCGATCGCATTAGAGTGACGATTTCTCCCAACCCCAAAGCTGCTGAAGCTGTGAATTCTTACCGTGAATATATCGAGTCGCAAGTGTTGGCTGATGAGATTATCATGGCTGAAAACGATGGTCAGGAAGTGGAATTCGACGACTTTAAGCTGAATGTCAAAGTAGAAAAATTATCTAAATAATCTATTAGTTATGGCAGAAAAAACACGTTATAGTGATGAAGAATTAGAAGAATTCAGAGCTATTATCAACGAAAAACTTGCTCTTGCAAGACGCGATTACAACGCAATGATGAAGCAACTCATGAATGTTGAGGGCAATGATGTTATTGACACGTCTCCATCATATAATATATTGGAGGAGGGAAGTGTGACACAAAGCAAGGAAGAGCTGATTCAGTTTGCCGGCCGCCAGCAGAAATTCATTCAGGGATTGGAAGCTGCTCTTGTGCGTATAGAGAACAAAACCTATGGCATTGACCGCATAACGGGTGAACTGATTCCGAAAGAACGCCTTCGCATTGTTCCCCATGCAACCCTGAGTGTGGAATCAAAGAACGCTCGCAAGAAGTAAGCATGAAGAAGCTCGGCCTGCATTTTACAGACGGTTGGTTGGCTCTTTGCTTGATATTGGTGCTTCTTATTATAGACCAAATCATCAAAATTGAGGTCAAAACCGGTATGTGTCTATACGAAAGTATTCGTGTGACAGACTGGTTTTACATCTATTTCGTAGAGAACAAGGGTATGGCTTTCGGGATGACCTTTATCAATAAGGTTGTCCTCAGTACGTTTCGTATTGTGGCCGTAATACTTCTTGCCATCCTTATCCGTAAGGAAATCAAGGCTAAAGTGCGCACGGGCTTCATCATTTGTTTGTCGATGGTATTGGCAGGAGCTGCCGGAAACATTTTCGACAGCCTTTTCTATGGACTCATCTTCACGGAATCGCAGCCTTATATGGTATCTTCTTTGGTAGATATTGGTAACGGATATGCTCCTGTCATGTATGGAAAGGTGGTAGACATGTTCTATTTTCCCATCATCGACACCCACTATCCTGATTGGTTTCCATGGTGGGGAGGCGAGCGGTTTGTGTTCTTCAGTCCTGTTTTCAATTTTGCCGATGCCTGCATCAGTGTAGGTTTTGTGCTCCTGTTGTTGTTCTTCCGAAAGGAGCTGAGCAATATTTCGTTCTCCAAGAAGATAAAAGAAGAAACAAAAGATGGTGCTTAATCGTAGGGAATCGGTGCTGATAGTGTGGGTAATGGCGATACTCTTTGCCCTCTGTTCGTGTAAACCTTCCGTTCCGAATGAATACATCCAGCCCGATGAAATGGAAGACATTCTCTACGATTATCATTTAGCCGACGGACTTGCGGCTGCCAACCAAGATAACAGATGGGGCAGTAAACCGCTCAAAAAACTTGTGTACAGAGAGGCGGTATTCAAAAAACACGGCATAAGTCAGGCCGAGTTTGACGAATCTATGGCATATTATTTCCGCCATACAGAACGACTTCATGCTATATATGAACGTCTGTCGAAGCGGTTGAATGACGAGTCGGTAGGCTTGGGCGGTAAAGAATGGGGTGGCGGATACGGCTCTCTGAAAGCTGTGGGAGACACGGCGGACATTTGGAGGGGTAGCCGTTCCAAGATACTTCTTCCTTCTCCCCCCGACAACTGCATGAGTTTTGAAGTAAAAGCCGACACCTCTTTTCATGTCGGAGACCGCTTCATATTCAACTTTGATGCCTTGTTTATTTATCAAGAGGGCATCAAGGAAGCTGTGGCGGTGCTTTCCGTGCGCTTTGCCAACGACAGCATTGCTTCGCAAATCATGTATGTTACATCTAATTCTCATTACTCTCTGCAGATAGAAGACCGTCAGCGGCTTGGTATTCGTGAAGTAAGGGGAGTGGTGATGATACCCAATCGTCTCAATGAGTCTTCAAGAACCTACAAGCTTTTGAGCTTATATAATATCCATTTGGTCAGGATGCATGTGAAGGAAACGGCTGTCATGCCGACAGAACAGGCAGATACTGTCGTTCCGAAAGAGGTGCAACCGACTGGTGTGCACATCTCCGACCGACCGTTGGAAATGGATATGAGTAATGAAAAACCATCTGTCCGACACCGGCAGTTTTCCTCTCCCGAAGTTGTAAGATGAAAGCAAACCGTCGAAAAGTGGCTGCTTACGAGGTGCATATTGACCAAGAGGTTATGAAGCAGGCTGTTGTTGAGTTGGAAAATGACGAGGTTGTTGCCTGTTATCCTTTCCAAGACGAGCTTCCCATGACCGAATGGCTGGGCGGAACGATTGTCGTTCGCCGTGATGAAAACGGTCGCTTGAGAGCCTATTGGAATGAAACCCTATTATATAATAAGGTATAAAGATGAAGACGTTGTTTGCTTTCTTGCTTACGATAGTTTCTTATACATCGCCTGTAAGTTATGAAATGACGCTTGCAGGTAACTTCGGCGAGCCACGACCCAATCATTTTCATGGTGGCATTGATGTCAAGACCGACCGTGCGGAGGGAAAGATTGTCCGCTCGATAGGCGATGGTTACGTGTGTAGGATAAGTGTTGATGTTGCCGCCTTTGGTAAAGCACTCTACATCCGGCATCCCGAAGGCTATACAAGTTTCTACGCTCACCTCAAGGAATATACTCCTGAGATAGAGGCTTTGGTCAAAAAACAACAGTATTTGCAACGCAGCTACTCGGTCGACTTCGATGTGTCGGCGAGCCAGCTACCCGTTGCGCAAGGCCAGATAGTAGCTGTTAGTGGCAATTCCGGTGCCTCGCAAGCTCCCCATTTGCATCTGGAAATCCTCGATAACAAGACTGGCAACATGCTCGATCCTCTCGAATTTCTCGGCGATTGCCTGAAAGATCACGTTCCGCCGGTGGCCAATGCCATCATGGTTTACCCTCAGGCAGGCAAGGGAGTTTTTAATGGTGATGCACGGAAGAAGATATTTAATTTCACATCAGGCAAAAATATAGCCTCCGATATGTCTGCATGGGGAAAGGTAGGTTTTGCCATTCGGGCTGATGACTACATGGAATACAGTGGCGGAAACAAATACGGGGTGCGCCATTTACGCCTTTTGGTGGATGGGGTTGAGGTCTATAGCAGCAATGTCAATGATATTCCGCTGCGTTGTAACCGAATGGTCAACTCATGGAGTGACTTTGAATACTATCAGCGAACCCACTTGTGGTTTCTGAAAAGCTTCAAAGAACCGGGTAACAGTTTGCCTTTCTTGGTGGTGGACGATAACCGTGGTATTGTAAACTTTGCCGAAGAACGTGACTATCACTTCCGATATATCCTCTCGGATTACTTCGGTAATACTTCAGAATATACTTTCACGGTGCGTGGAAAGAAGTCGGAGATACCGGCGTATCATCGACCTACAGGTTCATTTGTTCTCCGATACGACCGTGGACATGTCTTTGTGGCAGGCAAGTCGGTGTTGACGATTCCGCAAGGATTGCTGGCCGATGATACGGAGTTGATTCCAGACATCACACAACATCATCATTCTTATTCTTCTCTTTACCGTTTCAGCCGCCGTGTGTTGCCGCTTTTCAACTGGGCTACACTCAGTATCTCGCCCAATCGTCAGGTGGCACATCCCGAAAAACTCTATATTGTCAGTCCATCGTGGAACAATCGCTTTATGGGAGGAACTTATGCCAATGGCCGTGTTACTGCCCGGGTGCGCAATTTGGAGCAATCTTACTGTCTGGACTATGATGATTGCCCTCCGGCAGTCAGTCTTCGGACAGCAGCTTTGGGTTCTTCACGACCTGTGTTAACCGTAAGGGCAGAAGACGGAAAGAGCGGTATGGCTTCGCTCGAAGGCTATATTGATGACCATTTTGTGCTGTTTGAACCGAGGTTTGCCAGCCACGACTATGTGTGCGACCTTAGAAAGACGCCTATCAGACCTACCAGAAAAAAGCGCATGTTGCGCATCAAAGCCGTAGACAACAGAGATAACGAAAGTAATATAACAATACCGATTCAATTTTAAACATTTGAAAATATGAGAAAACTATTTGTATCCATTTTCATGTTGGGTTCCATCACAGCGATGGCATGTACCAACCTGATTGCCGGAAAGAAAGCAACAACTGATGGTTCGGTGCTTTGCACATACAGTGCGGACGATTACGGCATGTTTATTAACCTTTGTCATTTCCCCGCCGGAAAACATGCGCCGGGCACGATGCGCCAAGTTTACAACTGGGATTCTGGCAAATATCAGGGTGAAATACCGGAAGCTCCGGAGACATATAATGTCATCGGCAACATCAACGAGTATCAGGTAACTATCGGAGAAACCACTTTCGGAGGTCGTGAAGAACTGACTGATACCACTTCGATTCTCGATTACGGTTCATTGATTTATATTGCGCTTCAGCGTTCAAAAACAGCACGTGAGGCAATCAAGGTCATGACCACGTTGGTTGAGAAATACGGATTTTGCTCTGGTGGCGAATCGTTTACCATCTGTGACCCCAATGAGGCATGGATTATGGAGATGGTAGGCAAGGGAACTGGCGGTAAGGGTGCCATCTGGGTTGCGCTCCGCATTCCTGATGAAGCTATTTGCGCCCATGCCAACCAAAGCCGCATCCGCAAGTTCAACATGAAAGACAAAAAGAACGTGATGTATTCTAAGGATGTTATCAAGTTTGCACGTGAGAAGGGTTGGTTCAGCGGCAAGGATGAAGACTTTGATTTCGCCAATGCTTATGGCCCGGCAGACTTCGGTGGTCGTCGTTTCTGCGATGCCCGTGTGTTCAGCTTCTTCCGGAAGTTCGACAAAGACTTCGACAGATACCTGCCCTGGGTTCTGGGTAAGGATGAAAACGCCGAACCAATGCCATTGTGGATTATTCCAGACCACAAAATCAGCGTTGAGGAAATGAAGGAATGTATGCGTGATCATTACGAAGGCACGGCTCTTTCGCTCGACAAGGACATGGGTGGCGGTATTTGGGAGATGCCTTATCGTCCCACGCCGTTGGTCTATGAAGTAGACGGCAAGAAATATTTTAACGAACGTCCCATCAGCACCCAGCAATCGGCTTTCACCTATGTGGCGCAGATGCGTTCATGGCTTCCTCGTGAAATCGGAGGCATCCTTTGGTTTGCCAACGACGACGGCAACATGGTTCCCTTTACTCCGGTGTATTGCGGTAATACCGTTCAGCCCGAATGCTACAACACGGAAGGTGTGGATGGACTTACTTTCTCTGACAAAAACGCCTACTGGGTTTGCAACTGGGTGAGCAATATGGTATATCCTCGCTACTCGCAGATGTTCCCTTCGCTCAAGGCCGTGCGCGATTCGCTCGACAATTCATACATGAAGCACCAGAAAGCTGTTGAAGAAAAAGCACTTGCTCTTTATGCACAGTCGCCCCGCAAGGCCGTGGAATACCTCAATGAATACAGCAACGCAAAGGCGCAACAGATGTTGGAGAGATGGAAGCAGTTGGCAACTTATCTCATCGTGAAGTACAACGACATGACCATCAAGCCTGAGAAAGACGGCAAATTCTTGCGCACTTCCACTGGGCTTGGTGCCCGTGTGCAGCGTCCCGGTTTCCCGGCTTCGTTTGCAAAACAATTGGTGAAGCAGACCGGAGAACGATTTGCGCAGCCGAAATAAAGGAGAAGTCGGAAGCAAATGACAAACAAAGGGGAAGATGCGACAGATGTTTCTGTCTCGTCTTCCCTTTTCTTTTATCCTAGAGAACGAACATAGTTGAACATGGGTATTGCATATCGTCACTCAAGGATTATATATACCGAAAATCAAGGGTGTTCCGCACCAATCATCAAGGGTGTTAAACACCGACCATTTTCGTTCAGATGTAGAGCAGAGTGGTTGTCGTTTTTCCATGAAAGTATAGTGAGGTACGCCAAGGAAAAAGATAAGCAGATGTCAGAAAGAATAATGTAGCTTGAGAGGTGGGGCGATGTCTATAGTGAGAACATCGAACCTCCTCTCTGTATGAATTGGCCACGAAAAAATCATGGAGTGTAGAACAAACTAAAAGTCTTTGCCGGAAAGTTCGCAGCGTATGAACCTACTTGATGAGTTCTACAATGGTTTTGATGCCTTTGATTTTCTCTCCTGACGCCTTTTTCAGCACTTCCTTGTATCGCTTAATGCTCACGGCGGCATAGGCATAACGGTCTTTCACGTCTATGCGACCTATGTCCGACTGGTTCAAACCGCCCGTCTTGCACAGGAAACCTACGATGTCACCCTTGCTTATCTTGTCTTTCTTGCCCTTCCCAATGTACAGTGTCACCATTTTCGGACGAGCGGGGAGGGGTAGTTCTTCGGGTATGTCGTAGCCTTCGGGTTGCTCTTTGACGAAGGGTGGTAGTTGTTCCTCATTGGAAAGTATGAAAAAGGTGTTGCCGCCAGCCTGCCAGCGAGCCGTTCTTCCTACCCGATGCACATGGCTGTCGGCATCAAGTGGAAGGTGATACTGTATTACGTTGGCCACATCGGAGATGTCAAGACCGCGCGAAGCAAGGTCTGTGGCAACCAACACATTGGCTGAGCCGTTGGAGAAACGGTACAAGGCATCTTCACGCAGTCGCTGTTCCATGCCTCCGTGCAACACCGACACGGTAAAACCATTGTCTTTCAAGAAAGCGGAGGTGCGTTCTACGCTGTCCCGATAGTTCAGGAAAACGATGCTGCTCTCGTTCCCACGACTCCTAAGTAGTTGTCCGAGCGTCTGTAGTTTGTCTTTGTCAGGGCTTTTCACAAGATAGAATGCAATGCGGTCTGACGGTTTTTCGCTCTCAAGTGTGAAGTCGAGGCGATGCGTTCTCGAAGGATTCATGAAGTTGGCAATCTCTTCCGAGTCGGTGGCCGACAACAGAAAGTTGCGCTTGATGTGAGGAAGCGAACCGAGCAAACGGCTCATCTCCTCCTGAAAACCCATATTGAGGCATTTGTCAAACTCATCTATCACCACATAAGCAATGCCTTTCGCATCGATATTTCCTTTGTCAATATGGTCGTTGAGTCGTCCGGGCGTTCCGAAGACAACCTGTGGCCGCATCTGCCTGATGACCTTGTGTTCGTCCATTGTGGGACGACCGCCATATACGCTTGTGCAACGTAGTCCGGTGCCCATGTCTTTCAGCACCCTTTCTGACTGCAAAGCCAGTTCCCGACCAGGCACGATGACTATCATCTGCACCTCTTCTGAAGAGGTATTGATGAAAGGAATGAGCGACAGGAGATAAGCCAGTGTTTTGCCGCTGCCCGTTGGCGAAAGCAGCACGATGTCGCTTTTGGAAGACTTTGCAGCCTGCAATACGGAGGTCTGCATGTCATTTAAGGCCGTAACGCCTAACTTGTCGAGTATCTTTTGAAGTTCCATTATCTTGTCTTGTTTCGTAGGCTTTCCATCTCGTCGAACTCTTTTCCCATGTTGAGATTCAAGTAAACGGTGTATAGTATGGGTAGCCATAGTTGTTGTTTGTCGGGCATGAAAGTGCGGTAAGCCTCCATCCATGGCCTGCTTTTCTCATACAGGTCTCTGATTTTTCGCTGGGTTGCCTTTGTTTTTTTCGACTGCTTGTCCAGTTCCACGGCTTGGTTGAAGTAAGCCAATCCGAGATTGAGGTGTGCGTCAGGTAGACTGTCGTTCTCGGCAAGCAGCGATTCGCAGATGCCTATGGTCTTTTCGTACTCTCCCGCATTGAGCAATGCCGTGCTCTTGGCCAGTCTGTACACTTGGTTGGTGCTGTCGATGGCCAGTGCTTGATCGATAACCACCATTACGGAATCGGACTTTCCCTCCTTTTCGTAGTAGTCGATGAGGCGCGGCAAGAAGTAGGGGAAGTCGGGCGAAAGGGCAAATCCCTTTTTCAGTGCAGTTACATAACGGACGGAATCCTGCCCGAGCAGATAAGTGTCGGCAAGGTATTGGTAGACGAAAGGTAACTTCTCATAATCTTGCAAAGCTAAGTCCATGTATCGCAAGGTATATTCCGGCCGTTTCATCTTGTATCCGCAATACATCGCTTTTGATGCAGCCCGAGGCAGAAGTCTGTCGTGCTTGCCATATTCGTAGCTCCCGAAGAGGGGATTGGTTGTGCAGTCTATGTAGGCTTTGTAAAAGTCATAAGCTCTGGCATAGTCGGATTTGCCAGAGAAAAACATTCCTCCGTTAAATAAGTTGGAGCGGATAATATTCAGATAATAGGCATTTCGTTGCCGGTATTTGAGTTTCACACGCCCTTTTTTGTCTGGAATGGCATCAAGGCTGTCAATGTCTGTGGCAATACGGAACATTTTGTAGGTGGCAATGAATATCTGGGCGGTGTCGTATTGCTGTTGAAGGAATAATTTCTCGTTGCCTTGCTCGTATTGTTTTTGTACTGCTTCATACAGCAAGAGACGTATCTTGATGTTGCCATGGTGGGCTGAGTCGGCTAAGAGAGTCGACATGAGCTTTTCCGCTTTGTCAAGTTCCTTTCCGCTTTTGATGTATGTCTGCGCCTGCGAAATAACTTTCTTCTGGGCAGTAGTTGCCATGGGGCATAGCCATATGGCCGCCATGAGCGACAAGCAGATTTTTAACCCCAATCGGTCATTAGACCGCTTAAGTTCCCTTTTCCGTTTTATGGTGTTGCTTCCCGTCGGTTCTCGTCCGCTTGTCGGCATTTTGTCTGCCGTTTCTCCTTGGCGTAGCCCGCTACGCCTTCGTAAAAACGTCAACCAACCTGCTCGCCATTCAGACGAGAACCGACTGGTCTCTAATGGCCGATTGGGGTTAAATCCCAATCGGTCATTAGACCGCTTAAGTTCCCCTTTCCGTTTTATGGTGTTGCTTCCCGTCTGTTCTCGTCCGCTTGTCGGCATTTTGTCTGCCGTTTCTCCTTGGCGTAGCCCGCTACGCCTTCGTAAAAACGTCAACCAACCTGCTCGCCATACAGACGAGAACAATCTTGTCTCTAATGGCCGATTGGACTTTAAGCTAACTCGATTCACCTGTCTGTTCTCCTTTCGTTGTCATGCAAAAAAATATAGGGAAGCCTTTGTGCGGCCTCCCTATATATATTTATGGTATGATTACATGTTAGCATCCGCCTGGGCATCTTTCGTTCTTTGGTCGTTGGCACCATAGAGACGATAGTAGCAACGGTAAAGAGGATAAGCCCATTTCGACTTGGCTCCAGCTGGGTCTATGCTCTTAGCTTTCTCCAGTGCTTCCCTTGCCTCTTCAAAAATGGGCATAATCTGTGCCTCAGCGGCAGGTGCTACACGGCCTGTACGGCCAGCGGCGCGCTCTTCGGCCTGTGTGGCACGGTCAAGCAAACAAGCACCGAGCCATGTCAATACCTGTGCGTTGTCAGGATTCTTTACCAAGGCTTTCTTGTAGAAAGTGATGGCATCTTCGAGTTTCTGTGCAATCATGGCATTCTGTCCGCGGATAGCCCACACGGTGAAGTTGTCTGGATCTTTGACCAGTTTTTCCTCAAACAAGCTGTTCATCGGCGCATCCATGTTCATCTGAGAATACATCATGGCCAGCGTTTCAAACACAACTTCATTCTCTTTGTCTCTTGCGTATGTTTCTTCAAGCATCTTCACGTAGTTCAGAGAGTCGTTCTTGGTCTTCAGGTTTTCCTGTGCGAAAGCCAGTTTCAGATTCATGGCTTCCTTGCCGAATGTCGGGTCGTTAAGAGCTATGGTTGCATAGCGATCCATATTGCCCCTGTCTTTGTTCTGATAAGCAAAGATTGCAGCGTAATAAGCTATCTGTGTGAGGTTTTCGTCCTTGCTCTTGTCGAAGCTGGCGAAGAGTGGTTCATCTGCCGAGTCAACATAGCGGGCCAAGAATCTGTAAGCATTCTTCACGTCGTTCTTCTCTTGATAGAATCCGCCACCATTGATAAGATATGGGCGTTGGGGGTATAGCCTGTCCTTGTTAGCGTTATAATACTTCACCTTTACTTTGCCCTTATCGTTTGGCATGTTGTCGTATTTGTTACATGCAACACCTGCATCAATGGCCGTGATGAGCGCATTGTAGAAGCCGATGGTATCAATGGGTGTCGTTTTCTGTCCTGCCTGCATGGCCATTTCATTGGTCTGAATAGACATCTGCTCGCTGTTTACCTTTTCCATGGCAAGGTCTACAAGTTTGTTGTAGCACTTGGCGTTCTGCTCTGCGCTCATATTGGCCTCATGCTGTTTGATGAGTTCTGCTGCCTGCGCATAGTCTTTGGTCTTCATGATTTGCTTTACGATATCCTCTTGCGCAAAGGCAGAAGAAGCAGTCAAAGCCATCATGGCTACAATTGTTAACTTTTTCATATTCTACGTATTTATAGGTTGATTATTATTGAATGTTTATTCTTGTTCCGTTTCTTCATCTTCCTGCCCCTGTCTTGGTTGTTCTTGGGGGATAGAGCCGTTTTCTCCCGGCCTGTTGTTTCCTTCTCCTTCGATAGGGTCGGTCAGCGTATCAAGTTCTTCGTCTTCCGATTCGTCTTTCATTTCGGTCTTCATCACTTTGCATACACTGGCTATCACATCGTTCTTCTTGGCAAGGTTGATGAGTCTGACGCCTTGTGTCGCACGCCCCATAACACGACATTCGGCTACGGAAAGGCGTATCGTGATACCGCTCTTGTTGATAATCATCAGGTCATTTTCATCCGTAACGTTCTTGATGGCTACCAGTCGGCCGGTCTTTTCGGTGATGTTCAGGGTCTTGACACCCTTTCCTCCGCGGTTGGTCTTTCGGTAGTCGTCTACCAAAGAACGTTTTCCGTAGCCCGTCTCACTCACAACCATGATGGTTTCATCGTCTGAATTGCCTGCCACTACCATGCCTACCACTTCGTCATCGCCATCATCGAGCCTCATGCCACGCACTCCCGTAGATACACGTCCCATGGTTCTGACAGCCTCTTCGTCAAAGCGAACGGCCCGACCGTTGCGGTTTGCGATGATGAGTTCGTTCTTTCCGTTGGTCAAACGCACGTCAACCACCTCGTCACCGTCTTGTATGTTGATGGCATTGACACCATTGGCACGGGGACGGCTGTATGCTTCCAGGCTGGTTTTCTTCACCAAACCTTTCTTGGTTGCAAACACTACATAGTGTGAATTGAGGAATTCTTCATCGTCAAGTCCTTTGATTCTGAGGAATGCGTTGACAGAGTCATCGGGGTCTATGTTGAGCATGTTCTGGATGGCACGGCCTTTGGAAACCTTGTCTCCTTCAGGTATTTCAAAGCATTTCAGCCAGTAGCACCGTCCTTTCTTCGTAAAGAAGAGCATGGTTTGGTGCATGGTTGCAGGATAAATGAACTCTGTGAAGTCTGCATCTCGTGTCTTGGCACCCTTTGAACCTACGCCTCCTCTTGCCTGTTCACGGAACTCGCTCAATGGTGTTCGTTTGATGTAGCCGAGATGGCTGACCGTAATCACGACGGGGTCATTGGGATAGAAGTCTTCCGGATTGAACTCTTCGCTGGAGTATTTGATTTCCGTGCGTCTCTCGTCTCCATATTTTTCCTTGACCTCCTGCAGTTCGTCTTTCATGACTTTCTTGCATAATTCGGGGTCGTTGAGTATCGACTGAAGGTATGCGATGCGTCTTTCCAGTTCTTCATATTCCTCATGTAGCTGATCCATACGCAAGCCGGTGAGTTGTGAAAGACGCATGTCGACGATGGCTTTTGACTGTAGTTCGTCGAGGTCAAAGCGTTTTTCCAAGGCTCGCTGAGCTTCGGCCGGGGTCTTGGATGCCCTGATGAGGCGTACCACTTCATCAATATTGTCGCATGCAATAATCAGTCCTTCGAGAATGTGGGCACGCTCTTGTGCCTTTTTGAGGTCGAACTGGGTGCGTCGTATGGTAACATCGTGACGGTGTTCTACGAAATGCTTCACGCAGTCTTTCAGTGTCAGCAGGCGCGGACGTCCCTTGACAAGGGCGATGCAGTTGACAGAGAATGAACTTTGCAATGCCGTCATCTTGAAGAGCTTGTTCAATATCACGTTGGCATTGGCATCCCTTTTCACGTCAACCACGATGCGCATACCTTGCTGTCCGGTCTCGTCGTTGACATTGGAGATGCCTTCCAGCTTGCCTTCTTTCACCAATTCGGCAATGTATTCGATAAGTTGTTGCTTGTTGACGCCGTATGGTATTTCCGTTACGACTATCTTGTCATGATATTCTCCGCTCTCAATTTCGGCCTTGGCACGCATCACCACGCGTCCCCTTCCTGTCTCGTAGGCGTCTTTTACGCCTTGAATACCATATATATAAGCACCTGTGGGGAAGTCGGGGGCTGGAATGTAGCGCATCAAACCGTCGGTGTCGATGTCGGGATTGTCAATGTATGCGCAACATCCGTCGATGACCTCGCCGAGGTTGTGTGTCGGAATGTTGGTTGCCATACCCACGGCAATACCGTTGCCGCCGTTTACCAGCAAGTTGGGTATTTTTGTTGGCATCACGCTCGGTTCAACAAGTGTACTGTCAAAGTTGTCCACCATGTCTACCGTTTCTTTCTCAAGGTCGTCCATGATGTGTTCGCCCATCTTTGACAGGCGACACTCCGTATAACGCATGGCTGCCGGCGAGTCACCGTCTATTGAGCCGAAGTTGCCCTGTCCGTCGACAAGCGTGTAGCGCATGTTCCACTCCTGCGACATGCGTACCAATGCGCCGTAAACCGAGGAGTCGCCGTGTGGGTGGTATTTACCCAGCACGTCACCCACCACGCGGGCACATTTCTTATATGGTTTGTCACTGGTATTGCCGAGTTCGTTCATTCCGTAGAGAATACGGCGGTGCACGGGTTTGAATCCGTCGCGTACATCTGGAAGCGCACGAGCTACAATTACCGACATACTATAGTCGATATACGACTTCTTCATCTCATCCTCAATATTGATTTTGATGATTTTGTCTTGATCGAATATCTGGTTTTCGTCCATTTATTTGTTTGTTGTTTGTATTGTTCTTGGGTTCAACCTAAATTGCCGAGAAAGCCGTTTATTTTCGTTCTAAACGATTTTTGGGTTGGTTTCAAGTTCCAAAAGTACGATAAAACTTCGATATATGGAAACAAAAAAAGGAAAAAATGAGAAATCAGGGCGAAATGGTTCTTTGTCCTGCATATACGTTTTCTGCGGCTAATGGGCGTGTCCTTTCTTTCCTGTTGTACACCGTGTGCTGCCTTACCCCTGAATGCGCAGCGTATTGCCAGCCCGTCCTGCCTGTTAGAATATAGGCGTATGGCATAATGTCACGCCATTTTTCGGACAGCTTCGCAGTTTCTTTTGTCATCGTACCAATGATTGGTACTCGCACTACCAACCATTGGTACGGACAGTACCACTCGTTGGTACACACCGTACCAACAAATGGTATCATTTTCGGTTGAAATGAATAGAACTCCAATCGGTCGGTAGAGGCCGAACGGATTTTGTTCGGCTATTGAGCAGATAGAGTGTCGTTTTTGACATAAGCGTAGCGGGCTACGCCGAGGAAAACGGCGGATGTGATGCCGACAAACGAACGAAAGCAGCTGGGGAGTAACACCATGAGCCGGAAAAGGAAACCTGAGCGGTTTCAAAAAGGGGGTGAACGCCTGCACAAATGTCTAATGGCAAAACTTAGTATGTCTTGCTTATTCGGCTTTTGCAGGCAGGTTTTATCTGTTGAATTTTGGAAATGGTTTTTGGGTAGAGTGAACTTGTTGGCAGTCAATGGCGAGAGCTGACGGGTCAATTGAGGATTTGTCGCTTGTCGAATCAAGGCGGACAAACCCAAGAACAAAGTTTGTCCGCCTCGAAACATACATCTACCATTTAACGGGTTCATTCAAGATATTTCCGTCTGAGGCATCTTTTTCCGTAAAGGTGTTACCTTTATATTGTACGCATAACATTATCAGGGGAGCTGTTCCGTTGTTGCGTACCGTACGTTTTCCGTCGGGAGCTACTCGCACTACGCTTCCCTCATGGACGGGGAAAACATTTCCGTCTACCTGAAACTCTCCTTCTCCGCTTAAGAAAAAATACAGTTCTTCGTGTTCCTTGTGCGTATGCAGGAATCCGGTTTCAGTTCCCGGCTGAAACATCTGAAAAGAAAACTCTCCTCCAGTGGCTTGCAGGACAGCTCCGCCGAAGACCTTTCCGGGAATTTTAATTTCGTTTCCGAGTTCCAATACGTAATCGTTCAGTTCGCTCAATTTGCCAATGTTGATGGCACTGAAGTTCGTTGCGTTCGCAATTTGTTCAATCTGTTTCATGTTGTTGTTTTTGTTTTAAGGGGATGATATTTTCTGATTTGAAAGCGACAGGAATTTTTCCGTCGCTTGTTGCTTCGTTACAAAAAATAATGCCATTCTTCTTTTATCATTCAATTATTCATTAACTTTGCATCGTGCTGCTGCTTTCTTTTCGACAGTGCAAAGATATATACTATTTATTTAATATGCAAGAAGTTACTGCTCTGACACCAAGTTACCAAAAACTCACTTTTACTGATTAGCAAGAAGTTGACATGATAAAAAAAGAACAAAATAATTCTGTTATCGAGATATGCCCCATACGGAATGTGGTTGCACGTTTCGGAAACAAGTGGTCATTGTTGGTCATTCTCGTTTTAAGCGAGAATGGAACGCTGCGGTTCAATCAATTGGGAAAGCAAATTCCTGATATTTCCACGAAAGTTCTCGCCAATACATTACATCGTTTGGAAGCGGACGATTTGGTAGAACGCACGGTTTACCCGGAAGTTCCTATCCGTGTGGAATACAAACTGACCGAAAAAGGGTTATCGCTCGTGCCCATCATAGGACAACTGACAGAATGGGCGTTGCAAAACATGAAGTCTATCATGGCACATCGTAAGAAATATGACCGTTCATAGTGTGCTGAGGCTATCAAGGATGTGTCAATCAACGAAGAAAGAACCCTGAAGAACAAGACTCCGAGGGTTCTTTCCCTGATGTATGTATATGCAGTGCCGTCGGGTCTCTTGCTTCTTGCCTTTAGAGTTGCAAGAAGGAGAGCAACGGTTGGCTATACAACGATTGTTACAGGTTGATGTGCCATTTGGCTCCTGCCATGACCCAAATACCGGGCTGGGGCACGTTTCCGAAGTCAACATAGTCTGCTCCGAAGAGGTTGTTGGCTTCAATGTATAGGCTGTATGCAGGCTTGTTCCATGACAGACGCGCATCTACGACAGAATACGGGTCATATTTTATGACTTCATCATTGGTTGATACATACGTGCCCGAACGGTCTTGAAAGCGGTAGAACAAATCGAAATCGAGCTGCCTATAGAGTCTCATGTGTAGTGAGGCCACCAGTTTGTGGCGCAGGTATTCGAGTTTGGAACGGCTTGTGATGCCGGTTGTTCCCTCCTTGTCTTCGTTCATGTAGGTGTATGCCAGACGCAAGTTGCGGAACACTTGTTGGCCGGGTATGAGACCGGCAAGGCTGAAATCCATGTTCGTTTGCACACCGATGGTATTTACTTTGGTGTGATTCACGCTCTTCCATACCTTTTCCGTGTCGTTGTCGTCCATAATCCAGTCTATCATGTTGCGGCAATGATGATAGAAAACACTTGCCGAGAGACTGACGTTGGGTGTCAGATATTTTACGCCGGCTTCCCAAGCCTCCAGTTCTTCGGGCTTCAGATATTTGTCGGCTTTATGTCCTCCGACGCTGTAGTACAGTTCGGTGAACGACGGCATGCGCAAAGACGTGTTGAAAGAGGCAAACACTTTCCAGTAGTTGCCTATCCTGTAAGAAGCGTCTACGCCCGGATAGATGCGGAAAGGCATCTCGTTCCAAGTGTTCTTGACGGCTGTAAAGCCTGCCGAAAGAGTGAAATCTTGCAGCAGCAGAGTGTGTTCGAGGAATAAACTGAGGTTGGAACGGTTCAGTCCTTTCGTGTATTCCCGTCCCGTTCCGTGAATGGGCAAGGGCGACTTGAGCAACTCTCCGAGGTTTCCGCTTACCAAGTCTTCATTGCGAAACTCTGCCCCGAAAGCCGTTCGTCCGAGGCTTGAGTCGAAGTAGCTGTTGAGGTTCAGCCCGAAGACATCTGTCCGGTGGTAGTTGAAAGGAACAACGGCTTCGGTGCCTCTGAAGAATTCAAACCTGTCTTGGTTTCTGTTCCAATATACAGCTGGTCTGAACTGGAAAGCTCCGCTACCTATCTCGGCTTGCAGGGCGGTATAAAATTTGGTTGTTTTTTCGTATTGCTCATCAGATTTGGTGCTATAGAAAGTGTTGGAACCAAATCCCTTGATGCTCATTCCTGCATGCCAGTCTACCCGAAGGGCATCAGTGGCAAGACCGCCTTGGTAGAATGCCTTGCCGCCGGCATAGTCTGCGTTGAGGTTTCCTGCCTTGGAACGGCTGAAACCATCGGCTCGTGTGTAGCTTCCGCTCAACTGGTTACTGATGTTTCCGCTTTTGATGTTGGCTCGTCCGCCAACAGACAGATAGCCGAAACTGCCCCCTTCTGCATGAATGTCGGCACTGCTCACGGCATGGCGTTTGGTAACTACATTGACAGCACCCATCAATGCGGAAGTGCCATACGCCCTTCCGGCTGGTCCTTCGAGCACCTCTATGCGCTCGATGTCGCTAATGTCAATGGGAAAATCAAAAGAATTGTGGCCTGTCTGTGGATCGCAGATGTTGATTCCGTTGAGTAACACGGCGATTTGCTCCTGCGTTCCACCTCTGATTCCTACGTCGGTCTGGGCACCGATGGCCCCTCTCTGCCGCACGTCTACGCCTACGGCGTATTTGAGCAAATCGTTAATACTTTGTACTGGAGTTCGGGCAATTTGCTCCTTGTCCAATACAGCCACCACTCTCGCCGCTTGTCGTAATGCAAGCGGTGTACGCGAGCCTCTCACCTCAACGTCTTTGAGGCGGAATTCCCATGTCGCCTGAGCCGTAGTATCGCTCTTCTCCGGGGTCGTACTGAAGTTTTCGGCACTTACGTGGTTAAGTGTTGCCACGCTGAGGGTGCCTATCAGCACTTCACGACCAAGACAATTGAAGAGCGAGTAGCCCTTGCGCTGAAACTGCTTAAAGCGAATGGGGTCGCGTCTGTTGAAAATAGACTTGATGTACATGAAATAAATAATTAATAATTTGCCATTACTGGCGTTGTTTTGCCCAGGCAAACAGGGAGTGGCTAAGATTGCCCCATGCCCGTGATGCCGTTAGAGCGGTGCAAAGGTAGTTATTTTTTGCGAATGAAGAACGGTCTGCGTAAGAATGGTTGTCGAAAAAGTGCGGTGGACAGAGGTCTTGCTGTCAAATGTTGGATGACCTGCTTATGTCAAAACAGGCAGGTCTGGTTAAGAAAGATTATACCTTGCATTCGGCTCCCTATATATAATTATGGTATGAGGATTGATTTAACGGGGGATGTTTTGAAGGAAAAATGGCGTGGTTTTGCCGTCAATCATTTGTGCGGTCGTTGGAAATGTTATAACTTTGTGGCATCTTATGTATCAGAAAACAACGTAAAATCATGAAGTTTCGCTATCTAATCGTTTCACTTTTGGCGGCTTGCAGCATGACCGCCGGCGCACAAGCTATTGCCATGCGTGACAGTGCTGCCTATCAGCAGCGTATGGAATGGTTCGGAAAAGCCAAGTTTGGTATCTTTATTCATTGGGGAATTTATGCCGTCAAGGGTGTTTCTGAAAGCTGGTCGTTTTATAACGAACGATTATCCTACGATGAATACATGCGTCAGTGTGACGGATTTACAGCCTCGAAATTCGACCCGAAAGAGTGGGTTGACCTTATCAGAGAGAGTGGGGCGCAATATACCGTGCTTACTTCCAAGCACCATGACGGCATGGCACTTTGGGACACGAAGGCCGGAAAGCTAAGCATGAAAAAGAAGACACCCGCCAAGCGAGACTTGATACAGCCTTTTGCCGACGAGGTAAGAAGGCAGGGACTGAAGCTGGGGTTGTATTATTCGCTGCTCGACTGGTCTCATGAGGACTATCCCAATTTCACGAAGACGCGGCAGCGATACAAGGATGACCCGAAGAGATGGGATAAGTTCGTGCGCTTTAATTTTGCGCAGCTTGCCGAGTTGGGCAGCCGTTATAATCCCGACTTGTGGTGGTTTGACGGTGACTGGGAGCAAACGGCAGAGGCGTGGCGTTCTCCCGAGATTGTCAGTTTGTTGCGCAAGGGTAATCCCCAGTGCATCATCAACTCCAGAATACAAGGGTATGGCGATTATGAAACGCCTGAACGAGGCATACCCATTACACGGCCGAAGAGTCCTTACTGGGAACTTTGCCAGACCATTAACGACTCTTGGGGATATTATCCTACCGATACCAATTATAAAAGTACATACCAATGCCTGCGACTGCTCGTTGACTGCTTGTCAATGGGTGGTAACCTGCTGCTCGACATCGGACCGCGCGAAGACGGAACCATACCCGAAGAACAAGTCAAGGTGTTGAAGGAGATGGGCAGGTGGACGAAAAAACATGCCGAAGCCATCTACGACACAAGGGCAGGCATTCCCAATGCATATTTCCAAGGCTATACTACGCTCAACGAAAAAGGAGATATCCTCTATCTCTACATTCCCTACCGACCTTCGGGAATGGTGGAAATCAAGGGATTGGTGAGCAAAGTAAAGAGGGCATGGGTGGTTGGAACAGGCGTCAGTTTGGAATACAAAATGTGGAACCAGCCTTCATGGAGCAGCATTCCGGGCAATTTCTACATTACAGTTCCCGATGAGGTGCTCGACCCGGAAATAACAGTCATCGGCTTGCAGCTCGATGGCCCTATCCGACTTTACGACGGTTCGGGCAAAGTGATAGAAGCTAACTGATGCTCAACGAGCAATTCGCATCTTCTTGTCGTTGCATGAATTTGTATAGAAGAAATATGGAAAATGACGGAAAGGTGTAGCTGTCATGGAGTAATCGGTATTTGATGAAGCTAAAGAATAAGAAAAATCATGAAGTCGGTTGATAGTAAATAGTTTCCCAAAAAGGAAAACTTTGAATTTAATTTTTGTGGAAAAGTTTTCCAAAAAATATTTTTTCCTCTCCTCTTTTTGCTCTATCTTTGCAAAGGTCATTTGAAGGTTTTCTTGCAAAACAAGCATGGAAAAAACAGGAAAAAGTCTTTCTGAAAGGCCTCCCGTTGTCTACTTGCAGGACTTTGGGTAGACAATCGAAAAAAAGAAACATACAATCAACTATCAATATGAAAAGGAAAACATTTGCATACGAAGAAGCATTCGATGCATCATTGGATTATTTTGGCGGCGACGAGTTGGCTGCCCGCGTTTGGGTAAACAAGTATGCTATGAAAGATAGCTACGGAAACATTTTTGAAAAGACTCCTGCCGACATGCACTGGCGCATTGCAAACGAGATAGCACGTATCGAACAGAAATATGAGAATCCGCTCTCACCGCAGGAAATTTTCGACCTCTTGGATCATTTCCGCTATATTGTGCCGGCCGGCAGTCCGATGACAGGTATCGGAAACGACCAGCAGGTAGCCTCGCTTTCTAACTGTTTCGTGGTGGGACTGGACGGAGATGCAGACTCGTATGGTGCCATCATGCGCATTGACGAGGAACAAGTGCAGCTCATGAAGCGGCGTGGCGGAGTGGGACACGACCTTTCTCACATCCGTCCGAAGGGTTCTCCCGTCAACAACTCGGCCTTGACATCTACCGGATTGGTGCCGTTTATGGAGCGTTTCAGCAATTCTACCCGTGAGGTGGCTCAAGACGGGCGGCGCGGCGCATTGATGTTGTCGGTCAGCATCAAGCATCCTGACAGCGAGGCGTTTATTGATGCCAAGATGACGGAAGGCAAGGTGACAGGCGCAAACGTTTCGGTCAAGATTGACGATGACTTTATGCGCTGTGCAATTGAGGGAAAAGATTATGTTCAGAAGTTCCCCATTGACAGCGATAAACCGGCATTCGAAAAGACCATCAAGGCCAAGACGCTTTGGGAAAAGATTGTGCATAACGCATGGAAAAGTGCCGAGCCGGGCGTACTATTCTGGGATACCATCATCCGTGAGAGTATTCCGGATTGCTATGCAGACTTGGGTTTCCGTACGGTGTCTACCAACCCGTGTGGGGAGATTCCTCTTTGCCCCTACGATTCGTGCCGCTTGCTATCGATAAACCTCTATTCTTATGTGGTGAATCCCTTTACCAAAGATGCCTACTTTGACTTCGACAAGTTCAAGAAGCACGTGGCTATGGCGCAAAGGCTCATGGACGACATCGTAGACCTTGAGTTGGAGAAGATTGATCGCATCATGAAGAAGATTCAGGATGACCCGCAAAGCGATGAGGTAAAAGGTGCGGAATATCATCTTTGGGAAAAGATTTGCGACAAGAGCAGCAAGGGACGCCGCACAGGCGTGGGCATTACGGCCGAAGGAGACATGATTGCAGCAATGGGTTTGCGATATGGCACGGAAGAGGCGACAGAGTTTTCGGTTAGTGTTCATCAGGCACTGGCTCTGGCTGCTTATGGTTCTTCGGTGCAGATGGCCAAGGAACGTGGTGCCTTTGCCGTTTTCGATGCCAAGAGAGAGGCCAAGAATCCGTTTATCCTGCGCCTGAAAGAAGCCGAACCGAAACTCTATGAAGACATGGTGAAGTATGGACGCCGCAATATTGCATGTCTGACCATTGCGCCCACGGGTACTACTTCGCTCATGACACAGACTACGAGCGGCATCGAACCGGTGTTTATGCCAGTCTACAAACGCCGCAGAAAGGTTAACCCCAATGACACAAACGTTCACATCGACTTTGTGGATGAGGTGGGAGATTCGTTTGAAGAATACATCGTTTATCATCCCAAGTTCATAACATGGATGAAAATCAACGGACTGGATACCGATAAGCGTTACACGCAAGAAGAAATAGACCAGCTTGTCGAGCAGTCGCCGTACTTCAAGGCAACAGCAAACGATGTGGACTGGCTGATGAAGGTGAAGATGCAAGGTGCCATACAGAAGTGGGTAGACCACAGCATCAGCGTGACGGTGAACCTTCCCAACGATGTAGACGAAGAACTGGTGAACCGCCTTTATATAGAAGCGTGGAAGTCGGGCTGCAAAGGATGCACCATCTATCGTGACGGGAGCCGTGCCGGCGTGATGGTGTCGATGGAGAAAAGCAAGAAGAAGGACAAGGGAGGCAATAAGGAGGAGCAACCCTGCAAGTCGCCCGAAGTAACGGAAGTGCGCCCTCAGGTGCTTGAGTGTGATGTCGTAAGATTCCAGAACAACAAGGAGAAATGGGTCGCTTTCGTGGGCTTGCTCGACGGATACCCATACGAAATATTCACCGGTTTGCAAGATGATGAAGAAGGTATCGTGCTTCCCAAAACCGTCATCAAGGGCAAAATCATCAAGAACGTTAATGAGGGAGGAGGCAGTCGCTATGACTTCCAATTCGAAAACAAGCGTGGCTATAAGACAACCGTTGAGGGGCTGAGCGAGAAATTCAACCCGGAATACTGGAACTATGCTAAACTCATTTCCGGCGTATTGCGCTACCGCATGCCCATTGCATACGTCATCAAGCTCGTCAGCTCGCTGCAACTCAAGGACGAGAGTATCAATACGTGGAAAAACGGTGTAGAAAGGGCACTCAAGAAGTATATCGTGGATGGCACAGAGGCCAAAGGGCAAACTTGTCCGTCTTGCGGCCATCAGACGCTGGTGTATCAAGAGGGATGCCTGATTTGCAAAAACTGCGGAGCTTCGCGTTGCGGTTAACGGCACTGCCGGTTCTCTTTTCATGCGGGGCAGGGAGCAATCTCTGCCCCGTATGACTGACAGGGAGCGGTGTCCCGTAATTATATAAAGGATGAAGGGTTGGAATGAAAAACAGAATCACATCATAACCAATACTTGAGAGAATACGACATGAAACTGAAAAACAGCTATATTATCTTGCAGAATGTTCGTCTTTATGGCCGGCATGGTGTCATGGAGCAAGAGCAGAAAACGGGAGCGATGTTCACCATCAGCCTGCGTGTGGCCTATTCGGTCGAGAAAGCCATGAAGAGCGATGAGGTAACAGATACACTGAGTTATGCAGACGTATATGAAATATTGAGAGAGGAGTTTCTCATACCGTCTCGGTTGCTGGAACATGTGGCCTACCGCATTGCCCAAAGACTTGCCGAGGAGCATGTGGGGGTAGGTGAAGTGCAAGTGAAAATCATCAAGGATAATCCGCCGATGGGTGCCGATTGTGACGGGGCTGGCATCGAGCTGACTTTTTCTTAACGCTTATTTGTTTTATAAGGTAACTTGAGTTCGATGAATTATAAGTGTTTGTAAATTTAGCGATTAGCAAAAGCCACAATAACTTTACAGAGTTGAAGCACAAAGATTTACAAACAACAAGCACTGTGTTTGCTGAAAACGAAGTCGCAGAATTATTCTGTATGGCAGATGACTTTTGCAGGTTTCTGATGTCATGACGGCAAAATATATGCTGAGAGAAATGCAAAACAGAACTGTCATCGTAATTCAACAATGACGAAGGCGGTGGTAATGCTTGCTATGATTCTTTTCCGTCATGTGGGCTGCCGTTACCTGAAATATTTCTATTTGGACAAGTCTCGTCGTCGTACCAATGGGTGGTACTCACACTACCAAGCACTGGTATGCTCCGTACCAGCCGTTGGTACAGAGTGTACCAATGACTGGTATCAATTCCATACCGTAACGATTTCATGGATGTATGCTGCCATAAGATTGCCTATTGCTACTTTACGGAGAAGTTGTGCATCAACGTACAAAGAAATCTTGATACACAGCTTGCTTTTTTGAATTCGTTGAATTCATCTTAAGATATAGCTCCTCGCCATCCAAGAGTGGTGTTTGTCGACCGTCAAGGACGAAACACGCTGTCGAACAAGGATGTTATGGTATAGCTTGCCGAAGCATATTGCTTCGGCAAGCATCATTGTTAACTAAGGGAGTAGACGTTATTAACTAAGGAAGTTGATGTTGTTAACTAAGGAAGTTGACACGGCCTGCCTCATATATTTCTGTTGATTTTCTTCCCAAGTCGTTAACTTCTCCTCGTGATGATAATACATAAGGGATACCGTATGTCAGGTTGTAAATGCCAAATTAGGACGGTCATTTCACTGTACGGGCCAAGACTGTGTCATGCGATGAATACGGTTTGCAGATGAGAGATGACGCATGTAGGCATTTGCAAAGGCTTCACTTATCATAGGTCGGTTGCGATAGAAGCCTCTTCCCTCATGGGATGCAACAGGCAATGTGCTACACGGTCGGGAATGATCATGCAGCACATACGCCTAAATAATTAAACCTGCAATGTAGGGCAGAAGACTTGATGGCTCCATACCATAATGACTATATATAGCTATACCATTATATATATGGTCGGCAGAAGGCAATACAGCCTTGCTATATCCATTTGTCTTGAATGGCCAGTTTGACCAACTCCATGGAATTGCGTGCGCCGAGCTTTTGTATGAGGTATTTGCGATAAGTCTTGATGGTTTCGATGCTGAGGAACATCCGGTCGGCTATTTCTTGATTGGTATATCCGTCTACGATGTACCTGAGCATCTCCTGTTCTCGGGCAGTAAGCCATATGGAGCGGTCGGGGCTCCGCCTCATCAATAGGTCTATCTCGTGGCTGAGGAATGTCTGCCCCTTTGCTACGGTTTCGATGCCTTTCACCACTTCTTCCGACAAGGCATTCTTCAGGATGTAGCCCGATGCGCCAGCGTCGATGGCACGCTTGGCGACTGTAAATTCGCTGTAAGAGGTGAGCATCAGTATCTTTATTGCCGAATATCTATTGTGCATCTCTTCGCAAAAGTCTATGCCGTTACCGTCGGGCATATTGATGTCCAGCAACAATACATCGGGTTGTTGTACAGCGCATGCCTTTCTGCAGTCGTCCAGCAGATGAGATGTACCGGTTACTTCTGCGATGCCCGACTCTCTGATGGCAGCCGACAAGCCTTCGACCAGCATGCGGTGGTCGTCTGTAATATGTACTCGTATCATGGTGAGATTTCTATTTCTATGGTTATTTCCGTTCCCTTGCCGGGTGCGGCATAAATATTGAGGTTGCCGTTGTAAGCAGATATGCGGTTCCGCAAGTTGGTGAAGCCTGCTCCGTATGTGGCCGTTTGTGGATTGAAGCCTTTGCCGTCATCTTGTACGGTAAGTGTGACGAGCTTTTCGTCCACCATTAACTGTACGTTGATGTGTGAGGCCTCGGCATGCTTTACGGCATTATTTATCAATTCGTAAGCACAACGGTAGATGAGTACTTCGAGGCGATCGTCCAGTCTCGGGTTCTCGCCGAAGAACTGAAAGCTGGTGATGGGGATGGAACGGCAGAAGTCTTCCAGCGAGGTTTTGATGCCGTAACGCGAAAGCGAGTCAGGCATCATGTTGTGGGCTACGCTTCGGAGTTCTTTCGTAAAGTCATCGAGCATGCTCAATGCCTTGTTGAAGCGGTAGATGTCTGCCTCTGCCATGCTGGTGACACTCTTGATTCCGTGAAGGTGTAGCTTGATAACTGACAGCAGACTGCCTGGTCCGTCGTGCAAGTCGCGTGACAAGCGCGAGCGTTCTGCATTTTCTCCGTCGAGCAATGCGAGCGTGGCTACGAGTTGCTTTTCCTGTCTCAATTGTTTCACTTGTCGCTCGGCAAGTTCCCGTTTCTGTCTGTTCATTCGGTGACGGTAAATGAGCAAAATCAATGCCGACAGCAATACAAGCAATGCTGACACTCCCAGCAAGACGTAAAGTCGCTTTTCCCTTTGCAGATCGGCAATCTGCAACTTTTTCTTTTCATTCTCATAACGCATCTCCATTTCTGCCATTGTTTGGTGCAAGCGTTTAATTTTCCGCTCATTTACCAACTGTGCGTATTGGCGCAAGAAATAGGCCGACTTTTCCTTGTTGCCAAGTTGCAGGTTGGCGTAGGCAAGATTGTATGCCAGTTCGGGTGCGCAGTCAATCATTGTAGAGTCGTTGTTCCATGCCCGAAAGGCAATGGCTTCGCACTCTCTGTACCGTTTCTGCCTGAGATAGATGGTGGAGAGAATCTGCATGCCAGCCGTTTCGAGGCGTGTATCGCTGAATTCATGTGCCAGCCGAATGCTCTCCTCGGCATACTTGATGGCCATGGGATAATTATTCTTTAATGTGTAAATCTTGGCAATGGCCTGTCCGCTGTATATCTCAAATGTTTTGTAATTCAGCTTGAAGCCTGTGTATGCCTTGAGCTGATAACGCAGCGCAAGGTCAAGTTGCCCCCTCTCCATGTGGATGAGTCCCAGTTCATAGTATGCTATGTCGTCTTCGGGCAGGTTACACTTCCGGCTTAGGGCGAGATTTTTTCGGATGTAGTATTCTGCACGACCTGAATTACCCAGTTCTCGGTAGAGCGAACCGATGTTGGACAATGCGGTGAGCTGGCTCGTAGTATCGTTGATTTCCTCACTTATCCGAAGCACATCCATACAGTTAGCCAGCGTTTCCACATAACGATTCTGACGATAGTTCCAGTGTGCGATGCATCGATAGGCTTGCACCTCTTCCCGTCGGTCTTTGAGTTTGATGGCAAAGGCAAGCGAAAGATCAAGGTACTTCTTAGCCGAGTCATACTGTGTCAGCATGTTGTAGTAAACGCCGAGCGAACGGGCGAAAAAAGGTACGTCTTTTGTGATGCCTTTCTGTTCGGCAATGTTCAGCCCTTTATGAAGACAGGCAATGGTGCTGTGTGTGTCATATTGCCCGTACCAGTTTGCTAACTCGCGATAGATGCCGACTTGTTCTTGGGGAGATAGCTTCCGATGACGTAGTATTTTCCACAGAGAGTCTGTTGTGGCTTTGCGCCCTTGATTGGATATTGCCTTGTCATTTACGGCTTGCAAAAAGTGGAAAGGACAGATGAGGAGTACAAACAAGAAAATGCTGGATATTCTTTTCATACAGATATTCTTTTTATACGGAAGGGATTGTATGGGTGATTACCTTTGCAAAGGTAGCGAATTTGAGCAATTTTAATACCCCACAAATAGGATATTTTACACTCAGACAGCGAAATATCCCACTTTTGGGGTATGGATGATGAAAATAAAAAAGGTAATTTTGTGCATGAAAATAACCTAAAAACACAAAAGAAATGAAGAAAATCTGGTTTATCGCCCTGATGGGCATTGCATTGATGAGTTTCACCTCTTGCGGAGGAGATGATGAGGAAGACACGGATACAGGTAGTATCGTAGGAACATGGACGGCTACAGAATCGGGTTATGACCTATACATGGACATTACGTCTTCAGGGTTTCGCTTCGATATCTCCAAGCCTGGCCAAGGTGGGACGTATGAAACAGGTAGATGGTACGAAAAAGAGGGAACGTTTACATTTGTGGGTACACAGAATGTGGTTTTGGCACAAGGGAAGTTGAAAGGTGACAGGCTCACGCTTACGCTTCTCAATCCGATGGTTATCAGTATGCTTGGCTCACAATCGGCCGGCAATATCGTTTTCACTCGTTCGGGTGGTGGCGGTGGAAACACTGGCAAGGGCTATCTCGTTGTTCAGAACTTGAGCGAGAACAAAGACATTGTCAAACTGAACCTCTATGATGCCAATGGCTATCTTCTCTCTACCGATGAAGACAGGCTTGAACCCGGTTATCAGTTTACTTACGAAGTTCCTGTGGGTGATTATATCGGAGAACTGACTGCGGAGGATGGGAGGACTTTCCGTTCGGGCGTATTCAAAATTATCAAGGGAAAATATACTGTGCTTCGCTACGACGGCTCTTCTGCATGGCTGGAAGCTACAGGAATAGACATGAGTCCACAGGCTCGAAACGCAAGAATGAAGACCTTCTTGCCGTCAAAATGACACTCCATAATATTATGTACAGCACATTCGAATGGACAGGTAGACATATGTAGGCGTGATGCAGACGAAGACCAGTGGCATGCGGGGGCAAAATCTCTCATTTCCGATGGTTCTTTTAATTCAGCCGATTATTAACTTGTTCCTCATAAAGGAGCATTAAACAGAAAAGTATATGAAAGTAAATTACGTTATTTTATCAGCATCGTTTGCCAAGCGCATCATGTTGACAGTGTGTATGATGATAGTTGGCGGAACGATGTATGCACAGCAAGAGGCTACGGGGCAATTACAACCGGAAACGACAGAGGCTGTAAAGAAGCCACAATGGGGAGTGAAAGCCGCATTAAACATTGCATCTTTGAGTTTCAACGCCGACAATGGAGGCTCGGAAGAAAGCAAATCGGTTATTGGAGGTGCAGCCGGACTGACATTCACTTATGCCTTCAATCCACAATGGCGTCTTCATTCGGGAATCGAATTGAATATGAAAGGATTTGCTGTTAATGTCCAATACAGCAGTCGTAAAATGACGGTACATGCCGGTTACATACAAATCCCCGTGCAGTGTGGCTATGCCATCAATTTTGGCAATTGGAACTTGGAACCTCGTTTGGGAGCATATTTCGCCTATGGAATACTTGGAAACTATGGTATGTCGGGCAGTTCTGTAAGCAAGAAGACCTTTGGAGACGAGGTGCTCACGCCTTTTGATGCCGGGATTATTTTTGGCTTCTATGTCGACAACGGAAAGTATGTATTCGGTATTGGCAATGAGATTGGTCTGACAGAAGCCAACGGAGACCATTTCACTGTGTCGGGCGGCTCGGTTCACACGCGGAATACCTTCTTCACTCTTGGCTACTTATTCTGAAAGAATCGGTTTTCACACTCCTCTGTAGGAGTGTCATGTGGATTGAGCGGAGAAATAACTCTCGTTTATTGTGGAGATGCAATATGTCGCATCTCCACAATTATCATTATATCCGAAAAAAATCTTTGTCTGATTGGTTGAAAGCCAAAGAAAACGTATGATACCGTTTGTTCGTCACGTTATTTCTCCTTTTTACATGGTCTGTCATTTTTTTTCTCTATCTTTGCACGAGATAAACGCATGTTATAGGCTCTGCCGTATATGAAGGAACTTATCTTCAAAACTTGATACAGCTGTATGGGAAAGAAAATCATACTTCTTTTATTGCTCTTTTTCGCTTTGTTTGCGACCGAAAGTGTAGCAGACGGGAGGTTTGTCCTTGTCATTGATGCTGGACACGGAGGACGGGACCATGGTGCGCCCGGACTGATTTCCAAGGAGAAAGACCTTACGTTGCGTTACGCCATGGCCTTCGGAAAGGCCGTGGAGAGACATTGTCCGGATGTGAAGGTGGTTTATACGCGAACTACCGATCGCTTCATCGAACTTTGGCAGCGTGCGGAAATTGCCAACAAGAACAAGGCCGACCTTTTTGTTTCTGTGCATATCAATGCGCTGGATGGAGGTAAGATTGCACGGGGATTTCAGACGTACACGCTCGGTATGGGCAAAGGGGGAAGCGGAATATTGACAAACTTGCAGGTGGCGAAACGTGAAAACTCCGTGATATTACTCGAAAAGAATTACAAACAGACATATCAGGGATTTGATCCGAACTCTTCTGAAAGCAATATTATGTTTGAGTTCATTCAAGATATGAACATGGAGCGAAGCGTAGAGCTGGCGAAGATGATGCAAAGAAATGTATGTTCAGCCACAGGCAGAAATGATATGGGGGCGCATCAGGCCAATCTTGCCGTGCTTCGGCTCACTTCTATGCCCGGGTGTCTGTTGGAACTGGGCTTTATATCTACCCCCGACGAAGAGAAATTTCTCAACACGTCAGAAGGCGTCGAGCGGTTTACGCGTGGATTGCTGAATGCCTTTGTTCAGTATAAAAACAAATACTATGGCGGCAAGACACGCACCATCACTGTTGATACGGAAGCAGAAAGAAGCAGAATCGTAGAAACCACCCCCACAGAACAGATGCAACCGGAACCGAGGACGCAAACAACGGAAGTTATCCGAAGGCCTACAGAGCAGGTGCAGACCGTGGAGCAAAGCAGCACGCAGACCGTCAGGACGGAACCGGGCAACATCGCCCCTGTCTTCAGGGTTCAGATTATAGCCAGTGCCAAGGCCATTCGTGCTGGTCATCCACTCTTCAGGGGACTGGAACATATCGAGTATTACATCGAGAATGATATGGTGAAATATACGGTCGGAGCATCAACCGATTACAATGAGATATACAAACTGAGAAAATCATTGCTCGAAAGGTTTCCCGAAGCCTTTATCATTGCATTCAAAGGACAGTATAAGGTAGACGTGAATGAGGCTATCAGGGAATTTAAGAACAACAAGAACAGAAGGTAGAAATGAAGTATTTTAGCAAAGAAGTAAGAATTGCGCTCGTCGCAATAACGGGAGTTGTCATCCTGTTTGTCGGTATGAATTTCCTGAAAGGCAAGCGAGTGTTTTCCGATGACAATATTTATCACATCGTTTTCGATGATATCAGCGGTTTGTCCGCTTCAAGTCCGATATTCGCTAACGGCTTCAAGGTGGGACGAGTGTCTGCCATTGATTACGACTACAGTGGTAAGGGCGATATCATTGCTACCGCAGAACTCAACAAGGAACTAAAGGTTCCCAACGGAAGCTATGCTGAAATAGAGAGTGATATGCTTGGAAATGTAAAGGTAAATCTCGTCTTAGGCAACCGAAAAAACGGCTTTCTTGAACCGGAAGGACGCATTCCGGGAAGTATCAATGCCGGAACGATGGGCAAGGCGGCCGGCATCATTCCGCAAATTCAGCAGCTCATGCCCAAGATTGATACGTTGCTGACCAACCTCAATACGATAACAGCTAATCCGGCTATTGCACAATCGCTCCATAATGCACAACAGATAAGCAGCGATCTGACCATAACGACTCGTGAATTGAACACGCTGATGTCACAATTGAACAAAGAATTGCCCGGCATCATTAAGCGAGCGAATACCGTTCTCGACAATTCCGGTACGCTGACGGCCAATCTTGCGAGCATAGATGTGTCTCAAACCATGGCTAAAGTTGAAGAAACGCTCCTTGGAATCAAGCAATTCAGTGACAAACTCAATAGTAACAGCGGCTCATTGGGCTTGTTGCTCAACGATCAGTCACTCTATAACAATCTCAATTCCACGATAGCCAATGCAGACTCGTTGATGATTAATCTCAGGGAGAACCCCAAACGCTATGTTCACTTCTCTATTTTTGGCAGGAAAAACAAGTAATTTAAATTATATCTAAAGAAGAAATCGGGAATAATCAAGTTCTTGATAAACGCCAAACAGTCGAATATATCGCTATTTATAGCCAATCGCTGTATTTATGGTAGAGTTAAACGACAAACGAATGAGGTTTTAAGAACATTCTGATAATCAAAGATTTCTAATCGGCCAAACATTGAAATGAGAGACAAAAGCGCATGAGAAACGTAAAGTGCCTTATTCAAAGACATTACGAAAATGTAACAACGAAACCCCAGAAAAGAGGCATTTGCGAGTCTAAATAATAATGACGAAATTTGCACTTGCTATTAACGACATAATGAAGTCTTGTAAAAGGCCTCTTTATACATAATCAACTCAGATAATGGAACAGCACCCAAACATCCTTTGGGAAGAAACTCTTCGGCTCATCCGTAAGAATGTCACGGAACAGCAATACAACACATGGTTTGCGCCAATCATACTCGACTCGTATGATGCGGCGACAAAAAGGTTGTTGGTGCAGGTTTCCAGTCCTTTTGTCTACGAATATCTGGAGCAGCACTATATACATTTGCTTAAGAGAGTATTGACGAGAGTTTTCGGAGAAGGAGTGAAACTGAGTTACAAGGTGGTTACAGATCAGGCTCACAACCTGTCCCAAATTATTCAGACAGATGACACGGCACCTCTTAGTGCACCTCCTTCTGCAAGGCCGGTCAACCTGTCACCCACGGTTATGGATGCCGCAAGGCCTCAGCCTTTGGATGCACAACTCAACCCACGCTATTCTTTTTCCAACTTCATTGAGGGAAACAGCAACCGTCTTTCACGTGCGGTGGGCATGTCGATTGCCGAGCATCCGGAGACGACACAGTTCAATCCGATGTTTATCTATGGCCCCTCGGGCTGTGGGAAGACCCACCTTATCAATGCCATCGGACTGAGAACAAAAGAACTTTATCCGCAAAAGCGTGTACTCTATGTCAGTGCACGGCTTTTTCAGGTGCAGTTCTCGGATGCCACACGTCACAATACGACCAACGATTTCATCCGTTTTTACCAAAGCATAGACCTTCTTATCATTGACGACGTGCAAGAATGGATAACGGCTGTTAAGACGCAAGATACTTTCTTCCACATTTTCAATCATCTCTTCCGAATAGGAAAGCGCATCATTTTGGCCAGTGACAGGCCTCCGGTTGACCTGCAAGGCATGCGTGACAGACTCTTGAGCCGCTTTAGCTGTGGACTGATAACGGAACTGGAAAGACCCGATACAAGGCTGTGCGTGGACATTTTGCACAACATGGTAGAAAGAGAAGGACTCAAGATAGCCGATGATGTCATCCAATATATTGCCGAAACGGCTAATGGAAGTGTAAGAGATTTGCAGGGAGTAGTCAATTCGCTGCTGGCGTATTCTGTTGTTTACAACAGCAAGATAGACATGAAACTGGCTGAAAGGGTTATCAGCAGGTCGGTAAAAATAGACAATGCACCTCTGACCATTGATGAGATACTCGACAAGGTTTGCGCCCATTATCATGTGACGACTACAGCCGTTAACGGAAAGAGTCGCAAGCGTGATTTTGTTCAGGCTCGACAGGTTTCCATGTATTTGGCCAAGAAGTACACCAAGATGCCTGCTGCCCGTATTGGTAAGCTTATCGGTGGCCGCGATCATTCAACGGTACTCCACAGTTGTGCGCAGGTAGAGAATCTGCTTCTTACTGATATGGCATTCAAAGACGACTTGACAAGTCTCGAAAACGCCTTCAAACTGAAAAAGTCTTAGGTGTGTTAGGATGCAAAGCGACAAGCAATCAGCTTGCGAGCTAACCTTCGAGAAAAGATAGTTCAGGAAAAAACACTTCGCAAGCGTTCAATAAATGATTCCCTTTTGGAATTGCTTTGCCCCTAAGGGCGTGTTTACATAAAAGCAATTCATCTACTACCTGTTCAGCCCCAATTGTTCATCAGCCGTCATGGCTTCCAATTTTCACTAATTGTATTGTCTTCCAAGATAGGCTTCTTGCTTTTCTGTACGGATTTCCGACCCCAAAAGAGTTTCTGCAATATGCCTTCCAAGCGAAAGTATCGATGCCACCCATGAGCTGCATCTGCACATATTTTTCCCGGAATCGGGAAAAATGCCTCTTCGAAAATATTTTTGCTAACGTATCTGCTGCCCAAGCATGAAGTGGCTGGTAACGGAAAAGTTGTTGTCTGTATATTATCTGCTTGCAGCCTCCTTGTATCTCTCCATCAGCCATTCCTCCTGTTGGGCTATGGTCATGTGGCTGTTGTCAAGTTCTATGGCATCATCGGCTTTCCGTAGGGGAGATACTGCCCGGTGACTGTCAATATAGTCGCGTTCGTTTACATTCTTCAAGATGTCTTCGTAGTCAGCTTCCATACCCTTTTCTTTCAGCTCGTCATACCTTCTTCTTGCCCTGACGTCGGCAGAAGCGGTAACAAAAACTTTCAGTTCGGCATCAGGAAATACCACGGTTCCTATGTCTCGGCCATCCATGACAATCCCTTTCTCCTTGCCCATCTGCTGCTGTAGCTTGACAAGTGCTGTCCTTACAAAAGGCAGGGCGGCAACAATGCTCACCCGTTGGGAAACTTCCAGCGTGCGAATTTCCTTTTCCACGCACTCACGGTTGAGGTAAGTGTCAGGCGTTTGTGTGTCTTTGTTGAGACGGAAGGATATGTCAATTTCGTCCATGCGTGTTTGCAGTGTTGACGAATCAACGCTTCCGTCTTGCAGAAACAGATTGTTTCGGATGGCATAGAGCGTTACCGATCGGTACATTGCGCCCGTATCGACATATATATAGCCGATTTTTCTTGCCAGACTTTTGGCCATTGTGCTTTTACCACACGAAGAGTAGCCGTCGATAGCTATGGTAATGCGTTTCATGTTGTTATGCAATATAATTGTATGTGCATTCTCCTGCCGTTATTGCATGGCCTGTCAGGAAAATGCGAATAATTAAAGTGTGAAGGAAATGTTGGCGATGATGGATGAACTCGATACGTGATACTTGCCGTAGGAGAGGCCTAACTTGAAGCGTTCGAGCTGCAATCCGGCTCCGAATGACAATCCGGCTCCGTGGTTGCTTTCGCCGTCTGAACTCTGAATTTTCATCTCTTTGGCTCGCCTGAAGTTATATCCGGCTCCAATCCAGAACTGTTCGCCGAGCAAGAAGTCGACACCTGCGGAGAGATGTTCGATGAACGGACGCTCCCAATTGGTAAGTTCAGAGAATGTTGCGGAAATGCGGAAAGGGGCGTTTTCGAACCGTTTGCTGACACCGGCCTGCAAGTTGAAAGGAATGCTTTCGTATTCATCCTCATAGGCTTTCAACTGTCCGCCGAGGTTTTTAGCTACAAGTGAGAGCGACCATTCCTTTTCCGGGTCGTAATAGTTGATTCCGAGGTCTATGCCCATGGCAAAAGAACTGTAGTTCCCCATAGTGGAAGAGATGAACTTTGCGGTGATACCTCCCGCAATCTTCTCACTCAGCATGTATGAGAGGTATGCGCCCACGGCAAACTCGCGTGCCGAAAATTCTCCGGTTTGTACATTGTTCTCGTCCACTTCTTTAATAGAACCATAGTTGATGAGTTGTGCGGAGACTGCCACCGATGCTTTTTCCTTGACTGTCCTGTTGAAAGATGCGCTCACAACATGAGTTCCTTCCATGTAGTTCATGTAATTCAGGTTGATGGTTCGGTCGCTGACAGACGACAGAAGGGCGGGATTGGCAAACATCAGGGAAGCATCATCTTCCACAAGTGTGATGTTTTCGCCTCCCAATGCTGCCGAATGGGCACTCACCGGTAGCCTCAAGAAGTTGTAGGCCTGCTGACTCTCCTGTGCCGAAGCCCCCAAAGCGAAAAGCCATACGAGGCATATCCAAATATGCTTTTTCATTTAAAATCCTATAATTTCAGAGGCAAAGATACACTTTTTTCAAATATGTGCACTATATTTGTCCTTTGAAATGACGGGCAAAGCTATAATTCTGTCAAAAGAAAAGGCATGTTTTGCACACAGTCTGTTACCGATGTGTCATGAAAACAAAGAAAACTCTGGTCGCAAATCTTGAAGAAAAGCGGAAGACCCATTTCCTCTTGGGCTTGATTCTTGCGTTGACCATACTCTTTGTGGGCTTGGAATACACGACAAGAAGTGAACCCGCAGTTGCAGGCGAAAAGCTCTTGGATGATATGGCGCAAGATTTGGAGCTGCTTCCGGTGACCGATCAGCGTGATATGGTTGCCATGTTGCAGCGAAAAAGCATGCCTGCCGTGGCTGAGAAAATAAATGAGGTGAAGGAGGTGGTGACCCATGAGGGAGCGGAACTTCCACAGCCGACCGTTGAAATTGTGCAGAACGGCGAGGCCGATGCGCAAACTGCGGTGGAAAAGACGGATAAACCTGAAACCAATGCCGCCGACTTGAGCAATCAGCCACTTTCTTTCAGGGTTGTAGAAGAACTTCCTGAATTTCCGGGAGGACTTTCTGCCTTTGTCGGTTGGCTTACCAAGCGTCTCAACTATCCGCCTATGGCCAGACAACAGCGCATACAAGGCAAAGTGGTGGTAGGATTTATTGTCAATAAAGACGGCTCTGTTGCCGACTTGAAAATTGTCAAGTCGCTTCACACCGACCTTGACAGGGAGGCGATGAGGGTCATGCAGATGATGCCGAAGTGGAAGCCCGGCAAGCAAAAAGGTGTTCCTTGCCGCACCGTTGTAAGTGTACCTATTGTCTTCAAATTGTAAAAACAGAATATAAACATGCAAACTGCAAATGAGCTTTTGGCGTTGGTGAACGGCCATCTTGATAACATTGCCTACGACCGTACACCCAAATCGCTTTACGAACCGATACGATACGTATTGTCACTTGGCGGCAAACGCATCCGCCCCGTACTGATGTTATTGGCTTACGAACTGTATAAAGACAATCCAGAGAGCATCCTTTCTTCGGCCTGCGCCCTTGAAACATACCATAACTACACATTGCTTCATGACGACCTGATGGATAATGCCGACCTGAGAAGAGGTCATGAGACGGTGCATAAACATTGGAATGCCAATACTGCGATTCTTTCCGGCGACTCGATGTTGGTTCTTGCATACGAGGGAATTGCCCGATGTGCTCCTGAAAAGCTGAAATCCACGCTCGATTTATTTACCGAAACAGCTCTACAAATTGGTGAAGGACAGCAATATGACATGGATTTTGAATGCCGAAACGATGTTACCGAAGAGGAATACATCGAAATGATACGCCTGAAAACAAGTGTCTTGCTGGCCTGTTCGGTAAAAATGGGAGCGGTTTTGGCCGGTGCTCCGGCACAGGATGCTGATAATCTGTATAGGTTTGGCGAACTTTTCGGCCTCGCTTTTCAACTGCAAGACGACTATCTTGATGTCTATGGAGACACAAAGGTCTTCGGCAAGGCTATCGGGGGTGACATCTTGTGCAATAAAAAGACATATATGCTCATCAAATCGTTACAGTTGGCCGACGGAAAACAGAAAGAAGAATTGCTGAGATGGTGCAGTGCGAAAGATTTCGAGCCAAGCGAGAAGATTGCCGCAGTGACCCGTTTGTATAATGAAATTGGTATTGACAGGCTTGCGAGGGAAAAGATGGAATCGTATTTTGCCCAAAGCAGGGAGTTCCTTGATGCTGTTCAAGTAGATGGGGAACGCAAGAAAAACATCATCAACTACATTGACGGCATGATGCACCGGCAATATTGAGCCGGCGACAGTTTGTCTGTTCATTCATCATGTGTCATCCAATGACTGACAGCTATGAATTTGATAGATACCCATATACATCTCGACGGACAGGAGTTTGATACCGACCGTGACGCCGTCATCGAAAGGGCAAGGGCGGCAGGAATACAAAAGATGCTGCTTCCGGCCATCGACTTGTCTTCTGCAAAGGCCATTCAAGACCTGTGTAACCGATACCCGTCTTTCCTTTATCCCATGATTGGATTGCATCCGGAGGAGGTTAAGCCTGATTTTCGGGATGTTTTGCAGACGATGAAGGGAATGATTGACGGTTCTTTCGTGGCCGTTGGCGAAGTGGGACTCGACTTCTACTGGTC
This sequence comes from Prevotella sp., assembly GCA_034183335.1. Taxonomy (GTDB): domain Bacteria; phylum Bacteroidota; class Bacteroidia; order Bacteroidales; family Bacteroidaceae; genus Prevotella. The sequence goes on from JAXFLJ010000022.1 coordinate 142,413, forward strand.
GAGAGAGTTTGAAAAAGAACAGTTGGAAGCATTTGAGACACAGGTGCAATGGTCTGTTGAGACCCGGCTTCCTCTGATGATACACTGCCGAAAAGCACAAAATGAACTGGTCAAGATACTTCACCGCTACGAAAAAGACTTGCCCGGAGGCGTCTTTCATTGTTTTGCCGGGAATGAGATAGAAGCCGCCGAACTGCTTTCGTTCAATAATTTCGTGTTGGGAATAGGCGGAATACTCACTTTCAAGAAAAGCAAGCTGCCCGAAGTCTTGCCCAATGCCGTCCCCGTTCATCGTATCGTGCTGGAGACCGATGCTCCTTATATGGCACCAACACCCATGAGAGGGAAGAGAAATGAAAGCTCCTATTTGGTTCACGTCATTGAAAAGATGGCGGAAATATACCATGTTGATGTGGCCGAAATGGCTGAAATCACTACACAAAATGCACTGAACGTATTTCAATTCAAGTCATGAAAACCCTTGTTGCTGTACTTCTTTTCTCGTTTACGTGCATCCTTGATGTTCAGGCCACTGTTGCCGACTCTACGCACCGGGTGGGTTTCTCGGTCAATTTCAATCCCGGCAATGAGATTAAGATGGATAAATATCAAAGAAAATGGATGCAAGGAACTCGCAATTATTCACTGGGCGCAGAGCTTCATCTGATGAGCTTGCCTCAAGACAGCAATGCTTTTGCGGCAGATTATGGCTATCCCACGCTGAGTCTGGGCGTCAAGTACAGTCTCAACCATGGTGTTACGATGCACAGGAAGGCCGACAGCGACTGGGGAATGGCACAAGAAGTGGATTATACGTCACGCATGGGCAACAGCATTGCGGTGTATGGCGCATTTGCAAGACCTTTCTTCAGGTCGCAAAGGTGGGAAGTTGACTATACATTTAACTTCGGTATAGGTTATACTTCTCATAAATACAACCCTGTCAATGCAATAGATAATGAACTGATAGGGTCGAGATGGCTTATATTCTTCGGTGCAGGCCTGCATGCAACCTATCGTTTTGCCGATCAATGGGGCATCAAAGGAGGGCTGGAATACTGGCATTTGAGCAACGGAGGGCTAAACCGTCCTAACAAGGGAGCCAACTTCATAGGTCCGATGGTGGCCATTTGCTACTATCCGTACTATGCTGAGGTTGTGCATGGGAAGCTGCCGCGATACAATCCGCCGTTCGACAAGTATTTATATCTGCGGTTTAGCACAGGTGTCGGTGGTAAAACATTGCATGAAGATTGGCAACGTACCCAGTTTCATACCCCTAAAGGGCATCCGGACTACCGTACAGACAAATTCAAACGATACGCTTGTTACTCCTTTCAGGCGGATGTGATGTACCGTTATGCACGCAGATGGGCTTCTGGTGTTGGACTTGACCTTTTTTACGGTACATACTCAGACTATATTAAAGGACTTGATGAGGCCGCAGGAAGCACCATGAAACACAGTCCTTGGTCAGTTGGCGTCGCAGCAAAGCATGAAGTTTTCTATGGAAATATTTCCCTTCCAATCAGTCTCGGTTTCTATCTTTTCCGTAAGATGGGCGAAGATGCCAAAGAAATGGAGAAACCTTTCTATGAGACAATAGGCTTGCATTATAGTTTTCCGAAACTTGGTGGACTGCGGTTGGGTATCAATGTGAAGGCGCATCTTACCAGAGCAGATTATACAGAGGTAGTTATCGGATACCCGGTGATGCTCTATAAGCGGCGTTAGATGGCAGAAACGGCTCATGATTTTCGATGGGGGAGTATGCTGTACGTAAATTATATTTGAAAACCGACAGCCTGTCTGCTCGACATCCGAACAAAATCAGCACGGTCTCTCTTGAACAATTGGGGTTCAATTCACATCAACCGAAAATGCTACCAGTCGTTGGTACGGTGTGTACCAACGTCTGGTACGGTGGCTACCAATCATTGGTACGACTCGTACCAATGATTGGTACAATAGCAATTCCTTTCCGTGTAGTTTCCTTTGAACGCTTTGTGGAAGTAGAATCTGTAGCTTTTGCAAATGCACAAGGTCATGTTGCCCACGACAGCAAATGTCTGTGCATTGGTCTAAAAGCACTTTCTTGAACAACAAAGACAAAGAAACGATAACCCGTCTGCTCAACGGCCGAACGAAATCAGTATGCTCTCAAATAACCGATTGGGGAATAAAAGAAGATGGGGTCGATAGTGGTGGTCTTGCCCGTTTAATTCGGTTGATGGCTGTACGTTTGGCCAAACTTGCTTTATGAGGTGGCAAGAGGCCGAAGGATACTATAAAAAAAGAAGGATGCGTATTGACATCCTTCCTTGAAAAGTGACTCCCGCGGGATTCAAACCCACAACCTTCTGATCCGTAGTCAGATGCTCTATTCAGTTGAGCTAGGGAGCCTTTTTATTTTTGCGATTGCAAAGTTACTGCTTTTTTCTTAACCCGCCAAACTTTTAATTTACTTTTTTCGGTTTTTTTGTTTTCAGTGTTTCATCGGATGACTACATTCCGATGAAACACTGAAAGGACAGCATGGCCACGCGCTTTTATGCGTTTACCACGTTGATTGGTTTTCCGTCGATGAATGCCTTGGCGTTGTTGACGGCAATATTCATCAGTCGGATGCGTGCTTCCAGCGTAGCCCAAGCGATGTGTGGGGTAACAAACGCATTGGGAGCGTTGAGTATAGGGTTGTCTTCTTTGGGTGGTTCGGACGACATGACATCTGTGCCGTAGGCGGCAAGTTGGCCGCTTTGCAGTGCGTCTGCTACATCCTGCTCGTTGACGAGCGGGCCTCTTCCTGTGTTGATAAGGATGGCTCCCCTCTTCATACGGCTTAGGCTCTCGGCGTTAATCATGCCTCTTGTCTCTTTGTTGAGTGGGCAATGCAGCGTGATAATATCGCTGATGCCGAAAAGCCCTTCCAAAGTTGTCTTCTGAATACCCTCCGGGAGGTCTGCAGAATTTTTGCTCGTGAAGGCAAAAACATCCATGCCAAACTCCTGAGCGATGCGTGCCACCTTGTAGCCGATAGAACCCAAGCCCACTATTCCTATGGTTTTTCCAGCCAGTTCGATGAGCGGTGTATCCCAGTAACAGAAGTCTTTGTTCCTGCTCCAGCGTCCTTGCCGGCACTGATCGGCATAATGGTCGATATGGTTGGTTATGTTCAGGATATGTGCAAAAGTCATTTGTGCCACGCTGTCGGTGCTGTATGCAGGGATGTTGGTCACGACGATACCTTGTTTCTTTGCGCATTCGGTATCGATGATGTTGTATCCTGTGGCAAGAACGCCGATGTATTTAAGTTTAGGTAAGGCCATGATTTCTTTCTCTTTCAGGGCAACCTTGTTGGTAAGGAGCATCTCTGCATCTGCAGCTCGCTCCATCAATTCTTCCGGAGAGGTGCGTTCGTACACGGTCATTTCGGCCAATTGCCCCATGGCTTCCCATGACAAATCTCCCGGATTCAAGCCGAATCCGTCTAAAACTACGATTTTCATTTGCTTCATATTATTAAGGTAAGAATGTCGGAGGCCGTCCTTTTGCTTTTCGCAAGTTGTGGCTTTCCGTACATTCGGTTATGTTTATTTCTCTTTTTGATGACTGTTTTGAAACCTTTTGCCCCAGCATTGTTCCATCCATTGGCCGAGTTTGGCCTCTGCCTGTGAGTGTTGGGGATGCCAGATGCGAGTGTCTTTAAGTTCGTCGGGCATGTATTGTTGTTCGACAAAGTGATTTGGATAGTCGTGTGCATACTTGTATCCGTCACCGTAGCCGATGTTTTTCATGAGCGAAGTCGGTGCATTGCGCAGGTGAAGCGGCACAGGCAGGTTTCCGGTTTGCCTAACCAACTCCAAAGCGTCGTCTATTGCAAGATAAGCCGAATTGCTCTTGGGGCTTGTTGCAAGGTAGACGGCAGCCTCGGCCAGCGGTATGCGCCCCTCGGGCCATCCTATTTTCATGACCGTGTCAAAAGCCGTGTTGGCCAAGAGGAGTGCGTTAGGATTGGCAAGGCCTATGTCTTCTGCTGCACTGATAACCAATCTGCGGGCTATGAACTTAGGGTCTTCGCCGCCTTCAATCATTCTTGCCATCCAATATAGTGCCGCATCGGGGTCACTGCCTCGGATGCTCTTGATGAAAGCCGAGATGATGTCGTAGTGCAACTCTCCGTCTTTGTCGTATGCTTGCGGGTTTTCCTGTAAGCGTTCTACCACCATCTGGTCTGTAATTTCCACCTTTCCGGTGTTGCTTGCCTCAACGGCCAACTCCAGAATGTTCAATGCCTTGCGTGCATCTCCTCCGCTGTAACGCACTATTGCACCTGTCTCTGCAAGGCGTATCTCTCTTTTTTGCAGTTCGGTATCTGTTTCTATGGCTCGTTGAAGCAAGGCGATGATATCGTCTTTGTCCAACGACTTCAGCACATAGAGTTGACAGCGAGAGAGTAGGGGACGAATGACTTCAAACGACGGGTTCTCTGTTGTGGCACCAATGAGCGTTACCACCCCCCGCTCTACTGCTCCAAGAAGCGAGTCTTGCTGGTTTTTGCTGAAGCGATGGATTTCGTCTATGAACAGAATGGGCGATACCTGATTGAAAAAACGGCCTTTGGAGGCCTTTTCAATGACCTCTCGCACATCTTTGACACCACTCGTTACGGCACTCAATGTATAAAAAGGAGTCTCCAGTTTGTGGGCAATAATCTGCGCAAGAGTGGTTTTTCCTACTCCCGGAGGCCCCCAGAGGATGAATGAGGCTATGCGTCCTGCGTCAATCATTTTACGCAAGATAGCTCCGTCGCCTACCAAATGCTGCTGGCCGATGTACTCATCCAGCGTGCGAGGTCTCATCCGTTCTGCCAAAGGGGCTGTCATATCATTACCAAACCAGTGCAAACCAAGCATGAGGGAGATGTTTCTTCCTTGCCTGCGTAAGCCCTGATACTATGCAAAGGTAGTGTAAATAGGGGACAATCCAAAACATTTCCACATAATTTTTAACCCAAATCGATCATTAGGTCGCATAGGTTTCCTTTTCCGGTTCATGGTGTTGCTTCTTCTGGTTCATGGTGTTGCTTCACGCCTGCTTTCGTTCGCTTGCAGGCGTTTTTTCTGTCGTTATTGCTCGGAGTAGCCCGCTGCGCTTTTGTAAAACCGACAATCCATTTGCTCATCATTCATTTGAAGCCATCACGGTCTCTGATGGACGATTAGGATTTAAGCACATGGAGGAATGACACGTGGCGTAGAATACATTCTCAATAAAAAACATTATCTTTGTGGCGAAACACAGATGATGCACCATGGGGTGACGGGACAGATTGTGTTATTGATACCATTATAATATGAGGCAACATGAATAAGAAAGGTACAGAAGACATAGAACAGAAGGTGAGACGTGCTGTGGGTATGCACCGCAATGACGATTCCTTCCCGAAAATCGAAGACTACGGAGGCAGCGAGGAACTGCTTGATGACTATTTTTATACCCGAAGCCATAAGGGAGGAGTTGAGGAACAGAAGAAAAGTTATACGATTTACGGTATCTTGCTCGTAGTTCCCCTTGCCGTAGCTTCTTACTTCTTCAAAGACATCATGGCTTTGGTTCTCGGTTTCTCTGTCGGCGGAGGACTGTGTCTGCTCTTTCAGCTTTTTCTTCGCATGAAAGCAGCGCGCAAGGAACGAAAATTCAGGGAAGAACGGATAGAAGAATTTATCGGAGACGTGCTTGAGCGAGTGTCTGAAAAAGAAGCAGAAGCATAGCGGAGCATCAGCGATGAACCGATAGCTGGGGCATGCAGGCTGCCATTGGAGGCTTTCTTCGTAATTGAAGAAAGTATATTCCATGCTTTGATTTATTTTTCGTAACTTTGCATCCGACAATTATTTTGCTTGCTACATGAAACACATTCTTGACCTGAAAGTATCATCTGTCGACCGTATTCATGAGCGATATGTGCTGATTCGTCTCACAGACGACAAGCCGTTGCCCGCCATGTACCCCGGACAATTTGTTGAAGTGCGCCCCGAAGGGTCTGCAACAACGTTCCTGCGGCGGCCTATCTCCGTGAACTTTGTTGACGAACAGCACAATGAGGTATGGCTGCTGGTGGCACTTGTGGGCGACGGAACGAGGGCATTGGCTCGTTTGCGGCCGGGTGAGCGGTTGAGTTGTGTTTTACCGTTGGGCAATTTTTTCACGATGCCCGAATCTCCTTCCGAACGTGTTTTGCTCATTGGCGGCGGGGTAGGAGTGGCACCTTTGCTCTTTTTCGGGGCAAGACTAAAGTCAAGAGGCTGTACTCCCACGTTTCTTTTGGGGGCACGCACGGCGGTCGACTTGCTTGAAATGAAAGAATTTCGGTCAGTAGGCCGAGTGTTTGTCACGACCGAAGACGGCTCAGAAGGTGAGAAGGGATTTGTTACCAATCATTCCATCCTCGGCCAGGAGAAGTTCGATCGCATTGCCACTTGTGGCCCCAAGCCGATGATGATGGCTGTGGCTAAGTATGCGCAACAAGCAAATATAATATGCGAAGTGTCTCTTGAGAACAAGATGGCATGCGGATTGGGGGCTTGTTTGTGTTGTGTAGAGAAAACAACAGACGGCCATGTGTGCGTATGTACGCAAGGGCCGGTCATCAATAGCAGAAAACTACTATGGCAGATTTGAAGGTAAAGTTAGGTCGTTTGGCCTTGAATAATCCCGTGATGACGGCTTCCGGCACTTTCGGATATGGTCTGGAGTTCGCCGATTTTGTACCATTGGAAGGGCTTGGGGGAATTATCGTCAAGGGAACGACGCTCCATCCCCGTGAAGGCAATGACTATCCGCGTATGGCGGAAACTCCTTCGGGCATGCTTAACTGTGTGGGCTTGCAGAACAAGGGCGTGGATTATTTCTGCAAAGAGATTTATCCGCAGATTAAGGACATACAAACCAACATGATAGTCAATGTCAGCGGCTCTATGCTTGACGACTATGCGGAATGTGCGTCTCGAATCAACGAACTTGAAAACATACCGGCCATAGAGCTGAATATATCCTGTCCCAATGTGAAAGAGGGTGGAATGGCGTTCGGTGTAAGCTGCGCCGGAGCTGCCTCGGTGGTACGTGCGGTGCGAAAGAAGTACGATAAGACACTGATAGTTAAACTCTCTCCCAACGTGACGGATGTGGCAGAGATTGCAAGGGCATGCGAAGCCGAGGGTGCCGACAGCCTTTCGCTCATCAATACGCTTATGGGTATGGCGATAGACATTGAGAAACGCCGGCCTATGTTAAGCATCAATACCGGTGGTTTAAGTGGTCCGGCGGTAAAGCCCATAGCCCTCCGCATGGTATGGCAGGTCGCACGGGCAGTCAAAGTGCCTGTTATCGGACTGGGAGGAATATGCAACGCCAATGACGCCATCGAATTTTTTATGGCTGGTGCCACGGCCATTCAGATAGGAACAGCCAATTTTCTCGATCCGTCTATTACTATAAAGGTAAGAGATGGAATTAATGACTGGCTGGATAAGCACGGCTGTCAGTCTGTGTACGACATCATCGGCTCGCTCGAATGTTGAACAGACGGATTGTCGTTGTATCGGAAACATAGCGGACGATGTTGAAAAATGACGACTGCCAAGATGCCTGCAAGCGTATGAAGGTTGTAGGGAAACAACACCATGAGCAGGAATTCTCCGTGATGTTTGCCGTGTGAGGGGTGTAGACTTTCCATGTGGTGTCGGGTAAGAGAAATATATAATTAAGGTGATGGATAAACGAGAAAGACCCAAGTAAAAATATTTCGTTTTGAATCACCTGCTTCATAAAATGTCTGAAGGGTGCTTTTTCGTGTGAAAAAAGTGCCCTTTTTCTGTTTGATTTATTTTGAGTTATGCTTGATATTTTGTATATTTGCATCGCAAAAATAACCGGATACCATGATAAACGATAGGTCCATAGGATTTATATCAAGCATGTTTTTGAACATCAAGGAGCGCGATCGTTTCGCTCGTTGACTTTTTTGTCATGCCTGTCGTTGAGGTAATGATAGCCGGTTATTCTATTTTCAAAACAATCTTAATCAAACATCAAACTTAAATTACATATATATGAAACTACCATTTGCAGAATCTTGGAAGATCAAGATGATTGAACCGATACGTAAAAGTACGCGCGAAGAAAGAGAACAATGGCTGAAAGAAGCCCATTACAACGTATTCCAACTTAAGTCAGAGCAGGTTTATATCGACCTGTTGACAGACTCTGGAACGGGAGCGATGTCTGACCGTCAGTGGTCTCAGCTTATGCTGGGAGATGAAAGTTATGCCGGTGCCAGCTCATTCTATAAGTTCGAGGCGATGGTTCAGAAACTTTTCGGCCTGAAATACGTTATTCCTACCCATCAGGGACGTGCTGCCGAAAATGTACTCTTCTCCTTGCTCGTGAAAGAAGGACATGTAATACCGGGCAATGCACACTTCGATACAACCAAAGGACACATCGAAAGCCGCAAGGCAAAGGCTATCGACGTGACCATCGACGAAGCGAAAAACACGCAGTTGGAGTTACCTTTCAAAGGAAATGTGTCTTTGGAGAAGCTCGAAAAAGTTATTACGGAGAATCCGGGCAAAGTGCCTTTCATGGTGTTGACCGTTACCAATAACACCGTTGGCGGACAGCCGGTGAGCATGAAGAACATCAAGGAAACCTGTGAGTTGTGTCACAAACATGGTATTCCTGTTGTTATGGACTCTGCCCGCTTTGCGGAGAATGCCTACTTCATCAAAACTCGTGAAGAAGGATACGCCGATAAGACCATCAAAGAAATTGCGCGTGAAATGTATTCGCACGTGGATGCCATGACCATGTCGGCTAAAAAGGATGCCATCGTTAATATGGGAGGATTCATTGCAACGAATAATAAAGAATGGTATGAGGGTGCCAAGCTCTTCTGTATTCCCTTCGAGGGTTACGTTACTTACGGAGGACTCAACGGAAGAGACCTGAATGCAATGGCACAGGGACTCGATGAGAATACGGAATTTGACATGCTGGAAACCCGCATCCATCAAGTGGCTTATCTCGCATCTAAACTTGACGAGTACAAGATACCTTATCAGCGTCCTGCCGGTGGTCACGCCATCTTCGTTGACGCCGACAAGGTGCTCGATTGCATACCCAAAGAAGAGTTCCCCGCACAAACTTTGACTTGCGAACTTTATCTTGAGGCGGGTATCCGTGCATGCGAAATCGGTTATATGCTGGCTGACCGTGACCCAATCACACGTGAAAACCGCTTTGGCGGACTTGATTTGTTGCGTCTTTGCATCCCTCGTCGTGTCTATACCGATAACCACATGGATGTCATTGCGGCTGCATTGAAGAACGTGTATGACCGTCGCAAGGAGGTAACACGTGGTGTTGCCATCGAGTGGGAAGCTCCGTTGATGCGCCACTTTACCGTACAGTTGAGAAGACTGGGTTAATAATATTGTCGTGGAAAAGGAATGCCGTGACAGCATGGAAGTATTTTCAGGCTGTCATGGCATTCTTTTTTGTGTACACGCTCATACGATAGAACATTCAACCTCTATCGTTCATTAGACCGCTAAGTCTTCATTCTCGGCCGATGATGTTGCTTCCCGCCTGCTTTCGTCCGCCTGTCGGCATCTTGCTTGCCGTTCTTCCTTGTCGTAGCCCGCTACGCCTTCGTCAAGAACGACAGCCCATCTGTTCGGCATGCGAACAAAATCTGTACGTTCCTTAATGAACCATTGAGATTGAAAGGAGCATAAAAGCAAAGACTTTGACCACTGCAATGCCTCATCCATAATGTCGTATGCCAATCGTACCAACGATTGGTAGTCACAGTACCGGTCGTTGGTACGGTTGCTACCAGTGCTTGGTACGGTTGCTACCAGTGCTTGGTACGGATGCTACCAATGCCTGGTATCAATTCAATACCGTAGCATCCTCATGGGTATATACCGTCGCTGGGCTGCTTATCGCAGCTTTCCGAAGAAGCCGTGCATCCATGTACAAAGGATTCTTGATGCACTTCTTGTTTTGGGGGATTCGTCGAAATCACGTTTGTTAGCTGTCGGATGTACAATGACAGTCAACATCCTGTCGAAGTTTAGCTGTTAAGTCTGCAATGAAGAGAGATATAACGTAGCAGATATTAGGGTGGACTTGTCAATGATTTCATGACAAACGGCATGTTACAAGCTATCCGGAATTTCCTTCTTGGGCGTAATGCCGAGCTGTCGCATGCCCTCCAACCGTCTGATGACATTGCCTTTTCCGTCTGATAATTGTCCTTGTGCCTTGTCGAAATCTTGACGGAGTCGGTCAATATCAGAGCCTATTTTCAGGAAGGTCTCTGCAAAACTGACGAATTTGTCGTAAAGGTCGTTGGACTGGCGGAGTATCTCTTCCACGTTTTTATTTACCCGATAATTCTGCCACATAGTGTGAGTAAGTTGTAAGGCCATCAGCAGATTAGCTGGGCTGATGACGATAACCTTTCGCTGATAGGCGTAGTGAAGCAGTGACGGGTCGGCTTTTACGGCGGCGGCATAGCCACTTTCGTAAGGAATGAACATCAAGACATAGCCTATGCAACCCTCTACGAGGCGTTCGTAGCCCTTGCCCGAAAGTTCGTCGATATGGCGTCTGACTGATGTTACGTGTTCTTTTGTCAGCCGTTCGCGCTCTTGTGGTTCTTCTGTCTTGGTTGCATCGAGGTATGCCGAGAGTGAAACTTTGGCGTCGATGACAACTTTTTCGCCATTGGGAAAACACACCACGGCATCCGGACGGTAGTTGTTGCCCTCTTCATCCTTGACGTTCTCTTGCAACAAGTATTGCTCGCCTTTTTGCAAGCCGCAATCTTCGAGAGTTTTTTCGAGTATCATCTCTCCCCAGTCGCCACGCAGTTTACTGTCGCCTTTGAGGGCTCTGGTCAGTCCGGCAGCATCTGCCCCGATGCGTTCTGTTTGCTCTTTGAGTTCTTTTACCGTGCGTTCCTGTTCGTCATGCAGCCGTTTCATGGCCTCTTCGAGTGCCGTCTTGATTTCCGTCTTGTGAGCCGCATTGTCGCGGTTGTTGTCATTTACCGCCTTGGAGAATGCCTCCATACGCTCTTTGAGTGGCTGAAGCAAGGTGTCGAGACGCTCCTTGTCGGCAGTCATCAGCTCGATACGACTCTCCTTGAGCAGTCGTTCGGTCATGTTCCTGATTTCCTCCTGCACCAGTTTTCCTTTGGCATCGGCCTGCTTTTCCAGTTCCTCACGCATCCTTTTGGCGTGCTGTAGTTCCTGTTCATAGCGATTTTCGGCCACGGCAAGTTTTTTTTCAATTTGGTGAAGTTGGTCTTTGAGCAGGGCTTCTGCCTTTATGCGTTCGTTGTCGAGCGATGCGATGCGTTGTTGTTGCTCTTTGGCTGCCCTTTGCCTGCCGGTCAATGTGCCGATGATATAGCCGAGAACCACGCCCACGAGAATAAAAATGGCTGTTGTCATATTTCTCTTTCAGTTTTAATCTTGAAAATAAACACGCTTCACACGGTTGCTGATGCCTGTCAGCACTTCGTAAGGAATGGTGCCGAGGGCATCTGAAAGCACGGTGACCGGCAAGTTGTCGCCGAATATTTCTACCCTGTCGCCTTCCCGGCAGTCGATGTCTGTTACATCAATCATAGCAACATCCATGCAGATGTTGCCCACGTAGGGAGCTTTCTTGCCGTGAACCAGACAGTAGGCATTGCCCCGTCCAAGTGCGCGGTTCAGTCCGTCGGCGTAACCAATGGGAATGGCTGCAATCGTGCTGTCACGTTTGAGGATGCCTTTCCTGCTGTATCCCACTGTCTCTTCTTTCGGAACGCGACGCATTTGCAGAATAGTGGTCTTGAGTGTGCACACATTGTGCAGGATGCGGTTGTCGCAACTGTCGATGCCGTAAAGACCGATGCCGAGGCGGCACATGTCCATTTGCCGTTCGGGAAAGTGTTCGATGCCGGCCGAGTTGTCCATGTGGAAGAGTATTTTGTGCGAGAATGCAGCCTGAATGGCTGTAGCCGCCTGTTGAAACAGTTTGAACTGGTGGGCGGAGAAAGTATCGAAGTCTTCGCTGTCAGCACCAACGAAGTGCGAGAAGACCGAGCACGGAATCACAGCCGACTGTCTTTGGAGGCGTGTTATCAGTTCTTCTACATCGTGGTTGGGGTCGAAACCCAGCCGGTGCATGCCCGTGTCGAGCTTGATATGTACCGGATAGCCTGTTATCCCCTCTTGCTTGGCAGCCTTGACGAGTGCATCGAGCAGGCGGAAGCTGTAAACTTCGGGTTCGAGCCGATAGTCGAAGAGGGTCTTGAAAGCTGACATCTCTGGGTTCATTACCATAATGTCGGCCGTAATTCCGTTGCGTCTCAGCGTTGCACCCTCGTCGGCTACGGCTACGGCCAGATAGTCTACGCGGTGTTCTTGCAGCGTCTTGGCAATTTCAACTGCGCCCGCTCCGTAGCCGTCGGCCTTGATCATGCATGCCAGTTTGGTGTCGGGACGCAAGAAAGAGCGGTAAAAGTTCAGGTTGTCTACAACGGCATTGAGGTTGACTTCGAGAATGGTTTCATGCACTTTCTTGACCAGCAGGTCGGTAAGGCGGTCGAAGTGGAATGGCCGTGCGCCTTTCAGCAGGATGACTTCATTGCGTAATCCGGCAAATACTTGACTGCCGATGAAGTCTTCGCAGGTAGGAAAGAAATGCTTGTCGGCAATTTCTATGACGCCGCTCTGAGATGAGATGCGCGGGCCGATGCCGATAAATTTTTCTACCCCGTGCAGCTTCACCAAGTCGGCCACAGTTTGGTAGAGCTGTGTTTCGTCCATGCCGCTTTCAAAAATATCGCTTAGGATGAGGGTGCGTTTGCGCCCGTTGTGGTCGGGGCGTCGGTTCATGAAATCAAGGGCGATGCTCAACGAGTTGATATCAGAGTTGTAGCTGTCGTTGATGAGCGTGCAACCATGCTGTCCTTCTTTCACTTCCAGCCGCATGGCTACCGGTTCCAGTCGTGCCATTCCGTCGGCGAGTGCATTGCTGCCGATGCCAAAGCGGAGGGCAATGATGGCACAGGCGATGGAGTTTTCGATGGAAGCCTCGTCGATGAAGGGCAGTCGGTAGCTGCCAACCAACCCTTGGTAGTGATAGGAAATGATAGTGTATGTCGCCATTTTGCGTATGTCGGAGATGTAGCAGGTGGCCTGTGTGTCGGTTGTAGACCAGCCGATGGACTTTGATTGCAGCCCTTCTTCAACGACAATGCGGTGTATCAGCGTGTCGTCTTGTTTGTAGATAAAGGCTTCTGTATGATGGAACAGGCGGAGTTTTTCCCTGCATTTCTCTTCCATTGAGGAGAAATTCTCCTGATGGGCTGCCCCGATGTTGGTCAGAATACCCACCGTGGGACGGATGATGCGCTGTAGTGTGTCCATCTCTCCGGGCTTGCTGATACCTGCCTCGATGACGGCCACCTCGCTTTGGCTGCCTATGAGCCATGCCGACAGTGGCACGCCTATCTGCGAGTTGTAGCTCTTGGGCGAGCGAGTCACGCGTTTTTCTGGTGCGAGCAGTCGCGAAATCCATTCCTTGACGATGGTTTTGCCATTGCTGCCCGTGATGCCTATCACCGGAATATCGAAGCGGCGGCGGTGCGATTCGGCCAGTTGCTGGAGCGAACGAAGCACGTTGGGCGTTTGCAGGAAGTTAGCATCGGGATAAAGGCTGCCGTAGTCAGGGGGAAGGGATTCGACGACGAAGTTGCGAACGCCTCTGCGGTAGAGTTCGGGAATGAAGCGGCTGCCATCGTTGCGCACAGTCTTGAGCGCAAAAAACAAGGTCTCTCCGGCAAAGCTGAGCGAACGGCTGTCGGTCAGCAGAAAGGCTATGGTAGACTCGTGGTTGCCGAAACGTTGTGCCGACATCATGCCGGCCATCTCTTGTATGGTATAGTTGGTCATTTGTCAGTTGTTTATGTCAGGGGTGAAGTCGGGGTATTTTGCAGAAAGCTCGTCTATTTTCCGTCTCGTGTTCTCCATGAATTGTCGGTATTCTTCCGAGGTCTCGTCGAAGGGGCGGTGTCCGAGTGCGGCCTTGACGGGCAGCCATTGGCGCATATATTCATGCGTCTCCGCGGAGAAATATGTGTCGGCAAACCGTGAGTGTATGTATTCCACGGCCTGCTCGGTGGGATGGAGCATATCGGGACGGTAGAAGCGGTAGTCTCTCAGTTCGTCGTTCATGATTTCGTAGGCAGGAAAATAGCTCACTTCCGTGGGCATCTGCCTGACAATACGGTCGGTGGCAAGCAGCAGTGTGGCCTTTGAGAGCTGGCTCTCGTGGTAGCCATACTTGGCGTAACGGATGGGACTGACGGTGAGGATGACGTGCTCTGTCTGGTTATGTTGTCGCAATGTGTTGATGCACTGGCGCAAGTTGTCTTCGCATTCGTCTGTGTCGAGTAGTTCTTCGCTGAACAATGCATGTGGCATCTTGCGGCAGTTGTCGACTATTTCGCCGCTGGAGTGCAATCGGTAGACATGGTTGGTGCCGAGGGTGAGTATCGCCACGCGAGCAATTGCATCGGTTTTTTCGATAGTATGGAGCACGCTCACGGGGTTGTACATCACACCGAAAGGATTGACCATGGCACGGAAGCGGTCTTCGAGGAAGCGACGGCCGATGTTCTCGGCAAAACACGACCCTACGAACAGCATACTCTCGCAGGGTTGTATTTCGAAGCCGGGCTTGGAAATGTCGACGATGGTTCTGAATTGCATATTGCAAAAGTAAGTATTTTCTTGCAAAACGGTGACAGAGTGGTGATAAATTTGACATGTACCATTGGTTGGTCGCATCCGTGCCAACCAATGGTACATGCCCTGTCAGACATTGGTATCTTCTGTACCGGTATCCGGTATCACCTCGATGCTGCAATTCCTTAGTGGATATACACCGTCACAGGCTGCTTTATTGTTGCTTTCCGAAATAGTCGTGTATCAATATATAAAGTATAAATCCCGATCGCTCATCAGGCCGCTAAGGCTTACCGTTTTGGCTAATGCGTTGTTTCATGACAGCTTTCGTCCGTTTGTCAGCATTTTATCTGCCGTTCTTTTCGGTGTGACTGATGACTGATTGGAGATAAAGAAACAGACACACAGTTTGCTTTATTTTGAATTTATCGAACTCACACTTAATAGTGAAGAAGTATGCAAGCATATTTTTCAGGATAATCAGAAACCGTCATCGCTTTTGTTGATTATCTGTTTGCTTTCTCTTGAGAGTCGGTTCGACTTCGCTTGTGTGCAAAAACGTTGCAATTATCCTTCTTCTGTTCTATGTCCTGCTTGCTTTCCTGTCAAAGGCAAACAGGGATGGTATGGTGAATATGTGTGGGAAAGTCTGTCCGTGCATTCGGCCAATACCATAATTATAATAAAACAGGGAGATTATTCGGAATTATTTAGTACAT
Source organism: Prevotella sp. (assembly GCA_034183335.1). Taxonomy (GTDB): domain Bacteria; phylum Bacteroidota; class Bacteroidia; order Bacteroidales; family Bacteroidaceae; genus Prevotella. The sequence continues at coordinate 157,945 of JAXFLJ010000022.1, forward strand.
TTGCATCGAATAATGCTTTTATGAAACAATAGAAATGAACGTATTAGAACTCAGCGAACAAGAAATAGGAAGACGGCAAAGTCTTCAGGAACTGCGGGAAATGGGAATCGACCCGTACCCGGCGGCCATGTACCCCACGAATGCTTTCAGCACAGATATAAAAGAACAATTCAGCGACAGTGAGGAGAAAAGACAGGTGGTTATTGCCGGTCGACTCATGGGTAGGCGTGTGATGGGGAAAGCCAGCTTTGCCGAACTGCAAGATTCTAAGGGAAGAATACAGGTGTATATTACCAGAGACGACCTTTGTCCGGGAGAAAACAAGGAACTATACAACACTGTTTTCAAACGGTTGCTTGACATCGGCGACTTCATTGGTGTGAAAGGATATGTATTCCGTACACAGACGGGCGAGGTGTCCGTGCATGCCGAAGAGCTGACCCTGCTCTCGAAGAGTCTCAAGCCGCTGCCCATCGTGAAGTACAAGGACGGTGTGGCCTATGACAAGTTCGAAGACCCCGAACTGCGCTATCGGCAAAGATACGTAGACCTCGTGGTCAATGAGGGCGTGAAAGACACTTTCCTGCAACGTGCCACTGTCATCCGCACACTGCGTCGGGTGCTTGATGAGGCTGGATATACTGAGGTGGAAACGCCCACTTTGCAAGCCATTGCAGGAGGAGCCACTGCTCGTCCGTTCATCACACACTTCAATGCACTCAATCAGGAAATGTATATGCGCATCGCTACGGAGCTGTATCTCAAACGGCTTATTGTAGGTGGCTTCGAGGGAGTGTATGAAATCGGCAAGAACTTCCGCAACGAAGGCATGGATCGCAATCATAACCCGGAGTTTACTTGCATGGAACTCTACGTGCAATATAAAGACTATAACTGGATGATGGAGTTTACTGAAAAGTTGCTCGAAACCATATGCACGGCCGTCAACGGCAAGCCCGAACGTGAGATAGACGGTCAACTCATCAGCTTCAAGGCACCATATCGACGTCTTCCCATCCTTGAAGCCATCAAGGAGAAGACCGGTTACGACCTCAATGGTATGGATGAAGAGGCCATTCGCAATGTTTGCAAGGAACTGAAGATGGATGTTGACGACTCGATGGGCAAAGGCAAGCTCATCGACGAGATTTTCGGAGAGTTCTGCGAAGGCACATTTATCCAGCCGACCTTCATCACCGACTATCCCGTAGAGATGTCGCCACTGACCAAGATGCACCGTTCTAAACCCGGACTGACCGAACGCTTTGAGTTGATGGTAAACGGCAAGGAACTGGCTAATGCCTATTCCGAGCTTAACGACCCCATCGATCAGGAAGAAAGATTCGTTGAGCAGATGCGTCTGGCAGACAAAGGAGACGACGAAGCGATGGTTATCGACCAAGACTTCCTGCGCGCCCTGCAATATGGTATGCCTCCCACGAGCGGCATCGGCATCGGTATCGACCGCCTCGTGATGCTCATGACGGGTAAGACTTTCATACAAGAAGTGCTCTTCTTCCCACAGATGAGACCTGAAAAGAAGGCTCCCAAGAGCAGTGTTGCCGAGTGGGCAGCCATCGGGGTGCCGGAACTTTGGGTGCCAGTATTGAACAAATGTGGCTATTATCTCATTCAGGACATTAAGGAGATAAACCCACAGAAACTGCAAATGGATGTCTGTGGGGTAAACAAAAAATATAAATTGGGCTACGACAATCCGAAAGTGGAAGAGTTTGCAGCCTGGATAGAAAACGCAAACAAATAAGAAACATGCCGCAGCGGGTGCAGAAACGCCACTCAGGTGGGCTGTACCCGACGGCGGACAAAGAATGAAATCATGTTTGATTGTGGCAAGATAGCAATTATCGGCGGCGGAAGTTGGGCGACGGCCATTGCCAAAATCGTGGTGAAAAATACACGCCATATCGGTTGGTACATACGCCGTGACGACCGAATAGAAGACTTCCGGCGGCTGGGACACAACCCGGCTTATCTTACAAGCGTACATTTCGACATCAATGAAATAGAATTTTCGAGCGATATCAATAAGATAGTGCAAGCCTATGATACGCTCGTCTTCGTCACGCCGTCACCATATCTGAAGAATCATCTCAAAAAACTGAAGACCCGGATACGCAACAAATTCATCATTACGGCCATCAAGGGAATCGTGCCCGATGAAAATCTGGTGTGTTCGGAATACTTTCATGAGGTCTACGATGTGCCTTACGAAAATCTCGCTTGTATCGGAGGGCCGTCTCATGCAGAAGAAGTGGCACTTGAAAGATTGTCGTATCTCACCATCGGATGCGCTGATGAACAAAAGGCAAAGGCATTTACTGACATCATTGCATCGCATTTCATCAAGACAAAAACCAGTACCGACGTGCTGGGCATTGAATACTCGTCGGTGCTTAAGAATGTTTATGCCATTGCCGCAGGAATATGCAGCGGCCTGAAATACGGCGACAACTTCCAAGCGGTGCTTATGTCCAATGCCATTCAGGAAACCATGCGCTTCCTCAAGGCCATACACATCAACGAGAGAAACATCGACGACTCAGTATATCTGGGCGATTTGCTTGTGACGGGATATTCCAATTTCTCCCGAAACCGTGTGTTCGGCACGATGATAGGCAAGGGATACAGCGTGAAGAGTGCGCAGATAGAGATGGAAATGATTGCCGAAGGCTACTTCGGAACCAAGTGCATGAAGGAAATCAACCGACACTTGCATGTCAACATGCCCATTCTCGACGCCGTGTACAACATCCTCTACGAGCGCATCAATCCGCAAATGGAAATCAAGCTCTTGACGGATAGTTTCCGTTAGGCTACCTATTATATAAAGGTATGACAAGAAATCAGGCCGCGTCCGTTTGACATCGAATCGGCCGGAGTGCCTCTTTTTGAACTAACAAAGGTATTATCAGATAACAACAGAGGGAGTATGGCCGACAGAGAGTCCTTCCCTTTATAAAAAGAAAAGACCATGAACCAATTTCATTTAGACCTTTCCAAAGCATTGGAGTTTGTCAACGACAAGGCAATGGAAACCATTGCCCCGAAAATCAAGGCAGCACACGAAGCCTTGGAAAACGGCACTTGCGCAGGAAACGACTTCCTCGGATGGTTGCACCTGCCTTCATCTCTCACGCCTGAGTTCATTGATGAAATCAACGGGTGTGCCAAAACCTTGCGCGAACACTGCGATGTGATTGTCGTGGCAGGCATCGGTGGCAGTTATCTTGGTGCCAGGGCTGTGATTGATGCTTTGTCAAACGCATTTCAGGCACATATCGACGATAAGAAAAATCCTGCCATTCTCTATGCCGGAAACAACATCAGCGAAGATTACCTGTCCGAACTTACCGACTTTCTCAGAGGCAAACGGTTCGGTGTCATCAATATATCCAAGTCGGGAACTACTACCGAAACCGCCCTCGCTTTCCGTCTGTTGAAGAAACAATGTGAGACACAGCGTGGCAAAGAAGAGGCAAAACAGATGATAGTTGCCATTACCGATGCCCATAAGGGAGCAGCAAGGGCGGCAGCCGACAAGGAAGGATATAAGACATTTGTCATTCCCGATAATGTCGGCGGACGTTTTTCCGTTCTCACGCCAGTGGGACTTCTGCCCATCGCCTGTGCCGGATTTGACATCAGACAACTGGTGGCAGGAGCGCAAGAAATGGAAAAACGCTGCGGACTGAATGTTCCTTTTGAGGAAAACATTGCTCAGCAGTATGCGGCTATACGCAATATCCTTCACCAAAACGAGGGTAAGAAAATAGAAATCATGGTCAACTACCACCCCAAACTTCATTACATCAGCGAGTGGTGGAAACAGCTTTACGGAGAAAGTGAGGGTAAAGACCATAAAGGTATCTTCCCTGCCGCATGCGATTTTACCACCGACCTTCATTCGATGGGACAGTGGATACAAGACGGCGAACGCTCTATTTTTGAAACGGTTATCAGTATAGAGCGTCCCAATAGGGAATTGTTGTTCCCTCATGATGACGAAAATCTTGATGGACTGAACTTCCTTGCAGGCCGAAAGGTCGACGAAGTGAACAAGATGGCTGAACTCGGAACGCTCATCGCCCATGTGGATGGCGGTGTTCCGTGCATTCGTCTGTCGCTTCCGTCACTCAACGAAAACACCATCGGGCAGTTGTTGTATTTCTTTGAGGTTGCCTGCGGTATCAGCGGACTCACTCTTGGGGTCAATCCCTTTGACCAACCGGGCGTTGAGGCTTACAAGAAGAACATGTTTGCCTTGCTCGACAAGCCGGGCTATGAGGCAGAAAGCAGGGCTATCCGCGAACGACTCAAACGCTGACACATGTCTTCCTACCGACAGGCCATTGCCCAATACAACGAGCGTCATGCTCCGTCGCCATTCTCTCCTAAAGCCGTACTCTTTGATATGGATGGCGTCTTATATCGTTCGATGCACTACCATGCCCGAGCATGGCACGAAACGATGCTCCGTTATGGGATAGATATGCCCGAACAAGAAGCTTTTGAGCTTGAAGGCATGCGTGGCGTGGAGATTATTCTCATGAAAATGAAAGCCGCCGGACGGCCGATGAGTCATGAACAAGCCCATGCCATCTATGAAGAGAAAGGCGAACGCTTCGCCTCTTACGGACAAGTGGAAATCATGGAGGGAGTAACCGAGCTGATGAAAGCCGTCAAGCAAACGGGAATGGACATCGGCGTGGTGACAGGAAGCGGCCAGCACACTCTTCTCGACAAACTCGAAGACGACTTTTGCGGTTTGATTGACCGAAAGTTTGTCGTTACTTCCTTTGATGTAGAGCGTGGAAAGCCTGCTCCCGACCCTTACTTGCAGGGATTGAGAAAGGTAAATGCCCAGCCTTGTGAGGCCATCGTCGTAGAAAATGCACCTCTCGGTGTACGTAGTGCGGTAGCGGCAGGCATCTTTACTCTGGCGGTCAATACCGGTCCCTTGCCTGAAACGATGCTCGAAAGAGAAGGAACCAATCTTGTGTTCAGTTCTATGCCCCATCTGAGAGACGAATGGGAACGCTTCACGGAAGCCATTAGCAACCCATAGAGTCGAAGAATATAGATTATATTAATGAATAAACAAACTGTTATCTATGAAAAAAAATCAATTGATGATGAGCTTTTTGGCATGTCTGCTGACTGCCATCGGCTTCGTTGCGTGTAGCGATGATCCAGAAAGGCCCGAACTTCCGGTTAAGACTGCAGTTAATTACACGTTGACCATATCGCCCGATATGGCGAGATTCTATGACTTCAAACTGGACTATCTTTTGGCAGACGGAACTCAAAAAGAGGAAGTCGTGAGAAGAGATCAGGAAACAGCGACCAAAGAAGAGAAAGAATCTGTGTTGCGTTGGCAATACAAAGAGGAGATAGAGGGTGTACGATACAATCGCTTTAAGATGAAAATTGTTGCGTATGTAAAGGACAAGTATGTTTTAGAGGACGGTATCAAGTCGTATAATCTCAATGTCGGTTTTATCGGAAACTGCACAAACTACACTCCTACATATACCTACGCACCCAACAAGTACATAGAACATAAGATGGAGCGTGATGCAGTAGAAGCCTTCTTGAAGGCCAATCCAAAGGTGGATGTACTCGATTGGGAAAATCCACGTTGAGGTGTTGGCATGTGTTTCCTGAGCATGTCTGCCTTCTGTTGGCAATCTTTGTGTGAAAGCTGGGCATCCTTTATCGGATAATTCCCAGTCGTTCATCAGAACACTAAGGTTCATCTCAGGCTAATGGTGATGCTTTCCCACTGCTTTTGTCCGTTTGTCGGTATATTGTCTGTCATTTTCCTCGTCGTAGCCTGCTACGCTTTTCTCAAAAACGACAGTCTATCTGCTCAACATCCGTATAAAATCAGCCCGGTCTCTCATGGCCGATTGGGATTGACTGAGCCACAGGTTCTACTCCACAAGACGTTTGTGAAAAACAGTACGGAAAGGTTTCGTCATCGTACCAATGTTTGGTACGAGCCGTACCAAACATTGGTAGCCACAGTACCAGCCGTTGGTACGAATGCTACCAATGCTTGGTATTAGTCCCATCCCGTAACATTCTTTTGATGATACTAAATCGGTCATCAGACCGTCCATGCTACATTTCTCGCTGATGGTGATGCTTATCGACTGCTTTCGTTCGCTTGCCGGCATCTTCTCTGCCGTTCTTCCTCGGCGTAGCCCGCTGCACTTTCGGCAAAAGCGGCAGACAATCTGCTCGACAAACGAACAAAATCAGTACGGTCTCTAATGACCGAATTGGGGTCAATAAGAAAGGAAAGGATGCCAAAATATGAACAAAGCCCCTGAAGTAATTGTTACTTCAGGGGCTTTATGATGCTTGGATACTCTGTTTCCTTATGTCTATGGAGGGGTGAGTATTTTGTTTGTCATGCGAAACGGCTTACTTGTTTTTCAGCAAGTCACGAATTTCGCCGAGCAATTTTTCCTCGTTAGAAGGTTCTGCAGGAGCTTCGGGAGCCGGTTCTTCGTTTCTCTTGGAAACCTTGTTGATAGCTTTTACCATCAAGAAAATACAGAATGCGATAATCAGGAAGTCAACCACATTTTGGATGAAATTGCCGTATTTCACTGTCGCTCCGTTGATAACGCAAGACAAGTCGGCAAAGTCTTTTCCGATAAGCGTGCCGATGAGCGGCATGAGAATGTCGTCTACGACAGACGAAACGATTTTTCCGAATGCACCGCCGATGATTACACCGACAGCCATATCCATTACATTGCCTTGCATGGCAAAAGCTTTGAACTCTTTAATAAATCCCATTGTTTTCAATCTTTTTAATTAATAAATAACCTAATTGCATGCAAATATAAAAATATTTTGTAACTTTGCCATCGTAAAGAGAGAAAAAATATACCTTTGGTGGTAGTTTTTTGTATTTGGCAGGGCGGAAAGTTATATAGCGTGTAGGCTTATGTCAATGTTGAAGAGATAACAAAAAGAGAAGTTTTACCCTTTAAACAAGAATAGAAATGATTAAAATTGGTATTAACGGATTTGGCCGTATCGGTCGCTTCGTGTTCCGTGCGACGCTTGAAGAAGCAAACAAAAACGATGTGGTTGTAGTAGGTATTAACGACCTTTTGCCGGTGGATTACATGGCTTACATGCTGAAGTATGACACCATGCACGGCCGTTTCAACGGTACTGTGGAAGCTGACACAGCGAACAACATCCTTATTGTCAATGGTAACAAGATACGTATCACTGCCGAAAAAGACCCGGCTAACCTCAAATGGGGCGAAATCGGTGCCGAATATGTAGTTGAATCAACAGGCCTTTTCTTGGCCATGGACAAGGCAGAGAAGCATCTTGAGGCCGGTGCCAAATATGTAGTCCTCTCTGCTCCTTCAAAAGCTGGAGAAGACGGAAGGCAGGCAGATATGTTTGTTTGTGGTGTAAACACAGACAAATACAATGGACAGAAGATTGTTTCCAACGCATCTTGCACCACCAACTGCCTTGCACCGATTGCCAAAGTGCTGAACGACAAGTTTGGAATTGAGAATGGCCTCATGACTACGGTTCACTCTGCAACGGCTACCCAAAAGACGGTTGACGGACCTTCTATGAAAGACTGGCGTGGCGGTCGTGCCGCTTCGGGCAACATCATCCCTTCTTCTACGGGTGCTGCAAAGGCTGTAGGCAAGGTAATTCCTGAACTCAACGGCAAACTCACGGGTATTTCCATGCGTGTTCCTACACTTGATGTGTCTGTGGTAGACCTTACCGTAAACCTGAAAAACCCTGCAACGAAGGATGACATTTGCAAAGCCATGAAGGAAGCAGCTGAAGGCGAACTCAAAGGAATTCTCGGTTATACAGAAGATGCAGTGGTTTCTTCAGACTTCTTGGGAGATGCTCGCACTTCAATCTTTGATGCAAACGCAGGTGTTTACCTCACAGATAAGTTCGTAAAGGTGGTTTCTTGGTATGACAACGAAATCGGTTACTCTCACAAAGTAGTTGATTTGATTAAGGTCATGAAGAAGCACAATGGATAAAACATGGCTGACATGACTTTGTCATGTTGGACAATGCTAAGCAAGATAAAGTCGTCCGAATCATCCGGACGACTTTTTTCTTTTTGTAGCATGTGAGTTTGATGGCGGTTTTTCGTGGTTTGTCGTTCCATTTTGCCGTCTGTTGGAAGACGAGCATGATTATCTTGTTCAATCCCTGTCGTTCATTAGACCGCTAAGCCTGCATTCTCCGCTCATGATTTTGGCTTCCCTCGGTGTAGCGAGCTACACTTTCATAGAGAAACAACAGCCCATTTGTTCGACATTTTTGTCGGTATTTATGTCGTGTTTCTTTCTGTTTTATATTGCAACGACAAGACAAAGAAAATAAAGTTGTGTTTCTTCTTTTTTCCAAATCAATTTGTTTAGATTATCTCAAAGCATTTTCTTGCGGGAACCAAGATGTTTTATTATATTTGCCAAAAGAACACAAAAGCAATCAGCCCATGAATAAGATGATTACCATACTCGGTCCGACGGCTTCCGGTAAGACACCACTTGCCGTTGCGTTGGCTTCGTCTGTCAATGGGGAGATTATCAGTGCAGACTCCAGGCAGGTGTATCGTCGCATGGATATAGGCACGGGAAAAGATTTAGAAGATTATGTCGTAGGCAATGTAATGACTGTTCCCTATCACCTGATAGACATCTGTGAGCCGGGAACGAAGTATAACCTGTTTGAGTATCAGCGTGACTTCCTCACGGCTTACCATCAAATCAGGGAGCGGGGAAGAACTCCTATCCTCTGCGGAGGAACCGGGCTGTATCTGGAAGCTGTACTGGGAGGTTATCGCCTTTCGCCTGTTCCGCAGAATCAGGAACTGAGAGACAGTCTCGAAGGGAAAAGTTTGGATGAGCTGACAGAAATGCTGTCGGAACTGAAAAATAAAAATGGTGCGCAGTTGCACAATAAAACAGATGTGGACACGGCACAAAGAGCCATCCGTGCGATAGAGATAGAGACGCATAACCTGCATCATCCTATGCCCGAAAGGGATTTTCCGAAACCCGATTCGCTGATAGTAGGTGTGGACATCGACCGTGAGAAGCGGCGTGAGAAGATTACCAGACGGCTGAAACAGCGGCTCGAAAATGGTATGGTAGAGGAAATACAGGGGCTGCTCGACGAGGGGATTGCGCCCGAAGACCTTATTTATTATGGCCTTGAATATAAGTATGTGACCGAATATGTGACAGGAAACACGACTTACGAAGAGATGTTTCGTCGGCTCGAAATAGCCATCCACCAGTTTGCCAAGCGGCAGATGACATGGTTCAGGGGCATGGAACGGCGCGGATTTCATATACACTGGCTTGACAGCAGCTTGCCGACAGAAGAAAAAGTAAAAGAGATAGAGGGAATGTTATACCAATAGAGTAAAACGTATGAACGAGAGAGTGAATGGTAAGTGGGGAATAGTCTATTGTCCGAAAAGTGGCAGTTGGTGTCCCAAAAAGCGGTGGGAGAAAATCGAAAAATGTCTTATCGCAGAGGGGATAGACTACGACATGGTGATGAGCGAGAGCATATCGAGCGTGGAAAGACTTGTCACGATGATGATCAACAACGACTATCGAACGATAGTTATTGTTGGAGGAGACACAGCCCTCAACGATGCTGTAAACTGTTTGATGCTTGCAGACAAGGATGTGCGCAACAGGGTGTCGCTCGGGGTAATACCCAATGGCTTGATAAACGACTTTGCCAAGTTTTGGAATATCAAGGAGGGCTATATCGAAAGAAATATTTCCATGCTGAAGAAACACCGTACCCGCAAGATAGATTTGGGTTGTGTGAGATACACGAACTCAAGGGGCGAACGCTGTCGGAGGTATTTCCTCAACTGCCTCAATGTAGGGCTGGCTGCTGCAGTTACAAACTTGCGCCGCAAAACGCGAAACCTTCTCGGACTTCCCATGTTGTCTTTCATTCCATCTTCACTCATGATGATATTCCAACGGCTGGAATACAAGATGCATATCAAGATAGATACCGACGTCATCAACCGAAAGGTGATGACCGTTTGTGTGGGAAATGCCATGGGATATGGCATGACGCCCAACGCTGTTCCGTACAACGGCCTGCTCGATGTTTCGGTGGTTTACCATCCGGAAATGACCCAGCTCATCGAAGGTTTTTATATGTTGTACAGCGGAAAGATACTCAACCATAAGGATGTACACCCATATCGTACTCGTGAAGTGGTCTTTGAACAAGCCAAGAAAGCCATGGTGACTGTAGACGGAAGACTGATGAATGCGCCGGTAGGGGCGTTCAAGGTGCAGGTAGAACAAGAAGTCATCAACTTTTTAATCCCTGAGTGAACCGCCTGCATTACTTAGGAAGGGCGCAGGAAAAAAAAGAAAAGGTAGGAAAAACTAAACCGTAAAGATGTAAAGGAGAAAGAAAGATGAGCTATTTGAGATTCGATAAGACATTAATGACCAACCTTGAGGAAGCCCTTCCACGAGAATTGTTGAGGACAAACAGGTCGGGTGCGTATTCATGTTCTACCATAGTAGACTGCAATACAAGGAGGTATCATGGACTTTTGGTCGTTCCTATTCCCGAACTTGATGATGAAAACCACGTGCTTTTATCTTCTCTTGATGTCACCGTGGTGCAGCATGGTGCCGAGTTTAACCTCGGGTTGCACAGGTTTCAGGGCAATAATTACAGTCCGAGAGGCCACAAATATATCCGTGAATTCAATTGCGACAACGTACCGACTACCTGCTATAGGGTAGGCGGAGTAGTGTTGCGCAGGGAAGTGGTTTTTCAGCACTATGAAGACAGGTTGCTCATACGCTATACTTTGGAAGATGCCCACTCGGCAACGTTGCTTCGTTTCCGTCCGTTTTTGGCTTTTCGCAGCGTCAGGCAGTTTACGCATGAAAACTTTGTGGCTAACCGCGACTATCAAATCGTTGACAACGGCATCAAGACTTGCATGTATAATGGCTACCCGGAATTGTACATGCAATTCTCAAAAAAGAACGAGTTTGTGTTTCGACCAGACTGGTATCGCAACATAGAATACCCTCTTGAGCAAGAGAGGGGATATGATTCGCTGGAAGACTTGTATGTTCCGGGCTACTTTGAAATGCCTATCAAGAAAGGAGAAAGCATCGTTTTCTCGGCTGCGATTTCAGAAATCAAGAGTGCTTCGCTCAAGAGACTTGTTGAGAAAGAGATTGAGTCGCGGTCTCCGAGAGATAATTTCTTCCACTGCTTGGTCAACGCTGCCCATCAGTTTCGCAACAGGGAAAACGACGACCGCTACATCCTCGCCGGCTATCCGTGGTTCAAGTGCAGGGCGAGAGATTCTTTTATCGCCCTTCCCGGACTGACGCTTGCACTCGAAGAATATGAATATTTCGAGCATGTAATGGATACGGCAGAACGTGGTTTGCGTGAATGGATGGAAAGAAAACCCCTCACGGTGAAGATACACGAGATGGAGCAGCCCGATGTTTTGTTGTGGGCTGTGTGGTGTATACAACAATATGCCAAGGAGTGCGGCCTTGAAAAAGGTTTTGGAAAGTACGGAAAACTATTGTCGGTTATCATGCACTTTATTGCAGACAGACACCATCCGACTCTTGAACTGAAAGACAACGGATTGCTTTGGGTAGACGGAGGCGGAAAGGTTGTTACTTGGATGAACTCCATGTCTAACGGAAAACCGGTCGTGCCACGCACGGGATATATCGTAGAGTTTAACGCATTGTGGTATAATGCGCTGAAGTTTATGGCATCTTTGGCCGTATTTGAAGGCAAGGTTGAGGCCAGTCTGCGGTGGGAAAGCATGGCGGAGAAATGCCAGAAAGCCTTTGTCAATGTGTTCTACAACGAATATGGATACCTTTATGACTATGTGGGTGGTGCGGAACAAGACTGGAGCGTGCGTCCCAACATGGTCTTTGCGGTGGCACTGGATTACTCTCCCTTGACCTCAGAGCAGAAGAAGAGCGTTTTAGATTACTGCACGAGAGAGCTGCTTACACCAAAAGGCTTGCGCTCGTTGTCGCCCAAAAGCGAAGGTTACAACCCCGTTTACGTGGGTTCTCCTTCACAACGCGATGCTTCATATCATCAAGGTACGGCCTGGCCTTGGCTTGGAGGATTTTATATGGAGGCATGTCTGAAACTTTACAAGCGCACCCGTCTCAGTTTTATTGAGCGTCAGATGGTGGGCTATGAAGACGAAATGGTGCGTCATTGTTTGGGTACTATCTCCGAACTTTACGACGGCAACCCTCCTTTCTCGGCACGCGGTGCTATATCTTTTGCCATGAATGTGGCTGAGATATTGCGCACGCTGAATCTGTTGGAAACCTATACTTATCAGAAATAAACGAATAACGAGTATGAAAGTATTGATGTTTGGATGGGAATATCCACCTCATGTCTACGGCGGATTGGCCACGGCCAATTTCGGAATTGCCGAAGGATTACACGCTCAGGGAGACATGGATATTGCCCTGTGTCTGCCTCGTCCTTTCGGAGACGAAGACCAGACGGCTGCCCGAATCATAGCCATGAATGCCGTACCGGTGGTTTATCGTGACGTCAATTACGATGAAGTCAACGGCAGGGTAGGGCACATCATGCCGCCGGAACTTTATTATGACTATCGAAACCATATCTATGCAGACTTCAGCTACATGCACACAGATGCATTGGGATGCTTGGAGTTTGCAGGAGGATACCCTCCCAACCTCCATGAAGAAATCAATAACTATTCCATTATAGCAGGAGTTGTGGCACGACGGGAGCAGTTTGATATCATCCATGCTCACGACTGGCTCACCTATCCGGCAGGAATCCATGCCAAGCAGGTAAGCGGCAAGCCGCTTTGCATTCATGTGCATGCCACCGATTTTGACCGTTCGAGAGGAAAAGTCAATCCTACTGTTTATGCGATTGAGAAAAATGGAATGGACAATGCAGACTGTATCATGTGTGTATCAGAACTTACACGGCGAACGGTTATTCAGCATTACCACCAGCATCCTTCAAAGTGTCACACCATACACAATGCTGTCTACCCTCTCAGGAAAGATTTGCAAGACATTCCGAGAGCCAATCATGGAGAGAAAGAGAAGGTCGTTACCTTCCTCGGAAGGATTACGATGCAGAAAGGACCGGAATATTTTGTTGAGGCAGCAAGTCTTGTTCTCCACCGAACTCGTAATGTACGGTTTTGCATGGCGGGGTCGGGCGACATGATGAACCGCATGATTTACCTTTCCGCTGAACGTGGAATAGCCGACCGCTTCCACTTCCCCGGCTTCATGAAGGGAAATGAAGTGTACGAATGCCTGAAGAACTCCGACGTATATGTTATGCCTTCGGTGAGCGAACCCTTTGGTATTTCGCCTCTGGAAGCAATGCAATGCGGCACGCCCACGATTATTTCAAAGCAAAGCGGATGTGCGGAGATTCTCAATAATTGTATTAAGGTAGACTATTGGGACATCCATGCCATGGCCGATGCTATCTATTCTATCTGTCACAACAACTCGCTCTTTACCTATTTGCAAGAAGAGGGGAAGAAGGAAGTAGACCAAATTACTTGGGAAAAGGTAGGAGCAAGAATCAAGACTCTCTACTTTAAGACCTTGTAACATGCCAGAAAGTAACAAAACTTAAGCTGAATGAATATGAAAACAATCTGTCTATATTTCGAGATACATCAAATCATACATCTCAAGCGTTACCGTTTTTTCGACATCGGAACCGACCATTATTATTACGATGACTATGAAAACGAACGCACAATCAATGATATCGTAGAGCGTTCGTACCTCCCTGCGCTTAATACCTTGCATGAAATGATTCGTCAGAACGAAAAATACTTCAAGGTATCGTTCTCGCTGTCAGGTGTGGGTATGGAACAACTGGAACTGCATGCGCCTCATATCCTTCGCAAGTTGCAGGAACTGGGCGAAACGGGTTGTGTCGAGTTTTTGGCCGAGCCTTATTCGCATGGACTGTCATCGTTGGCCAATAGCGAGAGTTTCATGGCCGAAGTGAAGCGTCAGGCACAGAAAATAGAAGAGTATTTCGGGCAGAAACCGAAAGTATTACGCAATTCCTCGCTTGTGTACAGTGATGAGATAGGAGAACTGGCTGCAAGAATGGGTTTTGCCGGAATGTTGACCGAGGGTGCAAAACATGTCTTGGGATGGAAGAGTCCGCACTATGTATATCATTGTGCGTTAAATCCCAAATTGAAGTTGCTGCTCCGCGACTATGTACTTTCCGATGACATCAGCCTCCGTTTCAGCAATCCTGAATGGGAAGGATACCCCCTTTTCGCTGAGAAATATATGGATAGGATTGCTGCTTTCCCAGAAGATGAAGAGGTCATCAATATCTTTATGGAACTGTCTGCTCTGGGAGTGGCACAACCTTTGTCATCTCATATTCTCGATTTTATCTTTGCCCTTCCCAATGCAGCTAAACAGAGAGGTATCGGTTTTTCCACGCCTTCAGAGATATTCAAGAGGAATAAGGGCGTGGGTGCACTCGAAGTACCTTATCCGCTGTCGTGGAATGATGAGGAGAGAGACGTGAGTTGCTGGTTGGGAAACACCATGCAGCGAGAAGCATTCCGAAAACTTTACAGTGTGGCCGACCGTGTTCGTATTGCAAACGACCCCCGAATCAACCAAGACTGGGACTATTTGCAGGCATCAAACAACCTTCGGTTCATGACGACAAAGCCTTCAGGAGTTGCTCTTGACCGTGGAATATATAGCGATGCATTTGATGCTTTCACCAATTACATGAACATTTTGGGCGACTTCATTAATCGGGTGAACACCCTCTATTCGGAAGACATCGACAACGAAGAGCTCAACTCGCTGCTTACCACCATCAAGAATCAGGGTGATGAGATAGTCATGAAAGACAAAGAAATCAGTCGTTTACAGGCAAAAGTGGAAAAAATGCAGGCTGGAGAGAAAGAGACTGCGGGCAGAAAGAAAAAATAAACAAGTGCATGCTGTCATTAATTACATTGAATGGCAGCATGCTTCATTCTTTAACCAAATAAGAAGTGAAATGAAAAAGATTATGATGTTGCTCATGATGTGCGTCATGGGTATGTCGGTTGTGGCACAAACAACCAATGAACGTATGTTGGAAGGCTCGTGGTCTGGCAAGTTGAATGCCGGTCGAATGGTTCTTTCGCTGGTTTTTCATATAACTTGGGATGAGTCAGGTAATCCCAGTTGTACATTCGATAGCCCAGACCAGAGTGTCAGAGGCATGGCTACAAAAGTGGTGTTCATTGGCTCTGATTCCATTCATCTTGAAATGGCTAACCTCGGCGCATCCTATTTTGCCAAGCTAAAGAATGGCGAACTTGACGGTACGTTCGTACAGATGGGATACCGTTTTCCGTTGGTGTTGAAGAGAGGTGAAGAAAAAGTCAGGAGACCGCAGCACCCTGTGCCACCCTATCCATATATCACCGAGGAAGTGACTTTTGAAAACAAAGAAGATGGTGCAACGCTTGCCGGAACGCTGACATATCCCGAAGGATATAAGAATATGCGTCCGAAAGATGTTCCGGTATTGCTGATGGTGACGGGAAGTGGGCAAGAAAACAGAGATGAAGAGATTTTCGACCACAAGCCATTTTGGGTAATTGCCGACTTTCTGGCCAGACATGGAATTGCCACATTGCGCTATGATGACCGTAATCACGGCCAATCGAAAGGTGGAGAGGTGGCCAAGGCTACAACAGCTGATTTTATGAGAGATGCCCGTGCTGGATTGAATTACCTGCGCTCACTGAAGAAGTTTGGCAAGATTGGCGTACTGGGACACAGCGAGGGGGCTTCCATTGCCTTTATGCTTGGTGCCGAAAAGAAGGCCGACTTTATCATTTCAATGGCTGGAGTAGGAATGAAGGGCGATTCGGTATTGACGGCTCAGGTCAACAGGATGATGGAACTGAATGGTATGAAGCCTTCCATGACCGTGCATGCTTTCAGAAAAAAGACGATGGAGGAACAAATTCCTTGGCTCGCTTGGTTCATAGACTATGACCCGACGGCAGACATCTCAAAAACTACTTGTCCTGTCTTGGCGATTAATGGAGAAAAAGACAGTCAAGTACTGATCGAAAATCTCTCTGCCATCAGGCGTCATCTGCCTGCCAACAATAAAAACTTGCTCAAGGAATATCCCTCTTTGAATCACTTGTTTCAGCATTGTGAGACAGGAGCGACGAATGAATACCGACGCATCGAAGAAACCATTTCGCCCGAAGTGTTGCAAGACATGGCTGCATGGATTGACAGCCTGAGTCGTTAGGAAACGCCGTCTTGCGGTCGGAAAAGGTTGATAGAGACCGTCAGCATGTATAGACATTCATTGTTCGGGCTTCCATCGTATTGCAATGGAAGCCCGAACATAAATTGCAGTTTGAAATGTTGGGGTCAGGTTTGGATGCTGCATTTCCGTCTGTCTTTCCATGTTCTTGGATGTTTCTTGTGTTTTGGGTAGGCGATAAAAGATAAACCCAAACCCGTCATGAGGCCGTTTAGATTTTCGTTTCCTCACAATGATGTTGCTTCCCGACTGTTTTTGTCCGATTGTCAGCATCTTGTTTGCCGTTTTTCCTCGGCATAGTCCGCTGCGTTTCCGAAAAAAACGCAATCCATCTGTTCGCCATTCAAACGAAACCAGTACAATCTCTCATGAACGATTCGGGATGAACTATAATCCGCACGTTCCTCTTGTGGCAAGGCAAGTGTCGTAATTTTGAGAGTCAACTCCTGCCATTCGGAAAATAATTTGTACATTTGCATCATTCAAAAAAACGTGTGTTGATGGACAACAGACAAGCTGCGTTAGAATTGGGAACCAAGCCTGTCGGGAAATTGCTTGTACAATATGCGCTCCCGGCTGTTGTAGCGATGTTAGCTTCTTCGCTATACAATATGGTCGATAGTATCTTTATCGGGCATGGAGTTGGTGCTTTGGCTATCTCTGGTTTGGCGGTTACCTTTCCTTTTATGAATATCATGGCGGCTTTCGGAGCAGCAATCGGGGTGGGAGCGAGTTCTTCTTTGTCGGTTAAACTTGGACAGAAAGATTACAAAACAGCCGAAACTATATTGGGAAATACCTTTACGTTGAATCTTCTGATTGGTGTTTCGCTGGCTTTCGTTTCGCTGGTTTTCCTCGACCCCATTCTTTATTTCTTCGGTGCCAGTGAGCAAACAATCGTCTATGCACGAGAATACATGTTTGTGATTTTGCTCGGAAGTCCCATCACGCACGAGTATTTTGGACTTAATGCAGTGCTTCGTGCATCGGGAAAACCCAAGAAAGCCATGTATGCCACAATCTTTACAGTGGTGCTGAATACCTTTCTTGACCCTCTTTTTATATGGGGTTTCGACATGGGTATTCGTGGTGCCGCAGTAGCTACCGTACTTTCACAGGCCTTGGCTTTGATGTGGCAACTGCGTGTATTGAGCAATAAGGATGAGATGCTTCACTTCAAGCGCAAGAGTTTCCGCTTGCACCTGCCTATTGTGCGCAACATCATTGCCATTGGTATTTCTCCCTTTGCCATGAATGCCTGTGCCTGTATTGTGGTGATATTCATCAACAACGCACTGTTGCTTCATGGAGGAGACTTGACCGTGGGAGCTTTCGGCATCTCCAACCGCATTGCCTTCTTTTTCTTTATGATTGTTATGGGCATCAATCAGGGTATGCAGCCGATTGCCGGGTATAATTATGGCGCACAGCAGATGGAACGGACATTGCGTGTACTGAAATATTCTGTCATGGCCGGAGTGACTGTCATGACTGTTGGTTGGCTTGTGGGAGAGCTGCTTACTTATCCTTGTGCACGCTTGTTTACGAGCGACAAACAGTTGATAGACATTACTGTTCATGGTCTGCGCATTAATATGTTGGCCTTTCCTGTAATAGGCTATCAGGCTGTTGTTACCAACTTCTTCCAGAGTATTGGAAAAGCGGGGGTGAGTATCTTCCTTTCCCTATCCCGACAGATGATATTTTTGCTGCCGTTGCTTATCATCTTGCCGCCTGTTATGGGAGTGGATGGCGTGTGGTGGGCACTGCCCATCAGCGATTTCATGGCTTTCCTGACGGCATTGGTTACAATGGTTCTGTATATGAGACGGTTTCAATTACAACAATACGTATAGCTATGAAACATCATGTCATAATTACCGTGGGACGACAGTTGGGCAGTGGCGGTGGATGTATCGCCCGCCTGCTGGCCGGGATTTTCGGATGCACGCTGTACGACAAGGAAATTCTCTCTGTCGCGGCTAAGGAAAGCGGATTCTGCGAACAGTTCTTTGAGCAGAACGATGAACGTAAAGGCTTTCTCAAAACACTCTTTCACCCTCGTGTTCCTCATGTGGGTGACAACAGTTTCTACGACTGCAACTTCTCGCAAGATGGTCTTTTCAAGTTTCAGAGCGATGCGATGCAGAAGGTGGCAAGCGAGAAGAACTGTGTGTTTGTAGGGCGGTGTGCCGACTATGTATTGCGAGATAACCCCGATTTGGTGAGCATCTTTGTTACGGCCAATGATGAAGACCGAATCAAAACGATCATGGAAAGACAGCCATGCAGCCGCGAAGAGGCTGAAAAACTCATTCATTCAAAAGATAGCAGTCGCGCTTCTTACTACAACTATTATACGGGCAAGCGATGGGGGCATGCCGATTCGTATGATATTTGTGTCAATTCATCGGTTCTCGGCATAGAGAACACGGCAGATTGGCTGGCAGACTTTATCAGAAAACGGACATGAAGAAGATAGGAATTATCAGTGATACGCACAGCTATTGGGATGAAAAGTATCTCCATTACTTTGAACCTTGCGACGAAATATGGCATGCCGGCGACATCGGTTCTCTTGAAGTAGCCGAGAAACTGGCTGCTTTTCGTCCGCTTCGGGCGGTCTGCGGCAACTGCGACGGTGGCGACTTGCGCCGCATGTATCGTGAAGTCATTCGCTTTAAGTGCGAAGATGTCGATGTGTTGATGAAGCATATAGGCGGTTATCCCGGCCGTTACGACCCTTCGATACGAGGAACGCTCTTTGCTTCGCCGCCCAATCTTTTCATCAGCGGTCATTCGCACATTCTCAAGGTGAAGTACGACAAGACGCTCGATTTGCTCCACATCAATCCTGGTGCAGCCGGATTGCAGGGCTGGCAGGTAGAGCGCACGCTCGTAAGATTGACGATTGAAGGCAATAAAATGACAGATTGTGAGGTTATTACTTTAAGACAATAAAATAATATGGAAACATACAAGAAAAAGTTTTTGATTACCATAGGTCTCAGTGCTCTTGTGGGAGTACCCTATAGTTTAGTTATGCCTCTCGTTTGGGGAGAGAATACCATGCCTAATTGGGTCGAACCTGCTATCTTTGGAACAATTGTCGTCATTATCAGCATGCTTGTAGACCGACATTTCAGCAAGAAAGAACTTAAGAAGTAACAAAAGATTTAATATAAAAGATACACACATGAAAACTTATTTAGTAACTGGTGCAGCCGGTTTTATCGGTGCCAACTACATCAAGTTCTTGCTTGACAAGAAGTATAAGCAAGAAGATATACGCATAGTCGTGCTTGATGCTCTGACATACGCAGGCAATTTGGGAACCATCAAGGATGATATTGACAACCGGCGGTGCATCTTCGTGCGTGGCGACATTCGTGACAGAGAGTTGGTTGAAGGCCTTTTTGCTGAATATGACTTCGACTTTGTGGTTAATTTTGCGGCTGAGTCTCACGTAGACCGTTCAATAGAAGACCCACAGCTGTTTCTTTCCGTCAATATTCTCGGCACGCAAAACCTCCTTGATGCAGCCCGTAAGGCATGGGTGACAGGTAAAGATGAGAAAGGTTATCCTACATGGAAGGAAGGCAAACGTTACCATCAGGTATCGACAGACGAGGTCTATGGCTCGCTCGGTGCTGATGGTTTCTTTACCGAAACGACCCCGTTGTGTCCTCACAGTCCGTACTCTGCGTCGAAAACGAGCGCTGATATGATTGTCATGGCATATCATGACACCTATCATATGCCGGTTTCCATCACCCGATGCTCCAATAACTACGGTCCGTATCATTTCCCCGAAAAGCTCATTCCGCTTATTATCAACAACATTTTGTCAGGAAAGCCGCTGCCCGTGTACGGCAAAGGCGATAATGTTCGTGACTGGCTCTATGTGGAAGACCATTGTAAGGCCATTGATATGGTAGTGCGTGACGGACGGGTGGGCGAAGTTTACAATGTTGGAGGTCACAACGAGATGAAGAATATAGACATTGTGAAGCTCACAATCAAGACTATTCACGACATGATGGCAGCCGACAAGGAACTCCGCAAGGTATTGAAGAAACAGGAGAAGGATGCCAACGGCGAGATAGTCATCGACTGGATTAACGATGATTTGATAACGTTTGTGGCCGACAGGCTCGGACATGACCAGCGTTATGCCATCGACCCGACGAAGATAAAGGATGAATTGGGATGGTATCCGGAAACGATGTTTGCCGAAGGTATCGTGAAAACCATCCGATGGAACCTCGAAAATCAGGCATGGATTGGCGAAGTAACCAGCGGAGACTACCAAAAGTATTACGAACAGATGTACGGAAACCGATAAGTCAGGTATTTCTTCCCGAACGGACAGCCCTTGCAGAGAGACGTGCTTGTTTACTCCTGTCTTTATCAAAGAGCAGAAATGTCAGGTGGCTGCATGACTTCCGTCTGTTCGTTCGGGAATGTAGCTATATATAATAAGGTATGAATCCATTGGAAGGAAGAATCATCGAACTGCCCAAGATTACCGACCCTCGTGGTAATCTGACTGTGGCCGAGTCGTTCAAGAACGTGCCTTTCGACATCAAGCGTGCCTATTGGCTCTATGATGTGCCGGGAGGAGGAAGCAGAGGAGGGCATGCCCACAAGCGGCTGAAACAGTTGCTGGTGGCGGTGAGTGGTTCGTTTACGGTCACGCTTGACGACGGACGTGAGAAGGAAACCTTTCTCTTGAATCATCCTTGGCAAGGACTGCTTATTGATACAGGCATCTGGCGCACGCTCGATGATTTCTCTTCGGGAGCAGTGTGTTTGGTCTTGGCTTCCGAACTCTATGAGGAAGAAGACTACATATACGACTATCAGGATTTTCTGGCATATAAAGGATGTTTGAAATAAGGAAATACACGGCTTCGGCAGCAGACGAATGGAACGCATTCGTTGAAAAATCGAAGAATGGCACGTTTCTTTTCGACCGTCGTTACATGGACTATCATGCCGAACGGTTCAGCGATGCCTCGCTCATGGTTTACCGTTCGTCTTGCCTTGTTGCCCTGTTGCCTGCCAATCATCGTGAAACCACCTTGTATTCACATCAAGGATTGACCTATGGGGGACTGATAACAGATAGCAAATGTTCGGCCGGTATGGCGTTGGACATTTTTGAACGGCTGAACGAACATCTTCGTAGAGAAGGTGTTCGGCGTATCGTCTATAAGGCATTGCCGTGGATTTACCATCGTTTGCCGTCAGAAGAGTCTCTCTATGCGCTGCATACGGTTTGTCGTTCGACGTTGATTTCACGCGATATTTCCTCGGCCGTCGACCTCAGATGTCCTCTTCGATTTACCGAATCGCGCCGTTCGGGATTGCGTAAAGCACAAAACAACGGATTGACCGTGAGCGAAAGCGGAGACATGGCAGCCTTTTGGCACATCCTCAACGACAACTTGCAACACAAATACGGCAAGCAACCTGTTCATTCGCTTGAAGAATTGCATTTGCTTCGTGACAGATTTCCCCGCAATATACGGCTATTCATGGTTTGTCAAGGCGAAAAAACGCTTGGCGGAACGCTTCTTTACCTGACCGATAGGGTAATCCACACACAGTATATTTCCGCATCAGCCGAGGGAAAGAAACTTGGTGCTCTTGATCTTTTGTTTGATTTTCTGATTTATCGGGCAGACTTTTCGCAATATTATCTTGATTTCGGCAAGTCTACCGACAAAGATTGTTTTGACCTCAACATGCCTTTGCTTTTCCAAAAAGAGGGATTCGGGGGGCGAGCTGTATGTTATGACACTTACGAATGGCAACCATGATACATTATTTCGACCTCAAACGTGTCAACGACCTTGACCGGAGCTGGATAGAGGAAGCTCAACAAGTACTTGAAAGCGGTTGGTATCTGAAAGGAAAGCATACCGAACGTTTTGAGAAAGAATATGCCTCATACATCGGGACTGAACATTGTGTGGGCTGTGGAAACGGACTTGACGCACTTTGGCTTATCTTTCGTGCCTACAAAGAACTGGGTATCATGACCGAAGGGGATGAAGTCATCGTTCCGGCCAATACCTACATCGCCTCCATACTGGCCATTTCCGAAAATGGATTGGTGCCTGTATTGGTCGAGCCGTCAGCCGACACGCTGGAGATAGACGACCGTCTTGTAGAAGGGGCAATCACTTCACGCACCCGAGCCGTCATGATTGTACATTTGTATGGCCGTTGCTCCTATACCGAAGAGGTGAGGCGGATATGCATGGAACGAGGTCTGAAGCTCATAGAAGACAATGCGCAGGCACATGGATGCACCTATCAAGGTCGCAGAACAGGCAGTTTGGGTGATGCGGCAGGACATAGCTTCTATCCGACCAAGAACTTGGGGGCGATGGGCGATGCAGGAGCGGTGACGACCGATGATGCTGCACTGGCCGAGATGGTTATGTCGCTGGGTAATTACGGCAGTAGCCGAAAGTATGTTTTCGACCATCGGGGGCGCAATAGTCGTATGGATGAGGTGCAAGCAGCGGTATTGCATGCCAAGTTACGGAGGTTGGATGATGATAACCGCCGTCGAAAGGCAGTAGCAGAGGCATATATCAACGGCATCGAGCATCCGGAAATAGCTGTGTCTGTTCATGAGCGAGATAGCGTGTGGCACATTTTTCCTGTCTTTTCCCCCCATCGTGATGCCCTGCAACGGCATCTGTCGGATAGCGGCATCGAAACGCAGATACATTATCCCATTCCTCCCCATCGCCAGCAATGCTATCCTATGTGGCATCATTTGTCGTTACCGCTGACGGAGAAGATACATGCTACCGAGTTGAGCCTTCCCTGTCATCCTGCCCTTACGACCGAGGAGATAAGGCAAGTCATCGATGCAGTCAATGCATTTCGTCCCGAATAGTAGAAGGGTCTCTCTGTTCACACGATGATATTTTCCTTTTTTTCTGCTCTTTTGTTCAGTTTTTTCAAGGACAAAGGGAAAATACAACCGTTATGGTTTGTCGCTCATCAGCAAACCGATATTCTTTCATCATCAATTGTTACATTGTAGAGCAGAGATAGATTGCTCGTGTTTTGGGGGTTTACCCCAAATCGGTCATTAGACCGCCAAGGTTACATTCCTCGCTGAAGATATTGCTTACCGACCGCTTTCGTCCGTTTGTCGGCAGCTTCTCTGTTGGTTTTCCTCGTCGTAGCCCGTTACGCTTTTGTCAAAATAGCAGTCCATCTGCTCGACAACCGAACAAAATCAGTACGGTCTCTGATGAGCAATTGAGGTTAAGTCTATGTTGGATGAAAGAACTACCAATGGTTGGTACTCACGCTACCAAGCCCTGGTACGAATCGTACCAGCCTTTGGTACACGCCGTACCAACGAATGGTACGATTCTTTTTGTCCGTTGCCTTGATGGTGTTTCATGCTGGCAGGTTATATGCCGAACGATGAATCAGGTTGGTTTAGAAGAAAAAGAAGAGGAAGAAGTTAATCAAACTTCTTCCTCTTCATGTATCAAGTCACTTGTATTATTCAACAATCAATACGGTAACACCACGTGCGGCTTGTGCTCCCATAACCAGAGCTTGTTCGATGTCGGCCGTTTTGGATGGGCCGCTTATCCAGCAGCCGAAACCCATTTCGGGCACTTTGACCAGCTTGTAGCCTTCGTGCATGTTGTCGACGATTTTATCCTTGTCTATCAGGATAACCAAGTTCTCACTGATAAACATCACGGCCTTCTCTTTCATTGTTTGCGGAACCCAGATGCATCCGTTTTCAGCCACGCCTACAATACCCTGCAAGATGGCCACATCCGTGCCGTTCAATTCGGTCGCTTCTGCCACTGTGTCGGGGTTGAGACTTGCGATGGTGATGCCTTCTACGTCTGAGGCAAAGACTTTTGCCTCTGGATAGAGTTCCTTGATGACAGCATTGAGATCGTCATCTTTCTTTACTCGCTTTACTTTTCCTCCCACCATCTCGCTCGTTTTGATGAAATGTTCAAGCGTATCGGGATATTTCACGGCCTTGATGCTGAGATCAGGCATGTCAAATTGTTGCTTGGTGTTCTTGCGGAGCTTTTCAAATAATTCTTCTTTTTTCATGGCTTGTTCTCCTTTACTTATTTTTGTACTTCTCCACTTTTCCACATGGCATGGAAGGATTTCTTCGGGAATGTCATCATTTCATGTCCCTTACCCCATGCGTTAAGGCCGTTGTATATCATGAACCTCGGCATCTTGTTGGCCAGTGGGGCAAACTTGAGGGCGGTAGTGTAGAGTGACGGACGGTTGAACAGGAAGCTCATACCTTTTGACATGAGTTTCTTCTCAGTGCTGGCATGACCCAATTCTTCCATTTGCTGACGCCAACGGTAAATCTGTTCGCCGAGGTCAACCTTGACTGGGCATACATTTGAACAGGAAAGGCAGAGTGAACAGGCTGATACGTTGTCGTAATATTTGTCGGTATTCTTGAGCATTCCCAGATTGATGCCGATGGGACCCGGGATGAAATATGTATAGGAATAGCCTGTTGAGCGACGATACACCGGACATGTGTTCATGCAGGCACCACAACGTATGCATTTAAGGGTTTCCCAGTGTTCCTCGTTTGCAATGATGTCGCTGCGCCCATTGTCTACCAGAATGACATGCATCTCTCCGCCCGGACGAGCCTTTTGGTAGTGTGCCGTGAATGTGGTAGATGGCTGTCCTGTTCCGCAGCGGCACAAGAGGCGTTGGAATACGGCCAGACTGTCATAGTTGGGCACCAGCTTCTCCAATCCCATGGCCACGAGATGTAGTTTGGGCATCGACGTAGACATGTCGGCATTTCCTTCATTGGTACACACAACGATGTCTCCTGTGGCTGCAACGCCGAAGTTGCAACCAGTCATTCCGGCATCGGCATGCATGAACTCATCTCTTAGGTGATAGCGAGCACACCGTGTCAAATAAGTAGGGTCATGGTTGCCGATTTCCTTTGAAATGTCTTTTTGCTCAAACATTTCTCCCACTTCGTCACGAGTCAGGTGGAGGGCAGGCATCACGATGTGGCTCGGTTTTTGATCCAAGAGCTGGATGATGCGTTCGCCGAGGTCGGTTTCCACAACGTCTATACCACGCTCTTCAAGATATGGGTTCATTTCACATTCCTCTGTGAGCATGGAT
Source organism: Prevotella sp. (assembly GCA_034183335.1). GTDB lineage: Bacteria > Bacteroidota > Bacteroidia > Bacteroidales > Bacteroidaceae > Prevotella. The sequence goes on from JAXFLJ010000022.1 coordinate 183,574, forward strand.
TTGGACTTGACAAACTTCTTAACATTATGCTCTTTGAGAATGTTGAAGACTATTTCGTTGAACTCAAGCGCATCTTTTGCCCAATGGACAATCACCCCTCTGCTCTCCAGATTTTTTGAAAACTCCTCCAAATACTGGGCAAGGTGTGTAATGGTGTGTTTCTTGATGTCGCTGGCCAGCTCCCGAAGGTCTTCCCATTCGGGCAAAGTCTGTGCCTGAAGGTCACGTTTTACTCGCACGCCCCAGAATGTCTGGTCGTGTCTTTCTATCTTTTTGACGTTCTTAAGGAACTCGTCTGCTTTTCTTGAATGAACCGTACTCATAATCCTGCTGCTAAAATTTGTACCACATGTATGAACTCCAAGGGTGAATTTTGACGTTTGGCAATGCCTTGCATGTGCATCAGGCAAGATGAATCGGGGCCTGTCACATAGCTTGCACCAGTTTCCTGATGACGCCTTACTTTGTCAATACCCATCTGAACAGAGACCGAAGTTTCTTCTACGGCAAACATTCCACCGAAACCACAGCATTCGTCTGCACGTTCCGGTTCAACGATTTCAATGCCTTCTACCAAGTTCAGTAAATCAATAATTTTATTAAACCGGGGCAGTTGGGTTTCGCTCGGTGTCGAAAGTCCAAGCTCTCGCACACCATGACACGAATTGTGGATGCTCACCTTGTGGGGGAACTTGCCCGGTACTTCCTTAACTTTAAGTACATCGTGCAAGAATTCCACGATATCCACTGTCAGTTTTGAGGCTTCACACTCGTGTTTTCCCTTCATGATTTCGGGGTAATTTACTCGTACAAAGGCTGCGCACGATGCAGAAGGCATCACAACGTAGTCAAATCCTTTGAACATGGTCTCATACTTTTCAATGAGCGGCTTCGACATCTTTTGAAAGCCGGCATTGGCCATAGGCTGTCCGCAACAAGTTTGCTCAAGCGGATAGGTCACGTCAAGCCCATAGTGTTTCAACAGCTTGTATGTAGCTACGCCCACTTCGGGGTACACTGCGTCTACATAACAAGGAATAAATAGTCCAATTTTCATGCAAGTAAGTTATTTGTCCGTAAATTGTAAATGTCTTCGTATACTGCAAATATAAAGAAATAAAAGTTTTGTGCAAAATATTTTGATGTAAAAATGGCGACTGGCTGAATAAAAAGTTCGCTTTGGAGGTCAATCGCTTTCATTATGTTATGCGTATTGGCTGATGGTGAGTGTTTTATGTTGAAAAGACAAACCGTGTTTCTCTGTGTCATGCTTTTTGTCCTCTTGCTAATGTGAAAGGGATGATGTAGCGGTTTTCTGATGGTTTTCATGTATAATTGGAGACGGATTAATCAGCGTATATTGCAAGTTGGGTGGCGGTGCGTAATGGCAAAAAAGAGCGTGATGGCAGCACTTGTAGGAGAAAAATTTGTATCTTTGTCATCGGAATGCAGTGTCTTGGCTCTGTCGCTGGTGCATAAGAGTGCACGAGAGGAAAGTCCGGGCAGCATAGGGTGCTCCGCTTCTGAAAGTGGAAGCTATTGGCAACAGTAGGATATGGCAGAAGAAAATAACCGCCGCAGCCTACGCCCCGTTTATTAGAAAGCATGAAGGAGAACTCTCTTTCATTGTCTTGAAAGAATGGGAGTGTTTTGCGGTAAGGGTGAGAAGGTGGTGTAAGAGACCACCGGCGGATGGGTGATCATTCGGCCGTGCCATCCGGAGGCTGCAAGTTCGTGTAAACCATCGTATGAGGATTGCCCGTCCGATTCTTCTTCGGAAGATACGATGGAGGGTGGAATGCTTAAACCGTAGGGTGACTTGCGGGTTAGATAAATGACAGGCAACATTGCCGACGAGAGGAAGCAATGTACAGAACCCGGCTTATTGAGACACTGCTTTCCTTTTTGATAAGAAGCACCGCCCTTGAAGGATAGTCCAATAATCTTTCAAGGGCGATGTTTCTTAAAATTTCTTCTCCAGAGAAGTTAAATCATCTTTTCTTCATTGCAGTTACTTTATTATAACCTTGGTTGTATGTGTGCTGTTGCTTTTCTTTATTTTTACAACATAAATGCCATGGGCAAGATTTTGATTGGTTGAAGTTGTCAGAAGACTACCGTCCATTCCGTACACCTCGATGGAATCGAATGTGGTATTAACATTGATGTAGCCGCCATTAACCGTCACGACAGGAACTTGTTCTTCATGAATTTCATTGATACCATTGGTTACATCCCATATAATATTGGATGAGAATAAGACAGTGTGTTGTTGGTAGTCTGTCTTAGTTGTTTCATTCAGTACCCGATGACCGAATACAACTATTTTCATGTTTTCTTGTTTCCATGTTGTATCGTACTCTTTTGCAGGGAATGAGATTTCAAATTTGTTGCCATTAATTGTTGCCTTGTCTCCGGTTGCAGATGAAAGGAACATGCGTGCAACATCATGATGGATAAATTCGCCATTGGCTCCAGCTTGTTTGATGGCTGGCAGATTGTCTTCTGTTACAACGGCTGTTAGATAAATGTCTTCATTGAATCCGTTTACCAGACTTCCTGTAACTTTAATGGCCACTTTACCATTAGAAAAGGTCTGCTCTATCTTTTCAATTCTTCCGTACTCCAAGTTGTCCTTGAGCATCTTTCGGAAGTCTTCTGTGTAAGACATACGTGGAAAGAATGCACACTCTTTATTCTCTCCGAGTTGTAAACGATCAATGGCTGCAGCCGGTGCAAATCCTACGCCTAAATAGTCTAACAAGTTTTCTGACTCCTTGATGGTAAATGGGTCGGTCTGAAATCCGGCGTGGTGTTCGATGACACTTACCTTAAGGCCAGCGTTGGTGAAAGTTTTTATATACGCCTCAAAAGTAGGTTCGGCTGCAGGACAATTTGAACATTTTTCCGTTGTGAAATGTTCAATGAGGACGGTTTCTCTCGGGAAAGGACCGTTTTCTGCAAGAATCGTATATGTCTTAGTTGCCGTAATGTCTGCAAATGGGTTTTCCTTACCATTGATTTTCAATAGCTTCAACGTGACATTCCCTGTACCTTCTGCTGGCATTATGATAGTAATGGGAAGGTCAAACGTTTTTCCTTGTTCGATAAGGATTTCTTTCTTGATTTCTTGTGGATTGGCATCAACCATGACATGGAGTTCTTCCGTGGAAATATTTTTCAGCCCAATATTACGGATACGTGCCTTTGCTGTAACCTTTTGGTTCGCTGTTGTGTTGAAAACTCCGTCTAATTCGAGAAGATATCCCATGTTTTCAAGTGCTGGGGCTTTTTCTATGCCAGCAAAAATCATCAGTGTGCCGAATTTGCGTTCCCTTTCGACTGTGTTGAAAATGTCTTTGCTCAATGCGCTTCCCTTTTCAGGCATGACGGAATGTATACCTATATAACTGCCTTCCCGAATACATTCCTTTTTGTCAAACCCCAAAGGATAAGCCGCCTGTTGGGTGCTGTGAACGAGATAACCAATATAATATGGGTCATCGTTTTCAAATACATAGGGAATGCCTAGTTCCAAGTGATTGAGGCGCATTTGTATTGTCTTTTTCTCTATGTAAACTACTTTCATGTCCTTGTCAAGGACAATCACAGCTCCGTTTTCGTCGGTATAAGATGCTGCTAATACTACATCGACATACTTTAATGTCGCTCCTTTAATGTTCTCTACCTTGTTAAAAGCTGTCAGGATGGTCACTTTCCCATTTCCGATACCAAGAAGTTCCGTGGCATATCGGTCTCCATAGCCAAAACCTTCTGCAATGCCATCTGCTTTGGCAATGGTTGTTGTTGTCTTACTCATGTTTATTACTTGTGCATTTGCCGTTAAACTGAAGCATAGTAACAGCGCAAGAATGTAACAATACTTTTTCATCATAGTAATTAGTTAAATTAGATAATAAATAAAACACTGATGTGTTGCTCACAAAAGTACAAAAAAAATAATATGCTCCAAGAAAAATCAAGAAAAAGAACGATAAAAATATGTATCAGGATAAATTAGGTAATATCCAAGCATGATAATCTTTGACAGATTTATTATAGTTGATTTGCTCTTTTGTAGGAGACGGAACAAAATCATTTTCTTGATGAAATAAATTCGTTTACTTCTTTTTTGTCTCTCTTCTTTCTCTTTTTATGAAACAATTTGTGGTGTTATTTTTGAAGACTCTTTTGTCATTAGGGATTATGTCGGTGAAAAGATAAGACGTCTCTCAGAAAGCATCGTCGTTTGAGGAAGGTTTTCTGTTTTATACTCAGAATTCATAGTAGGATTGAAAGCCCATCTACGTTTAGGGTTTCATGGATAGTTTCCACCATGATGGCGGTTGTTAGGGGTGGAAATGTCAGGTATATTCTACCAGTCGCTCGATATATTTACATAGGATGCCGATGCCACGCAGGTTTTCTCCACCTTGTGGGATGATTAGGTCGGCATATTTCTTTGTCGGCTCGATAAACTGTTCGTGCATGGGTTTGAGCACTTCTAAATATCGGTTGATGACCATGTCTACAGTGCGGCCTCGTTCTACCACATCACGTTGGATGTTACGGATGAGTCGTTCGTCAGAGTCTGTGTCGACAAATATTTTCAAATCCATCATTTCCCGCAGTTTCTTGTTGATGAGCGTCATGATGCCTTCCACAATGACAACTGGTTTAGGCTCGACACGAATGGTTTCGGGCAGGCGGTTGCACTTGAGGTATGAATAAGTGGGTTGTTCTATCTCCATACCTTCTTGCAGCATTTGTACATGCTTGATGAGCAATTTCCAGTCGAACGCATCAGGATGGTCAAAGTTGATGGCACGACGTTCTTCTTCTGTCATGTGCGTTGTGTCGTTGTAATATGAATCTAAGGGTATGACTGCGACATGATGAGGAGGCAAAGAATTGACGATTTTCTTGACAACGGTGGTTTTGCCCGAACCTGTTCCGCCTGCAATTCCTATAATGGTCATGGATATTCTATTTAATGATGGATGATGATTCTGATGAGATGATGCCCAGTTGTTGAAACATGGGGAGATAAACTTCCGCTTTCTTCTCTACTTTCAATGGATAGGCACGTGAACTGCTTGGCATGCGGAAAAGCATAAGTTTGCGGGTTTGAAATTCAAATGAAGCAAACTTGCCGACTTCTGGTTGTCGGATGCCAAACAGATTGCATACAATGTCTGTAGCTTTTTGTCCGGTTGTGACTAATGCCTTGCATTGTGGAACAGAGTCAAGCAATAGAGAGATATTGGTCGCTTCAACCACTTCAAGATCTTTGTCGGAAGCAGTATTTTTACTACGAATTACTTTTCTTGCTGTATCGAATATGCCGATGCTTTTTTGTATGAGGAGTTGTTCTATTTCGTTTTGCTTGAATGTTTTTCTCAACTCGTCTACGAAATGTAGCTTGTTGCCATGGAAGCAGAGTCCGAAAATGCGCCACATGTCATTCGTGAAGTTGGGATAAAAGAAATCCATGCACCATCTTTTGCGTGCAGGCGGAAAACTGCCGAGTATCAGCAATTGAGTGGATGGTGGCAGGAAAGGCTCTAATGGATGGGTTTCCGTTGTCAGTTCCACGGTATGCTATTTCTGTTCTTTCATCATATAAACAACCACCGGCAAGTGATCGGAGTAACCATTTAACCACACTCCACCGGCTGTGGTTCGTTTCGGATTGCCCTTGTACTTGCCTTCTGTCTGGAAGAGATAATCTCGTTGAAAGACTTGGCATTTCCAATACTTCAGAGAGTCGAAGTCTTTCTTTCCTTTTTGCTGAATGGCGTTGGCTGTCACCACTATTTGATCAAACAAGTTCCATTTGCCGTCATAGCGCAATGTGCCGGTACCCAGCTTTGTCAGTACATCATACCACGGGTTGAACATTTCGCCATCTTTCACGGCTTCAATATCGCCTTTTGCACCAAGCGCATCTGTCAAACTCTTGTTGGTTGGGTCGTCATTCAAGTCGCCCATGACAAAAACTTTGGTACTTGGAGATGCCTGAAGAATAGAATCTTTGATGGAACGAACCTGCTTTCCGGCTGTTTCTCGATAGAACGAACCTGACCAGCGACTGGGCCAATGGCATACGATGAACGCTACATTGTCACCAGCCAGTTTTCCTGAAACCGTAAGGAAACCGCGGGTATGTTGCGCACTGTCGGACGGTAATTCATATTTATAAGGAAACAGGTTTATGTTTTCTACCTTAAAAAGGGAAGGATTGTAAAGCAGGGCACAGTCTACTCCACGTTCGTCTGGCCCTTCTATATGCGTAAATTGGAAGTTTCTTGCCTTGAGGGCAGGCTGTGAAACAAGGTCGGTAAGGCATCGGGCGTTTTCTACTTCGCTCACACCGATAACTGCACAACCCACATTGGGCAGCACATCCGTTCCCATTTCAGAGAGAACCCTTGACATGTTCTGAAGCTTATGGGTGTACTTCATTTCGTTCCACTTATATGTCCCGTCGGGCAGAAACTCATAATCGTTTTTACCTTCGTCGTGAATGTAGTCAAACAAATTTTCCAAGTTATAGAAGCCAATGCCGTAAACGGAAAACTTCTTTTGGGCGTTTGAGAAGCTGATGACCATCAGCATCAGGCATAAAAATAATACTCTTTTCATTTGTCGAATTATGTTTGTGATGCAAATATCGCTAAATTAATCCGAATAAAAAGGATTATCAAATAAAAAATGACGGCTCTGTAGTTCAAATTAAAATATATTTTGTTACTTTGCACACAAAGAATAACAATCCAATTTAAAATAATATGTCAAAGAAGTTGAAAATTGCAGTGATGGCTTTGTGTCATGCTTCGCTGGCTGTAGCCCAGTCTACGGGAACAGACGGGCAAACGGTCAAACCGACGGATGAATCGGCTTTCACTTTTACGGAAGCGCAATTGGGTGAAGATAATGACATGACGGCCAATGTTACGATACTCAACTCCAACAGCAATGTTTATGCGTCGGAAGTGGGCTATCTTTTTTCTCCAGTTCGTTTTCGATACCGTGCGCTCAATCCGAAGTATAATGATGTGTACATCAATGGACTGTCAGTCAATGATATGGAAAGCGGACAGTTTCGTTACTCGATGGTTGGCGGTCTGAATCAACAGACGAGATTTGTTGATTTTGCGCTGCCTTTTGAAGGAAATAGTTTCTCCATGTCAGGACTGGCTGGTAGTAACAACTATGATTTCAGGGCAGGCAGCATGGCAGCGGGGCATAGGTTGACTCTCAGCGGTGCTAACCGAAATTATACGTTACGTGGTATGTACACATACGGCTCGGGCTTTAACAGTAAGGGTTGGGCTATTGCGGCCAACCTTACTTATCGTTGGGCTAATCAAGGTTACGTGGAAGGTACTTTCTATAATGCCCTTTCATACTTCTTTGGTGTGCAGAAGAAATGGAACAATGGGCACTCGCTGGCTTTGTCTACATGGGGAAATCCTACAGAACGTTCCACACAAGGAGCATCAACCGATGAGGCTTATTGGTTGGCCAATGACTATTACTACAATCCTTATTGGGGATACCAAAACGGACATAAACGTAATTCTCGCGTCGTAAATGACTTCGCACCTTCTGCCATTGCAACATGGGATTGGGAAATTGGCAACAAAAGCAAATTAACGACGTCTCTTTTCGGAAAGTATTCCATGTATAAGAGTACGAAGCTGAATTACAACAACAGTGAGAACCCACATCCTGATTATTGGAAGAGATTGCCGAGTAGCTATTATAATGTGTGGAATACTGAAGACACTTACAATAGAGATGATGTTGCCCTTGCAAATTGGAATGATGCCTTTAACTTCTGGAGAGCCTCCAAAGCTAACCGTCAAATCAATTGGGACAGGCTTTACTATTCCAACAAACTTGCTGCTGAACAAGGACAAGATGCCCTTTATTACGTTCAGGCAAAGCATAGCGATAATGCAACGGTAAGTCTTTCTTCCAAGTTAACAACAAGTTTGGATAAGAACAAGACGCTCAACATTGGCTTCCTTTTGGGTCAAAACCTCGGTCGTCACTACCAGACTATGGATGATTTGCTCGGTGCCAAGTCATTCCATAATATCAACTCGTATGCCGTAGGGGAATATGCCATGTCAGATCCAAGGGTGCAATACGACCTGAATACTGCCGGACCAAATGCTCTTGGCAAGTTGGTCTATGAGGGAGATAAGTTCGGATATGATTATACTTTGAAGGCAAGGAAGGCCATGTTGTGGGGAAGTTATTCCGAAACATTCGGCATCTTGCATTACAATGTTTCTGCAAAGTTGGGCTATGATGCCATGCAGCGTAAAGGACATATGCGTAATGGACTTTTTGCAGACAATTCTTTTGGAAAAAGTAAAACGGCAGAGTTTCTTACAGGTGGTGGAAAGTTTAGTGCCAATACGAAATTTGGTAGAGGAGGAACTTTGATGATTGGTCTTGGATATGAGCAAAGAGCACCTCAGATTACTACTGCTTTTGTCTCTCCGGAGATGAACAATGACTTTGTAAATGGCCTGAAGAACGAGCGCATTTTCACCAGCGAACTGAGTTATCAATACCAGAATCCTTGGTTGCACGCCAACCTTACTGGTTATTATAACCGTATGACTAATGTGACCGAATGGCAAAACTTCTTCTTCGATGATGTTAACTCCTTTACTTATGTTAGCATGACCAATATGAAGAAGCATTATTATGGTGTAGAGCTTGGTATGTCATTCCGTATCACTTCATACCTCGACTTCAAGGCAATCGGTACGATCAGCGAAGCAGAAAACATCAATAACGCCAATGTAAGGTACATGCTTTCTACGAAAGGAGAGTATAAAGATGACATTATATATAATAAAGGTATGCGCGAGAGTGGAACACCTCTCACCGCAGGTAGTCTTGGCCTGAGTTTTCATCAGGGTGGATGGTTCATTGACTTGAATGCCAATTATTATGACAGAATTTACCTTTCATACGCTCCCAACTTAAGATATGAAGAGACAATCAAACGTAATAATGGCGGAAAAATGGAAGAAATAGTCGTTGACCCCATTACAGGAGAGACAAAAACGATTAGAGCTTCAATTCCAGAACAAGCCAAAGGCCACGGCGGTTGGATGATTGACGGTTCAATAGGTAAGAATATTCGTCTGGGACGCAGCCAGTCTTTGTCTATTAACTTCATGGTGACCAACATCCTGAACAACCGCAAGATTGTGTCTGGCGGTTATGAACAAAGCCGTAGCGACTATACGACGACAAGCAAAGGTGAGATTGGAAGTATGCGTACCTATTCGTTTACTCCGAAGAAATATTATGTGTTTGGAACCAATGGAATGCTGAATATTGCGTATAAATTCTAAAAAACAAGGATATGAAAGAACTGAAATCAATCATTATATTATTAGCAGGAGTTCTCTTGGCTTCATGTATGGGCGAGAGCTATGCCGACCCCGACACGAGCGAGAGTCCCTATGGCAACAATGAACTTGTGGAAACTCATGTCCTGACAATTAAAGAGTTGAAGGACAAGTATGCGTCAGTAATCAGTGCGAGCAGCATGACAGAGATAACTGAGGATATACAAATTAAAGGTTATATAACCGGAAATGATCAGCAAGGTAATATCTATAATGAAATATCCTTGCAGGATAATACGGGTGCTGTATTGATAAGCATTAATCAGAGTGGCCTTTATGGCTTCCTTCCTGTAGGCCAACCTATTCTCGTTTCATTGAAAGGTTTGATGATTGGAGGCTATGGACAGCAAGTGAAGATAGGTGGTGTGTACACAAATTCCAAGAACGGTTCGACCTCTATTGGACGTATGAGCCGTTATGTTTGGAATCAACATTATAAGATAATGGGCACTCCTGACGCTGGAGCAATTGAACCCATGGAGTTTGACAAGTCTAAAATGACTGATGTAAGCTACCTCAATGAACATTGTGGCAAGCTGATGACTATTAAGAATGTCAAGCTAAAAGATGCTGATGGAACAGTTGTTTATGCACCGAACGATGGTAGCGTGACCCTTACTGCCAATGCTGTTAATCGTGCTTTTGAAGGAATCAACACGAGCAACCTTGTATTGAGGACGAGTGTTTATGCCGATTTTGCCAACACACCTATGCCAACCGATGAAGTCGATATAACGGGCATCTTTACACGTTTTCGTAATACATGGCAAATCCTTTTGCGTTCTACAAACGATATTAAGCCTTCTGCAAAAGCATTCTTTAGTGAACCATTTGCGGAAAGCCAAGGTAGTTTTGTTATTGTTGAGGCAAAACCGCTTCCTGCGGAACTGAAATTTGTCTGGGCCTTTGATGCAAGATATGGTATGAAAGCAACAGCATATGTTAGCGGAACAAGATATGAGACCGATAGTTGGCTTGTCAGTCCGAAGCTTGATATGTCTAAACTCACAAATGCAACATTGTCTTTTGACCAGGCTCAACGGTATGGAGCCGGTGGCGGTGTAGACATCCATGTCATGTATTCCACAACTTATACCGACAATTCGCCGATAGATCTCTCACAATGGAGTGAACTCAAGCTTGACCAATGGCCAGACGGTACTAACTGGAATTTCATTAAGAGTCAGGTTGTCTTAAGCGCATTGGTTGGCAAGAGCAATGTACATATTGCATTCAGATACACCAGTACGACATCTACGGCTGCTACTTGGGAAGTCAAGAACGTACTCATTGAATAATCGTGTGCAACACAACCAAAGATGTTTTTGGCAAAACAACAAATTAGTAATTATAAAATAAAGACGACAATATGAAAAAACTATTTTATTCTTTCTTCGCATTGGCACTTACGGCCTTGACGTTTACGAGTTGCGAAGATGTTCCCGCGCCTTATCTCAATCCAAATGACAATAATGGAGAAGAGCCGACTACACCTACGGATGAGAATGGTACGTATGCTTCACCATTTACGCTCAATACAGCTCTCACGCATGCTGCCGCTACAGGTGTTTATGTGAAGGGTTATATTGTAGGATATGTTTACGGACAAAAGATTGCAGACGGAAGCGTATTCGATGCAGATACTTGTACTGTGAATACCAACGTGTTGATTGCTGCTTCTCCTGATGAGAAGGACTATAAGAAGTGTATGCCGGTGCAATTGCCAAGGGGCGATGTACGTACCAAATTGAATTTGAAGGACAATAAGACTGTTCTCAAACAAGAAGTTCTCTTGTACGGAGATATTGCAACTTATTTCGGTGTAAATGGTATTAAGAATGTTACCTATGCGGAAATCAACGGTCAGGCTGTCGGAACAAAACCCGGAGAGAGTACCGGTGGAACTGCCTATAAAAAGGTGAACAGCATTGCCGATGGGACTTATATCCTTGCCGCATTGAAAGAGGGAAGCACCTATGTCGTGGCCAAGCCTGTTGAAAGTGGAAAGGCTTATGGGTGGCTTTACACGGTAGACGTGGCTATGGCCGATGAAGCCATTGCTGCCGAGGCGGCTAATGAATTTACGTTCAAGGCCGTTGAGGGTGGATACACCATTCAGGATGCTACTGGTCGCTATTATTACATGAGCGGAAATTACAATAGCTTTCAAGTGTCTGAGAGTCTTCCTGAGGCTGACTATGTTTGGACGGTAACTTTCAACGCTGAGGGTAATGTTGTTATTACAAACGTTGGAAAGAATAAGACCATTCAATATTCAAGTGAATTCTCAAGTTATGGTGCATATACCGAGGTAACCAACAAACTCCCGTTCCTCTTCAAGAAATAATAAAAAAGACGGGAAATATTTTGCAGGCTGTAGAATTATTCGTAATTTTGCAGCCTGCAATACGTATGTATCAAATAATAATAAAATAATATCCGAAAAATGAAAAAAGGCATTCATCCAGACAACTATCGCCCCGTCGTATTCCGTGATATGTCCAACGGCGATATGTTTCTTACGAAATCAACTTGCAAGGCTACAGAAACTGTAGAGTTTGAAGGCGAAAGCTATCCTGTGGTTAAAATTGAAATTTCAAGCACTTCTCACCCGTTCTATACTGGTAAGAGTAAGCTTGTCGATACTGCGGGTCGTGTGGATCGCTTCATGAACAGATACGGAAAAATTAAGAAATAACTATCATAGAGACAAGCACATCAAGACTAATTGATGTGCTTTTTTTGTATCTTGTTTCCTTTTTGTTGATTTAACCCCAATCAGTCATTAGCCTTGCTAAGGCTTACTTGTCTGGATAAATGTTTTGTTTCCCACCTGTTTTCGTCCGCTTGCCGGCTCTTGTCTACCGTTTTGCTCGGCGTAGTCTGCTGCGCTTTTGTCAAAACAACAACCATCTGCTCGACATTCATCCGAATTCAGCACGGTCTTTCATAACCGATTTGGGTTTAACTTCCCCTCTTTCTTCTTGTTTGTTTTGATAATTTTCTTTATATTTGTGTTTTTGTTAAATACTAATTATTATCCTAAACCATCAAACTATGAGGAAAAAGATTTACTCGGCGGCAATCTTTTCGCTGCTATCTCTTGCTTCTGTATGTGCACAGCAAGCACCATTTCATCCCTCGAAACAGGGAGAACGAAAGCACTCGGTACCCTTTCATATTCCATCGCCCCGGTTCAGCGATATTGAGTCGGTTGTTGTCGTAGAAGAACATTTCGACAATTTCACCGCAGGTACACCCGATGCGCCCGATAGTGAGAATATCGGTGGCTCTTCACAAAATGGCTATCGCATCCAAGATGGAAAAATGTCAATGGAAGGTTGGACAGGAAACCATGTCTATCAAGCTGGTGGAAGCTGTGCGCTGAAAGCCTATGAGTCCTACGGATATACATATTATGGACATATAAGTACTCCTGAAATGGAGCTCTTCGGTGAAACAACAATTACCTTGCGGGCACGCAGGGCAACCGGAGCGACGCCAGAAACCAAGCTCGCTGTTTCTCTCTGTGATAATACTTCTGGCGTAGAAGACTACAAGGATTTTGATTTGACAGAAGAATGGCAAAGCTTTGAGTTCACATCAGAGAAAGCCACGTTCAACAATAAGAACATATTTCAGATAGAAGGCAAGAAGGGAGAAATTCTGATAGATGATGTAAAGGTGACAAGAAAACGCAACAAACTTCCGGCACCGGTTGCCAATCCTGTGATTAATATCAGCAATACATCTTTCAAGGCTTCATGGGGGGCTGTCTCCGGAGTGAGTGAATATATCTTCAATGTATATTATAAGGAAATGCCCGAACATGTTATTCCGGAAGGAGTGATGAAGGAAGGTTTCGACGGCATCAATCTCAAGGAAGACGGAAACATAGATACCGCCAATCCGAATTATCCGACAGGCTGGGTGATTGATGTGTCGGCCAATGGCAGCAAGGATGTGTTGACGACAAGCGGAGATTTTTCTTCTGGCAAATTGTCGCTCAACATGGATGCCAAAGGCGATATGATTATCTCCGCCCCCACACCGGCTCCCATCAAAAAGTTGTCTTTCTGGGTGAAACCGAGTTCTATGGAAATCCCCGCCGATTATAATTATTCCCTGCTGGGAGTGTATATCAAGAGGACAAATGGCGACTGGGAGCATATTGCCAATCTTCCCAATTACTGGATGCAGGCTGACGGAGGATTCTATACCATTGAAGGAGACGCTATCGGCGAGTATGTGGAGCAGGTTAAAATAGATATTGTACAGGTGGCCAACAATGTTACCTTTGCTGTAGACGATGTTACCTTGACATACGAGTCGCAACCCATTCCGAAGCCATTCCTCAAAGACATGGTTACAGCGGAGACTTCCAAAATTGTAGAAGGCATTGATCCTGCGAAGGAGTATTATTATTATGTGCAATCAAAAGACGGAGAGCTTGTTTCCAAACCTTCCTCCGTCATTTGGGTAGATGGCATTGTTGAACTGAAGCCGCAGGCATTGCCGGCAACCGATGTAACGTCAGATAGCTTCAAGGCACAGTGGGAAATTATGCCGCATGCAGGTAGCTACATTCTCAATTTGTATCAAGACATTGTCACCAAAGAAGACAATGAGACCATTACGCTCCTTCATGAAGACTTCAATAAGATAACGGAAGGCACGGTAGACAGTCCTGCTTCTCCCCAATATTACACTCCTCAGCTTTCTCTTGCTAAGGAAGGTATGGCCGATACGGACTGGACGGTTTTGTATCCGATATGGGCAAATGGCATGATAGGTGGTAAAGAAATGAATGAGTGGACAGGTGCAATTGGCTTGGTAGCCACTCCTCATCTTCCGCTCTGGGGCGGAGGTAATGTAGAAGTTGACTTTGTGGCGGTCAATACGGCCGTGTCTGACACTTTGTTCGTGTTAATCATGAAGTCTCCGACTGACCCTGTGGCCGTCATGGGCTATCAAGTGCCGTTTGAAGAGGGTAAAGTCGGTAGCATCAACGGAAAGGTTGTCTTCCCGGAAGCCTATCTCAACGAGTATTTGAACAAGAATGATTCTTATTGCCTTGCATTTACAAGTCAGAAGGGGAAACGTTTCTTCATGGACGAGGTAACGGTTCGCCAGGTGCGTAAGCAAAAAGGAGAAACTGTGCGTGTGCCCAAGAAACTGGTTTATGTCGAAGGTTCTTCCTGTGTCTTTAATGGTTTGGAAGCCGGAGGACGATATGCCTATGATGTGCGAGGCTACCGCATGAAAGACTTTAAGGAATATTTGTCTGACTATTCTGATGAGATAACGGTCATGTTGCCCACTTCTATTCGTGATGCAAAAGATGAAATGATACGTGTAATAGGAACTCGTGAAGGCATTGTCATCGAAAACGACAAGTCTTCTCATGTTGAAATATATGATGCTGTGGGTAGAAAGGTGTATGCTTCGTTCATGGCTGGCGGTCGTCACAGCATCCGCTTGCAGCCATCTGTCTATATTGTGAAAGTCAATCATCAGAGAGTGAAGGTGTCGGTAAGGTAATTACTTGGCTCTTCGCCTTAATGATGTAATATCGGGCGAGGTTTCATTGCGGCAGACAAAATGGAGCCTCGCTTTTTACATCTTATTCAATCCCAAGTCGGTCATTAGAGACCGTACTGATTTTATATGGATGATGAACAAATGGGGTGTCGTTTTCTTGAAAGCGTAGCAGGCTGTGCCGAAGAAGAGCGGCAGGCAAGATGCCGACAGACGGCCGAAAATAGTCGGGTAGCGACACCATTAGTCAATAACGGAAACCATGCGGTCTCATGACCGATTTGGGTTCAATGAAAATTCAAAGATGAAACAATTGCTCTTTTCCATGGCTTTTGTAGCCTTAGTCTCTTGGTTTTTCATCGGATGTAGTACCGATGATCCGGTTAATCATACTTCAGGGGTTGTATTGCCCGGAGACAACAAGAATGCCAATCCGGTTACTCGTCCGGAATATGGACGGACGGAATTTCCACGCCTGCAAGGTGCTAACAGCATAGTGCTTGTTCATAAAACAACAGACACCTATGATGTAGACGGCGTGAATTTTTCTGTTGAATGGGATGTGGAAAAGAAATCACAACGATGGTGTTGCTATGTCATGCACAAAGGGTTTGGCGGCAATGCGGGCTATTATGGTACTTTTATGGAAGACCCCGATTTGCCGGTTGCAGCCCGTTTTGACGATACCAATGCTATGTATAAGGGTTCTGGTTTCACCCGCGGACACATTTGTCCGTCGGCAGACCGTCAGTATTCCACTCAGGCCAATATGCAAACATTTTATTATAGCAACATACAGCCGCAGTATTATAACTTCAATGCGGGTAAGAATTATACAGGGGTGTGGGTTGTTATGGAAAATCAACTCAGGCAATGGACGAATAGGATGGCTGCTTCCGATACGCTTTTTGTAGTCAAGGGAGGAACGATTACCG
Source organism: Prevotella sp. (assembly GCA_034183335.1). GTDB lineage: Bacteria > Bacteroidota > Bacteroidia > Bacteroidales > Bacteroidaceae > Prevotella. The sequence goes on from JAXFLJ010000022.1 coordinate 199,490, forward strand.
AGGGAAAGATACTCAAGAAAGTCAAGGATGAGTTGATAGTTCCTGCATATTTTTATGTTGCCCTTTTGCAGAAGACGCCGGAAGGCTACAAGCCTCTTGGCCTTTTGTTTGAACACAACGATGAGGTTCTTTCCTCGGTCAACCTCGGCGACTATGTCGTTTCTATTCGAGAACTGGAACTTTTTACAGGTATTGACTTTTTCTGCAACCTTCCCGACCGTGTGGAAAATGCCCTTGAGCAAATGACAGAAGCGCAAATGAAAAATGCTTGGGGCTTGAAATGACTTGTTAAACATTTTGTTTTATTCCACCTTTTGGTTACCTTTGTAGTGGTATTAAAAAGATAAAAAGATGAAAAAGCATTATTATCTAATGACGACTATGCTTGTCCTCGGTGCTGCACAGCAAGTTAGCGCACAGGATGTTGTTAACAGGAATGACTCAATTCGCCTCTCTGCAATTGCAGATACGGTGGCAATCATGAAAGAACAAACGGCCGATTATCGTGCAACAACCAGAGAACTGAATAAGGATGCGGCAAACTTGGAGGCTCAAGCAGCAGCTCTAAAGGCTCAGACTAAAGCCCAGTATAAGCTCGACAAGGCGGCCAAAAAGGCTGAAAAAGCACAAAGAAGAAAAGAAAAAGCAGCCAAAAAAGCAGAAAAGGCTGCCCGTAAGGCAGCCAAGGCAGGAGTATAATTCCCGTTTTGTATGATGTCTCTTTTTTAGAGAGATGTATGGGCGAAAAACAAAGAAGCAGACTCAACGGTCTGTCTCTTTGTTTTTCCTTTTCTTCTTTCGTTTATCCCAAATCGGTCATTAGAGACTGTACTGATTATGTTCGATTGCCGGCAGCTTGTCTGCCGCTTTTGCCAAAGGCGTAGCGGGCCACGCCGAGGAAGAACGGCAGAGAAGATGCCGGCAATCGACCGTAATCAGTCGGTAAGCATCATCTTCAGTGAGGAATGTAGTGTTGGCGGTCTAATGACCGATTTGGGTTTATGGATGATTGCTGTCTGTAATGTAAAGATGCCGACAGTTGGACGGAAGCAGTCGGAAAGCAGCCCCCTCAGCAAGGAATGTAGCATTGGCGGTCTGATGACCGATTTAGTATTATCAAAAGAATATTACGGGATGGAATTGATACCGGGCATTGGTAGCCTCCGTACCAACGGCTGGTACTGTGGCTACCAATGTTTGGTACGGCTCGTACCAAACGTTGGTACAATGTCGAAGCCTTACTGTACTGTTTCTTCAGAACGTCTTATTGAAGTGAAGTCTGTGATTTCTGTAAATACGAAAGGGCATGTTTCCCACGACAACAAATGCCTGTGCGTTTGTCGGACAACGCTTTCTTAAACAACAGAGACAAGGAAACACAACCTCTCATGCTCAACATTCATACGAAATCGGTACGGACTTTAATGACTGAATTGGGATAAAAAAGATTCGGAAGCCTGTAATAACATGGGCTTCCGAATAAAATTGAGTTGCGGAGGCAGGACTCGAACATGCGACCTCCAGGTTATGAGCCTGGCGAGCTACCAACTGCTCCACTCCGCGGTGTTATTTAAATTGCGACTGCAAAGGTATGTCTTTTTGAGGAAACATGCAAGTTTTTTTTCGGTTTTTTGATTTGTTAGCATTACAAAAGATGCGTATCGACCTATGATAAAATAGGTAATGACATCCTGTTTCAGGCCTAATCGTTTATCCTAATTGGGTCATGAGAGGCCGTTCTGAGTTTGTTCGGATGTCAAGCAGATTGTCTGTCGATTTTGTTGAAAGCGTAGCGGGCTACGCCGAGGAAAACCGGCGGAGATGATGACGGTAAGCAGACGAAAGCAGTCGGGAAGCAACATCATCAGCGAGGAGTGTAGCATGGGCAGTCTGATGACCGATTGGGGGTATTAGAGACCATGCCGATTTCGTTTGCATGTTGAGCAAACGGGTTGTTGTTTTTCCGGAAGCGCAGAGGGTTGCGCCGAAGGAAAATGGCAGAGTGGATGCCGGCAGGTGGACGAAAGCAGACAGGAAGCAACACCATCAATCGGAAAGGGAAACCTAAGCAGTCTCATGACCGATAGGGAGCTTAATGCTTCTGATTTGCACCCTCTGATATTTTGCCGGTTACTGGCAAAAATGCAGCCTGTTGTCTATGAGCATTCTTGACGACCTTATTCGTCAAGTGGGAACAGACCGTATAACTTGGCATCAATCATGTCTGTAACGGTTTGGAAGTCTTGCTGATTGTTTTCAAACTTGGTGTTGTCTCCGTCGATGATAATCAGATGCCCTTTGTATTGACTTATCCAGTCTTCGTAGCGTTGGGCAAGGCCTTGCAGGTAGTCTATACGTATGGATTTCTCGAAGTCTCGTCCACGTTTTTGTATCTGCGCAACGAGGTTTGGAATCGTAGAACGTATATAAATCATCAGGTCCGGCAGTTTGACGAGCGACATCATCAGGTCGAAGAGATCGCAATAATTGGCAAAGTCACGGTCGCTCATCATACCCATCTCGTGCAAGTTAGGAGCGAAAATACGTGCGTCTTCAAAGATGGTGCGGTCTTGTATGATGGTTTCGCTGCTCTTTGAAATCTCAACTACCTCCTTGAATCTCTTGTTCAGGAAATAGATTTGTAGGTTGAATGACCATCTTTCCATGTTGGCGTAGAAATCGTCAAGATATGGATTGTTGTCAACCGGCTCAAATCTCGGTGTCCATCCATAGTGTTTGGAGAGCAGTTTGGTCAGCGTTGTCTTTCCGCTTCCTATGTTTCCTGCAATGGCTATGTGCATATTCTGTAAATAAGGGTTGTTGGTTTGTATTTTATGAATCCTGTTCTTGGAACAGTCCGAAGAGCAAAGCGTCTATCTTTTGGGTGATAGTGGCAAAGTCTTTGGGATTATGTTGGAAGTCCATCGGATCTACATCGACCACCATGAGAGGGCCTTTGTAGTTGTTGAAAATAAAGTCTTCGTAGCGTGCGTTGAGGTTTTTCAGGTAATCCAATGACATGGTTTGCTCGTAGTCACGTCCTCGTCTTTGGATGTTTTTCACCAAATGGGGCACTGTTGCACGAAGGTATATCATCAGGTCGGGTTGCCTGACAGCCATCATCATCGACTCGAACAGTTCCATGTATGTCTCGTAATCTCGGTCGGAGAGATGTCCCATGTCCTTGTTGGTGGCTGTAAACACATGAACTCCTTCAAAGATGGAGCGGTCTTGTATTATTGTTCCGGTTGTCTGGGCAATGTCGAGGATGTCTTTGAAGCGTTGCTTGAGGAAAAACACTTCCATATTAAACGACCATCGATGGATGTCTTGGTAGTAGTCTTCGAGATATGGATTGTAGTCTACGGCCTCAAACCGAGGTTCCCAGCCGTAGTACTCGGACAACATGTTGGTCAGTGTCGTCTTACCGCTTCCTATATTTCCTGCAATAACGATGTGCACGTTTTGATGAATATTGATGAAAATGATGCGTCTCAATGCCTAAACGGAATGCAGAGGCAATGCGAGTCGGATGAGAGATAGCCTGTGCCACATTCCCGGTTCACGACAAATCTCATGCAAAGGTAAGTATATTTTTTTACAAATACCCTTCATCCTTAGGATAATTCGTATAGGCTGGGTGGACAAGATGTTTGCGCATTTACTTTACCCCTCCATCGTCCATGATACCGCTAAGTTTTCCTTTCCGATTGATGGTGTTGCTTCCCGGCTGCTTCCGTCCGCTTGTCGGCATCTTGCCTGCCGTTTTTCCTCTGCGTAGCCCGCTACGCTTTCGTCAAAACGACAG
>JAXFLJ010000023.1:0-3346 GCA_034183335.1 Prevotella sp.
CACAGAAGTATCTCAAACTTTATTGTCAACCTTTTGGCAGGAATGGCTGCTTATGCTTTCTACGACACAAAACCCTCTATCAATATGGAATTTGAGATGGAGGCCGAAGCAGGAGTAAGGCAGCTCTCACTTTTCTAAACCTATTGGCGTGAAACAATGATTCTTCGACCCAAAACCAGGTCGAAAGAATCGTTGTGGACCATAATCTGGACTAAAAAGAGCTGCCCTTAAACCGAATTGGGGTAGTATAAGCATATTACTTAGTTAATTATATTCCTACTGAAGTTTATCTGCTTAAAGTACGATATCATTTTCAATGAAAGAACACCTTTTGCCAAATCGTTGTGTCCATTTATAAAACTGTGCGGAGTGTATGTATACTGTGTAAGATAGATAGAGAAACTGAAATTTTACTCACTACAGAGACGCTTTTACAAAAACATTTTATAAATTTGCACTTGCTTGTTGAAGCTGTCGCTTTCTACAACAAGAATAACTTCTTAAAATAAGGACGCTTTATTATCGAAACTGACAATATATGATGCAATCCATGATTTTTGCCGCAGGTCTTGGGACACGCCTCAAACCGCTTACCGACCATACACCCAAAGCATTAATAGAAATAGGCGGACAGACATTGCTCGAACATACGATCATGAGATTGAAGGAAGCTGGCTTTGAACGCATCGTGATAAATGTTCATCACTTCGCCACACAAATCGTTGACTTCTTGGCATGCAACAACTATTTTGGGATGGACATCCGGATATCAGACGAAACAGGGCAACTGCTTGATACTGGGGGAGGATTGAAGAAGGCTGCACATTTATTTGATTCGCAATACCCAGTCCTTATTCATAACGTTGACATACTGAACAATATAGACCTTCATGCGTTTTACCATGACGCTTTGAATAAGGGTCACGGTGCTTGCCCTGATGCCGTCTTGATGGTCAGCAATCGAAAAACCAGCCGTTACCTGCTGTTTAATGACGACATGAGGCTTGTCGGTTGGACAAACACGGAAACGGGAGAAGTGCGCTCGCCCTACACTAATCTTGATATTAACACATGTCAGCGGCTGGCTTTTTCAGGTATTCATTGTTTTTCTCCACACTTATTCAAGGAAATGGAAACATGGAATGGAAAATTTGGAATTATGGACTTTTACCTTCGGATATGCGACAGAGTATGTATTAAGGGAAAAGAATGGGATGGTTCGCAAATTATGGATGTGGGAAAGGTCGCAAGCCTGGAAGAAGCAAATGTTTTCTGTAAGCAGTTGAAAGATGACAGATTGCATCAAGGAATCATGGAGTGACTGATACTTTTTGCAGATGTCTCTCAATACATAGTTCTCATTATTTCATACTAATACCTTATATATATTATAGATGCAACAAAAAATCATTATTTTGGATTTTGGTTCACAGACGACCCAACTTATAGGACGTCGTGTGCGTGAACTTGACACTTTTTGTGAAATACTGCCATATAACAAGTTTCCCAAAGACGATCCTTCTGTTATTGGGGTAATTCTGAGCGGTTCTCCGTATTCGGTTCATGATAAAGAAGCCTTTCACGTAGACTTAGGGCAGTTTATTGGTAAAATACCTGTCTTGGGCATCTGCTATGGGGCACAGTTTATTTCCAATGTCAACGGAGGGAAGGTAGAGAAGTCGAATACCCGTGAATATGGGCGCGCCAATCTGCAGTATGTCAATAAGAATAACATCCTGTTTAAAGGCTTTGAAGATAATTCGCAGGTTTGGATGAGTCACGGAGATTCTATAACGGCCATTCCTGATGATTGTGAATGTATCGCTTCGACGGCGGATGTGAAATTTGCTGCCTACGCAAGTAAGCAGAATCCTGTTTGGGCAGTTCAATTCCATCCGGAAGTCTTCCATTCCATTCAAGGTTCGTTGTTGTTGAAAAACTTTGTGGTTGATGTCTGTGGAAGTCGGCAGGAATGGAGTCCGGCATCGTTTGTAGAAACAACCGTGGAAGAGCTTAAGCAACAACTTGGCAATGACCGTGTAATTCTTGGTTTGTCTGGTGGCGTAGACTCCAGTGTTTGTGCAGCGTTGCTCCACAGGGCTATCGGAGATAACCTCACATGTATTTTTGTTGATCATGGAATGCTTCGGAAGAATGAGTATGAAAAAGTAATGGAAGCATATCAGGGATTAGGCCTGCATGTAATTGGTGTGGATGCCAGTAAAAGGTTTTTTGATGACTTGTCGGGCGTAACCGACCCAGAGCAAAAACGAAAAATCATTGGCCGTGATTTTGTTGAGGTCTTCAATTCAGAAGCCAAAAAGATTACCGATGCAAAATGGTTGGCACAAGGAACAATATATCCGGACCGTATAGAAAGTCTGAGTATTACAGGAATGGTGATAAAGAGCCATCACAACGTAGGCGGCCTGCCTGAAGAGATGCAGCTGAAGCTGTGCGAACCCTTGCAGTGGCTCTTTAAGGATGAAGTTCGTCGTGTCGGCAGAGAAATGCAAATGCCTGAAAGGCTCATCAAGCGGCATCCTTTCCCCGGGCCGGGATTGGCCGTTCGTATCTTGGGTGACATTACTCGTGAAAGGGTCAAGATACTGCAAGAAGTTGATGACATCTTTATGGAGGGCTTGTATAACTGGACTTGTGAAGACGGAATTTCTCTTTACGACAAGGTATGGCAGGCAGGCGCAGTACTTCTTTCGACGGTAAAAAGTGTTGGCGTGATGGGCGATGAACGCACTTACGAGCATCCCGTGGCATTGCGTGCAGTTACCAGTACAGATGCAATGACAGCAGACTGGGCACATCTGCCCTATGAGTTCTTGGCTAAGGTTTCCAATGAGATTATCAACAAAGTAAGGGGAGTTAACCGAGTTTGTTATGACATATCTTCCAAGCCGCCGTCAACAATTGAGTGGGAATAATGTAAGCAGACTTTGGAAACAAAGTGCTTGATAAGTTCAGAATAACACTTTCATCGGACTTTCTGATACAGGATGGCACTAAGTTTGGTTGAAAACAGATGAACTAATATGTACCGTTATAAAACCCTCCAGTGTCAATGGAGGGTTTTATGCTTACATGATGAAAAAGGGTGGGACAATACTGACTTTGTAAACTATGAAGCCTCTATTTATACTATAATACAATTGAAACTTAGAGCTCTACAACCGTTTATATTAGCTTAAGAACCCGAATTCGGGATAAGCCGCACTTGTTTTTTGCCTTAAAATAGTTTCAATAAAAGCCCAAAAAGAGGATTATTTTTCGTATATTTGTTGTTGAAAACCAAACAGATAACAAAAAACAATCCTCTATGAAACTTGTCAGC
>JAXFLJ010000024.1:0-17113 GCA_034183335.1 Prevotella sp.
GAGTGTTAAATTTGTCTATATCAATTATTTTTCGTACATTTATAGTTGAAAACCAAAGGGTTACACTCAACTATGTCAAGACAGAAAATCATCATAACACTCTCCCTGAAAGATCAAAAGTTCCTGGAACAATTACTTTCCAAGGGTACAGCCCCAGCTCGAACGATACGGCGCGCACAAATTCTACTCAATAGCAACAGAAAAGGCAAGAAACAATATACAGCAGAAGAGTTGGCAGACCTGTTGAGCACAAAAAAGCAGACTGTCAGCCGGGTTTTGAAAGAATATGAAGTAAGTGGTATAGAATGCATATATCGCAAGAAACGTAAGACGCCTCCTGTGGAGAGCAAGATTACAGGCGAAGTGGAAGCACACGTGATAGCCATGGCTTGTCACAATCCTCCTGAAGGATATTGCAGATGGACACTACGCCTGTTGTCAGAAAGGATGGTACAGATGAATTACATAGACAAGATAAGCCATACAACAGTGGGAAAGATATTGAAAGAGAATAGTCTCAAGCCACACCTTGTTGAGGAATGGTGTATACCAAAGGAACAAAGCGCTGATTTTGCCGCTTGCATGGAGGACGTGCTGGAAGTATATAGCCGTCCGTATGACGAACGATTTCCTGTTGTCTGCATGGACGAAAAGCCTCTACAATTGCTGGCAGATGCGCGCCAAGGACGTCGTAAGAAGAATGGTGCTCTCATCCAAGATAGTGAATACGTCCGCAATGGTACTTGTAGTATATTCCTTTTTACAGAGCCTCTTGCAGGATTTCGACATGCTAAAGCATTAGAGCATAGGACAAAGACCGACTGGGCCAAACAGATGAAATGGCTTGCTGACGAAGTTTATCCTAATGCTGAAAAGATTATCATGGTGTGTGACAATCTCAACACACATGACAAAATTTCTTTCTATGAGACATTTCCGCCAGCAGAAGCACTAAGACTCGCCAAAAGATTCGAATTCCATTATACACCCAAGCATGGAAGTTGGCTCGACATAGCAGAGATTGAGTTGTCTGCGTTATCTAAACAATGCCTCGGGAAACGGAGAATTGATAATTTGGAAGACTTGAACTCTGAACTCGAGAAATGGCACACTGATAGGAATGCTATGCAGAAAGGGGTGGACTGGCAATTCACAACAGACGATGCCAGAATCAAACTCAAACATTTGTATCCTATTGTCACTTTTTAGACTTTACAGACTACTATCTATAAGTTTTCTTTACCACATAATAGTTAATTTAAACCACTTATTTATGAAAAACATTATAATCATCCTTTCTCTGTTCGTCATTTCGAGTCTTGATCTCTTTGCCCAGTCAGAATGGTTTGGGAAATGGCAGACTGACCCCATGGTGGAAGGGACAGAAAGATATATAATGGAATATTACTTCAAGAACGATTCTACCATGTCTATGGGGTTTGTAACAGACAACCAAATTAATGGAGAAGGACGATGCGTTTGGAATGTTTCTGTGGATGGAATATATGACAAAAATGGTCCCTTGTTTTATATCAGTTTAGATCAAGAGTCACTAAAGGTAAGCCTTTTGAAGTTTGTTACATATGGGATAGATGCTTCCGTTGCAGAAGAACAGATTATTAAGCAGATAGAGAATAAGGTAAAGCCATTATTTGCCAACTTCGAAGATGTAAGAATGATTTATATCACACATGACAGTCCCGACACCATTTCATTTATCCTTGGAGATGAAGGCAATGCTATAGATATGAAATTTCACAGACCAACAATGACTATTGAGCAACAATTTGGTTTGGACGCTGAAACCGGTATAAATGATTTTGACGCCTCGGTCAATACTTATGATTCAGAAGTAAACGACATTACTTATAATACTAAGTACAAAGATGCGAAGGAGTCAAGTCCCGTATTACAATTGTGGAAAAGCTTTGGTTTCTTTATGCTATATCTAATATTGGCCATTGTGTCTATATTTGGAGTAAAAAGCATGTTTGCCAAGCATCTTTCTCGTACAAAAAGAGCCAAAAGATCTGTAAATGTGCGATGGTTTTATTCTGTTATTAGATTTGTTTTACGTATTGTTGTTATTATTATAGGATTCGTATTATGGGTAATTCTTCTATTAAATTCAATTGAAGTGAACAAATATATCGGTATAACAGTTTTGTGTGGTGGCGGTGGTCTATTGCTGAATTTGCTTTCCTCTCTATCTCTACCAATAAACTTTATGACAATGGAAAAATTCATTAGCAAAGAGAGAACCTTTATTTTATATTTGAGAGGCTTTATCACCGATGATTATTCACAGGAATTGGGAAAAATTGCAGATGCAGTTTCTAATGCGGGACCCTGGAAATCAAAGATAGATAAAGATAAAATAGACAAAAATCCCAATGATTTCCCGTTGAGTGAAAGATGTTTGGCAAAAGCATGGAATAAATGCCCTATTAGATTTTGTAAAGTTTTTAGTGTAGGAAGACCAGAAGAACTTGAAAGTCCAGAAGGAACAAAGCGTATATACTTGGATAATGATAGTTGGGAGGAAGATGTAAAAACTTTAATGGAATTGGCAAAATACATACTTGTGTGTATTCATCCCAATGACAACTGCATTTGGGAAATTAGACAATGCAACACTTTATTTTCTGAAAAAACGATCTATTACGTTGATAATATTACCAACCTCAGTATCGTAAGAGATAAAATGGGAGAAGAACTGCCAGTTTGTCTGAAATCGCACGAAATAGACAATAATCACATGATGGCATATCTAAAAAATGGCGAGACTGTTGTTAAACCATACTCTAATACCGATATGGGGTTAACTGACGCAATGTATAGTATTTTCAATTAGTGATTGAAAGTAGTAACTGATTTTGTCTTAACAGTCGTCCCCCTCAAGGACGGAAAACGCAATGAGAAGCATAATTTACAATAAATAATTACATTCAAGTATAGTATGGATCAAATAAGAATACAATACTTTTCTTGTTCACCCTACCATGTAGGTGAAGAACAAGATATGAGTAAAACACAAGAATTGAAAACAATGGTCTATAAGTTACTGAAAGATTTACAGATTGAAATTCACGTGAATTTTATTTTTGAAGAGAAATTAGCTTATGGATTGAAAGGAGAAAACTCCTCTCCTTTCCAACTTGTAAAAGCGGCGTTAAACAATGAGATTGTCTTAGTTGATGGCTCATTGGAAGAAGAAGAGTTCAAAAAGTTTAATCTTGACTTTGGTACAAACTACGAATGCATAACTCCTGCAGTTATGTCCCTTGACAATGTGCTAATACTAAGCAGAACTCAGATACCTCTAAACTTTACACCATTACGTTCTAATGTAAGACGAATGGGACAATATGAAGATGAAGTTAATGAAGATAATGAAGGAAGGAAAGGATATCAACTCGGGTATTCCAATAGTCAGATTATCTCATGGCTGAAGAAAGAGTTGATAGCCATGAATGAGACAAATCGTTTAGTAAGAGATATAAACCTTCTGTTGAACATAGAAAATTACAAAGAGGGAATTGATGAAGTCATTAGAAAACAGAAAGAAATATTTGAAGAGTATACAAAGTTTATAGAAAGCACAAGAAAAAAAGAAGGAATACCCGTTGGCGGAATTAATTTAAGTTGATAAATATGAATAAAGAGTTGTACATATCGCTGATTTTCAGCAACTTAGCGACGATAAAAATACATTAAGCTCAAACTGTCGTATGTACAACCTTTATACAAAATTCGTCAAAATACTTGAGATATGCAAGCATTCTCTGAAAAAGCTGATATACAGCTTGACTTGTTCAAAACCGCACACATAATGGAGTGTACGTACCGGCTCAACTAGAAGGATTGGAAACCGACATTCATTCCGTTTGCAAAAGCAAGAAAGAGGATTGAGACAATATTCTCTCAACTTACAGACCAGTTCATGGTCATCAGGAACTACGCGAAAATAACGAATGGTTTGTTTGCCAGAATCATTGGCAAAATTAGTGCACTTACCATTCTGCAATACGTAAACTTCATTAACGACAAACCCATTGGCAGAATTAAGTATGCACTAAATTAATTCCGCCAACAGGTAGGCATGTATGTGTGTGGACCAACCGTATATGGCGACCCCCATCTGGGACACGCCCGTCCGGCCATCACCTTTGACATTCTTTTCCGTTATCTCAAGCATCTGGGCTACAAGGTGCGCTATGTGAGAAACATTACTGATGTGGGGCATCTTGAACATGATGCCGATGAGGGCGAGGACAAAATTGCCAAGAAAGCTCGACTGGAACAGCTTGAGCCCATGGAGATTGCGCAATATTATACCAACCGCTACCATCAGGCCATGGAGGCTCTGAACGTGCTGCCGCCAAGCATCGAGCCACATGCCACAGGACATATCATCGAGCAGGAAGAACTGGTGAAGCAAATCATGGACAACGGTTTTGCCTACGAAAGCAATAGCAGCATCTATTTTGACATCGAGAAATACAACCAGAAATATCATTACGGTATTCTCTCAGGACGTAACCTCGACGACGTGAAGGATGCCAGTCGTCAGTTGGACGGTGTGGGCGAGAAACGCAACCAGGCCGACTTTGCCTTGTGGAAGAAAGCACAGCCTGAACATATCATGCGCTGGCCGAGCCCCTGGAGCGACGGTTTCCCCGGATGGCATTGTGAATGTACTGCCATGGGCCGCAAGTATCTGGGTGAGGAATTTGACATTCATGGTGGAGGCATGGACTTGATATTCCCACATCATGAGTGTGAGATCGCGCAGGCTGTGGCCAGTCAGGACAAGCCGATGGTGAAATACTGGATGCACAACAACATGATTACCATCAACGGGCAGAAGATGGGCAAGTCGTTGGGCAATTTCATCACGCTCGAACAGTTCTTCATGGGCACTCACCATTCGCTCAACCAGGCTTATTCGCCCATGACCATCCGTTTCTTCATCCTCTCAGCCCACTATCGTGGTACGGGATTTCAGCAACGAGGCTCTCCTCGCCAGCCAGAAGGGCTTGGAGCGACTGATGAACGGTATCAACGACCTGCAGCGCATCCAGCCTGCCGACAAATGTGACGAGCAGACCAAACAGGTGGTTGGCCAACTGAGACAGAAATGCTACGATGCCATGAACGATGATTTGAGCACACCTTTGGTCATCAGCTATTTGTTCGAGGCTTGCAGCGTGGTCAACAAGCTGCTCGACCACAAGGCTACTATCTGCGCCGACTGTCTGCAGGAGTTGGACGAGACCATGCGTCTCTTTGCCTGCGACATCCTCGGCCTGCGCCAGGAGAAGGGCAATTCTTCTGATGCCCGTGAAGAGGCATACGGCAAGGTGGTCAACATGGTGCTCGAACTGCGTGCCAAGGCCAAGGCTGAGAAAGACAGGGCTACGAGCGACCAGATTCGTGATGCCCTTGCCGAAGCCGGATTTGAGGTGAAAGACACCAAAGACGGCTGCGTATGGAAACTGAATAGATAAAGCGTGGGTGCGAGCAAGGGGGTTATAGGGCATCATCGTCTGTACGGCTACCCTTGCCGCAGTCTTCCTCCAGTTTCTGATATACCGATGGGGGCATGCCCATCACCTTTTTGAATGCCCTGATGAAGCTGGAGGCATTGGTGTAGCCCACCTCCTCGTAGATGGTCTGTATGGTGTAGTGGCCATAATGCTCTTTGTCTGAAAGACGTTTGCAGGCTTCGCCGATGCGCCGCTCGTTGAGTAGGCTTTTGAAGTTTTTGCCGTAGGTGTTGTTGATGACCATTGACACATATGTGCGGTTAGACTCGACTATGTGTGCAAGTTTGTCAAGACAGAAGTCGGGGGCACTTATCACACTCATATCGTCCATGATGGTCTTGATGTGACTGCACAGCTGCTGATATTGGGCATCGGTTATGGGCAGGTTGTTGCAGGCTGAAGCATGGTTGCCCTCGTGCTGACCACGGCTATCTGCATCTGCGCGAGTCTTTTCCTTGTGTTTCTGGAAAATCAGTTTTTGGGCATTGCGCAGGTTTCTGTTCTTGTTGTGCAGCATGACGAGTAGCGTTATAGAGAGCACGAATAGAACTGAGATGACGATGATGGCGAGTAGCTGGTTGTTGATGATGGAGTTGAGTTTGTTGATATGCCGGTTGCTTTTGCGCGTCTCATACTGGGCCATGTTGTTCCGCACCTTGAAAAAGTTGCGGGCGTTAAACACGGAGTCGGTCATGCTGAGATAAAGGGCGTGGTATTTGTTGACCGAGTCGGTGTTGATTGAGCGGTATGCGTTGGCCAGAATGTCGAGCGCATTGACCTGTAGCTCTCTGCTCTTTAACTTTTTGGCAGACGACAGACAGGTGTAGCCGAATTGCAGCGCATTCTGGTAGTCGCCCTGCTTCAGGTATATACTGCCAATCTCGCAAGTCTGGTATAAGGTATATATGCTGTCCATTCCCGCCTCTTGTGCAAAGCGGATGGCCTCCCTATGGATTTTTATCGCTTCTTTCATTTTCCCTTCTGCCTGCCGGATGCGGGCCTTGTTGTAGATGAGAAAATATTTCCATTCGGTGATGTTGTTGGGCAGCGGAGTATTTTGTTGCAACTTATAGTATTTGTTGGCCAGGCTGGCATTTCCCATTCGGCAGTATGCTGCCACGATGTTAGTTAGGTAGATGCTGGTCATGGAACGGTTATTGGTTTTCGAGGCTGCTTCATAACCCTTGAAAAGATAGATGATGTCTGACTCGTAGTCGCCAATGGTCTCGTATATGTTGGCGATGCAGCCTACACATATTAAATAGGTGTTGATGTCTTTCTCGCGCTCAGCCGCCTCCATACCCTCGATGTAGTTTAGCATGGCAAGGGCATATTGCTCTTCTGAGTAATATCGGGTGGCCTCGCTGCAGATGGCCTTGGCTGGTCCTCTTTGCGGTTGTCTGGCTGATGCCGTATGGCAGAAGGTGAACATCAACAGCCAACAAAAAACGGATTTGATGTAAAGCAGTATTTTTTTCATTTGATGCAAAAGTATAAAAAAAAAGACAATTAAACGGACAAATGTGCTCAAAATAGGTTCTTTTTCACTTGCATTTTAACAATTGACAAATATTGAAGGCTAAATATGAAATAAAATAATTGTTTTTATGATAATTTTGCGCACAATGGTTAACACTTGAGTTTTACAAAATAAAAATAGAAAGACATGAACTTGAAAAACTTGAAAACATGGCTTGTCGTGGCTTCAGTCGTATGGGCCACAGAAGCTCTTTCCTCGCCTGCCTGGCCTTGGCCTGTAAGCGTGGAGCAGCCTAACGGCAGGGTAATCAACGTGTATCTGCGCGGGGACGAAAACATTCATTTTTTTGAGACAACCGACGGCATGATGCTTAAAAGAGACCATGAGGGGCGCATGTGTTATGCCTGTATTGATGGCAGTGGACACGTGGTGGCCTCAACGGTGACTGCTTATGACCGACATGCCACTGATGCCATTGGTGACTTGTTGACACCTGATGCGCAGGCAAGGCTGAGAAAGGCACTTGTCGCAGAGCGCGACAGTAGGATAATGGCCAAGACACCACTGGCTCCTGGAGCAGTGAAGCAGATTTTTCCGACAACTGGAAAGATCAGGGGGCTGATTATCTTGGCCGAATATGCCGACATGAAATTCTCGTGTCAAGATATCAATGAGGTGTATGACAGACTGGCCAATGAGAAAGGCTACAATGGACCTTATGCCACGGGGAGCATAAGGGATTATTTTACAGACCAGTCGGCAGGGCTGTTTGAACCTGAATTTGATGTGGTAGGTCCTGTGACGCTGCCTGGAAAAATGAGTCATTACGGACTGGACGAGAACGTTGTCGATTTGATGGTTGACGCATGTACGGTGGCCGACAGAGATTTTGATGTTGATTTCAGCCGCTACGACTTCAATGATGACGGTACGGTAGATTTTGTCTATGTGGTTTATGCTGGCTACAGCGAGGCACAAGGGGCTGCAGAGGATACCATGTGGCCGCAGTCGGTTGACCTGACCTACAAGACATGGAAGATGTTTGACAACATGTATCTCGGCCAAAGCAGTTGCTCGAGCGAACTGAAAGGCTGTACAGGCAATGAAATTGACGGTATAGGAACGTTCTGTCATGAATTTAGCCATATACTTGGCTTGCCTGACATCTACGACCCTATGTATTCAGGATATCATGGAATGATGTATTGGGATGTGATGGATGTGGGGCTATACAACAACGACTCGCGCACTCCAAGCGGATATACAGCCATGGATAAATATTCGTTGGGATGGCTTGAACCGACAGTCGTTGAAGGGCAGATGAACAATGTTGAACTGGAACCTCTTTCCTCTTCGAACAAAGCGGTATTCATTGTCAACGAGGAAGACGAAAACGAGTATTTCGTTTTGGAAAACAGACAGCTGGAAGGATGGGATTCAGCCTTGCCAGGTCATGGACTCTTAGTGTCGCATGTACACTACGTTCCGTCTCTTTGGCAGAGCAACAGAGTAAACACCGCCGTTGCTGGTTATGAACATGTGGCTCTCGTGCCGGCTGACAACGTGACTTCGATGGAGACTCTTGCCACGGATACCTATCCAGGAGACAACGGACTATATACTGAGCTTTCTGCCAACAGTGTGCCTGCAATGACATGGAGGCAGGGAGGCAATGCTTGCCATGTTTCTGTTGTAAACATCCGTGAAAGCCAGGGGGTGATAAGTTTTGACTTTTCAGACTCTCCCTCAGGTGTCTCCGCCGTTGATGCAGAGCGGGAATATTTGAAGGTAGGTAAGGGATTTGTTGACATTGACAACGCGGAGCGGCAATGGGTAAAAGTAAGCGCTGTCACGGGGGCAGTTTGCTCGACGAGCAATGACATCAGGCAACGCCTTTTTCTTCAAAGAGGTTTCTATTTGGTAAGCATCGGACAGAGAACATTCAAGCTGACGATGAAATAGCTGCACGACCGACGTAATTATACAAATATTAGATTTATACATTAACAATAAAAAATGGTGACTATGAAAACAAAATTACTTCTGTTCTGGGTTGCGGTAGCACTCTCCGCAACTGTGCTTGCCTCGCCGGTAAGCCACAAGAAAATGTATGGTTTTTTCCTTAACAATCAGGCACTGTCTGGCTATGGCTACAGCGAGTTCTACATGGACGACCTTGACAATGCCACGCTCATTTATCCTTATTCCAACAGCGTAGGCATATTTGCAGGCGCATGTGCCGACAATGTGTTCTATGCCTGTGAGTATGTGTTCAACCAATACGGTCCGCAGGCAAGCAATTTCATAGCCTATGACTTGGTGACAGGCAAAAAGACTGAAATCGGACCTTGGACCGACGAGACCGACGTGTCGCTAAAACTTCAGGACATGACATACGACTATACAACGCAAACCATGTATGCCGTAGGATACCAGTACGGAGAGTCTGCCCTATATACGATGAATCTCACCACAGGACAACTGACAAAGGTGGCTCCTCTTGCTACAATCTGCGGAACAATAGCTGCCAACAAAAAGGGGGAGCTTTATGTCGTTGGCACAAATGGGAAACTGTATCTGGTTAACAAGAAAGACGGAGCTCTTGCCGAGATATGTGATACGCATTATAAGGGAATGGCTTCAAACCAAAGTATGGAGTTCGACAGGTCCAACGGGTTGCTTTACTGGGCTTCGTGTACTATATCCGAAGACGGTGGCAGAGATACCTATATGCTGCAGATTGATCTCTCGAAAGACCCTGTAGAAATTACCAACATAGGTGTTGTGGGCATTTATTCGGCATTGCTTTCCCTTTATATCCCGTTTGTAGAAGGAGGTGATGATGCTCCCGCAGCTCCGACAGAGGTGAAGGTGACACCTGATGCCAACGGAAAACTCTCTGCAACCATAAGTTGGAAAAACCCGATGAAGACCTTTGCTGGCAATGACCTTGACCACATCAAGAGCGTGGTAGTTTTGAGAAACAATGAGCCTGTGGCTACCATCGATGCGACTGAACCTGGGGCAGAGATGACTTATACTGATATTGCCATGGAGAAAGATGGACCTTGCCGCTATTCCATTTATGCCGTAAACGAGGCCGGGGAAGGGGAACATGGCGAAGCTTTCGCATATGTCGGTCATGACTGGCCTGGGCATGTAGGCAACATGACAGTAACCGTGGACGATGGATGCGCCTCGGCAACCCTGACATGGAGCCCTGCCGATGAGGGCTTCAACGGCGGATACTTCGACCCTGAGGGCCAGACCTATAAAATCGTGAGGATGCCCGATGAAACGACGCTGGTAGAAGGACTTACAGACAATACATTCACCGACAAAAGTGCACGACGCTTGGGGCGGTATTCCTACACCGTCACGGCATGTAACCAGTATGGAGAGTCGGAAACCAAAGTGCCTGGAACTTATGTGCTGGGCAATGCACTCGACCTGCCTGTTTCGCAAGACTTTTCAGACCTGACTTACTTTCTTAACCAATGGCAAGCCGTTGATGCCAATAACGACGGATTTACATGGACCTACTATTCGCCTTATGGATATTATCAGTTTGGCAACACGCTCGTCTGCGTGGAGTATATGTTGAACCCAACCGTAGGAATGGCGGAGCAAGATGCCGACGAATGGCTCATAACACCCCCGATGAAGTTTGAGGCCGACAAAGTGTATCAGGTGAGGGTCAATGCACGATCGATTTCCACCGAAACACTGGATGTAACCCTTGGATGCAGGAATACTGTCGAGGCACAAAGCGTTGTAGGATCAATGACCGTTGAACCAACCTACGGTGAGCCTATGCCTACTACCGACTACATTGTCAGGCTTCCTGAAGGTATTGAAGGCGTAAACTGTATCGGACTGCATCTTAACTCTACACTGCCTCTTGACAATTATTCTTATTTGCAAATAGCTGGTATAACCATTGAGGAGGCAGCCGGTTCCGGCATCTGCAATGTTAACGCTGAAGAACAGGTGGAATGTCACGGACACAACATCACTCTGCCAGAATGTTCAGAGAAAACCACTGTCTATGATGTGGTTGGACGCAAACTGACAACGACATGTGACAGAACTATTTCTACAGCCAACCTTACGGAAGGTGTCTATCTTCTTCGTGTAACAATGACTGGAGGCAGACAAAAAACTTTCAAGATACATGTGTCAAAATGATGCATGGGTGTGTTGGTATATTATTAATCCTTTAATGTATTAAAAGATGAAGAGAAAATTATTTTCAATGTTTGTTGCCTGCATGGCTTTAGGAGCCACTGCGCAAACCACGATGGACACAGCTGGTGAGTTGAAAGAAGGCCTGAACAGTTTTGAATATACTGAAGGCTCGTCTGTCACAGCCTACTGGAAGTACACAACGACAGCCCCTACGCTGCTGACCCTTAACCCTGAGGGAAGCAGCAACATCTTCGTTAAAAGCATTATCAAGGATGAGAACGATGAGGAGCAGACAATTACCTTAAAGTCGGCAGAATATGGCTATCCAAAGACTGCCTACGGCTTGCCTGCCAACACGACGGTATATGTGGGGGTAAGCGGCAGTAGCTGGAGCGGAAACACCATTAGTGTGGGTGTCACAGCTGAGATGCTGACTGACATCTATGGGATAGGCAAGGGTCTTACAGCCGAAGATGCCCTAGAGATAAAACCTGGCACGACCCAGATTGTAGGATCTCCCTTTACCCAAGGCTATGACCAGCAGACGTATTACGCAACCTTCTCGCCTACTATGGGGGGCGTGTTGGTGCTTACGGCGGGTGCTTATGTCTCAAGTTGCACGGTCAACGGAGTATCGACACCGTTTAACTATGATTCAAGTTCACAGCGGTATGTTCTTAAAACAAAGGTGAAAAGGGGAGAAACGTACAGTATAGAAATCAAGAACAACAGCCCGGTGGTTTTCAGTTCTGAACTGACATTTCCACAGCCTGGATCGGTTGACATGCCGTTCGACTTGGTTGAGGGCGACAACATATTGCCTTCGGCCTACGGAAAATACTATTATCAGTTCGTATCTTCAGAGACTGGTTTCGCCCGAATCAGCAGCGACAACCCTCTGCCTGAAGGGCAAGTGAAAATGTATGAGAGCGCTACGAGTCTGCAATATGATTCTCCTTCTGCATCTTCGGCAGTAGGCTCGCTTAATTTGCGCTTTGAAATGACAAAGACGGGAAACACTTACTACGTTGTCATCAACAAGTCTCAAGACACCGCACTTGATGAGAAATTCCAGTTCTCAACCACTCCTTATCAGACTGGCGATTTGGAATATGACCCCATCGTGATAGAGACATTGCCTGCCAACGACATTGTCATCAGCGAGGTAGGCACATATTATTATGCTGTTGACCTGCCTGCCGGACTGCACTCGTTTCTTGTGGTTGAGGCTGCCGAGACACCGAACAGCGCTTATACAGGGGTAAATGTTTATAAATATGGAGCTGCTTATCAGGGCTCGTATGGTCAGAACAAGGTTCGTGTTGAAGCAGACGGAGGGTCAGAGGGCGCACGCTACATATTGAAATGGGTGTCAAAGGAAGACCATCCGCTCTTGTTCAGCGTCTATACCGAACCAATCAATGAGGGCGACCTCGCCTCTAATCCTATAACAGCCGTCATCGGTGACAACGTAATCGACAAAGACGGCGTAAGGTTTTATGCATATACTGCAACTAAAAACGGTAAACTGGTGGTCACAGCGCCTGAAACATCCAAGGTGGCTTTTCTCTGTGGAAGTGATAGGCAGTGTACGCCTATTGTAGATGGTCAGACTTATACTATTGATGTGGTATCTGACAATGTTTATGTCATCAAACTTGAAAATGTGATAGCAGGGGATGTGTTCAGACTTGCAGAAGAGGAGTATCAGCCGGGCGATGCACGTTCTTGCCCTCTTGACATTCAGGGAGAATACGACTTCAGCGGGAAAAAAATCAATAACGTATGGATCCGTTTCACGGCAGACAAAGACGGAATGATGACTGTCAAGTGTAACATTCCTTACTCTTCTACGGAGAAAATACAATATTGTCGCGACACGGAAACGGCCTATCCGATTGCAATGGTCAAAACAGAGTATGTAAACGGAGAGACAGTTGTGAACTATGAGGCTGTAGCTGAGGTTGAGAAGGGTGAGTCCTGGCTTGTCAACATGCAACTGACACAGGTTTACGATGAGGCAAAACTTGTCTTTATCGTCAACGACCCGCAGCCTGGAGAGTCTGTTACCTGCCCTATCGTGCTTGAGGACGGAATGACCTACGACATACCCAAGGGTACTTATGACAGACCTGTATGGGCAAAGATAAGTGTGGAAGAGGGTAGTTTCAGCCTGAAGACCGACGACTATATTGGTGGTTATATCTATGATGACATTGACAATGCCAAGAATGATGTTGATGGACGGTATTTGTCGTTCTCTTCATGGGAAGATGGCAACTATCTCGGTTACTATATCTACAAACAGACTGTGGCAGCGAATGAGGCTGGAGACTATATTCTGAAACTGACGGGCAACTATAGCACCGTGAAGATGACTGTGGCCATTGACAGTATAACTACGGCTGTTGACAGTGCAACCAATGGTGGCAACGCTGACGCAATAGCCGTTTATACACTCTCTGGAACAAAGGTTGATGCAGTATTTAAAACAGCTGCTGAACTAAGAAGCCTTGGCAAAGGCATATATATTGTTAAACAGGGCGGTAAGGCGCATAAGGTTATCCTTAAGTAATCAGGGTAATGCCGCCCTTTTTGCGGCAAAACCGTGATAATTCTCAGAAAAAAGAGACCTCAGTACCCCAATCGGTACTGAGGTCTTCTTGTAGGTACGCTCGGCATAAGCATTGTCTAACGGGTGAAAGTCCCGAGCAAGCCCTAATAGCGGGAATTGCATAGTCAAAGGCAAGGGTGTCCATCGTGAGTTGGAATCTGAAGGAAGCCGGCGACAAATATCTGACCTAACGGACAGAAACTTCATATAAGGCATGTGACCGTGGATAAGATTGCCTAACAAATCAAAGTCCAATAGCTATTCGGAACGGTCGGTGTAAATGAAGTAGGCATAAGATGGAAAGACAATGCCCTTATCCGAGGAGGTCTCACGGACGTGGTGATTAGTTGTTCTTACCAAAGCCACGGAGTAAAGCTTGCCGTGAGAAGTCAGCAGAAGCCATAGTAGTGGAGTAATCGGTAACGCTCCATGAAGGGCTGAACCTAACAATTAAACGATTAGTAATCATGAGCGGTCGAAAGATTGTATTGTCCTCAATTTTAGATTGTTAATTAATCAAAATGCAAAAAAATGACATTGCCGGCACAGCCATTTTAGTCAAATGCAGAATGTCCACCTTCCTTTCTCCATGCTGCACCACGCCCCCGGCTACGGCATCATCGGCACTCGCAGTTCCGACCAAAAGCCCCTACGCTGAACGGGGGTACGACTGGCACCCCAAAATGCCTTGATGCGAATATTGCCTTTTTGGTGATTTCAGATACCATGTTAAACAACACTAACACCTATTTCCCATTTGCAGGTAAATGCCTACCTTTGCATCTGTTTCACGAAATAAATGATAAAGCGTTGCAGTTAGACAAATTGAAAGTGAGTGCTCCGTCAGTTTTGCGGATGATACCTGACGAGTTGCTGTCCAAACTTGCCATGGACACGAAAGTTGACTATTGTGCCAAGGTGCTCAAAGGAGAGCGCCTGTTCTATCTTCTGGTGTATGCGTTTCTGTGTGCCGACCGTCTGAGCCAGCGCAAGCTTGAGGCTGTGTTTTCCAGCCAACAGTTCAAGTCCCTGTTCAATTTCTCCGTTGACATGAAGGTCACGCGCAGCTCCATTTCCACACGTCTGTCGAAGATAGACCTTGACTTCTTCAAGCAGGCTTACGAGCTGATTTACACGAAGTTGTCCTCGCTCTATACCGAAAAGGAGATATGCGACATGTACCTTGTCCGCATTGACAGTTCCATGGTGGCCGAGACCTTCAACAAACTGAAGCAAGGCTTCACCGTTGGGCGGAAAGCGGAGGGCAAGGAAGACCGCAAGCAAATCAAGTACACGATGGCCTACGACGGCTTTGCGGCAAAACTGGCGGAGGTGCTCTGCGAACCGACATACCTGAATGAGGACATGGCCATGCCCAAGGTGCTGGAGGGTCTTGTCAAGAAAGACAGGAACCATCAGAACCTATACGTCCTCGACCGCGGCCTCAAGGCCTTGGACAACTACAAGAAAATCAGCCAGGCTGATGCCCTGTTCGTAGGCCGCATCAACACGAACAGGAAGATGAGGGTGGTCCGCAGCCTTATGTCGGACGAGACGGACAGAAACCTCGGCAAACTGGAACTCATGGAAGATGTGATAGTGCATCTCTACAACAAGGAGCACAAGGAAGACACAAATGAATTCCGTGTCGTGAAGGCACGGTTCAAGATTCCCACGGACACGGCAAGGAAGTCATCCGGAGGAACCAACAGGAAGAAGACCGAGCAGGACGTGTTTTTCATAACCAATGTCACCAACGAGCCGGGAAAAGTCCAGCTCACAGCCCAAGAGATAGCCGAGGCATACAAAAGGAGATGGGACATTGAGGTGTTCTACCGTTTCCTAAAGCAGGAGCTGTCTTTCTCGCATTTCTTGTCTACTAGCGAAAACGGCATCAAGGTCATACTCTACATGACGCTTATCACGGCCATGCTTGTCATGATATATAAAAGACTGAACGGCATTGGCTACTCTGATGCAAAGTTCTGTTTCAAGCTCCAGCTGGAGGATTGGATTATCGACCTAAACGTGGCGATTAAGACATCTGGGCCTGAGTACAAAAAGGCCATGCAGGCCGTGAGAAACAGAATCCCATAAAAACGTCAAATGGCGAACAGAAACAAACGATGACTAAAACATCTTTCGACCGCTCATGATTATTTATCTTTGCGGAGTACAATAAATATGTTCTGATGGCAAACAAAGATATAAACCGAATCAAGGTAATACTTGTAGAAAAGAAGAAAACCGCAAAGTGGTTAGCTGGGGAACTTGGCAAAGACCCAGCAACAGTAAGTAAATGGTGTACAAATGTCTCGCAGCCCAGCCTTGATACGCTTGTGGAAGTGTCCAAGGCGCTTGACGTGGATGTGAGAGAACTACTCGTATCCACCAAGGAAGAGCCGAAGTATATTCGTGTAGAATGATGGCAGACGAAAGACAAACAAAAAAAATGAACGAATCATCATTATACAAAGTTGGCGATGAAGTGGTGTTTACATTGAACGAAATACAAAAAGAAGGAGTAGTTTCTATTTTTGATGCTAACGGAACATTCGAACGCCCCAGAATCCCATCTTATGATATTTTGGTAGAAAATGAGAATATGCTTTATAAACATGTGCCATACGACATGGTAAGTAAAAAATGACATTAATAATGAATACAAAAGCAAAACCATTCATCAAATGGGTTGGCGGAAAAGGTCAACTCATTGAACAACTGGAAGCCAAACTCCCAGCTGACTTTGATAATTGGGATAATGCTACATACATAGAGCCATTCGTTGGCGGTGGGGCTATGTTGTTCTATATGCTGCAACAGCATCCAAATATCAAACATGCCGTAATCAATGACATTAACAGCGATTTGATTACATGTTATAGAACTGTACGTGACAATGTAGAGCGACTGATTCCTTCGTTGCGTGACATACAAGCAGAATATTACGCTTTGCCAGATATGGAGGCCAAACGTGAGATGTTCATGACTGTACGCCAACGTTACAATGAAAAGAATCTTGATCCGATAGAGAATACAACAAAATTCTTCTTTTTGAATCGTACTTGCTTCAATGGCTTGTATCGTGTAAACAAGAAAGGACTATTCAATGTGCCTTGTGGAAAGTATTTGCAGCCACAAATATGTGACGAAGATGTAGCATAATAACTGTTTCTATATAATTACGACCAAATCATATAGAGATAATGTAATGAGAAGTATAAAATCATGGCAAAAATAATAGTAAAGAATCAAACAATAAAGACTCTATCCAAAAATGGA
>JAXFLJ010000025.1:0-7598 GCA_034183335.1 Prevotella sp.
GAAGCAGGAGTAAGGCAGCTCTCACTTTTCTAAACCTATTGGCGTGAAACAATGATTCTTCGACCTAAAACCAGGTCGAAAGAATCGTTGTGGACTATAATCTGGACTAAAAAGAGCTGACCTTAAACCGAATTGGGGTTAAGAATATGGCAAAAAATAAAATACTATTATGACATTGAGTATTGTCATTCTTTAGGACAGAAGATTCTGTTTGTTTACCCGAAGTTTGATGTTGAGTATTTCGTTGGTTTCGTAAAAACAAGTTTATAAAATTTGGAGTTCAATGACAGATAAATTTTTATTGCTGTCCGGTAAAACTTTTGCAAAGAAAATAAATTAGGGCTGACACTTCTCACGAGGTATCAACCCTTTTGGTTATCTTTGTTTTTGCTAAAAAATAATATAACCATGAGCAAAGATAGTCATTTTACCGGACAGCCGGTGTATAGTCAAGTATTAAAGTTACTCGATAAGGAGAAAATTCTTCAAATAAGCCGCGAAACGAAAGGAAGCGAGGCTTATGTGAAGCGTTTTGACGGTTACCAACATCTCGTCGTAATGTTGTTCGGCATCCTCAAACACTTTGATTCTCTGCGCGAACTGGAGATAGGCATGAAGGCAGAAGCCCACAAACTCGGACACCTCGGAATGAACTATCTGGTTCGTCGCAGTACGCTTGCAGAAGCCAATATACGCCGTCCTCAGGAGTTCTTTGCAAGTGTCTATGCATATCTACTGGAGAAGTATGCCAAGTTTTTAGCGGACAGCCGCCCTGCCAAGAGTTATAAGGGGCAGACGCACGAGCCTAAAGACTGGGAGAAACTGCTCTATATGATGGATTCCACTACAATAACGCTCTTCGACAACATACTCAAAGGGGTCGGGCGGCATCCGAAATCAGGCAAGAAGAAAGGCGGCATGAAAGTGCATACGGTAATGAAGTATCATGTCGGCGTGCCGATGGTGGTGCAACTCACATCTGCCGCTAAACACGACCATTATCTGCTAAAAGAGGTGCATCTGCCAAAAGACTCCACTTTGGCAATGGATCGTGGTTATGTCGACATAGCACAATTCCAACGTCTCACCGAAGAAGGCGTGTGCTACGTGACCAAAATGAAGAAAAACCTTAAGTATGAGGTTCTTGAATCCGTTATGTACGTCAATACAGAGGGACTTGTGGCACATATTGACCAAAAAGTACGTTTTACAAGAGGGGAACTCATCCATGAGGCACGAAGGGTGGAGATATTTTATGCGAACAAGAAACCGGTTGTGCTATTGACCAACAACTTTGACTTCACAGTTGAGGACATTGCTGAAATTTACCGCTTAAGATGGGCTATCGAGTCGTTATACAAACAACTTAAACAGAACTTCCCGCTTCATTTCTTCTATGGGGACAGCGTCAACGCCATACAAATACAGACATGGGTTGTTCTGATAGCCAATTTGCTGATAACGGTTCTCTCGAGAAGCATCAAGAGGCATTGTGCATTCTCGCAAGTTGTTACCATGGTACGGCTTATGCTTATGTACTACGTTGATTTTATCGCATTTATGGAAAATCCTGAAAAAACTTGGAATGATTTCCTTGCAAAGGAGATGCAAAAAGAACCGCCAGAACCAAGGCTTTTCGATTAGAGGGGGCTTACTTTTGAAAAAATAAAACCCGAAGTCCTATTTTAAGGGACTTCGGACAGGGATTTTATGCTCTTTGGAGTTTTACCGGACAGCAATAATAAATTTTACTGGCAACTTCAATGAGAAGATGTTTGCCTACAGATTATAGCAAATCATTGAGCCTTTTCTGCAAAATCTTAAGACCAGAATTAAACGGAAATTTAGGTATGTTCAGTGAGAAAACAAACGCGTTCGTCGATTAGCAAGTGAATGTCTTCGTATTCGACTTCCTTGGGTCAAAAAGTCCTATGTGGCATTAGAGTATTTCGACATTTATGCAAAAGTACTTTCCACTTTAAGAAATGATTCTGACAAAACGATTCAGAAGAGTGTTGCAAACAATCTAAATGATTTATTTAAGGAAGCCCCGAAGAGACTTGATTATATTATTAGCAAATGGAAAGAAGATGAAGTTAGCAAGGAATGTGCATGGATTATCAAACATGGGGATCGTACAAAGGATAAATTGGAGAGAGAACTTTCACATTTACCAGAGACTTTCTGAATTATAATAATCAGAATAAGTTTGAATAAAACCTGATCTGAACAAAAATATGAAACTTAGAAGTATGCCATTCCAGATTATCTTCTCTTTTTTCTTAACAATGAGAATAAATCGAAAGCATCATTTTTACGATTGATTTTATGTCCGGAAAAGCGACGATACAGTTTCCATCCCAGTAATATTCCATCTATAATTCCTATACCTGTATTCATCATGCTCATCATTTTGGATGATGTAGAAGATTCCTCTGATTTATAAAACAAATATTCCCAATGTCCTTGTATCTGTTTTGACTGTGCGGACATTTCTTTCCGAAGTTCTTCTTTTCGGATTTTAATATCATCTAAAGTGCGGAATAACCAAGGAGACTTTTCGTTCATCATAAATGATTATGGATTCAATAATATGTTTGCTAGAAATCTGACTAAAGGTTTCTCTATCCAACGTTTTCTGTTGGATATGAAAATAATAAGAATCAGAAAGTAAATAAATGACACTGTCAGAAAAGCTCCCGTTAAACTCATCCATGCTGTTAGAGCGTGGGCAGCTGCAAAGGATAGATAAATAAGAACAATAAGTAGAAAGAACAAAACAATAAACAAGGTTGTAAGGCCTGTAATTAACTTCACAACTTTATCTATTACATCGAGCTTCATAAATTCAGATTGAAGCCCGATGTAATGTTTAATTGCTTCTATTAGCTGAGCTATGGTTTCAACATTTTTGTCGTTGGAAAACATATTCTCTTTGAAAATAATGCATTAATCAATAATATCGCCCGCAGCATCTCTGATGTCATCTACGAGATCATCCATCTCTTTTCTGTTAAGATTGAGATTGTGTCTTCTACAAAAATCACTAACCGTATCCGATATTCTACTACGTGTATCTGCACCCTTCTCCGGTGCCAAGAGCAATCCTAAAGCAGCTCCAGCAATTGCGCCTCCAAAAAATGCGCCGATGTAACCTAATGCTTTCATGTTATGAGTAAATTAAATTAGTAAAAATCACCAATACTTTATCAGTAAATTGGTTTCGATAGCAAATATAGTAAATCTTTTTGAGGTGGCAAAAAAAGAACATGTTTTTTATTTTTCATCTCTCATTTTCCCGCATTAACAAATATTATAGGCGTTTTTTCGTCGTCTTTGTTTGATTTTATGTAATTTCGCAGCATATGATGAAAATAATAAGTAACACCATAAAATAACAACATCATGAAAAAGACAATGTTTTTATGTGCAGGATTATGCCTTGCATTAACGCTAACAAGTTGCAAACCAAAAGAGAGCGCGTACAAGAAAGCATATGAAAAGGCTAAGAATCAAGAGACGACACAGGGAGACGACTCAAGTTGGGATACCCCTACAGTAACTCCTATCGTAACAGCTCCTGTTACAGATAATAGAGTTGTTGATAATCTTGATAATGTTTCAGTTCGTCAAGAGAAAGTTACCATTGTAAATGGGGCTGGTTTACAAGATTTCAGTGTTGTTGTCGGCTCTTTCTCTCTTAAGGCAAATGCTGAAGGATTGCAAAGCAAACTCAAGTCAGAAGGATATGATGCACAAATTGCATACAATGCTGACAGAAATATGTATCGCGTGATAGCTTCAACTTTTGCAGATAAATCACAGGCGGTTCAAAGTCGTGAAAAATTCCGCATGACTTATCCGGATGCATGGTTGCTGTATAATGTAAGATAAGTATTTCGTTCTTTATAGTCTTTGACAAGAAGAAATAATAGATGTATTTTCATTTTCAATAATTAATATGCCTCGAATATTATCTATTGATTATGGAAAGAAACGTACAGGATTGGCAGTCACTGACCCACTGCAATTAATTGCTGGTGGGTTGGCGACTGTTTCAACTTCAACCCTATTCAATTTCTTAATTGAATATTTGAAGAAAGAAGATGTTGAATGTATTGTCATCGGAGAACCCAGACAGCCGAATGGAAACCCAAGTGAAAACCTTCAACGGGTGCTATCATTTGTTTCCAGATGGAGAAAAGAAAAACCAGAAATACCCATAGTACTCTATGACGAACGCTTTACTTCTGTTATGGCACATCAAGCCATATTGGCAGGAGGAGCAAAAAAGAAAACCAGACAAGACAAAGCATTGGTAGACGAGATTAGTGCCGTCATTTTATTGCAAAGTTATATGGAAGCAAAAAAGAGAAAGCAGCAAAATCTCCATGAACAAAGAAATGATTAGAAAAAGAAGAAAGTGATATTACCTATATATACATACGGACAACCGGTACTTAGAAAAGAAGCTCAGGATATCCCGCTTGATTATCCTGGACTTGCAGAGTTGATAGGAGACATGTTTGAAACACTTGATAATTCGGATGGGATAGGTTTGGCCGCTCCTCAAATTGGCAAGGCAATTCGTGTAGCAGTCATAGACATAGATGTCCTCAAAGATGACTTTCCCGAATATAAAGGATTTCGCAAGGCTTTTATCAATCCCCATATCATTGAATTTGATGATACAGATATGGAGACAATGGAAGAAGGATGCTTGTCTTTACCGGGACTACATGAAAATGTTACACGACCAAAACGCATCAGGGTAAAATACTTTGACCAATCTCTTCAAGAACACGATGAGTGGGTTGACGGATATTTGGCCCGTGTAATGCAGCATGAATTTGACCATTTGGATGGAAAAATGTTTATTGATCATATTTCTCCTCTCCGTAAACAGCTTATAAAAAGCAAGTTAAAAGCAATGCTTCAAGGGAAATATAAATGTAACTACCGTACAAAAGCTCCTGTAAAATAGGTTTTCATAATGTAAAACTTTTGTGCCTCTTACTATAATTATATAGGTCTATTTCGGCAATCATTGTGATACAACAAGATTAAATAATGTCATATTTAATGGAACCGTTTTGAGATGATAATTTCATGAACTCCGAACGGTTTTCTTATGCTTCCCCCGATGTATTACAGAATCTTTCTCATAATTCTATCATGGTTACCATTCAATGTTGCAGCACAATATGATATTGAACGGTTAATTACAAATGGCAGAAGTGCCCTTTACTATGAGGATTATGTACTGTCAATACAATATTTTAGCAAGGCCTTGTCATACAAGCCTTTTCTGTATGAGCCGTGGTATTTTAGAGGCATTGCCAAATTCTATCTTGAAGACTTTAATGGTGCGGAGGCTGACTGTAACGAAGCCATTCAATTGAATCCATATATTTCAGGTATATATGATCTGAGAGGTTTGTGTAAGATACGGTTGTCTAAATTTAATGATGCTATTGTAGATTATGATCAGGCTATAAAATACGATCCAGCCAACAGGAATCTTTGGTTTAATCGCATACTTTGCCGTATGGAGACCAAAGACTATGCAAAGGCAAAGGCCGAAATAGATACAATAATCAACAGATGGAGTGATTTTGTTCGTGCCTATAGTGTGAAAGCCGAAATTTATTTAAGAGAGAACGATACCATAAAAGCACTTGACTGGCTTGACAAAACCATAGCCTTAGACCCGTACGATGCAGAAGTATGGATGACGAAAGCTGGCATCAGTATGACACGCAATGAATGGAAAAACGCAGAAACTGAAATTTCGAAAGCCATTCAACTGAAACCGAAACTTGTAAGCAACTATGTTAATCGTGCATTAGCTCGTCTAAATATCAATAATTTGCGTGGTGCGATGAGTGATTATGACACGGCCATAGAGTTAGACCCTAATAATTTTCTTGCTCATTATAACCGGGGACTCTTAAGGGTTCAAGTTGGTGATGACAACCGGGCAATTGAAGATTTTAATTATATCCTGAAAATGGAGCCGAACAATCTCATGGCGATATATAACCGTGCAACATTGCATCAACGTACCGGCAATTATCGCGCAGCCATTAAGGATTATTCAAAAGTGATAGAACAGTACCCTAACTTTTGGACGGGTCTTTTTCAAAGAGCCAAATGTTACCGTATGTTGGGAATGAATAAACATGCCGAAAGAGACGAATTCAAAGTTTTTAAGGCACAAATGGATAAGCATATTGGCATACAACCCCGATGGTCAAAGCAACAAAGGCAGTTGACGAGAAAACAAAGCGAGATAGATATGTCAAAATACAACCAAATTGTGGTATCTGACGATGAAACAGTTGACCGCGAATATGAGAGTATTTATAGAGGACGCATTCAAAACAAGAAAGCAGAGACAAGTCTTATGCCCATGTATCATATCTCGTATTTGAATTATGATAACATCATCAGTTCTCTCCCTCCTTTTCAGCATGATGTCGACTCTCTTTCAAATTCATCACGGACGTTCCATCGTTTTCTTGTCAATTGCAATCCGAAGCCACTCGGTGAGGGTGAGGCCGAAAAATATCTTTCCCTCTGTGATACGCTGACCACAAGAATAAAAGAGGGAAAGAATACTTCGGGCATCAAAAACTTACTTCTTCAACGGGCGATAGCCTACACTGTAGTACAGAATTATGAAGATGCTGTTGCCGATCTCAATATGTATCTTCAGATAGATTCATGTTCTGCGATAGCCTTTTGGCAACGTGGGGTTTGCAATTTCATGTCAATTACTTTCATGGGGTCACAAAGCATCGAAACGAAAATAAAGACATCACAGATCGTCAATGATTTTGAAAAGGCTATAACCATAAGTAGTGACAATGCTTTTCTTTATTATAATCGCGGAAATGTATATGCACAGAATAAAGAATACAAGAAAGCGATAGAAGATTATAACCATGCTATCTCTTTGCAGCATAATATGGCGGAAGCATACTATAACAGAGGATTAATGTATATCTTTACAAATGAGATTACAAAAGGCCTTTATGACTTAGGCAAAGCCGGTGAACTGGGATTACATCAAGCATACAGTATTATCAAGAAATACTCTAAGCCCAAATAATCTCATCCCTGCTGATATATGATTAGCTACATGCAGAGATGCTTGTCTGACATTTGTATTGGGGGTGTTAGCAATGAATTTGTGAAGCCAAACCGTCTTCATCACTCAATAATGCACACCGTTTTCCGTCGTACCAACGGCTGGTACTTGTCGTACCAAGCACTGGTATTTGATGTACCGATGGTTGGTACGCTGTGTACCAAACGTCTGTACGGGTAACGTATGTATAGATAGTCGTCCCTTAAAAACTATATTTGGGCGTGAAGTTAGTAAAATCGACCTTCATGCTGATATATTTTATTAGGCACAAAAGAACTCTCATAGCTCTTTTGAAGTTATATGTCGCCGCAGCCAATAAGACATTGACAGCGTCTCCTTTCATACCTTTATAAAAGTTGCGGGATAATCTGTAGTGTCCTTTAAGGTGTCCTATCGTTGGCTCTATGCCTGCCCGTTTACAAAATAGCTTGTGTTTCTTTCTCTT
>JAXFLJ010000026.1:0-8862 GCA_034183335.1 Prevotella sp.
ACCCAAATCGGTCATTAGACCGCCAAGGTTGCATTCCTCGCAGAAGATATTGCTTACCGACCGCTTTCGTCCGTTTGTCGGCAGCTTCTCTGTCGGTTTTCCTCGGCGTAGCCCGCCACGCCTTCGGCAAAGCCGACAGACCATCTGCTTGACATCCGAACAAAATCAGAACGGTCTCTCATGACCGAATTGGGTTAAAAATCCTTTCGTCATTAACACTTCGGTTTTTCGTCAACAAGAAGTTAACCAATATTCCCTCTCATACGTGAAGAATTTTCGACCGACCTTGACCGTGGTCGAAAATAACGCCAAAAATCGAGTTTGTAACTCGCTGATAATCAATATTCGTTTTTCGGAAGGTCGAAAAATGGGGTCAAAAAGACCCAAAATCGGCTTGCAAAAGTTGAACATTCACCTTGTAAACGTTCATCAATTGCCTTCCAATTGATGAACGTTTGCCTCTCAATTGATGTTCAATTGCAAAATTGGGGGTGAAAAACGGCCTTTTTGCCCCTCGAAAACCGTTTTACCGTTTCTATTTCGTCCATTTTTCCCGACAGTTTTTTCCTCTTTGGTTAACCGACCAATTGTTAACCGGCACAGTTTTTGCAAGACGCCAAGTTTCACTGCCCCCCACTGTCTTTTAGAATAGAAAAACACAATAGGGGCAATTACTAACGAGGGGTTGACAGACATTTGTCCGTCAACCCCTCGTTACGTTTCCACCCATTTCCTCTACTCTCAAATCAAGAGCATGGCCATTGGCCATGCTCCTCAAGTTGTTTTACCTTTCAAATGGTAGGTAGTTACAACTTTGGAGGTAGTGCGAGATAGCTATTTGGCAGTTGTTTTGCCTTTCAAATAGTAGGCAGTTACAACAATAATAGCTTTTAGTACAAAAAGAATTAAAGTTGTTTTGCCTTTCAAATAGTAGGCAGTTACAACCGGGAGCGAAAGGTCCAATTTTGCCATTTAAGTTGTTTTGCCTTTCAAATAGTAGGCAGTTACAACCTGGACAACAAGAAGTCCTTCATTACATGTAGTTGTTTTGCCTTTCAAATAGTAGGCAGTTACAACATCTCGCCGTGAGGTGCGGTGCCTCTCCTAGTTGTTTTGCCTTTCAAATAGTAGGCAGTTACAACTAGAAACTCTCACTCAGGTTTTCGGTCCTGAGTTGTTTTGCCTTTCAAATAGTAGGCAGTTACAACAAGGAACAATGCTTCGTGCAGCTGGATGACAGTTGTTTTGCCTTTCAAATAGTAGGCAGTTACAACCGATTGCTGGCACGCACAAGTTGTTCTTCGAGTTGTTTTGCCTTTCAAATAGTAGGCAGTTACAACATACTTTTTTGTAACTTGCTGTATAATAGCATTCTATAAGTATTTTCGTTCATGAATTTCGCCCTTCTGACATACTTACATTTAGTCAAACCGTAGATTTCTCTTTTTCTGTTGAATGTCCTTTCTGATTTGTATGGAAAGTTCTTGATGTATTCTGATCATGGCCTTTGCCGTTTCTTCTTTGTTGATTTTCACGGCGTCTTCGGTCTCGCCTTTACTGGCAAGCAAAAGTCCGAAAACAATACCCCGATAGTTAAACAAAAGTTCATTGACCTCTTTTGAAAGGTATAAACCATTGCCTTTTTCGTAAAACTCATGAGTGAGTTCTCGCAAAAAGAGCTTTATCTTCTCTTTCCTAAAGTAATAGGTTTTCTCGCTTTTGTTACCTTTCACCGCCTCCCAACGCAAGATGCTGTCTTCATTCTCTGTGTCGGTCGTATATTTCAGCAGCCTGTATATGCTCTGGTGAGCCTGTAATACGGCGTTATACTTACTGCGCTCTAAATTCTCAATACTCTCTTTGCGCATCTGCCCGATGGCAAAACGGTAGGCCATGTAGACCGCACCAATGGTGGTAAGGGCACTGATGCTTTCTGTAATAATCTCTGTGCAGTTCATTTGTCTTTCATCATGATGTTATCTTATCTGTGTCTTCGATAGCCTTAATAGCCTCTTTTGTCTTGGAAACAAGGTGCGCTGTGATGCCCATTCCTTCTTTTTCGGGTGTTTGAGGTGTTGTCTTCAGGCAGAATAGTTCGGTCTCCTTAAATATATTACCGTCATACATGGGATATTGATTATGGGCTATGGCGTTTCGTATGGTTATAAGACAGCTTACATGGCACTGTAGACCATCCTTGTTGTCTTGCTTCTCTAACCAATTGTTAAGCAACGTTCTAAACTTGTTGTCAGGACTTCTGTATCCCTTCTCAAAGAGTTTGCTCTCTAAATGGTGCATCCACTGGAACAGTTCAATCCTTGCATGCTGGTATTTTGCCAACTCGTGTTCGACTCTTATCTTGCTGACAAATCGCATTTCTTCTTCTACCCCCTCACCGTTGACAAACGACAAAAGGCCGTTGAGTCTCCTGTCTTTGGCCAAGGCCTTGAAATTGCTCTGCTTGAGCAATTTGGTATTTTCTTCTCTGATATAAACATATCCGATGGGTGTTTGTCCTTTTTTGACCATTCCTTGTTGATTGGTTTGGTAAACATTCACTTTCAGCTTCATAGGTTTGACGACATTGAGGGCATTGAGCCTTTCTTCGCTGGTGGCATCGGTGTCTAAGTCTTTCAAATAGAGCTTGGGAGTTTCTACATCTTTGGCTTCTTCTCTCTCCCATAGTTCTACACACATCATCCAAGTGAGTATGTCTTGGTTTTTGATTTGCCGTAATTCTCGCTCAAATTTTTGCCAAGCCTTGAACTTGGAGGGGAGGGATTCTGCACTCTTGAGCAGGTCTTTTTGTAAGCTATTAAGAAGTTTGCTTTTTTTGTCTTTTGCTTGTTCCTTCTCGATTGAGCCTATTTTTTCTTCAAAAGATTCCAGCAAGGCGAGATTAGGAATCTCTTTCTTCAGGATGTTTGCCTGATGGTTATAATTATTTTTTTTGACTTCTCGGAAGATAGTGTATATTTTATTTGTGATCTTTTTTGTTTCGTCAGGGAAGTTCTTGCTACGTTCTTTGTTTATTTTCCATAACTCCATGCGGTTGTCGGCATCCTCATAGCGTCCCTTTTGGGGTTTCTGCGGATTGCCGACATTGAATGTACAGCTATAAAATGGTTGTACGTTGTCTTCACATATTTCTTGAAAATAAAGAGAAATGGCCTTGGGCACAAAGCCCACCCTCCATGTTTCTCTGCTGTAATCGCATATATTGATGTCAGGTTTATGCTTTTCAAACCATTCTTTATCTTCTCAGTGAAGATGCCTCGTGGCAAGCAGAAGCCGTTCTTCCATCCTTCTACTAACTTTTCACGGTCGTGCTTGGGTGTTTTGAGGCGTAGAATATGCTGATATTTTTCCCAGTCTTTAGGCTGAATGTTGTTGAGGAAATTATTTCTCTCGTTGAGATAGGAACGATAAAATGACAAAAGATTGGAATGATTTTCCTCATATATCTTATCTAAAAACGGATGTGGGTTGTTGCTTCCTGTCAGACGAGTTTGCTTGAGGTATCTGCCCAATCGGTCTTTTTCGGACGAGAAGAGGGCAAGGGTGCGTTGAAGCAGTTGATATTCGGTGCTGTTGGCCTTGGTATTGTTCGGCTGTATCTTTTGGTTGTTCACATCTACAGGCTGGAAACGCATGAAGTCTTCTACCAGCCAGCTGGCAATCTTGCCCACTTTCAACACTCCTGCCTTTCTTTTCCCTGTCTTTACCTTTTGATTGGAATGTTTATTGAAGTCATCCAGACGCTTTTGTGTGTCGTCTATCATGAATTGTTTCTTTTTCTCGGCCGCCTCTTCCATATTGTTAAATTCATCGGACAAGATGCTGATCATCTGTTTGGGCAGATGACCAATAAGAATGTCTTTGTCCTTCAGATATTCTTCCAATTCTTTTTTATTGTTGATGTCGCCAGAGGCAAAGGCTTTGTAGGCAGTAAAAAGAGTTCCTTTTTTCTTTCTGATGTAATCTTCGATTACCTTTGCACTGCTTTTTTTATCATTGCCTTTGCTTCTCAAAAGGAAGTAATAAAACAACATGGGCATGAGTTCGTGAACGCTCAGGAAAGCATCGGCGGTGAATGCCTCCCCGTTTTTGAACTTGTCTTTGTGGTTGGTCGTCTTTCCTGTTTCGAGTTTTGGCCAAATTTTAGTGTTGTTATCAACGAACTTAATGCCGATTTTCTCATTTTCCAGATGATAGTGTGGTGTGGTTTTGGCAATATAGGGAGTTGTTGAGGTTTCTTCATATCCCAGTTCTTTTACCATTGCTTTCCAATCGTCGGGTTGGAGGGTCTCATCATATTCCTGAATGCGTGCAAAACCGTAGAGATTGCGTGTGAGGTGACGGTCTTCTAATTGGCCGCCTATCTCTTTCTTGTAAATGGAAAAATGATAATTTCCCAAGTCTATCTGGAAGCGTAGACTGTCAAATAGTTCGTTGGCATCGAAAAACCGCAAGACGAAATAGGGAAAGCGGTCTTGAGAACGTATCAATGTATTCTTAAAGGGGTTGTCTGCTGTTTCCTCTTCTTCTGCGACATCTACCGGTACTTGGAATTTTTTCCTGTCGTCTTCGTGCAGTCGGTCGTACAAAGACTTGGGGCATCGCACCAATTCGTTGAGCATGTCGAGGAGTGCCCAGTTCTTAGTTTGGCTTGGATCGCTTTCCAACTTCAGTTTGGGCAGTAAAATGTGGCTTCTGCAAAAGACTTCATTAGTCATTTTCTTATAATCACTATCTCCTCCCTTGAAGCCTTTGATTTTCTTTTGCATCCAAATGGCATCTTTCTTTTCAAGAAACAGTGAGATGAAAAAGAGCAGGCCTTCTTTCTTTATCTTTCCGCTTTCTGTGAATGTATATTGGAATTTAGTATTGTCTTTTCCGTCCTTTCCCTTTCGCTCAAGGTGATTGAAGTCTTTACTAAATTTGATGGTTTCATGATGTTTGTAATCATCTTTGACCTTTTGCAGGCTTGCATCGAAGATGTCATCCAAGTAATTGATAAGCTCTTCGTCAAAGACAGGCATGGTGCCCGATTGGGAATGCTTGTGATGAGAGTAGTAATTTCGCAGATCTTTAAGTATGATTAAGAACTTAGTTATAAGTGACTTAACATTCTCATAAGATGATGCTTTCTCTAACATGGTGGCATTGTCCATCTTTTCATAGCTTTTTCTTGACTTGTTTTCGTTCATGACAGCTCTGTATGCAGCAGCCTTTATGAATGGAAAATGTTTCAAGATCAAGTCTCTGTATCTCATTTTACGGTTGAGATCCCTTTCTATTTTTTCCCAGTATTCTGTCTTTTCCTGTAATATCTCTTCCTCCCTTTTTCTCTTTGCTTTTGTTTTTTCTCCTTCTTTTGGAACAAAATCAAATTTGCTTAGTATAGGGTTTTCTTCAATACCACTTTCTTTCAGTAAATCCAGTGATTTGTTGATGTGATGGATTATAATGTAGGCATTGTGTCGAGCCAAATTGAGAAAGGCTGCCCAGAAAGGTTTATCTTCTAATTCATAATAAATATTGTCTCCTTTTTGTGTCTTATTCTTTTCCATATGTGTTGATTTAATGTTTTCCGCAAATTTACAAATAAAATACAATAACTGCAAATGTGGCTGGTGTTTTTTATGGTTTTTGTTTGCAGGCTGTAAAGACGGTGGGGCATTGTGTTATGTGAATGTTTGGGAGTGGGGAAGGGGCGGCTCGGCATAAAGCCCAATCGGTCGTTAGACCGATTGGGGATAATCTCCACGAAGGCTTTATATGCCAAAGACTTTTGACCTGTCCATGTCTCCCGCTTCAACCCCAATCGTTCATGAGACCGCCAACACTACATTTCCCACTAAGAATGATGCTTACCGACTGATTTCGTTCGCTTGCCGGCATCTTCTCTGCCGTTCTTCCTCGGCGTAGCCCGCTACGCCTTTGGCAAAAGCGGAGACAATCTGCTCGACATTCGAACATAATCAGTACGGTCTAATGACCGAATTGGGTTCAATCATGAGGTTAAGCCCATCTACCTTCTCATTGCAAATCGGATGGAGCTTGAGACCGAAGAGTCATGCAAGGGGATGCCTTTTTGCCATGCCCTTGCTTACAACCGCTTGATTTCGCTTTGTCCTGCGGTCTTGCCTTTATATCTTGACTTGAATGCCTTGATGTTGTATAGTACGGTCATATATACGCATTGCTCGGTGGATTCTGTCTGCTGTACCCTCATCACATTGCCGTCACGAAGAATCACGTGTTTTTTGTTTGTGCCAAAAACATCGTTCGCCCCCATGGTAAATCGCCATTGTTTCCATTCCTTGGTTACATAACTGTTTACATACCAAACAGACTTGCGCTCATAGATGTCATAATTGCCAGATGAATACCAGTCAACATTGCAGACAATCTGCCACTTGTCGGGCAATGCCAAAAGGTTTTTCCAAGTAAATCCCCCTATAGGCTTGCCGCTGTATGACTTCCCGTTGTAGTTCAGGTGCTGCGCGTTTACACCTACCGTAAAGGACGGACGCCAGAAAGATATGACGGGAGAGTAAACCAGCATCGCCTGAAAGGTGTGTTTGTCGTGGTTCACGTAGTAATCTGTCATGACAGGCCGTCCCTGAATCAGGGAAGTTCCACGCAGCAGGTAGTTATCCCTGTAACAATAGGTGACCATGAATTGCAGATTACGATAAGCTCCCATAAGAGAGATATTGTGGTTGTAGTTGTTCTTGAGGGTTGGATTTCCTTGCAGGTAAAGAAAACTATTGATGTATTGCACCCCGTTGGTCAGCATATTGTAAGACGGCCTTGAAACATCAACCGAATAGTTGAGTGACAGTGCCATCTTTCTGAATTGACAGGAAAGTGAAAGCGACGGAAAGATGTTCCCGTAGGTCTTGCTGTCGTCTTCCTGCTTGATGCCATTGTTGTAATAATCGTACAGGGTGTATTCATAACGGACTCCCGCTTGCATTCCCAAGCGTCCGAAGCTATTTTGATAAGTGAGGAATGCGCTGAGGTTGGTCTGTCTGGATTCACTTTGATTGTTTGGTATCAACTGCGATAGTTCCACATGGTTCATCAGATATTCCTCATAGCTCTTGGTATAAGTGTCTTCCGTTCCCCAGCTGATTTCACCAAACTTAAAACGATTGGTTACCGTGGCTTTGACGGCATAAAGGTCGGAGTTCACATCCTGCCTTGTTTCCACCATGTTGTCGGTTGGCCTCCTGTCCTCTATGGTAATGTTATGCGAATTGCCCTCCGCTTTACGGTAAGTGGCATCCACGTTCAGCGACCACATGTCATTGAACTTGTTGGTATAATAAAGGTACAGGGAATGGGAATGAAAGTTCGATTTGTTTTCAAGGTCAGAGCGGAAGCGTTCTACATTCATCCCGTCGTTGATATAGTTGTCAAGTGGTATCCATGTCTTGCTGTCGGGCGAGTCCGTGAAATCATATTGAAGGCCGAGGGAGTGTTCCTTGGAGAACAAATAATTAAACCCTCCTGCAAGTTTATAGCTGTGTTCGGTGTGTTTCGTATAGCCCTTCCATCCTTGCCTGAAGTCGTTGTTGTTGTAAGGAAATGAAAAATCCTCGCTTTTGCTGCCCTTTGTCTTGGCAAAATCGTAATAGCCATTAAAGAAAACGTCAAGATTTCCCTTCCTGTAGTTCAGGCTGGTTCCTTCGTAATGCGAGAAATAGTCTGCCTGTTTTCCGTAGGCCGTGACATATCCGGCCAGTCCGTCGTTTGGAGGGCGATGGGTGGTGATATGGATTACCGCTCCTGTTCCCGACGGATATTTCGCACCGGGATTCATGTCTATCTTCACCTCCTTGATCATGTAGCTTTGTATTTCCTGCAATTCATTGCCACGCATCTTCCGCCCGTTGATATAGAACAGTGGTGCTCCACGCCCGATGACCCCAATCGTTTCGCCCGATGCGGTGATAAACGGCAGTTGCGCCAACACGTCCTTAGCCGTCCCCAACCGGCTGAGTGCCGTGTTTTCAATGGTGGAGATGAGCGAACCGCCCATCATCCTGTACACGGGACGGTGGCTTTTAATGACAACCTCGCCAATCTGCTTCTCGTCTCTCTCAAGCATAACTATCATGTTTTCTGCCGGAAGTACGCATTGTGCCTTGTAGCCGACGCAACTTACTTTCAGCAAGCGGTTCTCCTCTTTCGATACCGGAACGAAGAATTTTCCGAGGCTGTCGGTCGTACAGCCTACGGCGACAGAGGAGTCTTGCTTTTCCAAAAGACTCACGTTTGCATACGGAATATTCTCCTTGGTGTCTTTGTCTATAACAATGCCATGATAATATTCATCCTGTGCATTGGCACAAAAGGGAATCATTAAAAGTAAAATAGCTATGATCTGCTTCATCTTGCACTTAAAATTTATTTTCATTATTACAATTGGAACTTTCACTCAGTCTATATTCTGCTAACTTGTTTGTATCTAATGACAGGGTGTTTTTGGGTAACGGTTCTCTTTAACTTGGATGTTTTCCCACGGTCTTGAAGCCTGCACCAGCACCGAATTTTCTGATAGTCGGCCACCCTTAGGAAAGGGAAATGCTTCAAGTCCAGCTGGTCATGAAACCGCTAAGGCTTCCTTTCCTGACTAATAATCCCAAATCGGTCATTAGGCCGCCAACACTACATTTCCCACTAAGAATGATGCTTACCGACTGATTTCGGTCGATTGCCGGCATCTTCTCTGCCGTTCTTCCTCGGCGTAGCCCGCTACGCCTTTGGCAAAAGCGGCAGACAATCTGCTTGACATACGAACATAATCAGTACGATCTCTAATGACCGAATTGGGATAATTTTTTCTTT
>JAXFLJ010000027.1:0-17671 GCA_034183335.1 Prevotella sp.
GGACAGACACGGAGGAAAGAACGTACAGACACAGTATTTGCGTTTTTTAGGAATTGCGGACAGACCCGCGGGTCTGTCCGCAATTCGTACCATTATATCATAACATTATTTGCCTTTGTAGGGACAGACCCTGTGTCTGTCCGAAAACTATGTCCGTCTGTACCCCTTAAGCATTTCTCTGGTTTGACAGAGAT
The DNA here is from genome assembly GCA_034183335.1 of Prevotella sp. Taxonomy (GTDB): domain Bacteria; phylum Bacteroidota; class Bacteroidia; order Bacteroidales; family Bacteroidaceae; genus Prevotella. The sequence continues at coordinate 195 of JAXFLJ010000027.1, forward strand.
GCTTTTTGTACTGTTGTGACAGAGGAACACATAAAAATGGGGATGTGCTTAAGGGAATGGCGATGGTAAAATCGCTCTTTTTAGGTATTGCGTAATGTCGGGCGACATTGTAATTTTGCTGCGCTTTATGAACAGGAAACTAAATGTAGTAATGAGGATATTCGTTTGCCTTCTGCTAATTGCCATTGTAACCCTCTCGCATGCGCAGGGAATCATAGTTGCCGGCAAAGTGGTGGACGATGAAAGCGGAAAGCCGGTAGAGTTTGCCTCGGTTCTGATGAAAGAACACGGACTATGGGCTACCACCGACGAAAAGGGCGATTTCATGATTCGTCATGTACTCCCGGGAACTGTGGCCATTACCATACAATGCCTGGGATATGCACGCAAAGTTGTGTCGGTAAACGTGTCGGGCGGAATGGGGAAACTGAAAATCAAACTCAAGGAAGACAACCTGAAACTCGATGAAGTGGAAGTGGTGGCAAAACGCAAGATGGACGAACCAACCACGTCATATACCATAGACCGGCTGACGCTCGACAATCAACAGATATTGAACATCAATGAAATATCAACCTTGCTGCCTGGAGGAAAGACCGTGAACTCTACGTTGATGAACGATGCACGCATCGCCCTGCGCAGCAGCGGTTCGGAGAAGGGCAATCCCTCGTTTGGTACGGCTATAGAAGTGGATGGCATGCGAGTGAGCAACAACGGAATCATGGGCGAGACGATGGCTGCCAGCACACGCAACCTGAGCTCGTCTGACATAGAGAGTGTGGAAGTCGTTACGGGTATCCCCTCCGTGGAATATGGAGACTTGAGCAACGGTGTCGTAAGAATCAACACAAGGAGAGGTAAATCGCCTTTCATCGTGGAAGGGAAAATCAATCAACACACAAGGCAAGTGGTATTGAACAAAGGTTTTGAGCTTGGCCGTAACCGTGGTGTGTTGAATGCTTCACTCGAACACGCGCGTTCGTTTTCTGATGCGGCCTCCCCGCATACGGCCTATCAACGAAATATTCTCTCCGTTCGATACACGAATACATGGATGCGCAGGCAGATGCCGCTCACCCTGAATATCGGTGTCAGCGGCAATGTGGGCGGATATACTTCGGATGCCGACCCGGACAATACGCTGAAATCGTATGCAAAAGTAAGGGATAACGTGTTGCGGGGAAACTTGGAACTGAACTGGTTGCTGAACAAACCGTGGATTACGAATCTCTCGCTCAAGGGAACATTCTCTTACCAAGACAAATTTTCAGAAGACTACAGCAATGCCAGCAGTGCATCGGCGCAACCTTATATACATACACGTGAGGAAGGCTATTTCATCGCTTATGATTATGACACGAATCCTTCGGCAAACATCATTCTCGGCCCTATCGGTTACTGGTATGTCCGCCGCTTTGGTGACCAGAAGCCCGTTAGTTATTCCGTAAAGATGAAAGTAGATTGGACAAGGCGGTTTGGCAGAACTGTTAACAAGTTGTTGCTCGGTGCGGAATACAGCGTTTACGGAAATAACGGACGGGGCACTTATTACGAAGATATGCGCTATGCGCCGACATGGAGAGAATACCGTTACGATGAGCTGCCTTGGGTCAACAACCTTGCCCTTTATGCAGAGAATAAGGTTACGATTCCTGTTGGCAGGCTGTCTTCGTTTCTGTTGACAGTCGGTTTGCGTGATGACGTCACGCTGATTAATGGTTCGGACTACGGTAATGTGTCAAGCCTTTCTCCCCGCTTCAACATTCAATATACTTTTTGGAAGCACCGCAAGGCATTTGTACGTGACTTGAGTATTCACGCCGGATGGGGAAAGTCTGTGAAGCTCCCTTCTTTTCAAGTGCTTTATCCGTCGCCCACTTATTCGGATATTCTTTCCTTCACGCCGGGAAGCACCGTGGACAACCGTGCCTATTACGCCTACTATACTTATCCGTCGAAAGCTATCTATAATGCCAACTTAAAGTGGATGTACACTAACCAGACGGATATTGGCATTGAAGCCAACATCGGAGGAACCAAGGTTGCCGTTTCGGGATTTTATCATGAAACCAAGAACCCTTATATGTCTGTTTACCGCTTTACGCCATTCGAGTATAAAATGACTTCGCAATCGGCCATCGAAAATAGCGGAGTGGCATCGGCAGACCGCAGGTATGAAGTTAATCAGGAAACCGGTGTGGTTACTCTTTATGATGCAAGCGGAAAGAAAGAGCCGATGGAGTTGGCTTATACCTCGCACCATACGTATAATACCAACCGACTTTTCACCAACGGCTCGCCCGTTAAGCGTTATGGCCTGGAGTGGATAGTGGATTTTGCACAAATCAAACCGATAAGAACATCGTTACGCTTAGACGGCAATTACTATTATTACAAAGGAGTGGATTATTCTCTGATTGCGGGTGGTTTTTCTGGCGTTGGAAGTATGACCCATGCCTCGTTTCCGCTTGTCGGCTACTATATAGGTTCTTCTTCTACATCTACAGGAACAGTGTCTTCTTCTACCATAGCCAACGGCCATGTGAGCAAAGAAGTGAATTTGAATGCCACGCTTACAACCCATATTCCCAAGATACGGATGATTGTGTCCATGCGTCTTGAGGCCTCGCTTTACAACTTCAGCCAGCCTGTCAGTGAAAAGAAGAACGGTACCCGGGGCATTGTGCTTGAAAACGTGAAAGACTATTTTGGCTTGCCGTATAGCCGGGATGTGCGTGATAAGTACGTGGCAGTCTATCCTGAATACTATTCTACTTGGGACAATCCCAATGAATTGATACCCTTTGCGGAAAAGTTTGCTTGGGCAAAAGAGCATGACCAGGCTCTTTACAATCAGTTGGCAAGGCTTGTGGTGAAGAGTAACTATGCCTATATCATGAATCCGGAGAGCCTGTCGAGGTATTTTTCCGTCAACTTCAGTGTAACGAAAGAAATTGGCAGACATGTTTCGGTTTCATTCTATGCCAACAACTTCTTCAATAACTTCGGACACGTGAAGTCGTCACAGACAGGGTTGAAGGCCTCTCTGTTTGGCAGCGGCTATATTCCCAGATTCTATTATGGTATGTCATTAAGGCTGAAAATATAATATATGACGATGAAGAAAGCATTTCTATTATTGTGCCTCTTGTTTGGTTTGCTGACGGCGTGCAGTTACGACGACGGCATAGAGGTGTATGACGTCAAGATACGGCTTGTATCTTCCGGCCATGAAATGTATCCCCATCCGGGAATGCGTGTTGAGATGCGGGATGCATCGACATCTGTCTTTGTCGATTCCACCGATGCCTCTGGGGTTGCCCATTTCCGTGTTCCACCCGGAGTTTACGAGGCGATGGCATCGAGAGTATTGGTAGCCGACGATTATCGCTATATATATAATGGTGTAAAGAGTCAGATTGTCATTGCGCCGGACAGCATCAATGTAGTTGAAATGAAACTTACACTTTCAAAGAAAAGACGATGAGATAGAAGAAGGCATGGAGATAGACAACCTTGGTGAGTAATTCGTTTCGGTTGCTGTCCTGTCCTTAGTCTTGTTAGTATAATAAAATATGTATAACCCAAAGTATTATTTAATTAATTAGAAGAAAGTATGAAAAAGAAGTTTTACACGATGCTTGTGCTTCTTGCCTGCCTTTTACCTTCGGGCTTGTATGCTCAGGGAGAGACGATGGTCGAGGTACATTATCTGGTCGTCTCACTGGACGACGGAAGCGAGAGTAAGTTTGCACTTACGGAGAATCCGATGGTCACGTTTGACAGGGATACGCTCGCCGTGACTAACGGAAACGACATGTTGAAGTTTGATATGGAAGGGGTGGCCGACTATCATTTCGTGAAGGAGAAGGTTACTGTCGTGTCAGTGGAGAAACCTACGGTAGGGTCTGATGCCGATGTGGCTCCGACCTTAGCTTTCGGCGAGGCGAAGTTCAGCGGGCTGAAAGCTGGTACACGCATCATGGTCTATAGCATTGACGGTCAGGTTGTGGACAGCGTGACGGCTTCGGCAGACGGACAGGCTACGATTGACTTGAGAAGACTGTCTAAGGGTGTCTACATCCTGCGCACACCCGGTAAGAGTTTCAAGATTTTCAACAAGTAACAGACAAGAGAGAACTACAAGAATATCATCAACATAATTAATAAAAGAAGAAATGAAAAAGAGTTTACTTATAGCATTTGCGTTTGTGGCAATGCTGACCCATGTTTCCGCCCAGTCGTGGAATATGATTATTACGCATGAGGATGGCAAGACGGATACGTTGCAGACCGCTGCCGTGAAGAATGTTACCTTTACACGTGCCGACTTCAATGCCGACAAGGTGATTATCAAGGAAATCTATAATGGTGGTGTCATGAAGGACGATAATTCGGGCAACTTCCAGTTTGACAAGTGCATCATTCTCTACAACAACGGCGGAGAGGTGGCTGTGCTCAACAATCTGTGTATTGCCATTGCTGCACCTTATAACGCTGAGGGAATGGCTGACAAACTGTATGTTGACGGCAAGCTTGTTTATGAAGACGAGAATTTCATCCCTGCTCAAAACGGAATATGGTATTTCCCCAATTCACTCGTCATACAACCTTATTCGCAGGTCGTGGTCAACGTGCACGGAGCAATTGACAATACGAAGACCGTTTCTAATTCTATCAACTATGCCAACAAGGACTACTACTGCATGTACGACCCGAATTATGTGGGCGGTGCGGGTGAGAACGGAGCTGCCGGCAGTTACAACAACACGAACTACTATCCTGCGCCGGCCGACGTAATACCGACGTCTCATTACCTGAAGACCGTGAAATACGGACAGGCCAATGCGTGGCCGTTCAGTGTGGTTTCGCCTGCCGTGTATATTTTCCAGACAAAGGCAGGGCAGTCTCCTGTTCAGTTTGGAGAAAATGCGGAGAATTTGTGGTATATTCCCGGTTACGGTCAGACAGTGGTCTTTGCCTGTGTGAAAGTGCCCCGCGAGTGGGTGCTGGACGGTGTTGAGGTGTGGAATGCCGCAATGGTAGATAAAAGCATGAAGCGGCTCACAGCCGACATTGATGCCGGATATGTGACGCTGACCAGCAAACAGGGACATGTGCTTTACCGCAATGTAGACAAAGCGGCCACCGAGGCTTTGGCAGAGAATGCAGGTAAATTGGTCTACAACTATACGCTCGGTGCTTCGAATACCGACCCAAGCGGAATTGATGCCGAGGCTTCCATGAAGAAAGGAGCGCACATCATTTTCCAAGATACCAATAATTCTACCAACGATTTCCACGAGAGACTGAAGTGTTCTCTCCGCGGAGAGTAACAACGTGTGACAAGGTGCGGCAGAGGTTGAACAGAGCATCCTTTGCCGCATTGTCACATAATGCCAAAAGTGGGCATAAGCGTGCTTTATGGATGAATTTTAACGGATTTCATGCAACGGTTGGTTGCTCTTCAAATGACTATTTACAACCCTGTTCTGAAAAGCAATATAGTATTCGCCAGAAAGCAATATTGCTTTTTGGCAATTGCAATATTGCTTTCTGACAATTGCAATATTGCTCTTGGGAGAAGGCTCAAAAACTTCTTTTGGATGGGGCTGAATAAGGCGATGAAACAAGGTGTCTTGTCTGTCGTCTTTTTCAAACGAAAGCGTTACGGTCTATAATGATCAATCGAGGTTTAACGATAATATAATAGGTAATGTTCAAAAGTATATTATCCTGTTTTTTCCTGTTTGTGTCGACAGGTTTTGTTGCGGCACAAACAGACAGTTTGTTGCATAAAGACTTTCAGTATCTCAGGCAGTCGGACGCATGGCTCACGGGGCAGAATGCGGCCGCCCTTACACGGCTCGGCAATATGCGGCTGTCAGATGGGCGCATCATATTAACCAGCGGAAAGGGAGGCTTTGTGAACTACAACGAAGCCCCGGTGATGCTGTCGGTTGATGCCGGAATAGAATCGTTCTATCGGCTGAACAGTCGGATGGTATTGTATGGTCACATGAGCTACGGCAATAGGCAAGGTCGGCGCATGGCAGGATCGGCTTTTGTCAATCCCTCCAGAATGCCTTTTGGAATCGTGGAAGATTCGCTGACAAATGTGGGGAATAAACGGCTCAATACCTACCGGCTCGTGGGAGCGGTGGGCGGAGACCTGTATCGGGGTGTGGCCGTTGGCGTAAAGATAGACTATACCGCAGCCGACTATGCCAAATACAAAGACCTGCGCCACAAGAACAGCCTGCTTGACATGACGGTAACGGCAGGGGTCTATGTGCCACTCGGCAGCGTGTTGCAGCTGGGAACCAACTTTTTTTACCGTCGCAATACTGAGAGCCTTGATTTCAGTATCTATGGCAATGCAGATAAAGTCTACAAATCGTTCATCGACTACGGTGCATTCGTCGGCAAGATAGAAACCTTTGGTGAAAGCGGATATACCGACAAAAACAGAGAGATGCCCTTCTTCTCCGAATACGTGGGACTGGGAGTACAGCTGGGCGTTAATATTTCGCCCCGACTGACCCTTTATCAAGACTTTTCTTATCAGTTGCGTGAGGGATATTACGGCAAGAAGTCTTCCTACACCATATCCTACAACCAGCATGACAGCAGACTATACGCCCTTGACAGCCGTATAACCTTTCGTCCCGATGAGAAACATTCACACAGCCTTGGCCTGTCTGTAGACATTGAAAACCTCAGAAACTTCAGCAACAGTTACCGTATCAGGAAAGAAGAAACCACATCGGCATATTACTACGAATATTACGCCCCTGTAAAGCTGTCCAATAAGCTCTGGACAAATATGTCGGTGTCTTATGACGGACACTTCGGTATGCGCGGCCTAACACCGACATGGAGCTGGCATGCAGGAGTGAACCTGCGCCGCCGTGAGCAAAAATCGTATGTCTATCCCTATTATCGCTTGCAAGACCTGACAACCACACAGGGCTATGTGCAGGGCGAACGTAACTTGTTCTTCAGAAAAAGCCTCCTTACGCTCACCCTTGGCTTCTCTTATGGCAAAGGTAGTGGAAAGCCCTTTGAAGACGGTACTTTCGTCAAACCGTCTGACAAACAAAATCCTCCACCTGTCATGGAAACATACCTGTATAGGGAATACACCTATCTCACAGCACCGCAATACACCGTGAATACTGCCGTGAAATACGCATTCGTCTTTCCACGCACACGCCTTAAGACCTATATCAAGGGTGATTTTCAACATCGCCGCTGCAATGAATCCAACGAATGGATGGAAGGCCGTGGAAGGACAACCTTGCAACTCTCTGTCGGATGCACGTTTTAGCCGGATAACCAATCATCCGTTGATTAACTCACCAATATGACTACGACAGCTTTTTTCTATTATCAATATTAATGTAAACATAAATGTTATGAATAAAGTATTTGCAATATTCTTATCGTTCATTCTTACTTTCCCGCTCACAGCCTTGGCACAAGAGACGGTCGGACAAGATGCCGCTTATCGGACTGGAAAGCTCGGAAATGGACTTACCTATTATATCCGCCATCACGCCAAAGAACCCGGACTGGCCGACTTCTATATAGCCCAGCGTGTGGGAAGTATCCTCGAAGAATCTCGTCAGCGTGGGTTAGCACATTTCTTGGAACATATGGCCTTTAACGGCACGAAACATTTCACGGGGAAAGGTCGTTCGCCGGGCATTGTTCCGTGGTGTGAAACCATCGGTGTGAAGTTTGGAGCAAATCTCAACGCATACACTAGTGTCGACCAGACGGTGTACAACATATCTTCCGTGCCGGTAAAACGGCAGGGAGTCATCGATTCTTGTATGCTGATACTGCATGACTGGAGCAATTCGCTCTTGCTTGAAGGGAAGGAAATAGATAAGGAACGGGGCGTGATACAGGAAGAATGGCGCAGTCGCAGTTCTGCAAGAGCAGTACAGCGCATGATGGAGCGTGTGTTGCCAACCGTTTATCGGGGAACGAAATACGAAGATTGCCTGCCCATTGGCTCTATGGACATTGTCAGGAGTTTTCCTCATGATGCCTTGCGTGACTATTATTATAAATGGTATCGGCCTGATCTTCAGGCGATCATTGTCGTTGGTGACATTGATGTGGATGCAGTCGAAAGGCATATCAAGAGGTTGTTTGGTTCTATTTCGAAGCCGAAACATGCTGCCGAGAGAATCTATTATCCCGTAGGAGACAACGAGAAGATGATAGTTGCCGTAGACAAGGACAGTGAGCAACCCATCATGTTGGCTCACTTGTATATGAAGCGGGAAGTCACGCCCGACTTGGAAAAGAACAAGGTGCAATATCAGAAGGATGGCTATGTGGAAAGACTTATCTTGGAGATGCTCAACGGTCGCTTTGCAGAATTACAGCATATGGTCGTGCCGCCGTGTCTAAGTGCTTCGGCACACAGTGGGCAGTTTCTTGTCTCTCGTACGAAAGACGCTTTCTCACTCACGTTCGGTTGTCGGCAGGAAAATGTGCGTGGTTCGTTTGATGCCGTGATTGCCGTTGCAGAGCAGGCACGCAGATATGGGTTTACGGAGGCCGAACTGCAACGTGCCAAAGCCGTACAGGCCAAGTCTGCCGAGCGCATGTTTGCAGAACGCAATGATCGTCGCAATTCCTATTTTGCAGGCAAGGCCGTGAGACATTTCCTTGCTTCGGAACCTTTGCTAACGGCTGAAGAGAGTTTGCAACTTATGCGCAGGTTTGAACGTGAGGTAACGCTTAACGATGTGAATGCCAGTGTGAAGGAACTGATTTCCGACCGCAATCAAGTGCTGGTTGTCTATGCTCCCGACAAGCCTGGATTCGTGCTGCCTGACAACGATGAGTTTGAAAGGTGGGTGCTTGAGGCGCAGGCACGAGAATATGAGCCTTATCAAGAAGAGAACATTGCAGAAGACCTGATGACGGAGTTGCCGCAACCCGGCAGCATCGTTGCAGAGCGCGACTACAAATATGGCACGAGGGAACTGACGCTGAGCAATGGCGTGAAAGTGTATGTGAAACCGACCGACCTCAGCAAAGACCAAGTGATGATGAGTTTCTTCGGTGAGGGGGGAACATCGCTCTATCCTGACGATGATGTTCCCAACTTTGCTTTCCTTTCGGGAGGTGTCAAGAAGGCTGGTGTGGGTCGTTTCGGCGAACTTGCCCTGAACAAGATGCTTGCTTCTAAAGCGGTCAGCGTTACACCCTATGTCGGCAATGAGACACAGGGTATGAACGGAAAGTCTTCTCCGAGGGATTTGGAGACGATGTTGCAGCTGACATTTCTTTACTTCACGCAGCCTCGCCGCGACGAGCAGGCGTTTGCCGGAGAGATAAATCGCATGCGGTCGTTTCTTACTAACCGCAATGCCAGCCCACAGGTAGACTACAACGACTCAACCGTCAGCATCCTCTACGGCAACCACCCACGCATGCAGCCCATGAAACGAGAGATGCTCGATAAGGTGAATTATGACCGTGTGCTGCAAATATACCGTGAGCGTTTCAGCGATGCATCGGGATTTAGGATGGTGCTTGTGGGCAACGTTGACCTTGACACGCTGCGTCCATTGCTCTGTCGCTATGTGGCTTCGCTACCTTCTTTTAACAAGAGTGAGACCTTTGCCCAAACACAACCTCAGGTGAGGGATGTCAACGAGACGCATGTGTTCAGGAAGAAGACCAATACGCCGTCGGCACTCGTCACCATCTATTATACTTTTGATGAGCCTTTCACTCCAAAGACAGATCTTGCTCTCGATTTGTTGAAACGCGTGCTTTCAGTTGCCTACACTGACTCGGTACGTGAGGCCAAGGGAGGCACTTACGGCGTTAGCGTGAGTTATGCGCTCGAGCGTACCAGCAAGCCCAATGCCATGCTGAAGATAAGTTTTCGTACCGATACGGCGAAATACGATGAGTTGATACCAGTGATATACCGTCAGATAGAACATGTGGCAAAGGAAGGCCCTTTGTCTGCTTCAATGGAAAAGGCGAAAAATTTTTTGCTGAAGACACATGGACAGAATGTGCTCGACAATGCCTATTGGATGCATGTTATTTATCAAGATATCAGACACGGAATTGACTATGACACAGGCTTCGAACGCATGCTCGATGGTGTTACGGCCGATGATGTGCGTCGTGTAGCACAGGACATGTTGCGACAAAACCGACGCATTGAGGTCACAATGATTTCTGAATGAACATGTCTTTGCCAGATGTGTACAAGAGAGTATGACTCTTGTGCATAAATAGTGGGAGTGTGGGATATGGGCGGTTTGTCAATACGGTCGGTGAGAGCATATTATTTCTTAGTGCGTATTTCCCTCTTGCGTCTTTTTGAAGAAATAGCCCAGCCTGTGGGTGACACCTTTCCGGTTGACGGAGCGTATGACGTAGACACCGTCTGTGAGGTGGTGTATGTCGATAGGGCGGTCTGTGTAAGGGCGTGTGGCGACGATGATGCCAGAGAGGGTCTCAAATACAATATGGTCCGCATCTGTCACGCTATCTTTCTTTGGCAGTGTGAGTGTGCGGTTGCGATTGATGTATATCGTGGAATAAGAATGTGCTCTCATCTGTGGCTCATGGCTTTGTATTGCCTTGCTTTCGTTGCCGTATCGATTCATGGTCGTAACGGCATAATAGTGTTCTTGTCCTTGTGTTGTCGCAGACAGCGACAGAGAACAGCCTGTTAGCCGGGTGGCCACCAAATTGCGGACATCATCGGTATTGACGGGACAGGTGTTGGCGGCATATACATTATAATATAGAGGCTCTGCTGCATCGGGTGCATGCCAGCTTATCGTGGTCTGTACGCCTGACTTTGTCGTCTGCAGACCGAAGGGCGGGGGAGGAGTGAACCTCGACTGCCATGTCATCGGCGGCACGAGGGCAGGATAGCGATTGAAGTCGTTAGCCGTGAAAGAATAAATACCTTTGGTGTCGTCTGTAAGAAAACGACTGCGGAAGAAAGCCTGACCCATACCCAGGGAGCGAGAAACGTGCATTTGTCGGGTAATATCTTCGAGTTGCCACTTCCCTTCCGCCGGTGACAGGAAGTATATGCCGAGACCCGGAACGATGGTGCGGCCATGGGCATTCTCAGACCAGTCGATGGCAAATGGAAAGAAATGGTTGTCCTTGAAATACATCATCGGGTAGAGCTGATCCATCAGTCCCTGCTGAAGCCATCCTTGCGCATCTTGACAGACACGTGTGTAGGCATTCCATCCATTGCTCGAATAACGTGACAGGTCGTCTGATTTGCCAATGGGAGAGCAGCTTAGTTTCACCCAGGGTTTTGTTGTCTTGACCCTCTTATGTATCGCTCTTACGATTCGGGTTATATTTTCTCGTCCCTGCTGACGGCTGGTGTTCATCTTCCAGATTTCCGGGTAGCGTATGTAATCGAGGTGAATGCCGTCAACATCATAGCGGTCTGTAATTTCCCCGCATATGTCGGCCAGATACTCCGCTGTCTGATAGCTTTCAGGATTCATGAATCCCTCGTCGCCAATCTTTTTCACCAAGCTTGGATAGCGACTGCGCAGCTGTTTGCAGCCGACACCGTTCCATTTCCCGATAGGAATGGTCACAACCCACGCATGGATTTCCATCCCCCTGCGGTGACATTCTTCGATGGCAAATTGTAGGGGGTCGTAGCTCTGTGACTTTCCTGCTCGCCCTGTCATACATGCATCGAAAGGCTCGTAAACCGAAGGATAAATGGTTGTGGCACGGATGCGCACCTGAAGCAATATCGTGTTAATATTGGCTTTTTGTAGTTTATCGAGAATGGTGCAGAGCTGTCGCTTCTGAGCCTCCGGATAGTAAGAATGAGGCCAGTCCAAGCCGCCAATTGTCGTGAGCCATACCGCACGAACCTCGTGCTTGGGAATAGGTACAGTCATGTCTTGGGTATATCCGGAAAGTGTGAAAAACAGAGAGAACAAAAAGGTGTACAGGAGTTTCATCGTTTGTTTATTTGCTGCAAAGTTATCAATAATTTTCGTTTTGTCAAATATAATATGTACTTTTGCACCACATTCGATTTTGGGAAAACAAGCTGAAACGAATGGTTGTTCTTAATTAAAAAGATATTGATATGAGACTTAAAAAAGTATTTATTCTTGCAGCAGCGGTGATGATGGCAATGCCTTCTTTAGCTCAGTTTCAGGAGGGAAAGGGATACGTGGGAGCTTCGCTCTCAGGTTTGGATTTGAACTATAAAGGTACAGATGGATTGAACTTGGGCTTGGAGGCTAAGGGCGGTTACTTTTTTGCAGACGATTTGATGCTTCTGGGCATGCTTTCTTATGAACACAATGGAAATGATGCCGTTGCCGACCACTTTACACTTGGCGCAGGTGCACGTTATTACATTGTGCAAAACGGATTGTTTCTCGGTGCAAATCTGAAATGGCTTCATGCCAACCATAATTATAATGACCTGATGCCCGGTGTGGAAATTGGGTATGCATTTTTCATCAACCGTTCCGTCACGGTCGAACCTTCTGTCTATTATGACCAGTCTTTCCGTCGGCACAAAGATTACTCAACGGTAGGTCTTAGAATAGGTGTGGGTATTTACCTCTTTGATGATTAATGGACAGACCGCTTCCGTCTATTTTGCTTGAAAAGGCAGTCGGAGAGTTCTCTAAATTGCCGGGGATAGGGCGCAAAACTTCTTTGCGCCTTGTTCTTCATCTATTACGACAAGATAATGATTTTGTCGAACAGTTTGTGAAAGCGATTGATACGGTGAAGAAGGATATTAAATATTGCAGAATATGTCATAATCTCAGTGATACGGAGATATGCCCGATATGTTCCGATCGTCATCGTGATGCTTCGAGAATTTGTGTTGTTGAGAATGTACAGGATGTTATGGCAATAGAGAATACTCAGCAGTATAATGGCCTTTATCACGTTTTGGGTGGAGTAATTTCTCCTATGGACGGAATTGGTCCGGCGGATCTTGAAATAGATTCACTCGTTGGCCGTATAGAAGAGGGAGAGATAAAAGAGGTGATTTTGGCTTTGAGTAGTACGATGGAGGGAGATACTACTAATTTCTTTATTTCTCGTAGACTCGAAGCAAAGAATGTTGTCGTAAGTGTCATTGCCAGGGGAATCTCTGTTGGGGATGAATTGGAATATACAGACGAGGTGACTTTGGGTAGAGCCTTGCTTAACCGTACAAGGCTGAAAGACTGATGATATGGATGAAAAAATTAAACGCGTAAGTAATATTTTGCGCATTGAGTACATTGCTCTCATGACATTGGCAATGGTTTTTGTCGTATTGTTTGAAACCAACACGATAATGGAAGGTGCTTGCGTAGGCGAGGAGATGCTGGAGTTTTGCCTTCTTGCTCTTATGCAGTTGCTTACTATTATAGCGATACCACTTGCTTTGAAGCTTTTCAAGCTGAAATGTGTTGTGCTTCGCTTAAGAAATGAAAAGGAACGTGCACTGCTGTTTTGGGGAAGTACAAGAAACTTACTGTTGTTTCTTCCTTTGCTTATGAATACGGTCTTGTATTATCTCTTTGTCAATGTTGCATTTGGCTATATGGCAATCATTCTGATGTTAACTACATGTTTTATTTATCCTTCTTATCGGAGAAGCCAAACTGATTTGGAAAAGTGAAATTATCCGTCATTATCGTTAACTATAATGTCAAACACTATTTATGGCAGTGTCTTGACAGTGTTAGAAAAGCTCTCAATGGAATTGATGCTGAAGTCTATGTCGTAGACAATCATTCTAAAGATGGAAGTGTGGAATATTTGAAACCGCATTTTCCGGAAGTTCGTTTTATAGAGTCAAACCACAATCTTGGTTTTGCCCGAGCTAATAATCGTGCCATCAAACAATGTTCGGGTGAGTATGTTTTGTTGCTCAATCCCGACACTATTGTGGGAGAGGATACACTTAAGAGAGTTCTCTGCTTTTTGGAACAGCATCCTAAAGCAGGTGGGGTTGGTGTGAAAATGTTGAAGAGCAACGGAGAAAAGGCTATGGAATCAAGAAGAGGAATACCTACACCTATGGTCGCATTCTACAAGATGTGTGGCTTATGTGAGAGGTTTCCTTTGAGCAAACGGTTTGCTCGTTACTATATGAGCTATCTTCCTTGGGAAAGTCCTGCACAGATAGAGGTTGTCAGTGGTGCTTTCTGCATGCTTCGAAAGGAAACATTGGACAAGGTGGGACTGTTAGATGAGAACTTTTTTATGTACGGAGAAGACATTGATTTATCTTATCGTGTCCTTCAGGGAGGTTATGAAAACTGGTACGTTCCGGAAACCATCTTGCATTATAAAGGTGAAAGTACAGAGAAGTCTTCTTTCAAATATGTGCACGTTTTCTATAAGGCAATGTTCATTTTCTTCAAAAAACATTACAAGAATGCATATCAATGGATAACGTGGCCTATACAGACAGCCATCTTCTTTAAGGCGTTAGTGGTATTGATGCGTGTTCAGACTAATAATATAAGGAAGATGTTGGGCTTTTCAGCCCAGCGATGGCATCGAGACCCCGACTATATCTTCATTGTTCATCCATCTGTTCTTGAGGAATGTAAGATGTTGGCAACTAAGAAAGGTATTTCGTTTGTGTTGAAGGAACTGAATCAGGAACTCTTGGAGAAAGGTCACCACGCTTTCATGAGTCAGCTTTCAGATGGAAGAGAAAAGTTTATTGTTTATGACAAAAGTGTATTTGACTATAAAACAATATTGTCTTTCTTTGCCAAGAATCCTCTTAAAAAAATTAAGATGGCGATTTACCATCCAGAAATTAAGACTTTGATTACAGATGAAGAAATCATTAGATGAAAGAAACTTATCTGTTAAGGTTCGTTTGCGTGCAATGGAACCGGAAGACCTTGATGCGTTGTACATGATAGAGAATGATTCAGATATATGGGATGTTGGAAGTACCAATGTACCCTATTCTCGATACCTGCTCCATGATTATATCGCCAATGCTTCCGGAGATATTTATGTGGATAAACAAGTAAGATTAATTGTTGAGAGCGAGAATCAAGAGTTAGTCGGCCTTCTTGATATCATGAATTTTGACCCGTCTCATCGTCGCGCAGAAATTGGTATTGTCATTCAACGACAATTTAGAAGAAAAGGTTATGCAACAGCTGCCCTTCGGCAAGCCATCAATTATTCAGCTAATAGTATACATCTGCATCAACTCTATGCATATATTGATGCTGCCCACAAAGCATCGTCCAGAACCTTTCAGAAGGTTGGATTTAATTCTGTTTCGATACTGAAAGATTGGTTGTACGATGGGAAACAGTACCGAGATGTAGTGCTTATGCAATTTTTTTTGTAAAAAAGTACGTTTTTGTTTTGGTGATAAAAAAAATATTCATACCTTTGCAACCGCAAAACAGTTACGGTGCGTTAGTTCAGTCCGGTTAGAATGCCTGCCTGTCACGCAGGAGGTCACGGGTTCGAGTCCCGTACGCACCGCAAACAAGATAGAGATTTCGGATATCCGAAATCTCTATCTTGTTTTGTTATATATGCAAATTAAGCTATACCCTGGGTTCATCGGAAGATTCTTTGCTCCCCATTAATCTTCCAATGAGCCGATAGGTATGATTACGAAACGACAAGTCTATAACCTTACCAACCCACACCAAACTTTGCCTTTGTATTGGCCGTAAGAAAGACTGCGGGACTATTCGTGGAAATTATTTTTATACGTGTTTTGCATAATCGAAAAAAAAGTTGTTATTTTGCAGGCACTATCCACCAAATATAAATGGAGGCAAGGGAATGAAAAACCTGAAAATGTATGAGTCCGACGATAAGATGATATCGCTTATCCGTGAAAACTATAATCTGTTGCAGAGCCTTGGAAGTTTTGGCATCAGTCTTGGTTTTGGCGACAAGACTGTGAGAGAAGTATGCGAAGAACAGGGAGTTGATACCTATACTTTTCTTGCCGTGATAAACTTCACAATGAACGGTTACAGAAACGTGGAGAATATTGACAAGTTGTCCATCCCTACGTTGATGCAATATCTTAGGGCAAGCCATTCCTATTATTTGCAGTTCCAGCTACCCACAATTCGAAAGGAACTTGAAAATGCACTCGATGAACGAAATAGTTTGGCAAAGCTCATCCTCAAACTTTATGATGAGTATGCTCACTCGATACACGTACACATGCAGTACGAAGAAAAAACGGTATTTCCTTATGTAGAGTCGTTGCTCGAGGGTATGGTCAGAGATGATTACGACATCGACTATTTCTCGAAACATCACAGTTCTACCGGACAGAAATTGCGTGAACTGAAAAGTATTATTATTAAGTATCTTCCTTCAGACGGATTGAGGAATAATCAGCTGACTTCTACATTATTTAATCTTTACAATAATGAGGAGTGGCTGGCACAGCATGCAGAAGTTGAAGACTACATCTTTATACCAGCCATCCGGCATTTGGAAAAGAAATCGAAACAACGGGATATTTCTACAAAGATATCTAACATGATTTATCAAAATGCCGACACCAATGAGATGCTAAGTGACAGAGAAAGAGATGTAATTGTGGCTGTGGTGCAGGGAATGACCAATAAAGAAATCGCAGAACACCTTTATATCAGTACTAATACTGTAATAACCCATCGTCGTAATATTGCGAGAAAATTACAGATACACAGTCCGGCTGGATTAACAATCTATGCTATTGTTAACGGTTTGATTGATATTTCATCTGTAAAGCTTTGATATTCGGCTTTTTTTATTGATGCGGATGTTTTGTTTGACATAAACTCTTTGTTCTTCAAAGATTCAGCATTACCCGAATAATAAAGGTTGTATAGTATGTCTTTCGGGGCAATTTGCACTTTAGTGTGATAATATTGACTTTTCCGTTATCTTTTTCCTAACGTTAAAAGTGAGTTCAATGAATTTGAAAAAGCGAGAAGTGTATCTTGACTCCTTTTAACACAGGCTCGTTTCTTTCGGAAAACAATGATTAGCGACCTGGTGACAGCATATATTTATGAAGTTGATACAGTGTAGAATTGATTGATACCAGCTATTGGTACACGCAGTACCAACGGTTGGTACGGAGCATACCAGTGTTTGGTACGAAGGCTACCAACCAACGGTACTATGACAGGGCATGCAGAAGTGCTATGTAGTTGTTCCTTAAATACCCAATAAGTTTTTGTTTTACAATATATTATGCTGTAATTTATTTGCTTATATCTGCAAGATTTCGTATCTTTACATTATAAATCTTGCAGATATTTATGTTAAACCGTACATCCAGACAGCTCTCATTATTCTCTTCCTTGGAGGATATGCTCAATCATCAGCATCCCCTTTTCCAGCTTGGTCATAAGATTAACCGGCAGCATTTTGATGATGCTTTTTCGCCTTTGTATTGCAGTACGAACGGT
>JAXFLJ010000028.1:0-33132 GCA_034183335.1 Prevotella sp.
TTGGATTAACCCAACATCATGCCCTTTGCCTGCAAGTGCCCAAGTTCAGGGACTCTGGCGAGGAGCCTTTTTCTTGGCGGACGGACCCTGTGTCTGTCCGAAATATCCCGTGTCTGTCGGTTTTGCCGAAGGCGTAGCCGCTACGCCTGCGGCAAAACCGACAGGCAATCGAACAAAATCAGCTTGGTCTTTAATGACTGAATTGGGGTGTAACTTTGTCTTTGGTAATCATCGTCTGTTGTTTGTAACTTTTTGATTTACAACTATAAAAATACAAAATAACAGCGAGATTACCAACTCTTATTACAAGTTTCTTATCCCGAATTCAGGTTTATAGTAAATCTACCAATAAAAGCTGCCAACTAATCTCAGTACGCAGCACAGATATTCATGAGGACACTACGGTATTGAATTGATACCAGGCATTGGCATCATCCGTACCAACGACTGGTAGACCTTGTACCAATGCTTGGTAGCGTGAGTACCAAGCATTGGTACAAAACCTCTGAACATCATAATAAAATATACTTGAGCATTACCGCATCGTCGTAAAACAATAAATTCCAGTCGACCGCCAGACTGCTTAGACCTCCTTTTCCTTCTAATTATGCTACGTCCCGCTTAATTTCATCCGAAGGTTAGCATCTTCTCTGCTGTTTTTCATCAGCATAGTCCATTGTATTTTTGACAAAGCACCCCCATCTACTCAACTTTCAAACGAAAGAAATATGGTCGCAAATGGCCGATTGGGGATAAAAGAAGGGACTTGTTCTATTTGATAAAACAAGTCCCTTTTATCTGATATTGTAAGCAACCTATGTGAGATACTGAGAACTGATGCTCTGGTTATTAACCACTCGCTTGATTGTCTCTGCAAACATGTCTGCCACTGACAGTTGTTTAACCTTTGCACAACGGTGTGAATAGGGAATGGAATCGGTGAAGACGATTTCTTCTATGGCAGAATCCTGCACCCTTTCGTTGGCGGGGCCACTCATCACACAGTGGGAAGCACAAGCACGGACGCTCTTTGCACCGGCAGCCTTCATTACATCAGCAGCCTTGGTGATAGTTCCGGCAGTGTCGACCATATCGTCTACAATGATAACATTCTTGTCTTTGACGTCTCCAATAATTTGCATTCCATCAACAACGTTGGCTTTCGCCCGTGTCTTGTTGCACAATACTAAAGGACAGCCGAGATATTTGGCATAAGTGTTAGCACGTTTGGAACCTCCAACATCAGGAGAGGCAATGACCATATCATCAAGTTTGAGGCTTTGCAGGTATGGCAAAATCACACCGGAAGCATAGAGGTGGTCTACCGGCACATTAAAGAAACCCTGTATCTGGTCGGCATGCAAATCCATCGTAATAAGGCGGTCGATGCCTGCCGCAGCCAAGAGGTCGGCGATGAGCTTTGCCCCGATGCTGACACGGGGTTTGTCTTTCCGATCCTGACGCGCCCAGCCAAAATAAGGTATAACGGCATTTATCTGTCGTGCTGATGCTCTTTTGGCTGCATCAATCATTAGAAGCAACTCCATGAGGTTGTCTGAATTGGGGAAAGTGCTTTGCACAAGGAATACGTCGCGACCACGAATCGACTCCTCATAATACACGGCAAATTCACCATCCGAAAATCTTGTCACCTCCAGATTACCTAAAGGACAACCTAAACTACTACAGATTTTCTCTGCCAAGTATCTCGTGCTGGTACCCGAGAATACGATGAATGAGTTTTCTTTGCTCATATTTCTGTATTTTATGTTTTGAATTGATAATGTCTTTCACTTTGACAATCCCTCAATGCCACCATGTAGGATGAACACCATACGCATCAATCATTCCTTCTTGTTCTGTGAATAAAAATATGCTCACATTCTGCCCTTTCAATACGACACGAAGAGTTTGTCGGTTTATCTTGCTATTTTCGATGCAAATGTATAAAAATTATGGGAAACCCACAATATATCAAATATAAAAGTATAACTTTGCATGTAGCAAAAAACAAGAAGAGTATGGTAGAGAAATATCCACGCACATGGAACGGAAGACCTTATTATATATTAGAAGAGTCTCGCCTGACATCCAATTTAGAGCTGATAACAAAGATAGCAAATGAAGCCGGTGCAGAGTTTATCTTGGCATTCAAGGCTTTCGCCCTGTGGAAGACGTTCCCCATTTTCCGCCAGTACATCCGTTCGACCACAGCAAGTTCTTTGTGGGAGGCCCGAATGGCTGCAGAAAAGTTTGGTGCGCTCTCGCATACTTATTCGCCGGCATACACAGAGGAAGACATCGAGACGATAACTCGTTGCTCAAGTCATCTTACATTCAACTCTCTATCGCAATATGCCCGCTACATCTCTGTCGTAAAAAGGATTAAAGAGGATGTGAGCATCGGCTTGCGCATCAACCCAGAATACAGCGAAGTAGGAACTATGCTCTACAATCCTTGCGCACCGGGAACCCGGTTTGGCATTACCGCAGACAAGATGCCAACTCTGCTGCCCAAACATGTTGAAGGATTTCATTGCCATTGCCATTGTGAAAGCGATGCGGATGTATTTGAACGGACGCTCCGGCACATTGAAGAAAAATTCTCACCCTGGTTTGGCTCTTTGAAGTGGATTAACTTTGGCGGAGGACATCTTGTAACAAGAAAGGGGTATGACACTGAATTGCTGATACAAACTATCCGCAGCTTTAAGCAACGCTATCCTCACTTGCAAGTAATATTTGAACCGGGAAGTGCCTTTGCATGGCAAACAGGAGACTTGGTTGCGAAAGTGGTCGACATCGTTGAAGACAAAAATATACAAACGGCCATCCTCAACGTGAGCTTTACTTGTCACATGCCCGATTGTCTGGAGATGCCATATCACCCGACAATACATGGTGCAGAGTTGATAGAAGACCCATCATCTTCTAAAGGTCATTTATACAGGCTGGGAGGCAATAGCTGTCTTTCAGGAGATTATATGGGAACATGGAAGTTTACGCACCCCCTTCATATAGATGATACAATTGTATTTGAAGACATGATTCATTATACAACAGTTAAAACCAACATGTTCAACGGCATTACACATCCGTCAATCGTCATCAGGCACACGGACGGAAAGATGGAACTGCTCCGTCAATACGAATATGAAGACTATCTGGCACAAATGGATTGAATCATACGATAAAAATCAGCAATTAACGCCATATAACCGAAGATTTTATTTTAATTATTTGCAAGAACAAGTAAAAGTATTTATATTTGCACACACTTAAATTATTACATTTGCATTTTCAATCAAAACAAGACGCCTATTGAAACAACATTACTTAAGAACAAAAAAAATTAAGGAATGAGAAAACTACATGAAATGACTGACGAGGAGTTGGCATTATCATATATTGATGGAAACAATAAGGCGTTCGATTTGTTATTGGCACGTAACCAATCGAAGTTGTTTTCTTATATATTGTTCATGGTAAGAGGCAACGATATTGCAAATGACATCTTTCAAGAGACTTTTGTCAAAGTTATTACCAAACTCCATGAACGGAAGTATGTTGATTCCGGTAGATTCAGTTCGTGGGTTATGCGAATCGCTCACAATGTCATCATGGACTGGTTTCGTGACCAAAAGGCAGATCGCATAGTTGAACCAACCGAGGACAATGACTTGACCAACTTGTCTTCTAAGGATATATTGGACTCAAATATTGAGAACAATTATGTCAACGAGCAGGTTTTAAGTGATGTAAAGAAAATGATGAACCTTTTGCCTGCAACACAAAAGGAAGTAGTCTTTATGCGTTTTTATCAGGCTATGTCCTTTAAGGAAATTGCCGAAGCAACAGGCGTTAGCATCAACACTTCATTGGGAAGGATGAGATATGCCATTCTTAACATGCGCCGTATGGCCAAGGAACATAACATGGTTCTGCAGTTGGATTAGCCTTCCCGATTCGGTAATATATAAATGGTATCGAGTGCCATCTATGACACGGGGCTGTATCAAGTAATTGTTGATACAGCCCCGTGTCTGGAAAATAGATAATCGGTCTTTTGTCTTTACGAGTCAGAACAAAACGAAGATGAAAGATGCTACAGGAAGAAAGTTACAGGTTCTTTAGTTGCCTGATGGTATCAATTGGATTGCTTGACTTGAAGATGTAGCTTCCGCTAACCAAGACATCCACTCCTGCTTCGACTAAACGAGGAGCCGTTTCGTCTTGCACTCCGCCGTCCACTTCAATCAATGCTTTGCTTCCTGTCTTATCTATCATATCACGGAGTTGTCTTACCTTTTTCAAGGTATTTTCGATAAATGACTGTCCGCCAAACCCTGGATTGACACTCATGAGCAAAACCAAATCCACATCACTGACAATATCTTCGAGCACCGATACAGGAGTGGCGGGATTGAGCGACACACCTGCTTTCATTCCGGCAGCATGAATTTCCTGAACGGTACGGTGCAGATGGGTACAGGCTTCATAATGCACGCTCATCATCATTGCACCTATCTTGGCCGTCTGGACAATGTATCGCTCGGGCTGTACTATCATGAAATGCACATCGAGAGGCTTGTCACAAATGTGGGAGACGGCTTCCAGCACGGGAAACCCGAAGGAGATGTTTGGCACGAAAACGCCATCCATGACATCCATGTGCAGCCAATCTGCGTCACTCTTATTAATCATGTCAATATCGGCCTTCAGATTAGTAAAGTCTGCCGATAACAAAGAGGGAGAAACAAGTGTGTTCATCTTACGGTAATATCACGAATTAATTCAGGCAGAAAGTCTCATACTTTCCATTAATGTTAATGACCCGATATGAGTAAGCAAGTTGTTTGATAAAGTTCAATGTCTTCTTTGAAGGCTTTTCCTTGGAGGTAAAATGATTCATAGGCATCTTTGTTTATGTATTATATATGTACTAAACGGATGATGCCCAGCTTTATTATATCCGTTTGTAAATATAAAATTTTAGCTTTCCGGCAACATTTCTCATCGTATTTGTCTTTCATATTCCGCACACATCTCGGCACACCGTTCTCCGTCAATGGCTGCTGAGACGATACCTCCGGCATAGCCAGCTCCTTCTCCACAGGGAAAAAATCCTTGCAGGCGGATGTGTTGCATGGTTGCTGCATTGCGGACAATGCGCACGGGTGAAGATGTACGAGTTTCTACAGCGATAAGCGTTGCTTCATTGGTGAGAAATCCGTGGCTCATTCGTCCGAACTGTCGGAAACCTTGCCGTAACCGGGATGCAATCATAGCAGGAAGCCAGAAGTGAAGAGGGCTGGCTATCAGTCCTGGAGTATATGATGTAGAAGGGAGGTCACTGCTGAGTCTTCCGTTTACAAAATCGGCCATGCGCTGCGCCGGTGCGGTTTGCTGTCGGTTTCCTTGTTGCCAACAGTCACGCTCCAGCTGTATTTGGAAGTGCATCAGGCGAAAGAGATCGTCACCGTCAATGTCATCTGGTCTTACTTCCACCACCATTCCCGAATTGCTCCACCGCGTACCTCTGTTGCCGGGACTCATGCCATTTACCACAATTTGCTCTCGGTCTGTAGCCGCTGGTATTACCACGCCGCCTGGACACATACAGAAAGAATACACACCCCGGCCATCCACCTGTGTAGAAAACGAATATTCGGCCGCTGGCAGATATGCTCCCCGGCCGTCCTTGCTATGATACTGTATACTATCTATGAGCTGTGCCGGATGTTCCAGCCTAACTCCTACGGCAATACCTTTCGGTTCCATTTCCACTTGTGAATGGTGCAGAAGAGAATAAATGTCGCGTGCAGAATGCCCTGTGGCCAAAATCACCGCACCTCGAAAAGTTTTTTCCTCGCCCGTTTTCAGGTCTATCGCTTGCACGCCCATTACACGGTCTCCTCGTATCATCAAACGTGTCATCTTAGTTTGGAAGTGCACCTCTCCCCCGCTCTTCTCTATTTGCATCCTCATGTTTTCGATAATTCGGGGCAGCCTGTCGGTACCGATATGCGGATGGGCATCTTGTAAGATGGACATAGAAGCTCCATGTTGGCAGAAGACATAGAGAATCTTACTTACCGAGCCACGTTTCTTCGACCGTGTATAGAGCTTTCCGTCCGAGTATGCCCCAGCTCCGCCCTCTCCGAAGCAGTAGTTACTCTCTGGGTCAACAGCCTGTTGTTTCCTTATAAGCGAGAGGTCTTTTTTCCGTTCATGCACATCTTTTCCCCTTTCGATGAGAATGGGACGCAAACCCAGTTCGATGAGTTTCAGCGAGGCGAACAATCCTCCGGGGCCAGCTCCCACCACCACGACCTCGCGTCCATCTGAAACATCTCCATATTCCACACGAGAATATATATCATCATCGGGTTCCTCGTTTATATAAACCCTCACTGTCAGGTTTACAAATATAGTGCGGTGACGTGCATCGATGCTTCTTTTCAGTATGCGTAAATGGCGTATGTGGCCTTCGGCGATTCCCTTTTCCTTGACAATATGCGTCCTGATGGCTTCTTCCGATGCGGCCGTGGGAGGTAAAACCCTGATTTGCAGTTCTTGAATCATGAAGTTGATTGTTTTCAGTTCCTAATCGTCTGCCCATGCTTGGGCATTGCAAAGGTAACGCAAATTATTATGACATACAAAACAAATATCCTTTTTTCCCACTCCTCTTTCCTCCCTATATATATAATGGTATCACTTGCGAGAACATTGATGCATGGGCATCATTACCCCAAAGATGCATCCCCTCATTTTAATTTATCATCGTAATGATAACTCAATAGATATAGGAACAGAAACAATAATAACCATGGAAGAAATGATACCATTTATTAACAGAAGCAATATCTATCATCAAAATATATCGACAGAGAAAGCATTAATGTTAATTAACTAACATTTCAACAAGGCGTATTAGGCAAACACTTATCTTTGCGAAACAAAAAATACCGTTAATGTCCATCAACAACCCAAAACATGGTAATGCCTATGAAACATAACGATTAACAACAAGCCCGAGAGAGTTGGCAACGGCTGCACAACTCATGCCCGACGGCAACATATACATTACAACATACAAGCAGCCGACATTAATTCATCTACAAACACAAAACAATGAAAAAGAATATACTTACTTATGTCCTTACGGCATTCATGACTATGTTATGGACAACAAATGCGCAAGCAGACAAATTCGGCATTAGCATCGGTGGCGTGGAAATAACCACCGACAACTATACTGATATCACAGCCGCCAACGGATTTCAGGCAATCACAGGCGGGACGGTCACCTATGATCCCGACACTAAAACCCTTACGCTCAGCAACGTCACGATAGAGCAGCCAAATCGGCCTGCCATCAAAAACGAGGGCGTCGACGGACTGACTATAGTCTGCATCGGGGAAAACAAGTTAAGCTGTGAAACACTGGCATCCTTTATGATATCAAAAGGATCTGCCACAACCCTTATCGGAGGCAAGTTTACCTGCATCTCGACGAAAGACTGTGGAATCTTTGTAAGCGACTCGCACCTCACCATCCAAGATTGTGAGATTACGGCCACAGGACAATGGGGTATTGCCGGATACAATGTCGACAGCAGCGACCATCTAACCATCAACAATTCAACCGTAAGAGCCAAAGGCGATGGCAACCAAGGCTCCATTTGCGATTTTCTTACGGTTACCCTCAACAACTGCAAGATCAGTTCACCCGAAGGAGCAGCCTTCGATGAGAAACTGTATGGCATAGCCAAAGACGGAGCATTGGTGAAAGAAGAAATCATCATCACACCAGAGTCTACAGGAATCGGTTCCGTCTCCAGCGAAGACACGTCGGACGCAAACACCATCTATTCGCTCGACGGACGCAAACTCGGTACACCCCAGCGCGGAGTGAACATCATCAAAAAAGACAATAAAACACAGAAGGTCATATTCTGATGTGACGGTGCAAAAACACTCAGAACGGTGTCAAGACATCACAAGGAAGACCTAAGTCCCTTGTCAGCACCTGTCAATACGAGGACACGCTTCATATCATGCAAAAGCGTGTCCTCATTGCATTTTCGTGCACGCCCTCCCGTCTCTCAATGATGGAAAAAACAAGCAAATATTTCGCTCATTAAAAGATAAATTACTACCTTTGCGCAGAAATATTTTATAACCTAATTTAATTGAAGCAACAAGATGAAGATTTCACACATTGAACATTTAGGTATCGCAGTTCAGAGCATTGAAGAGGCACTGCCTTATTTTGAAAACGTTCTCGGATTAAAATGTTACGCCGTGGAAGAAGTGTCCGACCAAAAGGTGAAAACGGCTTTTATGAAATGTGGAGAGGTAAAGCTGGAGCTCCTCGAGCCGACATCACCAGACAGCACCATTCAGAAATGGCTCGACAAAGGCAATAAAGGTGTTCACCACGTAGCCTTCTGCATTGAAGACGGCGTGAAAGAGGCTTTGGCAGAGTGCGACGGTAAAGGTATCCGCCTTATTGATACCGCACCACGCAAAGGCGCAGAGCAACTCAACATCGCTTTCTTGCATCCGAAAGACACATGTGGAATCCTGACAGAACTCTGTGAGCACTAACTTCAAACACAAATATCACTCAATATAAAATTATGAGCAAGCAATTAGAAAAAATCAAAGCATTGATTGCCAAACGTGAACAAGCACGTTTGGGCGGCGGTGAAAAAGCAATCGAAAAACAGCACGCTCGTGGCAAATACACAGCCCGCGAGCGTATTAATATGCTTCTCGACGAAGGAAGCTTCGAAGAGTTTGACATGTTCAAACTGCATCGTTGCACCAACTTCGGAATGGAGAAGAAACAATACCTCGGCGACGGAGTTGTTGCGGGTTCCGGTACCATTGATGGTCGTCTCGTTTATATCTTCGCACAAGACTTTACGGTCAACGGCGGTTCTCTTTCTGAAACCATGGCCGAGAAAATCTGCAAGGTAATGGACATGGGTATGAAGATGGGAGCTCCTGTTATCGGCATTAACGACTCTGGTGGCGCACGTATCCAAGAAGGTATCAACGCCCTTGGTGGTTATGCAGAAATCTTCGAGCGCAATATCCTTGCTTCTGGTGTAGTGCCACAGATTTCCGGAATCTTCGGTCCTTGTGCTGGCGGTGCCGTTTATTCTCCCGCTCTCACAGACTTTACACTGATGATGGAGAACACATCTTACATGTTCCTCACTGGCCCGAAAGTTGTAAAACAAGTTACTGGAGAAGATGTAGACCAAGAACATCTTGGCGGTGCCTCTGTACATGCAGCCAAGAGCGGTGTAACACACTTCACAGCATCAACTGAAGAAGAAGCCCTTGAAATGATCAAGACTCTGTTGAGCTACATTCCATCCAACAACATGGAAGAGACTCCGCGGAAAGAATGTACAGACCCTATCGACCGCATGGAAGATTCACTCAACGAAATCTTACCGGATGACCCCAATAAGGCATACGATATGTACAAGGTCATTTCTGCAATTGTTGACAATGGAGAGTTTTTGGAAGTACAGCCCAAGTTTGCGAGAAACATCATTGTTGGTTTTGCCCGCTTCAATGGACAAAGTGTTGGTATCGTAGCCAACCAACCTTCTTGCTATGCAGGTGTACTCGATGTTAACGCCAGCCGTAAAGGTGCGCGCTTCGTCCGATTCTGCGATGCCTTTAACATTCCTATTGTTACACTTGTAGACGTACCGGGATTCTTGCCTGGTACCGGTCAAGAATACAATGCCGTTATCCTACATGGAGCCAAGTTGCTCTACGCATACGGAGAAGCTACTGTGCCCAAGGTTACCATTACCCTCCGCAAAAGCTACGGTGGAAGCCACATCGTAATGGGATGTAAACAGCTTCACACTGACCTCAACTACGCATGGCCTAACGCAGAAATTGCTGTTATGGGAGCATCGGGTGCCGTTGCCGTCCTCTATGCAAAAGAAGCAAAAGCCAAGAAAGATGCAGGAGAAGACGCAAAAGCATATATTGCAGAGAAAGAAGAGGAATACTCAGAACTCTTTGCCAATCCCTATCAGGCAGCCAAGTATGGTTATATTGACGATGTTATCGAACCGCGCAACACACGTTTCCGTATCTGCCGTGCATTAGCACAATTGGCAACCAAGCGTGATTCACTGCCCGCCAAGAAACACGGAAATATCCCCATGTAAACCATTGAATCGAGATGTATTTGTCAATAAATTGCATCTTAACATTAAACAATATCAAATGGCAAATGTAAATAATGAAGTGTATGCGGCCATTGCAATGGCCATGCACGATTTCAGAGGCAACAACGTTCACGACAAGGAAACAGGAGTGATTACCATTCGTCCACGCAATACGCAATGGAATGCCCATTTCCTCATGATGACGGCTCATCCTTAATACATAAAACAATGAAAGAATATAAATATACAATTAACGGGAAAGAATACGAAGTTGCCATCGGTGACGTCGTAGATAACATAGCAAATGTAACGGTCAACGGTGTTGAATACAAAGTTGAAATGGAACCGGAACCCGAACCGGAAAAAGTAGTTGTAAGACCTGTAGCTCAACCCACAGAAAGCGAAGAGGCACCTGCCAACAAGGCTAATGTGAATACTGCCGACGCAGTAAAGGCTCCACTACCCGGTGTTGTCATTGAAATCAAAGTTGCCGTGGGAGACGAGGTTAAGGAAGGAGATACCGTTGTTGTATTGGAGGCCATGAAAATGGCTAACAATCTTGAAGCAAACAAAAGCGGTAAAGTTGTTGCCGTATGTGTAAAGGCCGGCGAGAGTGTCATGGAAGATACTCCTCTTGTCGTAATTGAATAAGGCAACTTCACAACCTATTCAAAATAAGAAAGGAGATTGGTTTATCCAGTCTCCTTTTTATTAATACATGTCCTCAAGCAGATAAGATTAATCTCAAATCGGTCATTAGAGACTGGCCTGATTTAGTTCGAATGTTGAACCGTTTGGCTGCAGTTTCGTGGAAAGCGCAATAGGCTACGCTGAAAAACGGCAGAGAAGATGCTGATAATCAGACGAAAACAGCCAGGAATAATGCCATTAACGGAGAGAGTATGTTGACTTGGTGGCCTAATGACTAACAGGAATTAATGTCATATTATCTTGTATTAATTGTCTCATCAAGCTATAATACTACTCCAAAATCGGACTTACTTTCGGTTATTCATTTAATTTTCGCTACATTTGCACAAACAACCAAACCTAAAATGAAAATAGTCGGTATAATTCCTGCGCGTTATGCATCAACACGCTTTCCCGGCAAACCGCTTGCACTGCTACAAGGAAAGTACATTATTCAGCATGTTTATGAAAATGTGTGTGCAACATTACATGACACTTATGTGGCAACTGACGATGAAAGAATATATAAGGCGGTAGAGAAATTCGGAGGGAAAGCCATCATGACGTCACCCAACCACCAGAGTGGTACAGACAGGGTACGAGAGGCTTTGGATTTGATTAATAAGAAGTATGATGTTGTCGTCAACATTCAAGGTGACGAGCCCTTTATTCAAAAATCACAGATAGAGACCCTATGTACATCTTTTGAAGATGACAATACCCAGATAGCGACTTTAGGAAAAAGATTTAGCTCTATGCAAGAGGTGGAGAATGAAAATTCTCCCAAAGTGGTCGTAAGCCAGTCTGGCTTTGCCATATATTTTAGCAGGAGCGTAGTACCCTTTATCAGGGGAAAGGAAAGAAAGCAGTGGTTAGAATGCTACCCTTTCTTAAAACACATTGGAATTTATGCTTATCGTACACATATCCTCCAAGAAATAAGCAAATTGCCCCAATCACCATTGGAGTTAGCCGAAAGTCTGGAGCAATTGCGGTGGCTTGAGGCTGGCTATAAGATTAAAGTTGGACTCACAGATGTGGAAACCATTGGCATAGACACCTCGGACGACTTGAAGAAAGCTCAAAGGTTTATCATAAGCAAACAGCTATAAAACAAAAGTTTGTCTTTAATAACAAATGTATCTGTCAGACAACCAAAATCTTTTTTGCCTCGCATATGGTTCTATTCCACCAGACCGAAGGCCTTTCTGACAATGCCACATTTGGCAAATGATGCCAAGTAATGCGACATCCTAACAAACATCACGACACAATATCTTATCGTACCATTAATTGGTAGTGCAAGTACCAACGACCTGTACAGACTGTACCAATCGTTGGTACGCCTTGTACCAACAATTGGTAGCACATTCATCCGGCACAAACACAAAGCAGCTATCTTATCTTCCATCCTGTATTAACCCAATTCGGTGATTAGAGAGCAGCCTGATTTTGACTCTATCCTTACCCAACTATTTCGGTACCTATGGATATTGGACATTATACATTATATTACGATGTTCAAGAATATAAATACCGACAGCCAAGGATATTATATTGTTGAGACACAACGGACTAAGCCTCTATGATTTCTAACGACATCGTAGGTATCAGAAGGGCATTCCCACGGCAAAATGGAAAGTAAAGTCTCTTCCCAAGTCAGGATAAAAAACCGGAAAATGTTCTTTGCTAGTTTCATAATATGGACTGACGGCTTTCATTCCCATATCGAAGCGGAGAACGAAGTAGTCGAAGTTAAGACGTAGTCCCAAGCCGTATGACACGGCAATTTGCTTATAAAATTCACGAAACTTGAACTGTCCGCCAGGCTGTTCTTCATACGCTCGTATTGTCCATATATTACCTGCATCGACAAAGAGTGCCCCGTTGATTTTCCAAAACAACGAGGTACGATATTCCATATTCAGATCTAACTTGATATCTCCGGTTTGGTTAATGAAGTCGATATTTCCGTTGGAACCCTGATAACTTCCCGGGCCAAGCCTTCTGACATTCCATCCTCTTACCGAGTTGGCACCACCAGAAAAATATCGTTTCTCGAAAGGCAGTATAGTGCTGTTGCCGTATGGGTAGGCGATGCCTAAGCCTGCATGAAAGACAAGTGTGTTTCGTGCGTCAAACCTTAGGACTCTCGTATAGTCTACATCTCCTTTGATATACTGAGCATAGGCAATGTTAAACAGTTTGTAGCTGTCGCCGTCTTTCTTTTGATTCAACAGCTTGGACGAAAGGTTAAGCAGATTGCCTGCCGTTTCGAGGTTTGCCTTGAGGGCGTGTATTCCATTGTTGTATGTCAGACCGAAACCAATCTTCATGATAAACAGGTCTTCATAGTTGTAGCGCAAGATAGCGTTTCTGTTTCCTACATCATCGAGATAGTTTTGCTTGAACGTTTCCGATATCCACGGCATGTGGATGTAGTTCAGGGTGAATAAATCCAGCTTATAGGCAGAATAATGGTGCGGCTCGCTCCACTTGTACATCCATCCGGCAGAAAGAACTCTCCTGTGAAATTCCGGTCTGTTTTGAAGGTTGTAACTCATGCGCAGTTCTGAAGTTGCATTGATATTCCGGCGAAAACTGCGTGACAAGAACGGTGCGACAAACGTCGGGAAGTTCAGCCCAACCTCTGCTCCGTACTCAATGTAATTATCGTTCTGGTATCCTTCCAATCCCGTGATGGCCTCGTATGCGGCACGAAACCTGATGCTCAGCATCTCCGAACCTTTGAATAAATTTCTGTTCTCATAAGTCAGTGAAGCCGCCACCCCCAAGTCGCCGGCCGTGTTTGTTCCCTCAGGCTGAAAACTGATTGTATTTACTTTGTTTGAACTGAGCTGTATATGACAGTCCAGCAGATTGGTGTCGGCTACTTCCTGAAAGCTGATGTTGGTATGCCGGATAACATTCAGACGGGCAAAGTTGTTGTAGGTCTTCTGCAATGCTGAAGAGTTGAAGACCTTCTCCTTTTGTAGCACGGTATTTCGTTCGAGTACCTTTCGGCGTATGAAGTCCTGAGACGAATTTGCGTTTGTGTACTTTATGTCACGAATGTAATATTGCGGATGATTTCTTACCTCGCC
Source organism: Prevotella sp. (assembly GCA_034183335.1). Classification (GTDB taxonomy): domain Bacteria; phylum Bacteroidota; class Bacteroidia; order Bacteroidales; family Bacteroidaceae; genus Prevotella. The sequence goes on from JAXFLJ010000028.1 coordinate 14,009, forward strand.
ACTTCTTCTGTCTTTGTATTCTGAAAGCTTGAGGGAGAGTTCAATCAACCGCTTTCCCGCAACGGTGTCCGCATCATAGGTAATATAATCTTGATGGAAATGGAAGTAGCCTTTCTCCGTCAGATTGGATACAATTCGTTTTCTTTCCTCTTCCAACTTAGCAAGGGAAAAAGGAACACCCACCTTGATTCCCGGAACAAAGGCAGGTTTCTCCCGAAGTGCTGTAGCAACTCTTTCGTCTTTAATATGATAGTTGATGCTGTTGATAAAATAGGGCTGCCCGGGATGCAGGACATAAGTCAGCTTCAACTTCTTGTTCTTTGCATGTGTCTTGAACGACACCCATGAGTTCATGTAACCCATGTTCTTCATCGCCTTATGCAATATGCTGCACGTTTTCTGTGCCATGATGGAATCGTAGATGACCGGTGCCTCCCCGAACTTCTTCATCGTTCTGTTAAGCCATTTGGTCGAGTCTTTCCCCGAGGCCGAATACATGGCCAGCGGAATGTTAAACACAGAGAACCATTGCGAGTTACTCTTTTGCAGCACATAGGGTTCCAGTGGTGCCGCATCAAATGACTTGTCGTCCGAAACGATGCTCACTTTCTTGAGCAGGTACTGTCCATCTGCCACATATTTGGTCGTAGAACAAGCAGAAAAAGACATGAGAACCCATAATCCGAAGATTACTCTTAGGATGATGACTTGATTTCTTGCTTGCTTTTGCATTCTGTTATTTCCCATCTTGTGGCGGCAAAGATACTAATTTTTCGATAAAAGAAGAATTATATCCATGCAACTGCGCCTATTAAGGCCATAATTACTGAGAAAAACATGACTGTTCGTCAAGAATATTAAACACCGACATGCAAGGGTGTTAAACACTGTCATGCAAGGGTGTTAAGCACTGACACGCAAGGGTGTTAAACACCAACGCTCAAGGGTGTTAAACACCAACGCTCAAGGGTGTTAAGCACTGACACGCAAGGGTGTTAAGCACTGACACGCAAGGGTGTTAAGCACTGACACGCAAGGGTGTTAAGCACTGACACGCAAGGGTGTTAAGCACTGACATGCAAGGGTGTTAAGCACTGACACGCAAGGGTGTTAAGCACTGTCATGCAAGGGTGTTAAGCACTGACACGCAAGGGTGTTAAGCACTGACATGCAAGGGTGTTAAACACTGACATGCAAGGGTGTTATATATTGTCATGCATGGGTTACCGTGATAGTCGAGCATGATATATTAACGCATAGGCATAGCAAGTTGAAATGCTTGCATGCCGCTTTTCCTAATACAGCGTCAATACACCTTAATGGAGACGGCCAATGACTTCTTCTATAATACGTGGGAAATGCTCCATCTCCAACACATGCTCTTTTTCCGCAATATCTTCGGGTGTATCTTCGTGCAAAACAGGAGTACTGACCTGTGCGATAATCTCACCTTTATCATACTCCTCCGTTACCCAATGCACTGTCATGCCAGTTTCTTTCTCGCCAGCAACTTTGACAGCCTCATGTACATGATGCCCATACATTCCCTTTCCTCCGTATTTGGGCAGAAGGGCTGGATGGATATTAATCATGCGCTTTTCATATGCACGAATCAGGAAAGGAGGTATCTTCTGCAAGAAACCTGCCAAAACGATAAAGTCTATTCGATAATCCTTGAGGAGCGGAAGCATCTTGTCCTCATCGCAAAAATCTGCACCTGACACAACCGCCGTAGGAACATGCAAACGTTGCGCACGCTGAAGGGCGAAGGCATCCGACCGATTGCTCACAACCAATGATACCGAAATGGTGGGATTGGCTCTGAAATAGCGGATGATATTTTCACAATTTGTGCCGCTCCCCGACACAAAAACAGCAATATTTGTCATGGTAGTCATCATCAATCAAAAAGTAAACTAAAGAGAAAAAATCATTCATCATCAAACATTTCATCATCAAAACCGAAAAGTATGGGGTCGGAAAAGGCATCAATGGCTCTCCGTTCCTTCTTCGTCGGCCTGCCGGTTCCTCTGGCACGGTCAACAAATCCGCTGATGCGGCTCATTTCCAGCAGTTCATATTGTTTTGAATCGGTGACATTCTCATAGATGTCTGCCACCAACTTAGCCCCCACCCGCTGCTCTATACACTGCAAGACCTTAAAGGAATAGGTCACGGGGGGCTTCTTGACATGAATTATCTCCCCCACCTTAATTATACGAGACGGTTTCGCATGGGCACCATGCACCGTTACACGCCCTGTCTTGCAGGCATTGGCAGCAATTGAGCGAGTTTTGAATATGCGAGCTGCCCATAACCATTTATCTATCCGTGCTTCATCCATTCTTTCTTTTCCATCAATGAAAATATGTCAGGTTTTCCAATAAATCCTCACGTCAAAAGGTTCTAAGAACAAAATAATTCATGACGTCGCCTATTTTCCCTTACCATTATAATGATTCATTGTAATGTTGATACCTGCCAGCACAAAACTCTTCACAACCTCAATAGCCATGTCAATGGCAGGTGTCAGTTTTTCCATCTCTTCTTCGGAATAGCGGCCAAGCACCCAGTCGACCTGTCTGCCTGCGGGGAAATCATTGCCGATACCCATCCGCAAACGGGGATACTGCTGTCCGATAAGCTGCTGTATATGGCCAAGTCCATTGTGACCGCCATTGCTCCCGTTGGCCTTCAGCCGCATTGTACCCAACGGCAAGGCCATATCGTCTGTAACGACAAGCAATCTTGACTGGTCAATATTCTCCTTATTGAGCCAATATCTTACTGCATTGCCACTGAGATTCATAAATGTCGTCGGCTTTAGCAGGAACACTTTTCGTCCCTTCAGCATCATTGAAGCAACAAAACCGTAACGCTTGTCTTCAAAAACAATATTGGACGCTTTTGCAAAAGCGTCCAATACCATGAATCCGGTGTTGTGGCGGGTCTCGAAGTATTCAGTTCCGGGATTTCCCAAGCCCACAATCAGAAATTTCTCCATATATTATTCGGCATCCGAATTGTTTTCCTCATCTTCGGTATTGTCAGCACCGCTTGCCGCAGCAGCAGCTCTTGCAGAAGTGGCGGCACGTGTCATTCTAACTGAACATACAACAACCTCTTTGCTCGTTGCTATCTCAAGGCCGGGGAAGCTGAGTTCGCCCACCTTAATGCTTTGGCCGATTCTCATCTTTGTTACATCAATTTCAAGATGCTCGGGAATCTGTTTGTAAGGAGCAGTAACGTTGATTTTGCGCACGGTGAGGTTCATCTTACCACCATCGCGCACACCCTGCGCAAGACCTACAAGCTTAACAGGAATACCAATAGTAATAGGCTTCTCCTCATTTACTTCATAAAAATCCACATGAATCAATTCGTCTGTAACAGGGTGGAATTGAAGTTCCTTCAAAATGGCAACATGTTTCTTGCCCTCGATGTCAAGATTAACCACATAGATATGCGGTGTATAAACCACTTTGCGCAACTCCGTCATGGGAATAGCAAGAGAAACGGCCACGGGAAGGCCATTAGCATCTTTTGATTCACCATACAAATTGCAAGGAACTAAGCCTTCTTTTCTAATCATCTTGGCAGCTTTCTTGCCACTACCGGTTCTGTTCTTACCGGCCACATTGATTTCTCTCATTTGTGTTACTCTAAATTAAGTTTGTTAATAATTACTTGCTTAACTCGCCATCACACGATAATTTTCCTTTCATCGTTGTGTCTGAAAAAGCTGTGCAAAGATATAACAAAACCATGAGACCAACAAACCTTATCGTAAAAAACAAGGAAAAACAAATGGTTTTCTTGCATATGATGGGATTTTTATATACTTTTGCATCGTAAACACATAGACAAGAATATTTTTTTCCGCGAAAATGATTAATAGAGAATTAATCCGAATCAAGATAGTTCAGCTGATTTACGCATACTATCAAAACGGCAGCAGGAATATGGATAATGCTGAAAAAGAATTGCTTTTCAGCTTATCGAAAGCTTATGATTTGTATAATTATCTGTTGGAACTCATTGTTGCCACAACCCGAGAGATGAGACATCGGGTGGAAATTGCAACCGCACGTGCAGAACGGGAAGGGACAGAAGAACCTTCAAGAAAGTTTGTCTACAATCGCTTTGCTGCGCAATTGGAAGAAAATAAAACATTAAGCGATTTCAAAGACGCCCAGAAACTGTCATGGGACAATGATGCAGAATTTGTCAAAAAACTGTGTTTGCAAATCGAACAGAGCCAAATCTACAAGGACTACATGGCCGACAATGAGAATGACTCATACGAAGCAGACCGTGAAGTATGGAGAAAACTGTACAAAGCATTAATTCAAAACAATGAAGATTTGGACTCTTTGCTTGAGGAAAAAAGCTTGTATTGGAACGATGACAAAGAGGTTGTCGATACCTTTGTCCTAAAAACCATCAAGCGTTTCGAACCTAAAAACAAATCCCATCAGGAATTGTTGCCAGAGTTTAAGGACATAGAAGACAAAGACTTTGCAAGAAAACTATTCCGTTCGACCATCCTTAATGCAGACTTATACCAGCGTTTCATGAGTGAAACATCTCGAAACTGGGATTTTTCACGCTTGGCTTACATGGATGTGGTCATCATGCAAATTGCCATAGCAGAAATGCTGACTTTCCCCAACATTCCCGTTGGAGTAACCATCAACGAATATGTAGAACTGGCAAAACTTTACAGCACACACAAAAGCGGAAGCTATATAAACGGAATGCTTGATGCCATTGCCCGCCATCTCATCGAAACAGGAAAGATGATGAAGACAATGGCAACGGCAACGAGCAAGAAAACTGAACCAGAGACAGAAGCGACAAAAAACAATTAATATTTTTCAGATAAACAATGAATTCCTATTTATTATTACAGGCAGCCCCCGGTCAAGGTAGTGGCACTGGATTTTTGATTATGATGGTAGCTGTTTTTGCCATCATGTGGTTTTTCATGATTAGACCACAGCAAAAGAAACAGAAAGAAATTCGCAAGTTTCAGAATGCCCTTTCAGAAGGATCTAAAGTGATAACAGGCGGTGGTATTTTTGGAACAGTGAAAAGAATAGACATCAACACAGGAAAGGTTGAAGTAGAAATTGCAAGAGGTGTTGTCATTGAAGTAGATAAGTCTTATGTCTTTGCAGATGTAAGTGCATTGCAGTCACAAAACAACCAAGCTGCGAAATAAAAAGCAGATGAGAACAACGCTGCGCAAATTATATCAAAGAGCCAAAGACTTCTTGTTCATTTTTGTGAATAGGAAGTTTTTGGTTTTTTTGTTTTTCTTCGCCCTCAGCGGAATCTTTTGGCTCATTATCTCACTCAACGAGACGATGGAAAAAGAAATTTCCATCCCTGTCGTGGTAACCAATGTACCAAAGGGTATCATTGTTACCAGCGAACAAAACGACACCCTGCGTGTTACTATACGAGACAAAGGTTATATTTTGGCAGCATATTTGTATTCCGATAATATTCGCCCAGTCTCCATCAGTTTACATGGATACAGCAAGGAAGACGGTTTCGTAACTCTTTCAACTGCTGATTTACAAAAGAAAGTTTATCAACAACTTTTCGGTTCATCTCGCATTACAAACATCAAACCGGAGAAAGTTGAGATATACTATAATACAGGAGAAAGCAAGAAAGTACCTGTAAGGTTTCAGGGCAACATAACAGCAGCTCCGACCCATATTATTACAAAAGTATCCATCAGCCCTTCCAACATTAATATACTTGCATCAACGAGTCTTTTGGACAGTATTCGCAACGTACTGATTGAGCCTTATGATCACAGAGGTATTACAGACACTATTTATAAAGAAGTAAAACTGCAGAAAATACGTGGCGTTAAATTTGTTCCAAACAAAGTTAGGCTTCATATTTATACAGATGCTTTGATGGAAAAACGTATAGAGGTACCTATCATTGCAGAGAATATGCCTGCTGGAAAGGTTCTCCGCACTTTCCCGTCACGTGTCACTGTGAAGTTTGTTGTTGGAGCAAGTCAATACAATGACATTACAGAAGAAGACTTCAAAGTAACTGTAGATTATAACGAACTTAAAATAAATGGTTCTGATAAGTGTACCCTTCATCTGCGTTCAATCCCCGGTGATGTCTCAAAGGCAAGGATAGAAAGCAGGGAAGTAGACTACCTGATAGAACAACAATGAAAAGAATTGCCATAACAGGAGGTATCGGAAGTGGCAAAAGCTACATATGCAAGTCGCTGGAAAACCGAGGAATCCATGTCTACGACTGCGATTTAGCAGCCAAAAGGCTCATACATAGTTCTGAGATTATCATCCGTACACTTATAGAACTCGTTGGCGACAATGTCTACAACAGTGAAGGTCATCTTAATAAAGATGTCTTAGCCCGATATATACTTGCATCTACAAGTCAAAAGCAAGCTGTTAACGACATTGTGCACCCAATTGTTGCACAAGACTTTTTACAGTCAGGATGTAATTGGCTTGAAAGTGCCATCTTATTTGACAGTGGCTTTGAGAAAAGAGTCGATTTTGACAAAATTATCTGTGTTACAGCCCCACTTGAAGTGAGACTGGAACGAATTATGAAACGGGATAATATATCCAAAGATATGGCACTCCAATGGATTCAAACACAACTCTCACAAGAAGAAATAAGACAACGAAGCAATTTTGAAATCGTCAATGACGGACATGAAGATATCGAAAAGCAAATAACTAACATTATACATATTATAAACACATAATCCTATGACTATGACAATTCTATCCATAGCCGGAAAACCAGGGCTATACAAATTGGTATCAAGAGGTAAAATCAATCTTATCGTAGAATCTATTGATGAAACACACAAAAGAATACCTGCATTTGCAACAGATCGCGTAACAAGTCTTGCAGACATAGCTATTTATACAGAAGGCGAAGACATACCTCTCGTGAATGTTCTGGCAAGCATCCGAAACAAGGAAGAAGGCAAAGAGGCGTCTATCAATGCCAAAAAGTCATCGAGTGCAGAGCTTCGGAAATATTTTGCAGAAATTCTTCCTGAGTTTGATAAGGACAGGGTGAGAGACAATGATATCAGGAAACTCATTTCATGGTACAACATCCTCATTAAAAACGGAATTACCAATTTTGAGGAAGAACTTACACCAAACAATGAAGAAGAAACCAGAGAGCAAGAAGAAAAGCAATAAGTAGCGATTCAACAAAAGTTCTACATTTAACAATTAAAAGGTATGTACTAAATGTTTATTTTCGTACATACCTTTTTTATCCCAAATCGGTTATTAGGCCACTTAGTTTTCTATTTCCGATGAATAACGTTGCTTTCTGGTTATTTTCGTTCGCCTGTCGACATCTCGTCCCCCTTTTTCATCGGCGTAGCCTGTTACTCTTTCGACAAGAAACGACAATTAATCTGATTAATATTCAATCGAAGTCAGTACGGTCTCTAATAACCGAATTTGGATAATCTTTCATGCTACCGAACTATCCCATACAAAATTCATCGATAAAAACATCTCATACTTACAAGACACTTCTGATGCCCCTTCTCTACTCCAAAGCACAACAGTTTCACCGTTTGATGTAGCTTTTTTCAACTATATTGTTTATCTTTGTCTCCGACAAACACATCATATCACGATAGAAAATGACACTTCAGCAGTTAGAATACGTTATTTCACTATATCGCTTCAAGCATTTTGCCAAGGCTGCAGAGCACTGTAAAGTATCGCAGCCCACTCTGAGTTCGATGATACACAAGCTTGAAGAAGAGTTTGGATTGAAAATTTTTGACCGTAACGCACAACCCATAGCACCTACCCCAACGGGAAAACTCATCATTGAACAGGCATGGCGTGTGCTGAAAAGTGCAGAAAAAATAAAGGATATCATAGAAGAGGAACGTTCCTCACTCGACGGAACTTTTCATATTGGCATCCTGCCCACAATATCCCCCTACCTCATTCCACGATTCTTCCCACAGATGATGCAGAAATATCCTCGCCTCGACCTGCGTGTCACAGAGATGAAAACAGCGGAAATAAGACGGGCATTGCTTCATGGAGACATTGATGCTGGCATTATGGCACAATATGAGAACTTGGAGAAGTTTGAAGTAACCCATCTGTTCTACGAGCAGTTTTTCGGATATGTATCCAAGAATGATGCTCTATTTGAAAAAGAACTAATCCGTACTTCCGACCTCAAGGGAGAATTTCTTTGGCTGCTCGACGAAGGGCATTGCTTCAGGGAGCAACTTGTAAAGTTTTGCCAACTGAAAGGTGCAAGCAAAAGCCAGCATGCATATACTTTGGGAAGCATAGAAACCTTTATGAGAATTGTGGAAAACGGAAAAGGAGTTACTTTTATTCCAGAACTAGCCGTATATCAGCTCAATGATCAACAAAAGCAACATGTTCGGCCGTTTGCCATTCCCATACCTTCGAGAGACATTATTTTCATGACAGGAAAGAACTTCATACGTCACCATCTGCTCAATCTCATCAAGCAAGAAATACAAGGAGCCGTTCCAAAGAATATGCTCACCCGTCAGCAGACACAACACATTGTATAAAAAACATGTTGCATCAACAGTCCACCATACTACATACAAGGTCTTTTTACACCATGAAATCTTCACCTACAAAACATTCTTAATCATATATATACCCATCGTTTGCGGTAAGAGAAATAACATCTTTCAAGACAAAACGACATTTAGCACAATCGTACCAATGCCTTGTAGCGAGAGTACCAATCACTGGTACGAATCGTACCAAAGGTTAGTAGTGACAGTACCAAGGGTTGGTAACACATTCAGTATGTAGTAACAAAGGAGAGAAACACTACATTATTAACTCTAATTGTTCATTGGAGACCGTGTTGTTTTACTCTTGATGCAGGAAAAAATGGTTGTCGTTTTCCTTTAAAATGTAGCGGACTAAAAAAAAGAAAAAGGCAATAAAACAGCTGAGAAGCAACATTATTAGCAGGGATGGAGTCTTATCCGTCTAATGGCTAGCCAGGGTTAAACCCACATTCGTTACTCTCACAGACAAACGAAGTCTGTGCCCAGACAGATATATAGAGAAAAAACGACAAGTCAAAAAAAGTTGAGAAGTAAATGAGAATAATACAATCAGGTATGAGAATGTTCTTCACAATTTTATAGCAAGCAGCTTCAAGAAATATTGACTACAGCAGTATCTAAAGTGAATCATCACGACAAAGAGCAAATACTCAAATATCATAAACTATAAAAGTTCTCAAACACTAACCAAAATCCCATTTTCGAAAAATGCCCCTGTCCTTTCTTAGACTATGCTGCCCCATCCATCAATTTATTTTACCAAACACTTGTCAAATTGGAAAAAAGGAACTATTTTTGCAAAAGAATTTCTAATTGGCAAAAATGAAGAAAATATTAATCTCCCTGGTAACCTTAGCTGCAATATTGATAATAAGTAGTTGTGGCTCAACAAAGCAGGTTGCCTATTTCAAAAACATTGACACACTAAGTTTAGAAGCATCCAAAGGGTTGTATGATGCAAGAATCATGCCCAAAGACATGCTGGAAATCATTGTAAGCACCATAGAACCAGCGGCTGCTACACCTTTTATTATGTCGATTCCAAATAACGGAGTGACAGGGGCAGCAAATCAACAATCATTCCGTGAATATCTCGTAGACAACAGCGGAAATATCAACTTCCCCGTTGTAGGTAAAATCCATGTACAGGGACTTACCAAGAGTGAATGCCAAGACCGTATCCGTGAAGCTATCATGCCCTATATGGCAAAAACCGAAAATCCCATTGTCACTGTAAAGATGGCAAGTTTTCGTGTAACAGTCATAGGTGAAGTCGGAGGTTCGCGCGTCATTCCCGTGACGACAGAGAAGATGAGCATTATTGAAGCCTTGGCATCAGCCGGGGACTTATCCATCTATGGCAAACGTCAAAATGTCCTCTTGATACGTGAAGACGCTACTGGTAAGAAACATCATGTTCGCTTAGACCTGACGGATGCAAATATATTGAACTCTCCATATTATTATCTGCAACAAAATGATATTATATATGTGGAGCCAAATTCCGTGAAAAAACAAGGTGCAAGCATTGGACCGTCGACAACATTGTGGTTCTCATTTATTGGCATTGCTACCTCATTAACTTCACTGCTGTTTAATGTGCTGAGAAATTAAGAAACTATCATAAGAAAAGAAATCATGGAAAATTGAAATATTGAGGCATAAAATCATTTACTCAATATTTCTTTTTTCATTTATTCAAATAATAAACGATTTAATAGTATATGTGCGGAATTGTAGGATATATTGGGAAAAGAGAGGCTTATCCAATTCTGATAAAAGGATTGAAGCGTTTGGAATATAGAGGCTACGACAGTGCAGGAGTGGCATTAATAAATGAACATCACGGTTTGAATATATACAAGACCAAGGGAAAAGTCTCCAATCTGGAGGACTATTGTGGCGAAAAAGACACGAATGGAAGCATTGGCATCGCCCACACTCGATGGGCAACACACGGAGAACCATCTTCTGTCAATGCGCATCCCCACTACTCTTCTTCACACGACTTGGCCATCATACATAATGGCATCATTGAAAACTATGCTGACCTAAAGGCGAACTTGTCTGCAAAAGGCGTAACTTTTTGTTCTGACACAGACACGGAAGTCTTGGTACAACTGGTAGAATACATCAAAACAAACAAGGATGTTGACTTGCTAACCGCCACACAATTGGCTCTTCAGCAAGTGGTTGGCGCCTATGCTATTGCCATCTTAGACAAGAACGACCCAAGTCAGATTATTGCAGCCCGCAAACAAAGCCCACTGGTTGTTGGCATCGGCGAGGGAGAATTCTTCCTTGGTTCGGATGCAACCCCTATCATTGAATACACAGACCAGATGGTATATCTTGAAGACAATAATATAGCCATCATCAGGCTCGGAGAAGAACTGAAAGTTGTAGACATTCAAAATGTAACTCTAAACCCGGAAGTAAAAACCGTGGATTTGAATCTGGGACAGATTGAGAAAGACGGTTATCCTCACTTTATGCTCAAAGAAATTTTTGAGCAGCCCAAATGTATCGAGAACTGCATGAGAGGACGGATTAACATCGATGCAAACAATGTAACTTTAAGTGCTATCATTGACTATAAGGAACAAATGCTTAAAGCACGCAGGATTATCATAGTAGCCTGCGGAACATCATGGCATGCAGGACTTATCGGCAAACAGATTATTGAGAATATTTGCCGGTTACCTGTCGAAGTGGAATATGCTTCTGAGTTCAGATACCGCAATCCTGTTGTCTCCGATGAAGACGTGGTAATCGCCATCTCGCAAAGTGGTGAAACCGCAGATACCCTTGCTGCTGTAGAATTGGCCAAAAGCAAAGGTGCATTTATTTATGGTATATGCAACGCCATCGGTTCAAGCATTCCAAGAGCAACCAACACGGGCTCTTATATTCATGTTGGGCCAGAAATTGGTGTGGCATCAACAAAAGCATTTACGGGACAGGTTACAGTTCTTACCATGTTGGCTTTGGCTTTGGGAAAGGAAAAAGGAACCGTAGACGAACAAGAATATCAGAAGATTGTCAAAGAACTTAGCTGTATTCCTGAGAAAATGGAAAGCGTATTATCTCTAAACAATCGTATAGCAGATCTTAGCCGTACATTTACCTACGCACGCAACTTCCTGTATCTTGGCAGAGGCTTTAGCTACCCAGTAGCACTTGAAGGTGCGTTGAAACTAAAAGAAATAAGCTATATACATGCAGAAGGATATCCTGCGGCAGAAATGAAACACGGCCCCATTGCCTTGATAGACTCAGATATGCCAGTTGTAGTTGTAGCGACACACAATACCATGTATGAAAAAGTGCTTAGTAATATACAAGAGATTAAGGCACGAAAAGGAAAAGTTATCGCGCTCGTAAGCAAAGGAGACGAAACCATTAGTCGTATTGCCGATGAGGTTCTTGAACTTCCGGAAACAATGGAATGCCTTGAACCGCTGATTTCAACTATTCCTCTTCAGCTTTTGGCTTATCATGTTGCCGTATGCAAAGGAAAAGACGTTGACCAACCTCGCAATTTGGCAAAAAGTGTAACTGTAGAATAAACACCAATACTCAAGAAATCTGAATAAATGGAAACCTTAAAGCACGAATGCGGCGTTGCAATGATTAGGCTTTTGAAGCCATTAGAATACTACCAACACAAATACGGAACATGGATGTATGGCTTGAATAAGCTATATCTCATGATGGAAAAAGAACACAATCGTGGACAAGAGGGAGCTGGTATGGCTTGTGTGAAATCCATTACCAAACCCGGAGAAGAATATATGTTTCGCGAAAGAGCTGAAGGAAAAGACGCCATCACGGAAATATTTGCCAACGTTCAGCATAATTTCATGGATTTGTCAGCAGAACAATTGGCTGACGCTAACTTTGCAAAACGCAACCTGCCTTTTGCGGGCGAACTATATATGGGGCATCTACGATATTCGACAACAGGAAAAAGCGGACTTTCTTATGTTCATCCTTTCTTACGCCGAAATAATTGGAGGGCTAAGAACCTATGTCTCTGTGGAAATTTCAACATGACCAATATTGACGAAATCTTCCATAAATTGACGGAAAAAGGACAATGTCCCAGAAAATACAGCGACAGTTATATCATGCTGGAGTTCATGGGGCATCGCCTTGACAGAGAAGTGGAAAGGAATTTTATTGAAGCAAAGGAACAAGGGCTAAAAAATCAAGAAATAACCTCATATATTGAAGACAACGTCAAAATGGAAAATGTACTGAAAACGACAATGCCATATTTTGACGGAGGTTATGTTGTATGCGGTATTACAGGTAGCGGAGAAATGTTTTCCATGCGTGACCCTTGGGGAATACGGCCTGCCTTTTGGTATAAAAATGACGAAATCGTTGTCCTCGCAAGTGAACGGCCTGTTTTGCAAACGACCTTTGATTTGGAATGCGGAGAAATTCAGGAGCTCAAGCCCGGCAATGCACTTATCGTAAGAAAGAATGGAGAGTGTTCTATTGAAAAAATAACCGAACAAAAAGGCGACTCTGCATGTTCATTTGAAAGAATCTACTTTAGTCGTGGCAACGACCGCAATATATATAAGGAAAGAAAAAAACTTGGAGAACAGTTAGTTTCTGACATACTAAAGACTGTTGATTATGATACCGAACACAGTGTCTTTTCCTTCATTCCGAATACAGCAGAAGTTGCTTTTTACGGTATGTTAGAAGGCTTAAAGAAACACCTGAGTAATAAGAAACTAAAAGAAATAGAAGCATTAGGAGTAAATCCGAATCATGAAGAACTTGAACGCATACTGATGCAACATATTCGCTCTGAAAAAGTGGCATGGAAGGATGTCAAGTTGAGAACGTTTATTACTGAAGGCAACACACGCAATGATTTGGCCTCTCACGTATATGACATTACTTATGAAACAATTGTTCCATACGAAGACAATCTCATCATTATTGACGATAGCATCGTGCGTGGTACAACCTTGAAGGAAAGTATCTTGAAAATTCTTAACCGTCTTCATCCCAAGAAAATTGTCATTGTCAGCAGCGCTCCTCAAATCCGATATCCGGATTATTATGGAATAGACATGCCTCGACTTGAGGAGTTTTGTGTGTTCCGCGCAACCATAGACCTTTTGAAAGAGCGAGGTTTGCACCATATAATAGATGCAACATATAACAAATGTAAGGAGGAACTCAAGAAACCATTGTCAGAAATGTGCAATTGTGTAAAAGATATTTATGCTCCTTTCTCTGTGACAGAAATCAATCAAAAGATTGTTGCAATGCTGCGTCCCGAAGATGTAGACATCCCCATTGAAATTCTCTTCCAATCTATAGAAGGCCTGCACGAAGCCATTCCATTAAACAAAGGCGATTGGTATTTTACTGGCGATTACCCTACTCCTGGTGGAGTAAGGCTGTGTAATCAGGCTTTTGCCAATTATATCGAAAAATATTATCAACACGAAACCAAGTTTTAACGATGAGAAACGTAACCTTAATATTAGAAGACGGCACAAAATTTCATGGACGCTCATTCGGATACGAGCGACCTGTTGCTGGAGAAGTGGTTTTCAACACAGCAATGGTTGGATATACAGAAAGCCTGACAGATCCCTCTTATGCAGGACAATTAATGACACTTACATATCCACTTGTAGGAAACTATGGCGTCCCTCCTTTCACACATCACAAGAACGGGATTTCCGCTTATATGGAAAGTGACAAGATTTATGCATCTGCTATCATTGTTGCAGACTATAGCGAATATTACAATCACTGGAATGCTGTTGAAAGTTTGGCAGATTGGTTGAAAAGAGAAAAGGTTCCAGGAATAACTGGTATTGACACACGAGAACTAACAAAGGTTTTACGTGAACATGGGGTGATGATGGGCAAGATATTATTTGATGATATGCCTGACAGTATTCCAGAAGTTGATTACGATGAAATAAACTATGTAGACTTCGTTAGTTGCAAAGAAATTATCAAATACAATGAGGGCGTTGGAAAAAAAGTTGTTCTTGTAGACTGCGGAGTAAAGCATAATATAATAAGGTGTCTCATAAATCGTGGAGTTGAGGTTATTCGTGTCCCTTGGAATTACGACTACACGTCAATGTCTTTTGACGGATTGTTTTTAAGTAATGGCCCTGGTAATCCAAACATGTGTAACGATGCCGTTGATATCATTCGCAAGCAAATGTCGCTTTCCCAAAAACCCATTTGTGGGATATGTATGGGTAACCAATTGTTGTCTAAAGCTGCAGGAGCAAGTATCTATAAACTAAAATACGGACATCGTTCGCATAATCAACCCGTAAGAATGTCTGGTACCAATCGATGCTTTATGACAAGCCAGAATCATGGTTATGCAGCAGACATGAACACCATTTCCAATGATTGGGAGGAACTGTTCGTTAACATGAATGACGGCTCTAATGAAGGTATTCGCCATAAAAAATATCCTTGGTTCTCTTCACAATTTCACCCAGAAGCATGTGCAGGTCCAGTAGACACTGAATTCATCTTCGACCAATTCGTTGCAACTTTATAATTTTCCATTAATCCATTCCAAACGGGCATCTACGGTTATTAAATGATTTCTACATTATGATAGACGAAAAAATCAAGAAAGTATTACTTCTGGGTTCAGGAGCATTAAAGATAGGAGAAGCCGGCGAATTTGATTATTCCGGTTCACAAGCGCTGAAAGCCTTGCGTGAAGAAGGTATTGAAACCATTCTCATCAATCCCAATATTGCAACAGTGCAAACCAGTGAAGGGGTTGCCGATAAAATATATTTTCTGCCTGTTCAGCCGTATTTTGTAGAACGGGTAATCGAAAAAGAACATCCCGATGGTATCATGCTGGCTTTTGGAGGTCAAACAGCACTCAATTGCGGAGTTGAACTTCATCAGTCGGGAGTACTTGAAAAATACAATATAAAAGTACTGGGTACACCGGTAGAATCCATCATCGCCACCGAAGACAGAGAGCGTTTCGTGGAATGTCTCAATGAAATTGACATAAAAACGATTAAGAGCGAAGCGTGCGAGAATATAGAGCAAGCCCGAAGAGCAGCGAACTCACTTGGTTATCCTGTAATTCTCCGTGCAGCATATGCACTGGGAGGGTTGGGCAGTGGATTCTGCGATAATGAAGAGGAGCTTAACCGATTGGCAGAGAAAGCATTCTCGTTCTCTCCGCAAGTGTTGGTAGAAAAAAGCCTGAAAGGTTGGAAAGAAATTGAATACGAAGTGGTACGAGACCGTTACGACAATTGTATTACGGTCTGTAACATGGAAAATTTCGACCCTCTCGGCATACACACAGGAGAATCTATTGTCATAGCACCGTCGCAAACGCTAACCAATAAAGAGTATCATAAACTTCGTGACCTGGCAATTAAGATTATCCGCCACGTAGGTATTGTGGGAGAATGTAATGTACAGTATGCCTTCGATCCGGAAAGCGAAGATTATCGAGTTATAGAAGTAAATGCCCGCTTAAGCCGTTCATCAGCTTTGGCATCCAAAGCCACAGGTTATCCGCTGGCTTTTGTGGCAGCAAAGCTAGGACTCGGATATGGTCTGTTTGAACTCAAGAATTCTGTTACCAAAACAACAAGTGCTTTTTTTGAACCAGCACTTGACTATGTGGTATGTAAAATTCCACGCTGGGACTTGAGCAAGTTCCGCGGTGTAGACAAGGAGTTGGGTTCATCCATGAAGTCTGTCGGCGAAGTAATGTCTATCGGACGTAACTTTGAAGAGGCCATTCAGAAAGGTCTTCGCATGATAGGACAAGGCATGCATGGCTTCGTAGAAAATAAAGAACTTGAAATCCCCGATATTGATGCAGCATTGCGTGAACCTACCGACAAACGTATATTTGTCATTTCGAAAGCAATGCACAGAGGCTACACTGTTGATCAGATACATGACTTGACCAAAATAGACAAGTGGTTCTTGTACAAGCTAAAGCATATCATCGACATTGATGAATCGCTGAAGGCATTGAAAAGTATCAACAACCTTGAGAAGTCGCTCTTGAAGACTGCAAAGATATATGGTTTCACCGACTTCCAGATAGCCAGAGCTGTGGGTTTGGAAGCAGAAATAGGTAACATGACAAAGGCAGGATTGGTTGTCCGCAACCTCCGCAAATCATACGGAATACTGCCTGTCGTCAAACAGATTGACACTTTGGCTGCCGAATATCCGGCCCAAACCAATTATCTTTATGTCACTTATGCTGGTTTGAGCAACGACATTTCTTTTGCCAACGACAAACGCTCCATCATTGTTTTGGGTTCGGGAGCCTACCGCATAGGCAGTTCTGTGGAGTTCGACTGGTGTGGTGTACAGGCGTTGAACACCATTCGCAAGGAAGGTTACCGCTCGGTAATGATCAATTATAACCCGGAAACCGTGTCGACAGACTACGATATGTGTGACCGTCTCTATTTTGACGAACTTACGTTTGAACGTGTGATGGACATTATCGAAATGGAGGTGCCTCATGGCGTAATCGTTTCTACTGGCGGACAGATTCCCAACAATTTGGCTATGCGCTTGGACGAACAGAATGTTCACATTCTCGGCACTTCTGCAAAAGACATTGACAACGCCGAAGACCGTGCCAAGTTCTCTTCCATGCTCACCCGCCACGGCATCAACCAGCCTGAATGGAGTGCTCTAACCTCAATGGAAGACATCAATCGCTTCATCGACAAGGTAGGTTTCCCTGTCCTTGTGCGTCCGTCATATGTGCTTTCCGGTGCGGCGATGAACGTCTGCTCCAACATAGAAGAACTTGAGAAATTCCTGAAACTGGCAGCCAATGTTTCTGAAGACCATCCCGTTGTGGTCAGCCAGTTCATCGAGCACGCCAAAGAGATAGAAATGGATGCAGTGGCCAAAGATGGAGAAATCATTGCATACGCCATCTCCGAACACATTGAATTTGCCGGGGTTCATTCCGGCGACGCAACCATTCAGTTTCCCCCACAGAAGATATATGTGGAAACCATCCGCCGTATCAAGCGCATAAGTCGGCAGATTGCAAAAGAATTGCATATCAGCGGACCATTCAACATCCAGTTCATGGCCAGGGAGAATGATATTCTCGTTATCGAATGCAACCTTAGGGCATCACGCTCATTCCCGTTTGTCAGCAAGGTCTTGAAGATTAATCTCATCGATCTGGCTACTAAAGTCATGCTGGGATTGCCAGTGGAAAAACCCAGCAAAAATCTTTTCGACCTTGATTATGTAGGCATCAAGGCTTCGCAATTCTCTTTCAACCGTTTGCAAAAGGCCGACCCTGTGCTTGGTGTAGATATGTCATCAACAGGAGAAGTAGGCTGCCTGGGCGACGACTCTGCTACCGCATTGCTAAAGAGTATGCTATCAGTGGGTCATCGCATCCCCAAAAAGAACATCCTTTTGTCTACGGGCGGAGCCAAACAAAAGGCAGAAATGCTCAGTTCGGCAAAGCTGCTGACAAAACATGGCTACAAGCTGTATGCTACGGAGGGTACTTCAAAATATCTTGCGGAAAACGGAATCGAAAATACGAGAGTGTACTGGCCGTCTGAAAACAATCATCCCAAAGTGCTTGACATGCTACACGACAAGCAAATCGACATGGTAGTCAACATTCCCAAAGACTTGTCTCCACGCGAACTAACCAATGGTTACAAAATCAGACGTGCCGCCATCGACTTCAATATTCCCCTGATAACCAACAGCCGTTTGGCAAGTGCCTTCATCAAGGCTTTCTGCAATATCAAGATAGAGGATATTGACATCAAGAGCTGGGACGAGTTCAAATAACTCCTCTAACAACAGATAGCAGGAATGGCTGTCTCAAGAAGAAAAATCCATTTGATGTATAGGCATCAAATGGATTTTTCTTCTTGATAATGTCACCATACAGTTTAGCCTCGTTTGATAAATCATGGTAGTGTCCTAAAAAAGTGTGTAAGTCCATTTTTTCTTATCATTTGTAATGAGAATAATAAAAACAAAAAACAAATGGAACTTACACAGTCACAAATTTCGGAAATTCTTTCCAATTACACAAGCAGTAGTGCCGGTTTTGTCAGCCTTCAATCTTTAATTATGAACTCTTTGATGGTTCATGAGCGTGAATTGTTTGTTGATGAACATGAGGGGGAACAATGCAATGGTTTTCGTCCTCGTCGTTGGTATAGCAATGGTTTTGAGTTCCCTTCTCGAACTCCGTATCGCACAACTCCTTAATATAGCATCCATATTTACCGATATACGTTTTCGATAATATTATTTACGTGTAAGTAAGAATTTATTTAGTCATCCCTTAAATACCCAATAAGTTTTTGTTTTACAATATATTATGCTGTAATTTATTTGCTTATATCTGCAAGATTTCGTATCTTTACATTATAAATCTTGCAGATATTTATGTTAAACCGTACATCCAGACAGCTCTCATTAT
>JAXFLJ010000029.1:0-33063 GCA_034183335.1 Prevotella sp.
GAGTTAACCAATATTCCCTCAAATGCTTGAAGAATTTTCGGCCGACCGTGTCCGTGTCCGAAAATAACGCCAAAAATCGAATTTGTAACTCATTGATAATCAACATCCACTTTTCGGAAGGTCAAAAAATAGGGCCAAAAAGGGCAAAAATCGGCCTGCAAAAGGTGAACACTCACCTTGCAAACGTTCATTAATTGCCCTTCAATTGATGAACGTTTGCCTTCCAAATTGATGTTCACTTGCAAAAATGAGGGTGAAAAACGGGCTTTTTACTCCTCAAAAACCGTTTTTCCGTTTCTATTTCACCAATTTTTTCCGACCGCTTTTTGCTCTTTGGTTAACAGCCGAATTGTTAATCGGCACGGTTTTTGCATGCCGAGAAAAACAACACGGATAAGGCGTAATGGACATTTGGAGCTTTTTCAGCCTACCAAATGTTCATTACGCCAACTTTTACCCATGGTTATATTTTTTTGTTTTGCAACTCAAAGATAACCAAAAGGGCTGATACCTCGTGAGAAGGGTCAGCCCTATTTTTATGAACTTAAAAGTTTTACCGGACAGCAATATAAACCCAAATCGGTCATTAGACCGCCAACACTACATTACTCACTGAAGATGATGCTTACCAACTGATTACGGTCGATTGCCAGCATCTTCTCTGCCCTTCTTCCTCGGCGTAGCCCGCTACGCCTTTGGAAAAAGAGCAGACAATCTGCTCGACATACGAACATAATCAGTACGGTCTCTAATGACCGAATTGGGATAAAAAATCATCCGTTACAACAGACAACAATACACAATACTGACCACAATGCACAGTAAATACAGCAAAAACAAGGTATGCAAATGTCATTCAGATGACCCTTTGCATACCTTAATTATATTATAGGGAAAATATCTTACTTAGCAGGGATATTCTTCAGCACTTCGAGCAGGTGATCCCATACCATCTGAACGGTGGGGATATGAAGACGTTCGTCGGGCGAGTGTACTCCACGTAACGTCGGACCGAATGATACCATGTCAAGATTGGGATATTTTTCAGAGAAGAGTCCGCATTCGAGACCAGCATGAATACCAAGCACCTTTGGCTCTTTGCCAAATAATTTCTTATATGTGTCTACCACGGCCTTGGTCAGTTTGCTGTCAGGATTCATCTTCCAAGCTGGATACGGATCTTTTTGCTTGATGGCTGCACCGGCAAGTTCAAAGGTTGCCCTTACTGTGTTAGCTTGGTTCTCAAGATTGCTCATTACATTAGAACGCTGGCTTGCCACAATCTTAACTTCCGTATCAGTGGTTACCACACTTGCAACGTTGTTTGATGTCTCAACCATCCATGCAAGAGCTTCGTCTTGACACATAGCAAAAATACCATTGTCTACTGCCTGCAATGCACGTATGATTCTCTGGGAAGCCTCTGCCGGTAAAACTTTCTCTGCAGCGACACTTTCCATGCTGAATTCCATTGCATTTTCTGTTACATGGAATTCCTCTTCTACCTGACTCATAAAGATATTCCAGTCAGCACGCACCTCTTCTTTCTTGTTCTCAGGCACGGCAATAATGGCAACACCGTCACGGGGAATAGCGTTGTGGAGCTTGCCTGCATTGAAACTTGCCAGACGAAGGTCGAACTTATTCTGCTGTTTGTAAAGGAAGCGGGTAAGAATCTTAATGGCGTTGGCACGTTTTTTGTTGATGTCGTCACCAGAATGCCCTCCAACGAGTCCTTTAAGTGCAACCTTCATGAAGAAATATCCAGAAGGAGCATCTTCCTTCGTAAAGGAGAAAGTAGCATCAGTAGTCATACCTCCTGCACAACTAACAAAAATCTGTCCCTCATCTTCAGAGTCAAGGTTAATCAGCATATCTCCTGTCATAAAGCCGGCCTTCATGCCCATAGCTCCGGTAAGACCAGTTTCTTCGTCAACCGTAAACAGACATTCTATCGGGCCATGTTCAAGGTCATTGCTGTCGAGAATAGCAAGTTCAATGGCCACACCAATTCCGTCATCTGCTCCGAGTGTTGTTCCCTTAGCCTTCAGCCACTCACCGTCAACATATGTCTGAATGGCGTCTTTATGAAAATCGAAGTCAAGGTCTACAAGCTTTTCGCATACCATATCCATGTGGCTCTGCAGAATAACCGTCTTGCGGTTCTCATAACCCGGGGTCGCTGGCTTGCTGATCAGTACATTGCCTGTTTCGTCAACTTTTGTCTCGAGTCCGCGACTTGCTCCAAACTCTTTCAAGAATTCAATCATACGGCCCTCATGCTTTGACGGGCGGGGAATTTCATTAATCCTTGCGAATTGTTCAAATACGCAAGCAGGTTTTAATTCACTGTTGTTCATCATTTATTTGTTGATTAAAAATTATACTTGATATGTATTTCACAGCCTCCTTAAGCTACAAATATAAAAAGCGAGCTTTTATTTTGTATTTCTTCGGATTTGCATTATCTTTGCAAGCGCAAAAATAGTAAAAAATGGTAGAAACTCTTTTGTTGAGCATGTTAATAATTGCTATTGCTGTTGTTTTGTTGTCAGTCAAATTGATCTTCAAAAAAAACGGAAACTTTAGCTCACAACACATCAGTGACAGCAAGGCAATGAAGGAACGGGGAATACACTGCGTAATAGAACAGGACCGTGAAATGAGACGTGCCAAGAAGGGAGTTATGGAAAGAGTATCAACAAAATAATTATAAGGAAATGAATCAAAAGAAATTGTTCCGTACAATGGCTTTCGCAGCACTTACAGCAATGGTCGTTTCGTCTTGCGATAACGCAAACAAACCTACGGAAGAAAAAGCGCAAGCCAAACAGCCGTCAACCGGTGAAATGAAAATAGCATATGTGGAAATTGATTCTATCATGACACAATATGAGTTTTGCAAGGAATATACAAAAATATTGGAGAAGAAAGGACAAAACATTCAGAACACAATAGCACAGAAAGGGCAAACCCTGCAAGCAGCAGCAGCAAAGTTCCAGCAGGATGTTCAGGCAAACAAATACACGAGAGAACAGGCTGAAGCCGTACAGATGAATTTGCAGAAGCAGAACAATGACATTCAGGCATTGCAACAACGTCTCGGCATTCAGTTCCAAGAAGAAACAGAGAAGTATAACAAGGCCTTGCGAGATTCTATCCAAAACTTTCTCAAGGCTTATAACAAGGATAAGAAATACAGTTATATCCTGAGCAAAGTAGGCGACAATATGCTTTATGCCGACAAAGCATACGACATTACCAAAGAGGTCATTGCCGGATTGAACAAGGAATACAAGTCGGGGAAAAAGGCAGAAGCTAACGCCGACAAGAAGTAATACTGTCAACATCTGACATCTTGGGCGGGCAATTGCCCGCCTTTTTTATTTGAAGCATGAATCAAAGAGAACGATACCATTATATATTAAACTACTTTCAGCACCAACTTCCGGAAGTGACAACAGAACTTGAGTTTGGAAGTGTCTTCCAATTGCTGGTTGCCACATTGCTGAGTGCACAGTGTACCGACAAGCGAATCAATCAGGTTACACCGGAACTTTTCCGTGTATTCCCGGATGCAAAAACCATGGCAAAGGCTGAAAGCGAAGAAATATATGAATATATCAAGAGCGTTTCCTATCCAAATTCCAAGGCGAAACATCTGGTGGAAATGGCAAGGAAGCTCATGGAACAATATCATGGTGAAGTGCCTGAAAGCCTTGACGAACTGGTTACGCTCCCAGGAGTAGGACGCAAGACGGCCAACGTGATTCAGGCTGTGGCTTTCGGAAAATCCGTCATGGCTGTCGACACACATGTCTTCCGGGTAAGCCGCAGACTGGGACTGGTATCGAGAAATGCAACCACGCCGCTTCAAGTCGAGCGTGAACTGATGAAGAATATTCCGCAAGATATTATTCCCAAGGCTCACCACTGGTTGCTTTTGCATGGCAGATATATATGCACCAGCCAACGTCCCAAATGTGCGCAGTGTGAGTTCGACAAGATTTGCCCCAAGCTTTTGGAAGGTTCCAAGTTATAAGACAAGCCCATTTCTATCATATTCTGATGAAACAGTTATTCATTTACAGCTTATTGATTTTGACGATAGCCTCTTCGTGCACAGGAGAGAAAGCAAAAGAAGAGGCAGAACCCGTTGATTCGCTGGCCGTCCTTATTACGATGGTTCGCACGTGTTCTCGGCTTTATACGGCAGAGTATCGCATTCACAAAATCATCACCCATAGCGACAACCTGAAGCTCAAAGGTACGTTTCTCGGCAAGAAGTTCGATGCCAACTTACCTTTCGGCGAACGAAACATTGCCATTCCCATGAATGCCGTACTAAAAGGTTGTATAGACTTCGGCGGTTTCTCCGAGAGCAATGTAAAAAAGAACGGCAACAAGATAGAAATCATCCTGCCCGATCCCCAGGTGATTCTCACGTCAACGAAGATAGACCATGAACGCGTCATGCAAAACGTTCCCATGCTACGTTCAGATTTTACGGACAAAGAGCTGTCAAACTACGAGCAGCAGGGAAGAAATTCTATCATCAAGAGCATTCCACGGCTGGGAATCGTTGAGAAGACGAGAGACAATGCCGCGCGCACATTGATTCCTCTCATAGAGAAATGCGGATATAAGCGTGAGAATGTCACCATTTCCTTCCGAAAGGATTTCAAGGGAGAGGATATACCTCAACTCATCAGACATCAACCTACAGGCAAATGATTTTCTTGAAGTTTTTGAAAAGGTCGAAGAGTGCTACCATCATCATGGCCATTGCTGCACTCGCTTTCGTTTTATCCTTGTTATTCAAATGCGGAGGAGTAGATATTTCTACAGAGACCGACAGCAACATTCACATCACTCCGCTACAGATTCAGGAGATAAAAGACATTGGCCAGTGGGAGTTTCTTTCCATTGAGAACGAAGAACTGGTAGACACCATCAGAAAGGGATTTTTCTCTGACGACAGACTGATACGCATCTACAAGGGAGTATTGCGTCTTGGCATCGACCTACAGAAAGCCCAAGAAGGATGGGTAAGCATAGACGGTGATACGGCAAAGATAGAGCTGCCGCCTGTTCAGTTGCTATCCGACGACTATATAGACGAGGCAGCCACACAGTCTTTGTACGAATCGGGCAGTTGGTCATCAAAAGACCGTTCCGCACTGCTGAACAAAGCTTATCAGCTCATGGAAGCCAGGTGTATGAATGAAAAGAACATGAAAGCTGCACAGTCGAATGCCAGAGAGCAGTTTACCCAACTATTCAAAGCATTGGGTTTCGGTCATGTAGTAGTTCATTTCTCAGTTTCAGACTCATGACACCTATATGAAAGGGAGCAGTCTGCACGCATGGATAAATAAAGTCTATAAAATATTCCAAGCGAGGAGGTATGATTGCCCAAGATGCATTAAATACCTTAAAACATATTGATTTCTGACTTTTTTGTCCTAAATTTGCAAACTCATAATCAGCCTCCCTCAAGGCAAACACAACGTACATAATGCTTGGTATCAAGAAACTGGATATATATATTGCAAAAAAGTTTGGCCTGCTCTTCGTAGGCACATTCTTTATATGCCAGTTTGTCTTGATGATGCAATTTCTCTGGCAACATATTGACAAGCTGATAGGCAAAGGGTTGTCGCTGGAAATCATGGCTCAGTTTTTCTGGCACATGAGCCTCTTTCTTGTTCCGCAAGCCTTGCCCCTGGCCATTCTCCTGTCTTCGCTCATCACATTTGGCAACCTTGGCGAAAGCATGGAGCTGACAGCCATCAAAGCCGCAGGCATCTCCCTGATGCGCACTTTTCGCTCGCTCATCGTCATCAGCTGCCTCGTGGCCGCAAGCTCATTTTACTTTCAAGACCAAATAGGGCCGTATTCTAACCAACAACTGGCGCAGCTGTTGGTTTCGATGAAACAGAAAAGCCCGGAAATAGGCATCCCCGAGGGCGTGTTCTATGACGGTATTCCGCAGTGCAACCTTTATGTGCAGAAAAAAAACACGGAAAACGGAATGCTTTATGGCATCATGATATACCGCATGACTAACAGCTTTGAAGATGCCGCCATTATACTTGCAGACTCGGGAATGTTGCAGGCCACTGCCGAAAAGAAACACCTGGTACTGACACTCTACAGCGGGAAATGGTTTGAAAACATGCGCTCACAAGAACTGGCCGGCAGTGCCAGCGTGCCATATCGTCAGGAAACATTCTGGAAGAAGAAAATCGTGCTTGACTTCGACGGCGACTTCAGCCTGACTGACGGCAACTCACTGGCGAACAATGCGAAAGGAAAGAGTCTGAAGGAAATCAATCAGGCGCTGGACTCTATGCAACATCATTATGACAGCATTGGGCATGTTTTTTATCAGGAGGGAAGAAATATCTTTTATGCCGTGCCGGAAAGCAACCGTGACGATTCGACAAGGGCGGTTCAGCTGGTCGCAGAAAAGAAACTCCTGGCAGACTCGCTATATGACAATGCTTCAGCAGAAGTCAGGCAAGCTGCCGTGAACAATGCCCTAAGCCGAGTGCAACAGGAACTGACCGACTTGGAGTTTAGAAAAATCATGACTTCAGACGGTGATAAAATCATACGCCAGCACAAGATAGAGGCCATCAACAAATTTACACTTGCCTTTTCCTGCATCGTATTTTTCTTCATCGGTGCGCCGTTGGGAGCAATCATCCGAAAGGGAGGCTTCGGACTGCCCATCATCATATCGGTTTTAGTCTTCATCATCTTCTATATACTCGACAATACAGGCTACAGGATGTCGAGGAACGGAATATGGACCATTTGGTTCGGCAAAGGACTTGCCACGGCTATCTTAGGACCGCTGGCTGTCTTCATAACCTATAAGGCCAATGCTGACTGGGCTTTGGCCGACATGGACGGCTTCAAAAAGATTATATCCCGTCTGGGCAAGGTATTACACAGATTAAATCTTACATAAGATACAAAAAACAATCAATTCAGCAACATAATAAAAATATACCATATGGAAAAGTTTAAACTTGACCGCATCGAAGATGCCGTAAAAGACTTTAAGGAAGGAAAATTTGTCATCGTCGTCGATGATGAAGACCGAGAGAATGAAGGCGACCTCATCATTGCCGCAGAAAAGATTACGCCGGAGAAAGTCAATTTCATGTTGAAATATGCAAGAGGGGTGCTCTGTGCACCCATCACCCTGAGTCGGTGCAAAGAACTCGATCTGCCCCGTCAGGTGCAGGACAACACCTCTGTTTTGGGAACGCCTTTCACCGTTACCATCGACAAACTCGAAGGCTGTTCTACGGGTGTGTCGGCAAGCGACAGGGCTGCTACCATCAAGGCTTTGGCCGACCCATCCTCTACACCTGAAACTTTCGGCCGACCCGGGCACATCAATCCGCTTTATGCACAAGACCACGGTGTGTTGAGACGCAGCGGCCATACAGAAGCAGCCATTGACCTTTGCAACCTGGCAGGCTTGTACCCAGCCGGCGCACTCATGGAAATCATGAATGACGACGGCACTATGGCAAGAATGCCCCAGCTCGTGGAGATGGCCAAACAATTCGACCTGAAAATTATCACTATCAAAGACCTGATTGCCTATCGTTTGCAGCGCGAATCGTTGATAGAAGTCGGAACGGAGGTGAAACTTCCTACGGATTACGGTTATTTCCACTTGATTCCTTTCCGTCAGAAAAGCACCGGCGTAGAACACTTTGCCCTCATCAAAGGCAACTGGACGGAAGATGATGCCGTCCTCGTGCGCGTACATTCCTCTTGCGCCACCGGAGACATTCTCGGCAGCAAACGTTGCGATTGTGGTGAACAGTTGCACAAGGCCATGCAAATGATTGAAAAAGAAGGAAAGGGCGTTGTCGTATATATGCAGCAAGAAGGCCGTGGCATCGGCTTGATGAACAAGATGGCTACCTATAAATTGCAGGAAGAAGGCTATGACACCGTGGACGCCAACCTACATCTGGGATTCAAGCCCGACGAGCGCGACTATGGCTGCGGTGCACAGATGCTCCGCCATCTGGGTATCAGAAAGATGAGGCTGCTCACCAATAATCCGGTCAAGCGAGTGGGACTGGAAGGCTATGGACTTGAGATTGTAGAAAACATTCCCATTGAGGTAACTCCCAACAAATATAACCTTCACTACCTCGAAACAAAGAAAAAACGCATGGGGCACAGTCTCTGCCTGGATAACGCTGCGGAATAGTTTCGGATTTCCTTGCCACGGTCATTTACGATACGATATATTGAAGCTGGCAAGAATTCCTTTCTGTTACTATTTGCAGACCGGCTCTGCATTACTGCACGATACATTTATGCCTTGTATGAAACAGTTTTCATGCAAGGCATATTTCTTTAGTTGCCGAAATAAACGTCATCGCCTGTTCTTCCGGAAAACACTTGGACTTCTTGTACTTGCCTTATTATATATATTATGGTAAAACCTTTTCTCTTGGATTTCACAAAGCCAAACGACTGAATAGCAGGTTATATGAGAAGACTTCGTTATGCCTAAACCCAAATTGGTCATTAGACCGCTAAGGCTATTTTCCCTGCTAATGACCGATTTAGGTTAAAATCATTAATTTCTCGTGGCAAGACACGCAATATCAACTTTTTATTGCTACTTTTGCACGAAATTTCGGTTAAATGCTTAAGTTCATATCATTCGGAAGCGGAAGTTCCGGCAACTGCTATTACATCTTCACAGAAAACAATGGCCTGTTGATTGATGTAGGAATTGGAACAAGAACATTGAAAAAACATTTTCAGGCATACGGTCTTTCGCTTAATTCTGTTCGACAGATACTGATAACACATGACCACGCCGACCACATTAAGTCGGTCGGCAGCATTAGCTGTAAATATAAGCTACCTGTCTTTGCAACTGAAAAGGTACATAATGGCATTGTGAATAACTATTGTGTTAGTCGAAAGCTACAAAGCGAACATGTCAAACACATTTCAGGAGAAGTCCCACTTCAAATCGGAGACTTTCAAATCATACCATTTCTCGTACCTCACGACAGCTCGGAAAACGTAGGCTACCGAATAGAATACAACAATATCGTCTTATGTTTAATGACCGATGTGGGACACATTACAGAAGAGATGAAGGTTCATATCGCACAAGCCAACTATCTTATCATTGAAGCCAATTATGACGAGGAGATGCTGAGATCGGGCAGCTATCCACAGAAGCTCAAAGACAGAATCAGCAACGGAAAAGGACATTTGAGCAATAATGAATGCGGAATGGCACTCGCACAATATGCGACATCCAACTTAAAACATGTTTGGCTATGCCATTTGAGTGAGGAAAACAACCATCCGGAACTAGCAAAGAAAAGCATCGAACAAACCTTGAGAAATCATGGCATTATTGCCGGAGTAGACTTTCATTTGGATGTATTAAAAAGGAAAAGCCCAAGCGGATTATTTGAGTTAACATAAACTTTTTGCAAAAGGAAGCAAAACATGGGAACAAAAAGGGATGCAATGAAACGAAAACAGCATATCATCGTCTGGACTGCCATGACCATTCTATCTATTTGCGTACAAAGACTTAGTGCACAAACAGAAAAAGACATTACCCATAAATTAATAACAAGCTATACAGATTCACTGAAATGGGAACAAGAAACACCTGTTCATATACAAAAGAAAAAGAAAGGGAAAGACTATCTCAAACGGGTAAATAATGAAAATATGTACCGCCTTTTCCTTCCTTTCACTTTCTATCATTCTGTCGTAAACCAAGAAATGAACATGAGGAAAACCCAAAAAGGTGAAGACATGCAAGACAATATTATAAATGATATTCTCATGAGCATGTATCTCAAACGGCCTGATTTGGTGATAAATAGTGACAAGACCCTGAAAAACTTCGAGAACCTAAACAATGAAATAAGCCAACCGATACAAAGAGACTTTGATTTGGTCGAACAAATCGCCCCCTCTCCCATCGAACAAACCATTGAACCCATAAATGTCTTTGTAAAACAGCCCAACTTCTGGACAATAAAAGGAGATTACTACTTACAGTTTCTTCAAAACTTTGTAACCGATAATTGGCACAAAGGTGGTGAAAGTAACTATTCTATGCTGGGAAGCATAACGATGGAAGCCAATTACAATAATAAACAGAAAGTGAAATGGGACAATAAATTAGAAATGAAACTTGGTTTCCTGACATCTCAAAGCGACAGTTTACATTCAGTAAAGACATCTGAAGACATTATCCGCTACACTGGAAAATTGGGGTTGCAGGCTACAAAAAAATGGTATTATACCTTGCAATTGTTAACATATACTCAATTCTACAGGGGACATAAGAGCAATGACCCAAAAGTCTATTCTGACTTTATGTCGCCATTCAACCTGAATATTTCACCAGGTATGGATTACACGGTAGAAGCCTTCGGCAAGAGTCTAAAAGGAAATATCCACCTCGCCCCACTTGCCTACAACTTCCGATATGTAGGAAGATTAGATTTGGCAGAACGCTATGGACTTAAAAAAGGACAACATACCCTCAATGACTTTGGTTCGCAGTTTACAATAGATCTTGTATGGAAAATTAGTGATAACATTGAATGGAAAACCCGATTATATGGCTTTACCCCTTATAGTCGAGTGGAATTAGAATGGGAAAACACCTTTTCCTTCAGATTCAACAGATACATTTCTACCAACATCTTTATATATCCACGTTTCGATGATGGTGCATCAAAAAATGGAAATCATGGATACTGGCAATTTAAAGAATTTACTTCAATTGGTTTTTCATATTCTTTCTAAAAAGAAAAACAACAGGATAAACGATACTTTAACAGCTATCAACGACTCCTTGATATAGACAGAGAACAAAAAATGTTATTATTACATTACAATTTCAACAAAAAAACGTAACTTTGCAACAGAATTAATATTTGAAGGTTAATCTCTGAATTTTACCATATGAGGTGAAGACTTCACAAAGGACGAATGGAATCTCTCCACTTTATTATTCAATTTGGAATATTCCATATAATTTTTGTTTTCAGCTTTAGAAATTCTATGATGAACCGTCAACATCAATAAGAAAATCAATTACATGAAAGGTATTGTTTTGGCAGGAGGATCTGGCACACGCCTATATCCCATTACAAAAGGAATAAGCAAACAACTCATTCCAATATTTGACAAACCCATGATTTATTACCCTGTTTCCGTTCTAATGCAAGCAGGGATACGAGAAATTCTAATTATTTCTACTCCACATGATTTGCCCGGATTTCAAAGACTCCTTGGGGACGGAAGTGAACTGGGAATTCATTTTGAGTATGCAGAACAACCAAGCCCAGACGGATTGGCGCAGGCATTTATCATTGGTGAACGATTTATCGGAAATGATACTGTTTGTTTAGTGCTGGGCGATAATATTTTCTGTGGAGCAGGATTTGATACCCTGTTACGTCATGCAGTTAAAAACGCAGAGGAAAATAGAGCTACGGTTTTTGGTTATTACGTAAATGATCCCGAACGTTATGGTGTGGCTGAATTTGATGCACAAGGTAATTGTTTGAGCATTGAAGAAAAGCCCAAAGAGCCCAAAAGTAACTTTGCCGTGGTAGGTTTATATTTTTATCCCAATAGCGTCATTGAAATTGCAAAGAATATTAAACCCAGCGCAAGAGGAGAATTGGAAATCACATCGGTTAACCAAGAGTATCTTCTTCGGCAAACACTTAAAGTTGAAACTTTGCAAAGGGGATTCGCATGGCTTGACACGGGGACTCACGACAGTCTTTCTGAGGCAAGTACATTCATTGAAGTAATTGAGAAAAGACAAGGACTAAAAGTTGCCTGTCTGGAAGAAATCTCAAT
This sequence comes from Prevotella sp., assembly GCA_034183335.1. GTDB lineage: Bacteria > Bacteroidota > Bacteroidia > Bacteroidales > Bacteroidaceae > Prevotella. The sequence continues at coordinate 11,911 of JAXFLJ010000029.1, forward strand.
GAACAATGGATGGATTACTAAAGAACAAGTAAAAGAATTGGCAAAACCTATGGCAAAAAATGACTACGGCCAATACTTACTTCATATTGCCCAATAATTTGCAAAATAAAAACATGATATTGACATATAAAATACTATTATAAAATGGAAGAGAAAAAAAACAAAGAAGTTTCAAACACACAGAGTAATAACTTTGCGGCTTTTTTTAATTTCAGCAAACTGTTTGAAACCTTGCTTCTCAATTGGAAATGGTATATAGTTTCTTTAGTGGTGTGTCTTGGGTCTGTTATGCTTTACCTACGATACACAACTCCGAAATATCAGGTATATGCCAACATGATTATCAAAAACGACAATCCTTCTGACAAGAGAAGTGGTATACGATATTCGAGCACACTGGGAACAATATCAAACTCTGAGGGACTAGACAACGAAATGGAAATACTAAGGTCGCGTGCAATTGCGACAAATGCCATTAGAAACCTTAAGCTTTATGTGACATACCTTACGGATGGAAAAATCAAAAAGACCCTTATGTATCGCACCCAACCTATTACGGTTGATGTTGACTCTGCACATTTAGAGCGTCTTAATGCCCCTATCAATCTAACCATCAAACGTGAGGAAAATAAATACATCATAACGGGAGATTATCGAATCCCTATTGGCGAAAAGACATATTCTCAACCTCATTCTATCAACAAAACCTTTTCAACTTTACCTGCAAGCATAGGAACTCGAGCTGGTATCATCATGTTACATTCTAATGAAGGTTCTTTACCAAATGGTTCTTCAATGTATGTTACCATCGTATCACCAGCGATGGCAGCATATAAATATGCCGGTTCTTTGAATGTGATTCAAACATCAAAGTCTACAGACATTGCACGCCTTACACTTACGGACGAAATTCCACAGCGCGCGGCAGATTACTTAAAAGAGTTAGTATATTGTTATAATCAACAAGCCAATGAAGACAAGAATGAAATTGCCCTGAGAACAGAAGAATTCATTAATAGTCGTCTTGAAAAAATCAATGTAGAACTTGGTAATACAGAAGGAGCTTTAGAAAGCTATAAACGCAGGCAAGGTATGGTTAATGTAACCATGAATGCGGGTCAAGCCATGGGAAACTCAGACGAATATGAGAAGAAGTTAGCGGATGCAAATACGCAAATTTCTCTACTTAATGAGATTTCCAATATCATGAATCAATCTGATAACAAATATCAGACACTTCCTGCAAATATCGGACTTAGTGATGGTGCGACTTCATCTCTAATCAACCGATATAACGAAATCGCACTGGAACGCAATCGTTTATTAAGGAGTGCTTCCGAAAACAGTCCTTCTGTAATGCCACTTACATCTCAATTAGATGATTTAAGCAACAGTATTCGCAGAGCTATGACCCAAACCAGACGTAATATGGAAATCCAACGTAATGCGATTTCTTCACAATACGGTAAGTATACAGGACAAGTTTCTGCAACTCCAGAACAGGAACGTATTCTAACTCAAATAGGAAGACAACAAGAGGTAAGATCCGGACTCTATCTGATGTTGCTTCAAAAACGTGAGGAAAACTCCATTTCATTAGCTTCAACAGCAGATAAGGGACGTTTGATTGACACACCAGAATTAAAGGGAAAAGTAAGTCCCAACTCTGAAACACTTTATACTACAGCAGGCATTATCGCATTGCTATTGCCTACGCTATTCTTCTTCCTTATTACATTGTTCCGTTATAAAATCGAAGGGCACGATGATGTTGCAAAATTAACAAAGCTACCTATATTGGCCGATGTTGCCGTAGCAAATGAAACAGCAAAAACGAAAGCAGATATTGTTGTGCATGAAAACGAAAACAACCAAATGGAAGAAATCTTCCGTTCAATGCGAACAAACTTACAATTTATGCTGAAAGAAGACGAAAAAGTCATTATGTTTACTTCAACGACTTCGGGAGAAGGAAAGACTTTCAACACTTCAAACCTTGCTGTAAGTTTTGCTCTGTTGGATAAAAAAGTTCTCCTTGTCGGATTGGATATTCGTAAGCCTCGTCTGGCCGAATTATTTGAAATCAAAGATCATAAGCACGGAATTACTTCCTTGCTTACACATGACAATCCAACGCTAGAGGAGATACGTTCTCAAATTATCCCATCAGGTGTTCACAAAAACCTTGACCTATTGATGGCAGGCACAATACCTCCTAACCCTGCAGAATTGCTTGCACGGACGAGTCTTGAAACCATATTCAATATTCTGAGAAAAGAATATGATTACGTTTTAATTGATACTGCACCAGTCGGTTTAGTTACAGATACATTGCAAATTGGTCGTGTTGCAGACACAACTGTTTATATGTGCAGAGCAGATTATACTCCAAAATCAAGTTTTGGACTTATCAACGAGCTCGCTACAGAAGGGAAATTACCCAACATGTCTATTGTTCTCAATGGCGTGGATATGTCTAAAAAGAAATATGGTTATTATTATGGTTATGGCAAATACGGTAAGTATGGCAGATATGGTCGTAAAGACAATTACAAGACATACGGAAACTATGGTCAATATGGTAATTACAACAACAGCCATTATGGAAATGTAAATGACAATTCTGTAAAAAGATAAACTATAGATTAATATATTTTTGGAAAAGGGAAAACCATCTTTAGCTTATTTCCCTTTTCCATACAAAACATAATCATCTCCACCTAACTGACCTATGGTAATAGCTGTAGATTTTGACGGAACCATCGTTGAACACCAATATCCAGAGATAGGAAAGGAAATTCCATTTGCTACAGATACAATCCGAATGCTAATTGCAGACAGACATAAAGTAATATTATGGAGTGTAAGAGAAGGCAAACTATTAGACGAAGCCGTAAAATGGTGTAAAGAAAGAGGTATCGAGTTTTATGCCATCAACAAAGACTATCCTGAAGAAACTCAAGAGGGGAACAGTCACTACTCAAGAAAAATAAAAGCAGACATTTTTATTGACGATCGTAATGTTGGCGGTTTACCTGATTGGGGAATTATTTATCAAATGATCAGCGAAAATAAAACATACCATAGTATTATGCGTGAAAAAGCAAAGAATACTTCGGATAGCACTCAAGTTAAAAGAAAAAAATGGCGATTATTTTAATATCGCCCCCAAGAGACCATAACATATAAAGAAAACAGCAATTTCTTATGCGTTTATATATAGACTTTTCTTTGAAGAGAAATAAAACCAACATATAATTTGGCTAATTCTTTGAAAAAACGTAACTTTGCAGCCGTTTAAGACAAAATAGTTGAATGAAAAATGATAAGATGACAAATCAGTATCGAATTAACGAACAAATTCGAGTTCGTGAAGTTCGAATCATAAGCGATGATGGTTCTTTAGTAGTTCCAACACGCCAGGCTTTGGACATGGCTCGCCAACAAGGAGTAGACCTTGTGGAAATATCTCCCAATGCTCAACCACCTGTTTGTCGTCTCATAGATTATTCAAAATTTCTTTATCAGCAAAAAAAACGACAGAAGGAAATAAAGGCAAAACAAGTGAAAGTTGAAGTAAAGGAAATTCGCTTTGGTCCCCAAACTGGAGAGAATGACTACAATTTCAAACTAAAACATGCAAAAGAATTCTTAGAAGAAGGAAACAAAGTAAGAGCATTTGTTTTTTTTCGCGGTCGATCAATCCTTTTCAAGGAACAAGGTGAAGTCCTTTTATTGAGATTTGCCAATGATTTGGAAGAATACGGAAAAGTAGAACAACTTCCAAAACTTGAGGGTAAGAAAATGGCTATTTTCATTGCTCCCAAAAAGGCAGGTACTGCAAAGAAAAGTCAACAGAAATTAGACAGAGAAAAGAGAGAAGCAGAAACAAAAGAATTAAACAAATCCTCACAAGAAGAAGCAAAACCAGTCTCTGGAGGCCTCTTTGCCAACGCCAAAATAAGCGATGCTGCATTAGAGAAGCTTACTTCACAAGAGATGGAAGAATAAAAATATCAAATGCAGTGCGTAACGCCCTGGTATATGCGTTGCCACTCTTAAATTCAATAATAACTTAAATAACAAAACAATGCCAAAAGTAAAAACAAATTCCAGCGCAAAGAAGAGATTTACTTTCACTGGAACTGGTAAGATTAAAAGACATCGTGCTTACCACAGTCACATCTTGACAAAAAAGACAAAGAAACAAAAACGTAATTTGGTTCACCAAACTATCGTTGATCGTACAAATCTCAAGCAGGTACGCGATTTGCTCTGCCTACGTTAATGTAAAGTCAAACTAACAAAGAAAGAAGAAAGTTATGCCAAGATCAGTAAATCACGTTGCTTCAAAAGCAAAGCGTACTAGAATATTAAAACTTACAAAAGGTTATTTTGGTGCCCGCAAAAACGTTTGGACTGTTGCAAAAAACACATGGGAAAAAGGTTTGACATACGCCTACCGTGACCGCAGAAATAAGAAACGTACTTTCCGTGCATTATGGATTCAGCGTATCAATGCTGCTGCTCGTCTCGAAGGAATGAGTTATTCACAGCTTATGGGTGCACTTCATAAAGCTGGAATTGAAATCAACCGTAAAGTTCTTGCAGACCTTGCCATCAATAATCCATCAGCATTTAAGGCGATTGTTGACAAAGTAAAGTAATATTATCTGCAAAGATAAAACAGGAAGTGAATCTTGAATGTTGTACATTTTAAGATTCACTTCTTTTCTTAAAAATCAATTCTCAAACATCTTTGTTCCCATTTACAAACCTTCATTTAAAACACGTCTTTAATACTTATTTTTCAACACAAGGACATTTATACTACAATGGCTAAGTTCTCCAAATTTCTAATATGCATGTTATTATTATCGATAACTTATGCTTGTGAAAAACCTTTTGATGAGCAGGAAGATTTAATAGAAGAACACAAAGACGAAGAAATACCAGAAATTTCTGATGAGAAAGATAATACAGAAGACGGAAATGACGGAAATGACGAAAATCGGAATAAACCAATAACCATTGAGCTTTTTCGCAATAAGTATTTTAATTATGCTGTCTGGGTCAAAGGTTATATTGTAGGTGCTTGTACCAAAAGCATCAAGTATGCCGAATTTAATCCACCTTTCACTTATTCATCAGCTATTTTACTGGCAGACGAACCTTTCGAAAATAACCCTGAAAAGGTAATCGCCATTCAATTAAAGAAGGGAAAATTGAGAGACATATTTAATTTAGTCGATAACCCAGCCAACTACGGAAGAGAAGCTGCTTTTTGGGGGACACAAAATACTTATCTTGGTATTCCTGGGATGAAAAATGATATCGGAGGATATTACTTATACGACCAACCTCAAGAGCCATAATTTAACGTAAGCTCAACGAATTTAAAACAATGAAAGCTGTATGCCATAAGTTCTTTGCACCCTGATACAGGGTTTCTTTGGAAAGCAGCAATATGCAGCCTGTGCACTCAGCAAGTCAACCATGAAATTGTCAAAGTATCTATGCCGTGAGTGCTCTATCCGTGCAATGTTCTTCAGTTCATCGTTGACGGTCTCTATGGTGGCCCTTTTTCCGGTAAGCAGACTGTCCGGGACGGCTCTCAGCGCACCTTTCATGTTGCTCTTGAGTTTAGTAATGAGCTGTATGCCATCAACGAAGAGCCTCTCAGAAAGAGACTTCTTATACTCTCTTCTCTTCAAAGGGTTGAAGAATATTTACCCCAAATCGGTCATTAAAAATCGCACAGATTTTGTTCGGATGCTATGCAGACAGACTATCATCTTTTGCTAAAAGCGAAACGGACTATGCGAGAATAAAGGTAGACAAGATACCGACAAGCGAACAAAAACAAGAGAAGAGGCAACACCATGAGCCGGGAATGTAAACTTTAATTTCCAATAACGTTGGAACTTACTCTAAAACTCTCAATGAACTCTTCTGCAATCGCATAACACCAAAAACAGTACCAACGACCAATATCCTGCGTACCAAGCATTGGTAGCAGATGTACCAACGGCATGTACCATCCGTACCAGTCATTGGTACAAAAATAATACACAAAACATGAAGAACCAACTTTTCACAATACACAGGAATAGTATCCTGTTATTACAAAATAAAACGACCCTTTCAAGAGCAAGAGAGATAAACAAAAAGAATGAAAATAACACTATCTGAAATGCCTCAGGCCCTTCCCTTATATATTATAAGGTAAAGCTTAAAGATAAACTCTCATAATCCCAATTCGGCCATTAGAGACCGTACTGATTATGTTCGTATGTCGAGCAGCTTGTCTGCCTCTTTTGCCAAAGGCGTAGCGGGCTACGCCGAGGAAGAACGGCAGAGAAGATGCCGGCAAGCGACCGAAATCAGTCGGTAAGCATCATCTTCAGTGAGGAATGTAGTGTTGGCGGTCTAATGACCGATTTGGGATAATACAACTGAAGCATTTATCTCTATTTCATCCCCGATAAGAGAGAGAAAAACAGATGCTTTTGCAACAAATATGCAATAATATTTGCAGCAAATAAATTTTATTCGTAATTTTGCAGCTCCTTAGAAAGAATATTGTTAACGTTAAAAAATAGATTTTTATGTCACAAATCAGTGGGCGCATATCCCAAATTATTGGTCCCGTAATCGACGTATATTTCGATACAAACGGACTTGATTCTGAAAAAGTGCTACCTAAAATTCATGAGGCTCTTAAAATAGTCCGTACAGATGGACGCGAACTGATTATTGAAGTGCAACAGCACATTGGTGAAGACACTGTGCGCTGTGTGGCAATGGATAATACCGACGGACTGCAACGCAACTTGGAAGTAATTCCTACCGGAGGGCCAATACAAATGCCCGCAGGTGATCAAATCAAGGGACGAATGCTGAATGTGATAGGTCAGCCTATCGATGGTATGAGCCAACTGAAGATGGAAGGGGCATATCCCATCCATAGAGAAGCTCCAAAATTTGAAGAACTTTCTACCCGCAAAGAAATGTTGACAACTGGTATTAAGGTTATCGACTTGCTTGAGCCATATATGAAAGGTGGAAAAATCGGACTTTTCGGAGGTGCTGGTGTAGGAAAGACGGTACTTATCATGGAGCTTATCAATAACATCGCCAAAGGTCACAACGGTTACTCTGTATTTGCCGGTGTGGGTGAACGCACACGTGAAGGAAATGACTTGATTCGTGAAATGATAGAAAGTGGCGTTATCCGTTATGGCGACAAGTTTAGAAAAGCCATGGAAGAAGGCAAGTGGGACTTGTCTCTCGTTGACCCCGAAGAACTTAAGAAATCACAAGCAACACTTGTTTACGGACAGATGAACGAACCGCCCGGAGCACGTGCTTCCGTAGCCCTTTCTGGTTTGACTGTTGCAGAAGAGTTCCGTGATGCTGGTGGAAAAGATGGCTCGGCTGCCGACATTCTCTTCTTCATCGACAATATTTTCCGTTTCACACAAGCTGGTTCTGAAGTTTCGGCTTTGCTTGGTCGTATGCCTTCTGCTGTAGGATACCAACCAACATTGGCTTCTGAAATGGGTGTGATGCAAGAGCGTATTACTTCTACCAAAAAGGGGTCTATTACCTCCGTACAGGCTGTATATGTGCCGGCTGACGACTTGACAGACCCTGCTCCTGCGACCACATTTACCCACCTTGACGCAACAACGGAATTGAGTCGTAAAATTACAGAGTTAGGTATTTACCCCGCCGTTGACCCTCTTGGAAGTACATCCCGCATTCTCGATCCGCTGATTGTTGGTAAAGAACATTATGATTGTGCACAGCGAGTAAAACAAATCCTGCAAAGATATAAAGAACTGCAAGACATCATTGCCATTCTTGGTATGGATGAATTGTCTGACGAGGATAAGCAAATCGTGAACCGCGCACGCCGTGTACAACGTTTCCTTTCTCAGCCTTTTGCCGTGGCAGAACAATTTACAGGTGTACCAGGAGTAATGGTTTCTGTTGAAGACACTATCAAAGGTTTTAACATGATTCTTGACGGAGAGGTTGACGACCTGCCCGAGCAGGCTTTCCTAAATGTCGGTACGATTGAAGACGCCATTGCCAAAGGAAAGAAACTCATGGAAGAAGCTAAGGGATAATCTATATCTTATCATTTAACGGAAAAGAAATGAGCTTAAAATTGAGAATCGTTTCACCTGTAAGAGTGGAATTTGAGGGAGAAGTTGAAAGTGTACTCGTTCCAGGTACATTGGGAAATTTCCTTATCCTGAAAGACCATGCTCCTATCATATCATCCCTTGAAAAGGGTAAAGTAGAATATGTAACGAATGGGGAAACGAAGCAATTGATGATTGACGGCGGATTTGTGGAAGTCCAGAAGAACGAGGTTAGCCTGTGTGTAGAAACTTAGTCTTTTGATGAGCAAAGAAATCTAATATAGATGACTGATATTGATAAACTAAGTAGACGATACATGAAGCAGGGCGTCATGATTGTTGCCGTCTTGTTTCTAATTACATGGTTTGCAGTAGGACAATTATTCCCAAAAGAGAATATACTGACACCTCTGCTCGTATGTACGGTCTATGCCCTGGTCTTTGAGCTTGCAGAAGGAAAGATTTGGGCACGCATAGCCAAGCATTCTCCAGATAATCTGCCAAACTTCTTTATGGCCGTTTCAGTTTTCCGAATGCTGTCTACCCTGATTCTCATGTTCGTATATTATCTTGTAGCAGGACGCAGCGAAATGATAGTTTTCATTGTCTTGTTTGCTGTATTCTATATTGCACAACTGGCACACCATATTTGTTTCTTCCCGAGGAAGAATATTAATGTTACAAATATAAAGTCTGACAAATGATTATGGATTTTATAATAATGAAACGGTTAAAATCAGTACTTCTCCTATTGGCAATCATTATGTTGCCGATTCAACTCAATGCCAGCACAGGTGGAGGTAGTGGAGAAAAACTCAATATACCAGAAATTGTTCTTGAGCACCTTTCTGATACATACGATTGGCATATTGCATCTTACGAAGGGAAACACATCAGCATTCACCTGCCAATTATCCTTCGCAGCAGCGCAACGGGCGAGTGGTACTTCTGCACTTCAGAGAACCTTCCGGAAGGCTTTTATTTCGACAAGGCTCACCACGGAAAAATCTATGAGAAAATGCCAGACGGAAGCAGTGTGCGCCCTCTTGATTTAAGTATGACCAAAACAGTCGTACAATTATGGATAGTTGCAGCAATTCTCATCACAGTATTCCTTTGCTGTGCCCGCTGGTACAAGAACTGCGATGAAAAAAGCAATGCTCCCAAGGGTTTTGTCGGTGCGATAGAGATGCTCGTCATGTTCATCTACGACGATTTGATTAAACCTGCTGTAGGAGAAAAGAAATGCCGCCGGTTTGCACCCTACTTACTTACCGTATTCTTTTTTATCCTGACATGTAACTTAATTGGCTTGATTCCTGTCTTTCCCGGTGGAGCAAATGTCACAGGTAATATAAACATCACCTTATTTCTTGCCGTTTGTACGATGCTCGCCATCAACCTATTTGGAAACAAAGAATATTGGAAAGACATATTATGGCCGCATGTTCCCATGTTTCTAAAAGCACCAGTACCCCTCATGCCAGTCATTGAACTTTTCGGGGTGTTTACCAAGCCGTTTGCATTGATGATTCGTCTTTTCGCAAACATGATGGCTGGCCATGCCGTAATACTCAGTTTCACCTGTGTGATATTTCTTGGCTGGTCTATGGGTGTTGGCTTCGGATTGGGCTTGAATGCATTCAGTATGATTATGTTGCTGTTCATGAACATGCTTGAATTGCTCGTCGCTTTTGTTCAGGCGTATGTGTTTACCATGCTGAGTGCGTCATTCATAGGTTTGGCACAGCAGGAACATGCTGCAGAATGAACCATAATAAATAAAGTATTAGCAATCAATAATTCAATTAAACAATAAACAAAAATTAAAAAATTAGTATTATGATTTTATCAACATTATTGGCTGTAGAAGGTCTGGCACAGCTGGGCTGCGGTCTTGGAGCAAGTATTGCAACAATTGGTGCAGGTTTGGGTATTGGCAAGATTGGTAGTAGTGCTATGGATGCTATCGCTCGTCAGCCAGAGGCTGCAAGTAAAATTCAGACAAATATGATTCTTACTTCTGCCTTTATTGAAGGTTGTGCTCTTTTCGCCATTGCAGCTTGTGCATTCCTAATCAAATAAAAGAATATTGAATGGAGAATCTACCATCAATATTAACGCCAGACCTGGGACTTCTGTTCTGGATGCTTCTTGCGTTCTTGGTGGTCTTCGGTGTTCTTGCTAAATTTGGTTTCCCTGCCATCGTTAAAATGGTAGAGAAACGTAAGGAATATATAGACGATAGTTTGCGCAAGGCACATGAAGCCTCTGAACGTCTTGAGAATATCAAGCAAGAAGGCGAATCCATGTTGCAGGAAGCACGAGAAAAGCAAGCTCAGATTCTAAAGGAGTCTACCGAGACACGCGATATTATCGTGCAAAAAGCGCAGGAGAAAGCGAAGGAAGAAAGTGCACGCCTCATTAGCGAAGCAAAAGCTGAGATTGAAGGCGAAAAACAGAAAGCCATTCGCGACATCCGTGCCCAAGTGGCAGAGCTTTCAGTTCTTGTGGCAGAAAAAATTCTGCGACAAAAGCTCGACACCAATGTGACGCAAATGGAAATGATAGACCGTCTGTTGGACGATGTTCTAATGGAAGAAAGTAAAAAACAATAGCAACCCATGGATTTAGGTGTAGTATCTGTACGTTATGCGAGAGCACTGCTCAAGTGTAGTTCTCTGGCAAACCTTGAGGATGTTGTATACCAAGAGATGCAAACTCTTTCTCAGAGTTACATCCTTGTGCCTGAACTGAGCTTTACGATACACAACCCCATGCTTGCCAAAGACAAGAAAGAAATGCTTCTTCTTGCAGCCTGTGGAGAAAATCCATCAGATGTAACGAAGCAATTCATCCGACTTGTCTTGAAAGAAGCACGGGAAAAGGCATTGCAATTCATGGCAAATTCGTATATCACTCTTTATAGGAAACAGAAGAACATCATCCGAGGAAAACTGATTACTGCCACAGCTGTCAGTCCTGCTGCCGAGCAGAAAATGAAGCAAATGGTAGAACGTAGAACTCAGGGAACTGTGGAGTTTCAAACAGAGGTTGCTCCCGATATTATCGGTGGCTTCGTCCTCGAATATGATACTTACAGGATGGATGCAAGCGTAAAGCACAAACTACACTCCATCTTGGCACAGTTGAAGAAATAAATAAAACAATACAGAAATGTCAGATAAAATAAAACCAAGTGAAGTATCAGAAGTATTACTTCAGCAACTTCAAGGCATAAGTGACAGCGAAAAGTTCGATGAAGTGGGTACCGTTCTGCAAGTCAGCGATGGTGTTGCCCGTATTTATGGCTTACGCAACGCTGAAGCCAATGAGTTGCTTGAGTTTGAAAATGGTACGATGGCTATTGTGATGAACCTCGAAGAAGACAACGTAGGTTGTGTGCTTTTAGGTTCTACGGCAGGCATTAAAGAAGGTATGATTGTAAAGCGTACCAAACGTATTGCCTCTATCCGTGTAAACGACAATATGCTTGGCCGTGTTATCAATCCTCTTGGCGAGGCAATTGACGGAAAAGGCGACATTGACCTTTCTCAATCATTCGAGATGCCCCTTGACCGCAAGGCTCCCGGTGTAATTTACAGACAACCGGTAAAAGAGCCGCTGCAAACGGGATTGAAGGCAGTAGACTCTATGATTCCCATCGGTCGTGGCCAACGTGAGCTTATCATCGGTGACCGTCAAACAGGTAAGACAGCAATTGCCGTAGATACGATCATCAATCAAAAAAGTTTCTACGAAGCTGGCAAGCCAGTTTATTGCATCTATGTAGCCATCGGACAAAAAGCCTCAACTGTTGCAGCATTGGTTCAGAACCTCAAAGAACATGGTGCATTGCCTTATACAATCATCGTTTCGGCAACCGCAGCAGATCCCGCAGCCATGCAGTATTACGCACCTTTTGCCGGTGCAGCCATCGGCGAATACTTCCGAGATCGCGGAGAATCAGCTCTGGTTGTTTATGACGACTTGTCCAAACAAGCTGTTGCCTATCGTGAAGTATCACTGATTCTTCGTCGTCCGTCTGGTCGCGAAGCCTATCCGGGTGACGTATTCTATTTGCACAGCCGTCTGCTCGAACGTGCAGCACGTATCAACGACCAACAAGAAGTAGCCGAAAAAATGAACGACCTTCCCGAATGTCTCAAGGGACATGTTAAAGGTGGTGGTTCTTTGACTGCACTTCCCATTATTGAGACACAGGCTGGTGACGTTTCAGCTTATATCCCGACCAACGTAATTTCAATTACTGACGGACAGATATACTTGGAGACAGACCTTTTCAATCAAGGTTTCCGTCCGGCTATCAACGTAGGTATTTCAGTTTCTCGTGTTGGTGGTTCTGCGCAAATCAAGAGTATGAAGAAAGTGGCAGGTACATTGAAGATTGACATGGCTCAATATCGTGAACTGGAGGCTTTCTCCAAATTCTCCAGCGATATGGATGCCGTAACAGCCATGACACTTGACCGTGGACGCAAGAACAATCAATTGCTCATCCAACCTCAATACAGCCCGATGTCTGTCGGCGAACAGATAGCCATTCTTTATTGTGGTACACACGGACTGATGCAAGATGTTCCTGTGGAAGAAGTGCGCCAATGCCAAGAATCATTCCTGGCCAAACTGCGCTCCAACCACCAAGATGTCATAAATGTATTAGGCAGCGGAAATATCAATGATGAAGTAACAAAGATTATCGAACAAGTCATGGCTGATATTGCCGGACAATATAAAGCGTAATTCTCATGCCATCACTGAAGGAGATTAAAAATCGCATTGCCAGCGTCAACAACACTCGCAAGATAACGAGTGCCATGAAGATGGTTGCTTCCTCCAAGCTTCACCATGCCCAAGTTATGATAGAGAATATGTTACCCTACGAGAAGATGCTCGAACATATCCTCAAGACATTCTTGGTTTCTGAAGCAGATGCACAGACAATTTACAGCGTTGAAAGACCTGTCAAGCGCATTGCTTTCGTGGTCTATGCTTCCAACAGCAGTCTTTGTGGAGGATTCAATGCCAATATTCTCAAGATGATGCAACAGGCAATTGATGAACACATGCATCTCGGCAAGGAAAATATTATTATTTATCCGATAGGCCGCAAGGTGGCAGAGAAAGTTGCCAAACTTGGCGTGCAATCAGCCGGAGACTTCACGGATTTGGCTGAAAAGCCAAATATCAGCCAATGCATTGAAATCTCTCGTGAATTGGGTAAGCAGTTTGCAGAAGGCGTGTTCGACCGTGTGGAAATGATTTATCACCACTTCAAGAGCGCAGGCTCTCAGATACTGACACGCAAAACTTTCCTACCGATAGACTTGACTACCGAACTCGAACGTGACCATGAGCGTGATTTATCCTCCAAACTGGTCACCCGACAGGCACAAGAATATCTACGTAAAAGAGGAGAGAAGGAGAAAAAAGAAGCAGAAGCAACTGCACCACTCAATGACAACTTCATCGTTGAGCCAGATATGAACACCATTTTAGGATTACTCATACCTAAAATGGCTCACCTGATGCTCTACACGGCACTCTTGGACAGTAATGCCAGTGAACATGCAGCACGTATGGTCGCCATGCAAACGGCAACCGACAATGCCGATGAGCTGCTTCGTGAACTTAACCTGCAATACAACAAGAGTCGCCAGCAGGCCATTACGAGTGAATTGCTTGACATTGTTGGCGGTTCTGTGAATAACTAACCTATAGTTACACAAGAATTTCATATATACAATGTTGTTTTATTAGTTTGAGGATGTGCAAATGCAAAATGCAAATGCGCATCCTTTCTTAATTTATCCTTTTACCATCAAAATATTCTTGAAACGTTATCAATCTAAAGCAAGCACAAACTATCAACAATTTTACCCCCCATACTGGTTATGAAAGACCATGCTGATTTTGTTTGGATTTCGAGCAGATAATTTGTCGATTTTATCAAAGGTGTAGCGGGCTACGCCGAGAAAAACCAGCGGAGAAATGCCGGCAAGCGGACGAAAGCAGCCGGGAGAAACAACAGCATCAGCGAGCCATACAATATTGGAGGTCTCATAACTAATTGGGGATTAACCTAAGAATCTATGAAAACGAAGAAACATACATACAGAAAACCGTGTATCCACATTCTGCATATTCAAACAGAACAACACATGGTTGCCCTGACAATACATAGAACAGAAGGTGGAGAACAGCTTTCCAAGCCACACTCTCCATTATCCTTCTGGGAAGAAACAACAGAAAGTGAGACAGATTCAGATTCTATCAACAATCATCAGATATAACGCATCGCAACAACATAATCATTTCTAAACATGAAAAAGCTACGTGCACTTCTTATCCTTCCCTTAGTCGCATGGATGACGGCAATTCATGCAGACACCGTAACCTTCACCGCAGGAAAAGACACATCGTCTTCAACAAGCCTGCATAAAGACGGCATTACCATTGCCTTATCTGCAGAGAAACCACTATCACATGGTATAGGTGATTTGGGGCGCAATGACGACTACCGCATATATGTAGGATCAGATATAACTATTGCTTCCGATGCAGGGAACATCACCGAAATCAAGTTTGAATGCATGGAAAAAACATATGAAGGATCACCTGCTGTTCTAAAATTAGCAACAAAGAACGGAGTATACACAAGAAAAAATAACACAGGAATATGGAAAGGCAGTTCTAATACGATAAAATTCCATGTTCATTTACTTATTGCCCGAATAAAAACCATTACCGTTACCTATACTCCCCAAGCAACATACACAGGCAGCATCAACGTGACGACACCCGAAGGATATGCGACATTCTACACCGACGAGGCATTTATCATGCCCCAACGCCTGAAAGGTCACACTATCAGTTCCATTACGCACGGCATTACATACGGAACAACATACGCTCCCAACGACACGGTTCCCTCTTCCACCCCCTTGTTGATTGAGGGCGAACAAGGCATCCACCCTTATCAGGTTGCATCAACAGCCACCTCCTCTCCCACCGATAACCTCCTGCGTGGATATTCCGCAGATACGCTCGACAACGAGGCGGGCTATCGCTATTTCATACTCTCATACAATCCGTCCGGAAAAGATATCGGCCTCTACTATCAACCCGGCACAGAGGGACTGTTTGTACGCAGTGCAGCCGGCAAGGCCTACTTGAAAGTACCCGAATCCATGTTACCTTCCAAAGGCTATACATTCGACACCACCCATGCCATCTTCCCTTTGTCTGGAGAAGAACACCAAAAACAAAAGATACACGATCTGCATGGGCGTCCATCCCCTCGACCTTCATACGGCTTCTATATCATCAACGGCAAGAAATACTACATCAAGAAAGCATGAAGAGGCTAATATATTCAACCCAAATCGGTCATTAGACCGCCAACACTACATTTCCCACTAAGGATGATGCTTACCGACTGATTTCGTTCGATTGCCGGCATCTTCTCTGCCGTTCTTCCTCGGCGTAGCCCGCTACGCTTTTGGCAAAAGCGGAAGACAATCTGCTCCACATACGAACATAATCAGTACAGTCTCTAATGACCGAATTGGGTTCAAACCAAGGCATTCAATAACTGCCGCCGTTTTTCCTCTCCGTAACCGTTACACCTTCTTCAAAACCTACAACCTGCTTCGTATCCAAACGATAACAGGCAGAAAAAATCTCATCAGTGAGGAAAGTAGCATGAGCGGTCTCATGGTAGATTGGGAAATATATTCACCAAACAAAATCGTGGGGCTTGTCTCCCGACAAACCCCACGCATCCTCCGGAGAATGATAAACATATAGTTCACTGTTTAAGACCTCCTGAGGTTCAGTTTTATAAATCATTTCGTTGTAATGATTCTGCCCAATCGTTCATGTGAGGTCATGCTGACTTTGCACCGACTGGGACTTAAAATGACAGGCCGCCTTGCTGATGTGTAATTGTGAAATTGTGAAATTCGCCCGTCCGCCTGCCATCCGCCGATGGCGTAACGGCCGGGAGACGGCCTGTCGGAAAAGAAGCAGGAAGCATGTCGTCACGACAGGCTCCGTGCATCAACTCAGAGAGTTTAACTTTATTCGGTCACGAAAGACCGTATTGGTTTTGTTCGGATGCCAAGCAGATGGTCTGCCTGTTTGGATTAACCCGGCATTAATATCCTTTGAGGGCAGGTTTCCAAGTTCAGGGATTCCGGTTATGGGTTCTTCTCTTGTCGGACAGATACGGGGTAGCATGGACAGACGGGGGAACGGACGGATACGGGCAATATTTCGGATAGATACGTAGTTTAACGGACAGACACAGGGTCTGTCCCTACATTACGAAATGCTCACCATTATATAATAACATTGTTGTGTTGTCCTCACCCACGTTGTAGGGACAGACCCTGTGTCTGTCCGCTAAACCTTGTGCTTGTTCGTTAAACTGTGTCTGTCCGTTAAACCCTGTTCGTTAACCCCGTATCTGCCCGTTAAACTGTCCGAAATATCCCCATGTTTATCAAAAGACCGATTGTGAGTAAACGACTTGCTACGGTTCGGCGGAGGGAGGCGAGGCTGTGTCTTCCGTCTTTCCCTTCCATTCCTCCCACTCAATGTCCATGTCGCTCAAGCCACGGACGGCAAACCGTCCGCCGCCGCTTGTCAGCGCACCGCCACGGCGATAGCGGGTTTCGGGGACGAATCGGATGCGGACGCCGTTGATCAGGTTGGCCGTAACCTCCTTCTCCGTGTCGACGCCGTTCTTGTTGGTCGCAGCCGTGAAGTAGAACGAGCCGATGCCGTCGAGCTTCACCGAGCGTCCCTGCGCCATGTAATCGCCCATCACGCCGCTGAGGGCGGTCAGAACCGCCCGTACATCGGCAGGGCTGACGGTCGATTCGGCAGCCAAACGCTTGGCCACCTGCTCGGTCGTGACGGCCGAGCCTACCAGAACGGACTTGGGATACCACTTGCCGTTCACCTTCATCTTCATTTTCTTGTAAAATGCCATAATACAGGTAATTTTTGGCCTCTGAGCAGCTAAAATGTTAACAACTACGAAAGTATATTCCGTGCCCCACGAAAGTATATTCCGTACTCCACGGAAGTATATTTCGTCATGGTCTCCATATACTACTCTCGGGCAAGTTAATAATTAATAAATTGATAAGTTAATAAATCTGTAATACCAACATCATTTCATTGGCACACTGATCATACGGCGGAAAACGGAAAATCTCGGTAGTAAAGGCTGGAAAACAATCGTCCCACGCTCTTGAACCAGAGCGTGGGACGGAAATGTTCTTTTACGAAAAGTCAGAGCAAACTTGCCAACAAACTTTTGAGATAGGAGTTCGAACCGTTACCGAGCGAAAGTATCTTATCTAAAGATACGATTTAGTGAGCGCAAAGACAAATAAAACTTGTTTTAATTTGCTTTGCCGAGCACAAGTATCTTATTTAAAGATCGCATTTTCTGGCGACAATACATCTCTGCCAAAGGATTTCCGTTTCCGTCGTGTGTGTCAGTATGTCAAAGAGCGAGGGGGATTGTCGGTTATTGATGGTTGTCCGCCGGCTGCGGGGCGAAATCCGTCGGGCTGCCTCCGACAGCCCGACGGATTCTATCCTCCTGCCTCAAGCCGTTCTATTCCGAGACGGGACGCACGGACAACCCTGCAGAACGAATGCTGACGCTCACCGGGCCCACGTTCCACCGGCTGAAGCTCAGAAAGCAACCGCTGCGCTCATTGTCCGGGATGGCCGACCAATACCCGGCGTGGCCTATAATGTAAAATGCACCGCTGTTGTATAAGCGTTCCCCCGAGGCGGGGAAGAAGACGGTGGCGGTGGGATTGGTAATCCTGTTGTTGAAGTTCCAGCCCCTGTCCCAAACTCCACTCACGTTCCATTCGGATAGGGTACTTGTATCTGCAGTCTGCCCCGTGGTGGTGAAGCCCGTGAAAGCATTGCGGACAGGCATCTTGAAGCCTACAGGGCAGGGGTCGTAAACGGTCTTGACGACGACGACGGCATTGTTATTCCAGCCAGGCGTCGTATTCTCCATCGACCAGAGGTTGTAGTAGGAATAACCTATGGGAGGATAATCGTACCAACTTGCCCCCCAAGTATAGAAAGTCCCGGGATTCTGTATGCCGTTTTGGATGGACATGTTGTTACCGCCATTCATGGTGAAACTGCCCTCGGCAGGGGAGTCCGTTGCAGGCATTGCATCCTTGCGGCCGAATTGATAGAAAGTGTTGCTTCCACGTTTCATATCGCCGTTGTTTTGTGTCAGGGTAATAAGCGTCTCCTGTTTCATGCCTCCGTTGGCCACCATCTGCTGAACCTTCACCCTCACGCTGCGGGGAGAAGTGTAGGTGGAAGCTGACCAGGAGATATACTTCCATCCGAGGTTCTCCTCGGTGAAGTTGTACACCACGTTCTGGAAGTTGGTGCAGGCGGTGGTGTTGAGGGCCGAGGCGGGGGCGAACCACAGGTGCCAAGACCACATAATGGTACCCGAGGCGTTCTTCACCGCTATCACGGCGTTGCCCTGATTGATGGCCGCCTGCGGAACCTCGAAGTTCAGGAAGGCATTGTTGCCGCTGCCCGTCAGGGACAGGTTAGTCACCAGCCCGCTCTCGTCCGCCCATACCACAGAGGCCTGCGTGGCGGGATTGGTTGCGTTCTGCACGTTGATGTAGGGGGAGGTGATGTCTACGCCTGCATGGTCCTTGAAGTTCTGAAGGATGTAGGTTCCGCTGTTTGCAGTCTGATATGAGCCGGGGTTGTCAGCCCCGTTCTTGACGGCGTTTCCGTAGACCAATGGGATGCGGTAATGGCCGGGGGCGGAGATGAGGTAGCTGTTGGCCGTGTTCTCCACTGTGGCCGCACCCGTGGAGTTAGCCAGGTTGTAGGGAGAGGAAGAGCTTCCCTTGGCCGCGGCGGTCTTCAGGGCATTGATGCGTGCGGCAAGCAGGTCTACGGCGTCCACGGTCAGCGTGCCCGTTCCCGTCTCGGCCGCCGTGCCGCCCGTGCCGCTTGTCTTGCTCAGGGAGGTCAGCCACGAGGGCTTCTCCGTCATGGAGAAGGTTCCGTCATTGTCGGCGTCATAGCCCACGACCTCCCACGCCACGGGCTGCTGCGTGCCGTCGGGAGCCTGGCGGTAGCTCGTGATGCCGTAGGCGCCCGTAACGGACTCCGTGTAGGCGATGGCGGTGGGAGAGGTGGAGGTCAGGGTGTACGTCCAGTTGCTCGTGGTGTTGGACAGCTTGTAGGTCTTCGTCGTGCCGGCCTTCCACGAGCCGGTCAGCGTGGCCGTAATTTCGGTGTTGTCGGTGAAGTGGATGTAAACTTGCACGTTGTTGCCCGTGAGCGTCTGCGGTATCATGTAGAACGTAAAGTTGTCGCCGTCGTTGCCCATGATGACCGTGTTGACGGCCTCCCTGGTGCTCACGCTCAGGCCGCTGAGGGTGAAGGTGGTTCGGGCGTCCTGTCCGCTCCATGCGGCATTTGTGCCGTTCTCGTCTGTGGCCATGGTGTAGCGTCCCCTGCCAAGGGCGTTGCGTATCTCCACACGGTCAATCGTCTTGTCCCACGACAGGTTCTGACCCACGGCGAAGCGAACGGCCGTGAGCGCATGGCGGAAGTTCAGGCTCGTGGTGGGGGCAACGCCCTGCGTGGCATACTCCACCACGCCCGAGCAGGCCGTCATCAGGTCTTTCTGGTTCTTCACGTCGGCCTCCGCCTCGAATTCCACGTAGGGCGTGCCGCTGTAGTTGGCGGGGGAGAGCGTGAGCTTGGCGTAGGATGCCGTCACCTCGGGATAGACGCCGTAGAAGCGGGCGAAGCGGTTGCCCTCCCAGCTCCAGTAGATGGGGCTGTAGAGCGTGCCGTCGCTCTTGGTGCGGGCGTTGTGGAACCAGTCGGGCGCAGAGGAGATGGAAGCGGCCGATACTCCGCTGTAGCCCAGCGAGCTGAAGTCTCCGTCGATGGAGGTCTTCACGTCGGCTCTGCTCTGCGGCTCTGCCTTGACGGGGTTGACGCCCTCGACGGTGCTCTCGACGAGGCAGGCGTCGATGCCTGCGGGGGCGTTGGCGGCGAGGCGGCGAGTGGAAAGGTCTTCCGCAGTGAGGCCCTGCGCGCCGAGGTAGGGGGCGGCATGGGCGAGGCCCGCAGCCCTGGCCTGCGCCGCAGGCTCGTCCTGCACGCTGCCCACCGTGAAGCTCACGGCTGTGCCGCGGTCGGTCGGTCCGCCCGTAAGGTCGTCATCGGCGCACGAGACGAGAAGAGCGGCGGCCAGCAAGAGGCAAAGGGCCGCCGGGATGGAAAGGAAAAGTTTTCTGTTCATGAGTGTCATCTTGTTTTTTGATTTTCTTGATTTCTTGTTTACTCTTGTTACTTGATCATGTCTTGCCCGGGGGCTGTTCGGACGGGGGCAGGGCGTCATTCCTCCTCGAAAGTGAAGCCCGTGCCCTTGGCCCCCGAGAGGTCGCCGTCCTCGTTGTCCTCGGTCAGGGGAGTGACGGAGATGGTGCCCGTGCCGCTCTGGCCGGGCTTCACCTGAGGGCTGCCCGCAAGCAGGTGCCCTTCCTGCGCAAGTTCCGTGAGGAAGATTACGGGCTTGACGTACGCACGGCGGACGGAGCAAGGCTCTTTAGTCTCTTCATGATAGTTACTGTACTTGTTCATGCTGTAAATAATAATGATTGAATGGGGTCCGGCAGACCCTCCGTGCCTGCCGGACGGGATAAATAAATGTATGGGATTGAAGGCAAGGAGCGCAAACGGGGTTGCAGGCCTTGCGGATTTGTACTTAAGGATTCGTGCCTGATAACGCAGCTTCTTCCGGTAGTGTCCTAAAAAAGTGTGTAAGTCCATTTTTTCTTATCTTTGTAATAAGAATAATAAAAACAAAAAACAAATGGAACTTACACAGTCACAAATTTCGGAAATTCTTTCCAATTACACAAGCAGCAGCGCTGGTTTT
>JAXFLJ010000030.1:0-39139 GCA_034183335.1 Prevotella sp.
CGTGCTGTTGTTTGTCAGACAGATACGGAGACTTCGGGACTATCGGTCATCAGACCGTTCAGGTTTCCGTTTCCGGTTAAACCCAAATCGGTCATTAGACCGCCAACACTACATTACTCACCGAAGATGATGCTTACCGACTGATTATGTTCGTATGTCGGCATCTTCTCTGCCGTTCTTCCTCGGCGTAGCCCGCTACGCCTTTGGCAAAAGCGACAGACAATCTGCTCGACATACGAACATAATCAGTACGGTCTCTAATGACCGATTTGGGTTAAATGGGCCATTGAAATGTAGCCGACATCCGCTTGGCCACATTTCCGCATCTACCATACAACATGTTTTTTCAAGCTTAAAAGACATGTTTCGCCTCGGCATCTTTACACAACGAAAGTGCTACCAAGCATTGGTACTGTGTGTACCAACGGTTGGTACGGCTCGTACCAGTGCTTGGTACGAAGGCTACCAACGAACGGTACGACGGCAGGCTATGCCGAACTGTCGGCAAGCGAACGAAAGCAGGCGACCAGCAACATTATCAGCGGGGAATGCAGACTGAACGGTCTCATGGACGATTGGGGATTAAAATCAAGCCTGAAATTTTCTTTTCATCGACAATTCATTATCTTTGCAGACATGAACATACCAACGAGGGTCAACAGATTTACACACCGCGAGGAGCTGTGGAATGCTTGGTCGCATGCCGCAGGAATCGTTATCGGACTGTGTTTCGGCGGCTACTTGCTGTTTATCAGCCGTCAGGCAGGCAACCACTGGGCTGTGGCGGGTATGTTGCTCTATCTTTTCGGCATGCTTTCTTCTTACGTTTCATCCACCATTTACCATGCCAGTCCACAGGAATCGCCATGGAAACAGCGTCTGCGCAAGTGGGATCACGCAGCTATCTATTGGCACATTGCTGGCTCTTACTCGCCCATCATGCTCGTAGCCATGCGCCAACAGGGTTACTGGGGGTGGTCGCTCCTCGTCTTCGTGTGGCTCTGCGCCGTGGTGGGTACGGTGCTTTCGTTTCGCCGCATCAAACAACATAGCCATCTGAAAACGCTCTTCTACGTGGCCATGGGCATGAGCGTGGTCATTGCCATTCGCCCGATGCTCAACAGCCTGCCCCTTGCCGCCCTTTACTGGATAGCGGCCGAGGGTGTGTTCAACATTCTCGGAGCCATCTTCTACAGCCTTTACCGCCGCCGCTACATGCACTGCGTGTTCCATTTCTTCATTCTTGCAGGCACTATTTGCCATCTCATGGCCATCTGGCACATGCTTTTTCTGTATCTTTGAAGCCATATCTCATACCCACAAGGGATTAACCCCTAATGTTTCGGACTAATTGCAGGCTTGCGTTTTCAGACATCCGAACATAATCAGTATGGTTTCTCATGACCGATTGGGGTTAAATTGAAAATTTATCCTTATCTTTGCAGGCAATAATCGTCACAGACCAAACTCCGCCCCGGCATCTGTCCGGGGTGGAATTTATGTAAATAAGAATATGAAGATCATTAATTTCAGCGACCAAAATTCCATCATCAACCAGTATCTGGCGGAAATACGGGATGTAAACTATCAGAAAAACCGTCTTCTCTTTCGCAACAACATCATGCGAATAGGCGAGATGGAGGCCTACGAAATTTCCAAGACACTCGACTATCAGGGAAAGGACATCGCTACACCCCTCGGCATTGCACGTGTGAACGTTCCTACAGACAAGATTGTCTTGGCAACCATCTTCCGTGCCGGACTGCCCTTTCATCAGGGATTTCTCAATATCTTCGACCATGCCGGCAACGCATTTGTGAGCGCATACCGCGAATATGAAGACGAGGAACACCACAAAGTGGGCATCCATGTGGAGTATCTTGCCACACCAAGCATCGACGAGAAGAATCTCATCATTGCCGACCCGATGCTCGCCACAGGCGGAAGCATGGAGCTTGGATACAAGGCTTTTCTCACGAAAGGCACTCCCAAGCGCATACACGTTGCCTGCGTGATTGCCAGCCCGGAAGGAATAGACCACATACGGCGTACCTTTCCGGAAGACAAGACCACCATCTGGTGTGCAGCCATCGACCCGGGCATGAACGAACATAAGTATATCGTACCCGGATTTGGCGATGCCGGCGACCTCTGCTACGGCGACAAGCTGTAAAGAAAACGCCGTAACAGGAAGAAGGAAATCAGCAAGCCGCCGATCACAAGCATACAACCAGAACGGAGAAAGGGCGCAAGGGCATTCCGTTGCCTCTTTTCCCGTTCCGACATCTTTATTTTCTTATTGCTGACAGAGGCTTCTCCAGCCCGATGACTTTCGTTACCGAAACCAACAGCGGCAAATGGCGACAAAACAGGACAACCGTCATGGACAGCAGGAAGTAAATCGCCGTTATTACCGTCTGCCTGCAAACAGACAGCACCTTTTGCCCGCTCCGACATCGGTTTACTCCAATCGGACATTAGAAAGCATTCGGGAAGCAACACCATTAGCCGAAAACGCAAGCCTTGGCGGTATAATGGCCAATTGGGGGTAACAAACAAAAGAGAAAACCTTTTTGACAAAACAGACGGTTTATTTCATCCTTTTTGTTTATATTTGCACATTGGAAAATGCCATGACCGCCATGATGACGGCTCAGACATAGCCCCATTCAGACACAAGAGGGAGAAAAGGGAAACCCGAAAGGCAGAAACCAACTGAGGATAAACAAACACAGCAGATCAGGAATAACTCCCATCGGATCTTGACAAAACAAAGCTAACACATCTAACATTACAAGAAGACATCATAACATGAACAAGTTTTCAGCCATCGTTGTTGTACTCATCATAGCTCTTGCAGCCACAACAGCATGTTCAAACAAAAAAGACAATGCCGCAATACAAGGCGACAGAATGCCCGTTCGCACCATCAACGACATGAAAATGGACATGCTTCCGGACAGCGGAAACCATATTGCAGACCCTGATGGGTTTCTCTTGCCGAAAACCAAAGAAAGAAACAACAAGCGAATACATAAGCTGCAAACAGCAGCAGGTGTCAACATGGCCTACGCAGTGGCAGGACGCATAGACAAAGAAGATGTCAGGGACTTTGCACTCGAACTGGGAAACAAGTTCGGAAAACAAGGAAGCAACCAACATAAAAATATCATTGTGGTGATTGCCGTGGAACAACAGAAATGGTATATGGCTATAGGCAGCGGACTGAAAAAGGAATTTCCCGACACCATCTGCGAGCAAATCAACCATCGCAGCATAGCCAACAACGTAAGCCGAGGCAATCCCGACAAGGCCGTGAACGATATCATGGATGCCGTCTATGAGCGAATTAAACCCAAATCTACCGAGACCGATTTCTGAAGAAACAGGAAAGGCTTGACTAATCGTTGTCCGCCGGCCATCGGCCGCACGCCATCGACAAGCCTGAAAGTATCTTGTCAAAAGACATAAAAAAATAGAGGCCGACATGAATCACTCATACCGTCCTCCCGAAAACATTTAGTCTGTATTAGTCTTGCGTCAAACACGCTTTCAATTGATAAGGATGCATGGCGTAAAACCACCACAGACTTTGTTCAAACATTTAATAACATAATCTTTACCTTAAATCTATCAAACTACTAACCTAATGAAAAAACGTTGTATTCTCACGAACACGATGCAAAGATAAGGCGTTGTGTGCGAACACGAAAACATTTTCCCATCTTTTGTTTCAAAACCTATCTCTTTTTGATTTACATCAATTCAAGACGCATTTCCTGTCCCGATGAGGCAAGCTCCATTCTGTAAAGCCGAAGAAAGGACAAATAGGCACACCATACATATATATATAAATCTCAACCAATCTGCTCAACATACGACCGAAATCAGTCGGTAAGTATCATCTTCAGTGAGGAATGTAGTGTTGGCGGTCTAATGACCGGTTTGGGATAAAGCATTACCTGCAATGCGCAACAAGGCAGGACAGCAGGGCGAATGTGGCTTGCAGGTATCTTCGGAGGGTAAAACTACCTTATATATAAGGAAAGGAAAAGTCCACCCGAAGGGTTATGCACTTCCGGAAACGGGAAAGAACAACCGGACGAAAAAGAAAGCACAACAGTCCATCAAAGTCGAAGCCGTGTCAAAAATACATTTTGACACGGCTTCGGCTTAAAAATATCGTCTATGATTTCATGCCGACCTTGTTTCTGGAAATGTACTTATCACAGGCCGGCACCATGCTTTTATCAGTCTTATTCGGCCAACTGGCCGTCTTCCTCTCTCGTCTTCCGACCCAAAGTAAGGTTGGCAATGGGAGCTGCAATGAAAATGGATGAAAGCGTACCGAACGCTACACCAAGAATCATCGCAAAGGAGAAGCTGCGAATGCTGTCGCCACCGAAGAAGAAGATGCAGAGCAACACGAGGAGCGTAGAGAACGAAGTACTGATGGTTCGGGTCAATGTCTGGTTCAAAGAGTCATTGAATATCGTGTAC
The DNA here is from genome assembly GCA_034183335.1 of Prevotella sp. Taxonomy (GTDB): domain Bacteria; phylum Bacteroidota; class Bacteroidia; order Bacteroidales; family Bacteroidaceae; genus Prevotella. The sequence goes on from JAXFLJ010000030.1 coordinate 4,501, forward strand.
TTGCTACGTTTCTTGTACAGTCCGAAGTTCTCGCGGATACGGTCGAAGACCACCACCTTGTCGTTGATGGAGTAACCGATAACGGTAAGGATGGCACCGATAAACGTCTGATCGATTTCCAGTGAGAACGGTACAATGCCCCAAAGAGCGGAGTAGAAGCCAACAACCAAGAGCGTGTCGAGCGCAAGGGCAACGAGAGAACCTACCGAGAAAGCCACGTTGCGGAAACGCACCAAGATGTAAAGGAAGATGGCTATCAAGGCAACAACAACCGAAATGATGGCCTTGTGGGTAACATCACGGGCGATGGAAGGCCCTACCTTAGTAGAGCTGATAATCGAACCACCGTTGCGGATATCAGGGTCTTTGAAGGTTTCAAAGTCTTTCTGCGTTACAAGTCCTGCCTTGCTGAGAGCCGTGAAGAGCTTTTGTTCTGCCTCGTTGTCAACCGTCGGGCTGTTGGATTCTATCTTATAGTTGGTAGAAACACGAACGGTCATACCGTCAGTTCCCAGTGCAAGTGCATTGGCGGTATATCCCTGGAACTCGGCACGCAGTGCCGTGTTCACCTGTTCGGGCTGAACGGGCTTCTCAAACTTGATGACATAGTTGCGTCCTCCCGTAAAGTCGATGCTCTTGCTGAGACCTCTTACGAAGAAGAAACCGATAAAGATGACTGCGGCAACAGCCCAAATGCCAAACGACTTGCTGCGCATACCCATGAAGTTTACCTTCATGTCTTGCAAGAGATTCTTGGAAATGGCTGTCGTAAAGGTAAGTTTCGTCCACTTGTCTTTCTTCATGCGGCTCTCATATACTATACGTGTGAGGAACACGGCAGTAAAGAATGAACAGCAGATACCGATAATCAAGGTGATGGCAAAACCACGAACAGGGCCTGTTCCGATAACGGCAAGGATAATACCGGTGATAATCGAGGTGAGGTTGGAGTCGAAAATGGCCGAGAAAGCATTGCCGTAACCGGCATGTATGGCCTCTTTGAGGTTCTTTCCCGCCCTTAATTCCTCTTTGGTTCGTTCATAAATAAGCACGTTTGCGTCGACGGCCATACCAAGGGTAAGCACAATACCCGCAATACCCGGCATGGTAAGAGCCGACTGGAAGGAAGCCATGATACCCATGGTGAAGAACAAGTTGACAAACAAAGCTGAGTTGGCAACCATTCCCGGAATAAAGCCATACATAATAATCATGTACAACATGAGCACGACAAAGGCCACAACAAACGATATCATACCTTGTTCGATGGACTGTGCACCGAGCGATGGGCCAACGACTTCTTCCTGAACGATGCGCACAGGAGCTTTCATTCTACCAGACTTGAGCGTGTTGGCCAAGTCTTTTGTATCTTCTACGGTGAAGTTTCCGCTGATTTCCGAACTTCCGCCGCTAATCTCATTGCTTACGCGAGGTGCATTGTAAACCACTCCGTCAAGGACGATGGCAATGGCTTTGCCCACATTCACACGTGTGAGCTGCGCCCAACGGCGTGCACCGTCTTCGTTCATCGTCATGTTAACACTCGGCTTTCCGGTGAACTGATTGAACTCGTCTTTGGCCGATTCTATAACATCTCCTTCCATCGGAGCGCGTCCGTCGGCTGTCGTTACTTTCAAAGCATACAGCTCGTAGATGCGTTTGTTGTTCTTAATCATGTCCGAAGGTTTCGCACCCCACATCAGTTTCACATCAGAAGGCAGTATTTGCTTGGCCAATTCGGAGTTGAGTATCTTATTGATTTCTGCCGTGTCACGCACGTGTGCCATACCGACAATGGCCAACTGACCCTCTGTGGGATTGAGCATGGCCAAAAGCGGGTTCATCTTCTTGGCTTCTGCCATCTGCTGTTGGGCAGTCAGTGCTTTCTTGCCGGCAACCTTCTTGTCTTTCAAAGCCAGTTCGGGCTTGGTTACTTCGGCTTTGGGAGCAGCCGTACTGTCACTCACCTGAGTTGTGTCGGCCGCATTGCCGGAAAGCAAACGCTGGTCGAGCTGACGCAGATAAGGAATAATATCGTTGGAATTGAAAGTTTCCCAGAACTCAAGGTTGGCACTTCCTTGCAGAAGTTTACGCATACGTTCGGGGTCTTTCACACCCGGCATTTCCACCATAATTCGGCCTTCTTGTCCTTCAAGCATCTGAATGTTGGGCTGAACAACGCCGAACTGGTCGATACGATTGGCAATAACGTTCTTTGCGTCTTGAACGGACTCGGCCACTTTCTCACGCAAAATCTTCTCAACTTCCGCATCGCTGCTGGTCGTTCTTACTTCGGGAAGCTGCTGGGTAGCGAACAACTCGGCCAGACGATGCCCCGGAGCATTCTTATGATATGCCTTGATGAAAAGCGAAATGAAGTCGCTTTGGGTCTGTTCTTCCTCCGAGCGTGCCTCCTTCATTGCTTTCAGGTAAGCTGGGTCGGTCTTATGTCCGGTCAGGTTGTCCACCAAGTCGGGTACGGAAACTTCAAGAATGACGTTCATACCACCTTTGAGGTCAAGTCCGAGACCAACTTGCGTCTCCAAACACTTTTGATAAGAGTAGATGCCCAGGTACTTAACGGAGTCTTTGTAGTCCTGTTGTGCGATGGGATCTTTGATCTTCGCGGCTTCTTTGTCGTAGTAACTGGTGGCCACAGAGAAAGACAAGTAGAAGATACTTGCCAATGTCAGCAACACAGCCGTTACAATTACAATACCTTTGTTTTGCATTTTAATATTACGTTTTTTGATTATTTCTTTCGCTTTTCCATATCATTTATAGCGTGCAAAGATAATTATTTTTTCACATTTTCAGAAATTTCTCTCGGTTTTCTTCTTATTTTTTGCTCCAAATTAGGCTCTTAAGACACCTTGACCCCCCATCGGCTATTAGACCGCCAAGGCTCGTTCTCCAGTATCAGTGTGGCTGACCGACAGCTTTCGTCCGATTGGCGGCAGCTTCTTCGCCGTTTTTACCCGCCGTAATCCGCTACACTTTCGGAGAAAACGACAGACAAGATGCTCGACATCCAAACAACATCAGAACGATCTCTAATGGCCGATTGGAGTTGAGAAAAATTGGCTAAGCATTTGAATGACGATGAAATACCTCACGGCAAACAAATACAGGGAGGCGAAGGGTGCAAAGGGCAGAGGCTATTCTTTCTTCTTCAACCAGCAATAGATGGGGTAGTGATCGGACGATTTGATGCTTTTGTCGACCTTACAGTCATAGGGCTGAAAGTCGTTGGAGCAAAGAATGTTGTCTATCCTTACGTACATTCCGCTCTCGTGGTAGGTAAAACCGGGGCCGTTTCCACTCGAAACAAAGCAGTCTGTAAGCCCTTCGGCTATGAGCCTGTGCGTAAACGAAAGCGGATTATCGTTGAAATCTCCACATACGATGATGCTTTTCCCCCGATGAGAGGCGATGTATCGTGCCACGGCTTCGGCCTGCGGCGTCCTCTTTCGGGCAGCATCACCGAGCTTTTTCATCAGCCCTCTCGACAACAACGGTGTCTGGCCGGCATCCAGTTTGCCTTGCAACAACTCCTTGAAGCGGTTTTTTTCCTCAGCGGTAAAGCTGTTCGTCTCCAAATGATTATTGATAACCACCACCGTATCGCGGTCTATCAGCAAGTGAAAGGCCATGCTCATGTTGCCGATTGACTCAAATTCAATGGGTTCTTGACCGATAATCGGGAACTTGCTGAACAATGCCATTGCATCCTTGTTCGTGCTGTTCTCTGCTTTTGCATAATAAGGGTAGAGCCTTTTCAGCTCGTTGAGCTTGTCTTCGCCCCCCAATTCGTGCGGAGAAGCTTCCTGAAGGCAAATGATATGGGCATCGCTGTGCTTCAGGTATTCAAGAATGGCATTGGGTTCGCCATCCTTCTGAACCCAAGGAGCAAACCAAAGCACGTTGTAAGACAATACCTTGATGGCACCTTCGGGCACTTCACGACCGACATTCAGGGGCATGTAAGTCCGAATGGGGGCAAAACAGAGGATGCAACCGATGAAAGATATCAACGTAAAACGCAAGCGAAAAAACACCCAGAAAGCCATAAAGAGAAAGTTGGCAACGAGAAAGACGGGGAAAAACAGGCTCAATGACGACATGAATGGGTAAGAGACGGGGTTGAAACAGCCCGAATATCCCACGCAAATCATGACCAAGACCGTTGCTACATTTACTCCGGCAGCGACCTTGAAGGCAGTGTCCTTGACTGAACGAGACATATTTTCTACCGCCGGTTGCTCCTGTCGAACAGCTTTTTCTTCTCTTCTTCGCTCAGACTATCATATCCGCTCTTCCGTATTTTGTCAAGTATGCGGTCTATTTCGTCCTCCTCACGATGCTTGCGAGCATTATAGTCCATGTCGTTTTCAGGTTTCGGCGGCTGCTCTTCATACGATACATATTCGCCGTCCGACGATTTTCCCTTGCGTTGTTCCCAGTTCTTTCGCATGTTGTCGAAGAATTGCCGGCCTCGCTGATGCCCAAAGCCATCGTTTCCATAGGGATGTTTCTGCCAGTACCTTATCATCAGGAAGCCGAAAAGCATGCCTCCGAGATGGGCAAAATGGGCAACCTGACTGTTGGAAGTACCCAATGCCGAGAAGAGTTCCACTACTACATAGAACGCCACAAACCACTTGGCTTTGATGGGAATTGGCAACGGAAAGATGAAAATCCGTTCTTCGGGAAAGAGCATTCCGAAAGCCAGCAGGATGGCATACACCGCTCCCGATGCTCCCACCGTGGTCCAGTCATTGAGTGCATGCGCATCGGCCGGACTCAGAGAGAACAAATCACCCAGTCCGATATTGATTCCGCTATTGCTCAGCATGAAGTAAAGCGAACCCAACTGGGACACCTCCTGCAACAAGCCGGCTCCCACTCCGCACGCCAAATAATAAAAAAGGAAACGCTTGGCACCCCATACCCGCTCAACGACACATCCAAACATCCAAAGCGCGAACATATTAAAGAAGATGTGTTCGAAGCCCGCATGCATGAACATATACGTAAAAAGCTGGTAGAACTGGAAGTTGGAAGCGAGGAAAAAGTGAAGTCCGAAGACATCATTCAGGTTTATTCCCTGCCTCTCCAACACATACTTGGCCACAAAAGCCAATAAATTAATGATTAATAGGTTCTTGGTTATAACCGGAATATTGCGCATAGCTATGGTTTGTTTTCGTCTATTATACTGTCGCAAAAGTACGAAAAAAAACCGCCATTTGGCGTATAAAGCGGCCATTTGGGACTTTTTTTTATCAAATTCTTTACTTTTTTTTGTTTTTTGTTTGTCCTTTCGAGTGAATAGAGTATATTTGCAAAAAATAGAAACATGATTATCTATCAACTTTTTTAAATTAAACCAAAGTTATGAATAAGACTCAATTGATTGAAAAAATCGCCGAAAACGCAGGTCTAACAAAGACAGATGCAAAGAAAGCATTGGACGGAACCCTTAAAGCTATCAAAGATCTTCTCGCTAAAGGAGACAAGTTGGCATTGGTAGGATTCGGTACATTCAGTGTAAACAAGCGTCCTGCACGCGAAGGTATCAACCCCGCTACAAAGCAGAAAATTAAGATTGCTGCTAAGAAAGTGGTTAAGTTCAAGCCCGGCGCAGAGCTGAGTGATGCTGTGAAATAAGCAATGTCACCCAAAAGGTAAAAGAGACTCTCCGCAAGGAGGGTCTTTTTTTGTGCCACATGCTTACTATCTTCATATTCTCCCATCCCTCTATGGCATGCGGCAAATGCACATCCGCTTCCCCTCTACGGCAAAATGACACTGCAAAAATACAGGAAAGCGTATATCGTCCACGAGAAAGCAACCATCGGCAGGTTGTGGTTTTTCCGGTTTTTATTTACAGTTATTTCCATTAATATTTGTAGTTATTCCATTATTATTTGTACTTTTGCCACATTAATATATAGATATGATGGAATGGCTCAACCAACTTTTCGGCATACATTCTGCCCTTCAGACCGTTGTCGCACTGTCTCTGATATGTGCAATAGGGCTGGCCTGCGGCAAGATTCGCGTCTTCGGGGTATCGCTTGGCATAGCCTTTGTATTCTTCATCGGTATCATTGCGGGACATTTCGGTCTTTCCGTCGATGCCAATATGCTTGAGTATGCCGAGAGCTTCGGCCTCATTCTCTTTGTATATACCCTTGGTTTGCATGTCGGACCGGGCTTTTTCAGTTCGCTCAAGCACGAAGGCATGGCTTTCAATATCTGGGGGTTGGCCGTCATTTTCTTAGGAACGGGCATGGCATTATTGCTTACCGGTCTCACTTCGGTCAGCGTTTCCGATATGGTTGGGCTGCTCTGCGGTGCAACAACCAATACTCCTGCGCTCGGTGCGGCACAACAAGCCCTTGAACAGGCTGGTCATCCAAGTGGCAGTGTGGCTCTCGGCTGTGCCGTAACTTATCCTCTCGGCGTGGTAGGCGTTATCTTCGGCATCCTTGTCTTGCGCAAATGGTTTGTCAAGCCTTCCGATCTGACGCCACGTTCACGCAATGACGACAACCGAACCCACATCGATCAGTTCGTCGTGGTCAATCCCGCTTTGGCAGGAAAGAGCATTGCCGACATCTCACGGCAATCTCATCTCAAGTTCATCATTTCCCGTATCTGGCGCAAAAAGCAGGTTATTGTGCCGCTTTCTTCCACCCAACTGCAACTTGGCGACAATGTTTTGGTCATCACCAACATCGACGATGTAGAGGCTGTGGACATTCTCTTTGGCGAAAAAGTGAAAACAGACTGGAACCGGGAACAGATAGACTGGAACTCGATAGACTCCAAAGTAGAGTCCCGACTGCTTGTGGTGACACGCCCCGAACTCAACGGCAAGCATCTCGGCGCACTCAAATTGCGTCATGCTTACGGCGTCAATGTGAGCCGCGTGGTGCGTGGCGACGTCAAACTGCTGGCCACCGAAGATCTGAGACTGCAATACGGAGACCGCCTGATGGTAGTGGGCGAACCGCAATCTATCGACGGCGTGGAGGCGTTTCTTGGCAATTCGGTCAAGACACTTAAAGAACCCAATCTCGCCGCCATATTCATCGGCATCATCTTAGGCCTCGCTTTGGGCACGCTTCCTTTGAGTTTGCCCGGCATGAGCATACCCGTCCGCCTCGGAATAGCCGGTGGTCCCATCGTCATCGGTATTCTCGTGGGCGCATTCGGCCCTCGTTTCCACCTCATTACCTATACTACCAACAGCGCATCGCTCATGCTTCGCAAGCTCGGCCTTTCGCTTTACCTCGCCTGTCTGGGGCTGGATGCCGGCAAAGATTTCCTCGATACGGTCATCCGTCCCGAAGGATTACTTTGGATTGGCATCGGTTTTGCGCTCACCATCGTGCCCGTTCTCCTCGTAGGACTGGCTGCCCTGCGCACTCGCCGTTACGATTTCGGCACAATTTGCGGCATCCTTTGCGGTGCAATGGCCAACCCGATGGCACTCAACTATGCAGGAGAGACAACCCAGAACGACACTTCTTCCGTAAGCTATGCGTCGGTTTACCCGCTGAGTATGTTTGTCCGGGTCATCATCGCACAGATAATAGTCGTGTTTTTCGTCTGATTTTACGCTATACGCACTCAACGGACGAACATTCGTCCATCAACGCTTTCCATATATATAATAAGGTATAAAAAGATGGCCGGCGACTTTTTGTATTTCAACCCAAATCGGTTATTAGACCGCCAACACTACATTCCTCACTGAAGATGATGCTTACCGACTGATTACGTCCGATTGCCGGCATCTTCTCTGCCGTTCTTCCTCGGCGTAGCCCGCTACGCCTTTGGCAAAAGCGGCAGACAATCTGCTCGACATACGAACATAATCAGTACGGTCTCTAATGACCGAATTGGGTTCAACTCCAATCGGCCATGAAAGCCAATTCGGTCATTTCGTCTGTCAGAGTTGCCCCGACTCTACCATGAGTACCACCCTTTCGGTAAGTCTGTCGGTTCCTTCGGCATCGTAGCCTTTCTTAAGCGATGCGCCAAACACCCATGCAAAGGCCTGCCAGAAGCCAGCACGTATAGGCCCCATAAAGGCTTTTACAATCTCATATGACGTAGAATTGCACTCCCGGTTGATAAGTTTGATGAGCAGTTTACCCTGACTGTAGGTCAGCTTCTTCATCCGTGGTTTATATTCAGCCACGATATTCTCTTCAACAAGTCGCATATGGGCATCCTTCGCACGCTTATTGGGCAGTGTTTGGAGATATTCGTAGGTCTCGACGATGATTTTTTGCGCCTCCTTGGCTATCGGGAGGGTTTTCTTGACATTGTAAACAAGGCGGTTGTAACGCTTTCTTTCCCTCTCGTTCTTAAACTCTACGGGCGGATATACATAGATATTGTTGACCTCCATGTATTGAACCGAATCGCCATCAAGCATCACCTTGCCCACTTTAACCATCGGGGTGAGCGTCGGAGCATCCATTTTCACCTCCTTGTCTTCAGGATTCAAATGCTCCGGACGGTCTGTTTGCGATTTCATTTCTGCCGAAACAAAAACCAACAAAGCCAATATAGTCAGTCTGTCGATGCCCATGTGTGATACAAAAGTAGTGATAAAAACCCATTCCTATTGTCGTCTTTCCGCATATTTAGCAATAATTTGCTAACTTTGCAGGCCGAAAACGAAAGTCCGAACAGACTGACTCAAAGAAAGAAACATGCCGTCGGAAACTCCGTTATTACCTTCAAATCTCTACAAACACATGCGCATTATCCTTCTTTGCGGGCTTATCGCCCTGTCTTTTACCGTTCTGCAAGCCCAGACCCGAAGGTCTTGGGAGGACTATCTGGCTGAAACCGCCATGGCGGAAGAGCTTGATGAAGAGGCGTGGGCAAATTTGCTGGAAGAACTGACGGAGGCCGAACAGCATCCCATCGCCCTTCACACGGCCACAAGAGAACAACTGGAGCAACTGCCTTTTCTCTCTGCCCGACAGGTGGAAGACATTTGCGCCTACCTATATCGCTACGGAACGATTCGCTCTTGGGGAGAACTGGCCATGATAGAATCGCTCGATCGCCCCACCATCGGCCTGCTCTCATCGTTCGTTACACTTGACACACCTCCCCGGCGACAGTTTCCCTCATGGCAGAACATCCTGAAATACGGCAGACACGAACTGCTTTTCACCGCCGCCACACCTTTCTACAAACGACAAGGAGACCGCAGCGGTTATCTCGGATACCCCTACAAACATTCCATGAAGTATGCTTTTAATTGCGGAAATGCCGTCAAGGCAGGTCTCATCGGTGCACAAGATGCAGGCGAACCTTTCTTCGACAGACGCAACCGGTGGGGCTATGACCACTACGCAGGTTATCTGATGGTGCGCAACTTGGGAAGGCTCAAAACGCTTGTCGTGGGCAACTACCGTCTGAACATGGCTCTCGGGCTTGTCATCAACAACGACTACGGCATGGGGAAGAACATCATGCTCTCCTCCATCGGACGGCAGCAAACAACCATCAAAGGGCATGCCTCACGGCTGTCGGCCAACTATCTGCAAGGCGCAGCTGCCACTTGGCAACTCACAGAGGGACTCGACGTGACACTCTTTGCCTCTTATCGTTCCATTGACGCTACCCTGTCGAAAGACGGCGGCAGCATCGTTACTCTCCCTCAAAGCGGCTATCACCGCACCAAGAGCGAATGGCAGCGTAAGAACAGTGCCTCTGAATGGCTTGCAGGAGGACGAATGACCTACCGAAAGGGCGGCTTCCGTGTCGGACTGACCGCCGTTTACAACGGATTCGACCGTCCGCTGCGCCCTGATACCAAGCAAACCTACCGCCGTATCATGCCCAGCGGCGACCGCTTTTTTAATCTTTCGGCCGACTACGGATATATTTCTCACCGACTGGAGCTGTACGGCGAAACAGCCATCGACCGACAAGGAGCCGTGGCCACTGCCCACCGACTGACCTATCAGCCGTCTGATACGTGGCAGTTTGTGGCTTTTCAGCGGTTTTACGCATACCGATACGATGCCATTCATGCACAGAGCGTGAGCGAAGGTGGCAAGGTAAAAAACGAAAACGGCCTGTATGCAGGTGTGCAGTGGCGACCGACAAAGGCTCTTCAGTTGTTCGCCTACTCTGACTTCGCCCGCTTTGCATGGCCTCGCTATCGGGTCATGGCACCCTCATCCACGTGGGATTACCTCGTGCAGGCTGTCTTTTCGGTCGGCAACATGTCCTTCTCTGCTCGCTACCGTCTGAAAATGGCCGAACGAAACAACAGCAAGAAAACCGCATTGACTGACTACTCCATACACAGGGCACGGCTGGCGGCAAGCTACAAAGCCAACCAGTGGCAACTGAAGACACAGGCAGAGGCGACGATTTGCGACTATCTGAAGCGCAGCTGGGGCTGCCTGCTCAGCCAAGACGCCACTTTCACGCCTTCCGACAAGTGGTTCTTGCAGGCTCAGGCGGCTTATTTCAATACCGAAGACTACAACAGTCGCATCTATCTATACGAACGGGGCGTGCGCTACTCGTTCTCTTTCCCGGCATATTTCGGTCACGGAATACACAGTTCGATGCTTTTCGGCTGCCATATTTCAAGCCAATGGTCATTCATGGCACACTTATCTGCAACCCGTTATTTCGACCGCAACCATATATCAAGCGGACTACAGCGCATCAACAGTTCCTCAAAGGTCGATGCTGAGGTACAATTGCGCTGGCGCATATGGCCATAGACACGCCGCCAAAACTTACTGACAGGGCGGCAAGGCTTCATCGGGAAAGCCATCGGCCACCACAGGGAAAATCGCCATGCTACATGAAACGGTAAAAACACAAAGCTCCATAAGAAAGGAAACTCTATCCGGCGGTCTCACACGCCATTCATGCCCTATCCCGAATTTATCATGATGTCTTTTGGTATTGTTGGATAATTGCGGTACTTTTGCACAAGATGAAAAAGGAAGAGGTACAAGAAATGGAAGACAACCGTGAGTTGAAACTGGCATGGGAATTTGTTGAATACACCGGGAAGAGCATCTTTCTCACCGGAAAGGCTGGTACGGGAAAGACCACTTTCCTGAAAAACGTAATGCAAAAAACCACCAAGCGGCTCGTCATCGTTGCCCCCACAGGCGTTGCCGCTGTCAATGCAGGCGGCAATACCATACATTCTTTCTTCCAGTTGCCTTTCTCTCCCTTCGTGCCACATGCCCAAATCAAGATGAAATACGACTTCGGGAAGGAGAAAAGAAATATTATCAGAACGTTAGACTTGCTCATCATCGACGAAATCAGCATGGTTCGGAGCGACCTTTTGGATGCCATAGACTCTGTGTTGCGGCGTTTCAGAGACAAAGACAAACCTTTCGGAGGCGTACAACTTCTCATGATAGGCGACCTTCAGCAGCTTACGCCGGTGGTAACACCCGAAGACGCCGAGATATTGCGCCCTTATTACGACACTCCCTATTTCTTCGGCAGCAACGCATTGCGCCATACCGACTATGTAACCATCGAACTCAAACAGGTGTACCGACAACAAGACGCCTCGTTTGTCAGCATTCTCAACAGCGTGAGAGAAGGCTATCCGTCGCCCGACGTCATCGAAAGGCTCAACGAAAGGTACATCCCCCATTTCCGTCCGTCGCCCGACGAGGGTTACATTCGCCTTACCACACACAACCATTTGGCAGACCGCTACAACGAAAACGAGCTGGCAAACCTGCCGGGAAAGGTGCAACGTTTCGATGCAGAAATACAAGGCACATTCCCGGAATACGCCTATCCCACCGCCGAGAGCCTCGAACTGAAGGTGGGTGCACAGGTTATGTTCATCAAAAACGACCCTTCGGGCTGGAGAAAGTTTTACAATGGCCGCATAGGGCATGTCATCTCAATGGTCAACGGAAGCGTATATGTGAAATGCCCGGGCGATGACAACGAGATAGAAGTTGAGCCGATGGAATGGGAAAACGCCAAATACCAACTCAATCCGACAACCAAAGAGATTGAAACACAGGTTCAAGGCGTCTTCAAACAGCTTCCTTTGCGGCTGGCTTGGGCCATCACTATACACAAGAGTCAAGGGCTTACCTTTGAAAAAGCCATCATCGACGCCGCATTGTCCTTCGCCTCGGGTCAGGTTTATGTGGCTTTGAGCCGTTGCAAGACGCTCGAAGGCCTCGTATTGGCCTCGCAGGTAAAGCGAAATGCCATACTCTGCGACCAGAGGGTTGAGCAATACATCGTCACGCAGGAACAGGCGGCCGCCCAAAGCGTCAGTTCGCTGCAACAATGGAAAGACGATTACCATCGAAACTTGCTCACGGAACTGTTCGATATAAGAGAAATCGCCTTCAAGGAAGAACGCCTTTGCCGCCTGTTTGTCGAATACCTGTCGCACGGCTATCCGTCGCTGACCTCTCTGCATCGGACAACGGTGGAGGATATGAAGAAAAATCTCTCGCTCGTTTCTCTGAAATGGAGTATGAAAGTACAGCTGTCTGCCAATGACGAACTACATTCAGCAGTCTTTATGGACAGAATCAAGAGAGGAGCAACTTATTTCAAGGAGGCTCTCGGAGAAACTTTCGGGCTGCTTCTGGCACGTTCGGCCGAAACGGAGACCAACAACAAGGAACTGATCAAACGTCTGAAAGAGGCACTGACTGAACTGCGGACGGCCGTTATGGCAAAAATCTATCTTTTCGAGGTCATGGAAAGGAAAGATTTCAGCACCTCTGCATACCTGAAAGCCAAACAACACGCACTGCTCGATGCAACCGACATGGCCGAAAGCGACCATCAACAACGCACGAAAAGAGGAAAGAAAGAGAAGAAAAAAGCAGTGAAAGAACCGAAAGAGAATACGAAAGACATCACGATAAGACTATACAGAGAGGGCAAAAGTATGCCGGAGATAGCACAAGAACGCAATCTCACGCTCCAGACCATTGCCCAACACATAACCCATTTCATTGCTTCGGGAGAACTCTCGGTAAGCGAGTTTGTGCCGGAAGAAAAACAACAACACATCATTGCAGCCATACATCGGGCAGGAAAAGAGGCAGGCTTCGGCGTCATCAAGGAGTTTTGCCCGCCCGACATCAGCTATAGCGACATCCACATGGTGTACTCGTACCTGAAAAAAGAAGAAAGATAGAAAACCGCTTTTTGCTCATTCACAACCTCATCTGGCATAAGCCTCAATCGGTCATTAGACCGCTTAGGCTACATCTCCCATCCACTCACCTTTCAGGAAGAGTTTCCAAAAGCAACTCAAAAAGTCGGGGCTTGCCATAGTCGTCTATGTCTTGTTCGGCAATCCGCAGATAACCGTCAGGCAAGTCAGGCCACACATCGGTTTCGAGGAGATAAAAATCGGCCATGAGAATGCGGTGCGTCAGCACGTGCTTTACATTTTTACGAAGTCGTATGAGTGGCCATTGGCGCATAGAAGAGGGTAGCAGGCGACCGAACTCATCATTCAGCAGAGGGGCAGCCTCTCCGTCTTTGGACGCATCGACAGTCGATTGTCGTTGCTTCCCTATATTATCCACAGTCTTTTCCTCTCCCATTTCTACCACGAAAGGTTCCCACAACCCTTGCCATATATCACCTTCCGGTCGTTTGCGAATGACAGTCTCGCCCTTGCATCTGATATAGACATAAGCCAAGCGGCGTGTTTTGACTTTCACGGTCTTCAGCTTGACCGGCAACGTTGATACCCTTCTGGTACGCAGGGCATCGCAGATTTCACCCAAAGGGCAGAGCAAGCAGCGCGGAGAAGCAGGCGTACAGACCATTGCACCGAAATCCATCACAGCCTGATTGTACATAGATGGGGCAGAAAGGGCATCTTCATTGCCGGTCGTCAGACAACCGTCGGGCAAAGAATGGGGCAACAAAGACTGGGCAAGCGTCGAAAAAATCTTTTTCCCTTCGCTGCTGTTGATGGGCGTATCAATGCCGAAACAACGCGCCAAAACTCTGTACACATTGCCGTCTACCACCGCTTCGGGCAGGCCGAAAGCAATCGATCCGATGGCGGCGGCGGTATAGTCTCCCACCCCCTTGAGCTGCCTCAGCCCCTCAATGGTCTTCGGAAAACCTCCAAGTTCCACGATCTGGCGTGCCGCATAATGAAGGTTGCGGGCACGAGAATAGTATCCCAAGCCCTGCCATAGCCGCAAAACCTCGTCTTCAGAAGCTACCGCAAGGTCTTCCACACGGGGAAACCGCTGCATGAAACGTTCCCAGTAGGCACGCCCCTGCGCAACCCTTGTCTGCTGAAGTATCACCTCGCTCAACCAGATAGCATAGGGATTACGAGTGTTTCGCCACGGCAAGTCGCGACCGTTTTCGGCAAACCAGCGCAGCAAAATCATCGTAAAGTTGTTTGAATGGCGTATATCCATGGGCTATTTTTCAAATAAGTAGGATACAGAAGTGTCTCCGAAAATCATCAGAAAGGGGCGGTTTCGTCAGCGACGATCCCACTCCTTCAACAATTCCTGTGCCTTTTTATAATGCTTTCGGTCTCGTCTCCATCGCTTGTCCAACATCCTGCCGAGGTCGAAAGTTAGTCCACTCACTATTGGTTGGTTGCGCATAGCCTCATAATTCTTTTGCATGTTGCGTCTCAAGTCTGGCCCGATACCTGTCACGACCACTTCTTCGAGCATGTATTTGAGTGGCAAAAGATACATCGTATCCGTCAATTCCGTCCATGAAAGGGTTTCTTTGACAAACTCCATGTGTGAGAATGATATGGTCTTGAAAGGCTCACGCACCATCACGGCACCTTTGACATCTGTCTGTCCGATTACCATCGAGTCGGTTCTTACAGTAACATGAGAGACGGGTAGATGCGTATGGAGGTTCAACACCACTATGCGCCGCTGCCCCATAGCCGCATGAGAGACGGCAAACGTGCATATCAGGAGCATCAGTCTGAAGTATATCATAACCCTTTTGTCATTTTTTCGGATAGAAACCGCACACAACCAGCACCATCGGCGTTGCCTTGTGCCACCTCGGCGTGTGCCTTGTCTTCGCAAAGATAGTCATATCGGGGAATAACAGCAAACATTCGCACAGACGATTAAACCGAATTAATAAAAAACAACTATTCATCCTTTCCGAAGCGGAGATACATCATCCATCAACATCTACTCCCCCTTTACTCTATGCGGTTTGTCCTCTCAAGAACAAAAACAGCATGGATTGTTTTTGTACCAATGGTTGGTAGTCGTCGTACCAAGCATCGGTACGAACTGTACCAGTCGTTGGTACGATGCGTACCAACGACTGGTAGCATTTCCGTCCTGCACCGAAAACACATTAAACTCAAATCGGTCATTAGACCGCCCATGCTACATTCCTCTCTGACGATGTTGCTTCCGGACTGCTTCCATTCGCTTGTAGGCACCTTGTCCGCCGTTTTTCCTCGGCGTAATCCGCTACGCCTTCGGTAAGACCGACAGACAATCTGCTTGACGTCCGAACAAAATCAGTACGGTCTCAAATAACCCTTTTAGGTTCAATCATCAATCATTTGCCCACGATTAATGACTGACAGATACATCGTCATACAAATTTCAAGCCATGAAAAGACGGCAACATACATGTCTTTCGTGTATTTTTTACCGTACATTGCTTTTCCGTTTTCCTTTTTTATTTATCTTTGCGAGCAACAGCCAATATCTCGGCACACGACAAAATCAAGTGATTCGTGCCCTCATGGCTGATAACTTGTGTCATTAAAACAGAAAGCATGACTTCTCACATGAAAATTAACAGGAGCAGATTTACCGCCTTGCTGCTGGCAGTTTGTGCAGGAATGCTGGCAGCTTATGCCCAACCGCAGGACAAACGACAGGCATCTTCGCAGAAGATAAGGTTTGATTCCATCGTGGTTCGCCAGATTGTCTACCCACCTTTTGAGATGAACGACACCTCCGTGTACAAAGACATAGACATAAAAATGGTGTATCCGACTTACATCGAGGGTACAAGTGCCCCCAAATTGATGAACATACAAAAGGCTGTAGTAGCAGACATGCTTGGCTCCGACTATACCCAATACATCAATCCGAAAGAGGCTGTAAAGCATTTTCTGGATGACAAGAAAAGAGAATATATGGAAAGCTGCCATGAATGTCCGCCCGAAGCAAGGGAAATGGTCTTGCGAAATTGGATTTCGGTGAGCAACAAGACCGTACATCAAGATTCGCTGCTGTGGTGCTATATGTTCGAATATGATGTGTTCATGGGCGGAGCACACGGATTTAACGGAGTTTATTACTCTAATTTCGACTTGAAAAGTGGCAAGAAACTGACCGAAGCAGACATACTGATTGACAACCAAGAGGCGAAAAACAAGCTGAATGCCTGCATCAAAGAAGAACTTCTGAGGGTGACAAGGGAAAAAACAGAAACCTATACGGATGATGACGAAGAAGAAAAGCAATGTTTCTTCGATTGGGACAAGATTGAAGCCAACGGCAATTTCTTGCTGACTCCACAGGGCTTGGCCTATGTTTACAACCCATACGATATTTCAGCTTACGTCATGGGGCCTTCAGCCCCCTTCATCCTTTACTCAAAACTGAGTACTGTTATCAACCAAGAGACGCTGTCCAAGTATTTCCCAAACGTCATGAAAGACATATACAGTGACCAAAGGACACCCGGAGTGACCTATGCCGACGCCGATGCAGCCTATATCAATCAGTTTGGCGCACTGGTATTCTACGATGTCGAGACCGGAACCAAGATGCGTCTTGCCGAAGAAAAAGAAAAAGTGGCAGCCTACGGCATGAAAATCGACACGAAAGACTTATATTACCTGACGGAAGTCGGCGAGAAATTACGGCTGAAACATATTAATTTGGGCGACCCTGTTGCAAAGGTCGAGGATGTGGCAGATGTCCCGGTAAAGAGCCTGTTTTTGAAAACGGCATACAGTATGTCCCCCTTTCCGATTGGATTTAAGGGCAAAAACAAGCTCATGATGTACATTAGCATACACGATTCTGTTCCCTGCTTAGACCGAGGACTGGTGTTTGACCTCAAAAGAAAGCAATGGTTGTGGCCGCCTCCAGACAAACTGAAGGAACAACAATGGGAGTACGGGATGATGCAAGACTATCCTTACAGAAAAATCGAGGACGAAACGAAAAGGCTCAAACTCCAAAAAAAATATGGTTGCAATCTGACCGCAGACAAGGTGACGATGTATTTCACCCAGAATGGTAATACCGTGGCATTGACAGACAGCCTCGATTTGGAAAGATTGTGCGATAAGACGATTGAAGCCGACCCCGAATTTTTCCTCTTCAGGGTATCTCCCAATATCAAGTCGATGTATTTCGGCATCATATCATACACGACCGAATTTGAGCATGGGCCTATTTCTGTAGCCAGAATGAACGGAAGCGGACAGAAAACGCTCTTTTCTTCGGATGTGGGCAGGGGTTATCCGGTATGGCATGGTGATGATATCTTGTTGTTCTTAACCAAAGAAAATGTTCTCATGGAGTATCACATGGATACGCATGAGGAAAAGACGATAGACGCCAACATCACTGCATTGCAGTCACTGGGCGTGAAATAAGGAGAACTTGACAAATTCAAATCGGTCGTTAGACCATCAATGCTACATTCCTCGCTGATGATGTTGCTTCCCGACTGCTTTCGTCCGCTTGCCGGTATCTCCTCCGCCGTTTCCTTCGGCATAGTCTGCTACGCCTTCGGCAAAACCGACAGACAATCTGCTTGACATCCGAACAAAATCAGCACGGTGTCTAATTGACCGAATTGGGATGAACGGTCACAACGCAAGCGAGGCAAACCTGCCATTCATAAGGTGACAGGTTTGCCTCGCTTGCATGTCGTATCATTTGCCTCGTACTCTCTATTCCACACACTTACCGCGCAAAATCATGCGACGGATAATGGGTGTGGTATAGGCGTAGGGAATAAAGTTGAGCGACGGAATGGGGCAGGTGATGATGAGGTTGGCTATCTTTCCTCGTGTGATACTGCCCAGTTCGTGTCCCAACCCCATGGCCGCCGCACCGTTGATGGTGGCTGCATGGATGGCTTCTTCTGGCAAAAGCCGCATCTTGATACATGCCAATGAAATGGCAAACTTCAAATCTCCCGATGGGGTTGACCCTGGGTTGTAGTCGCTGGCAATCGCTACTGGCAGTCCCGAAGCAATGATTTTGCGTGCCGGAGCATAGGGCATGTTGAGGAAGAAAGACGTGCCGGGCAATGCGGTAGGCATGGTTTGACTGCCACGCAACAGTTCGATGTCGCGGTCGGTCATGCTTTCCAGATGGTCAACGGACAAGGCTTGGTGTGCCACTGCTACTTCCACGCCTCCCGAATCGGCCAGTTCTTGTCCGTGAATCTTGCCTTTGAGACCGTATTTTGCACCTGCTTCGAGAATGCGGGACGTCTCTTCAGGCGTAAAGAAACCTTTGTCGCAGAACACATCAACGTAGTCGGCCAGTCCCTCCTTTGCCACTTCGGGCATCATTTCGTTGATAACGAGGTCTACATACTCGGCCTGTCGGCCTGCATAGCGGCGTGAAACGGCATGTGCTCCGAGGAAGGTGGCACGCACTTCAATGGGCGACGACTCCCTGATGCGGCGTACCACGCGCAGCATTTTCAGTTCGTCTTCGGTTGAAAGGCCGTATCCGCTCTTGATTTCCACGCATCCCGTGCCTTTCGCAATGATTTCTCTTACCCTGCGCATGGCCTGCTCGTAGAGTGCATCTTCTGATGTCTCATGCAGTCGGTCGGCAGAGTTGAGGATGCCACCGCCACGTTTTGCAATCTCTTCGTATGACAGACCACGTATCTTATCTACAAATTCGTCTTCTCTGCTATCGGCAAACACGATATGAGTGTGTGAGTCGCAAAAGGCCGGCAATACCGTTCCGCCTTCCGCATCGACAACATCGCCCTGCAAAGCGGGCATATCTTCCATACTGCCGAAACTGGCAATGCGTCCGTTTTCAGTACTCAACCATGCGTTTTCGATGGTTTCCATGTTGGCCATCTCGCTTCCGCAGAGACGTGTTTTACCCTCCGGCAATATGCCGGCGAGCCTTCCGATGTTTGTTATAATTGTTCTTTCCATAGCTGTTAATATACATGTCAAACACATGCTACACGTGTTTGATACTGCTAATGTTCATGCAAATTTACACAAATATTCCCGAATTGCAGGCCAGTTGTGCAAAAATGTATTGCCGGCAGGCCGTTGCCGTGAGAGGAAAAGAGAGCTTTCCATACCTCCTTCAGGCCTCCGGAAGCGGTTATTGATACCGAACCGAAAAGAATGCGCCGGCAAAAGGAGCAGGAGATGAGCCTCTTTTGCCGGCACAGAACTGTATTTGCCGATTAGTCTTCGTACTCATCGGCAACCTCGTCGGCCAGTGACAAGTCATCGGGAGCATCCTTGTCATAATCTGTCCGATAGCTTTCTTCGGTGAGCCTGTCCTCATCATAGAGGTCGTCATCTTCTTCGTTGTCGTACAGATTGTCTTCAGGCAGGTCGTAAGCCTCATCGTCTTCATCGTCGGAGAGCACTGGTTGGGCTTCTTCCACGTCTTCCTCATCGGGCATAATCTCAACGATGGTCTTCTCTTTGGCAAAGATAGCCTCTACCCAAGAGCCTTTCTCGACCTCAAGCACTTCATAACCCTCTTGCATTTTCTTGTCGTACATGCCGCCGGGTTTGCGCAAACGGTCTTTCGGCAACGTTGTCGTGCTGACATCGAAGCCTGTCTCTATAATGTCTTTGATGCCTTGTGAGAGAGTTTCCCATCCGCTTCCGAAGTTTCGGTCAAGCACTTCTATGAGCTTGGCAGCCGATATATGGCGGATGTTTTCATAGGTAAGGTCGGTCACACGCATAATGGCACGTTTCTTGATAGCCATCTTCACCTTCCCGTTTTCATCTGCCTTGATGGCCGCAACCTTAAATCCTCGCTGCTCAAACTTCTTGATTACCTCTGGTTTATCTATCATGATGGGTTCTATTTCAAACGCCGTCTTGATGATTTCAAGGTAGTTTCGCATGTTATCTTTCAAGTCTGCGTCTCTCTCCGCAGCCTCCCACATGCGAAAGATATCGTTTTCTTGCAGCTCCCAAACGCTGCTTTTGTTGATTGTCTTTAGTGTCAGTACTTTTCGTTTGTTGTTCATAATCGTCGTATCGTTATTGCATTGTAAATCCGTCTCTGTCATCCAGCACCCTGAACTTGTCTCTGAATCGTTGCAAGTCGTCAAGAGAAAGGTCGGCCGTGATTGTCGTTTCTTCCGCCGCCGGGCATTCCGCAAGGGTCTTTCCTTTGGCGTCGATAACCACACTGCCACCTACATAGCGTGCAGCAGGGTCGTTTCCCACCCTGTTCACTCCTATTACGTAACATTGGTTTTCAATGGCTCTGGCACGCAAAAGCGCATTCCATACCTCTTGTCGTGCTTCCGGCCAGTTTGCCACATAAATCATGGCATCGTAGTCGCCCATGTTTCTGCTCCACACCGGGAAGCGAAGGTCGTAGCAAACAAGAAGAAGAAGCCTCCAACCCATGTACTCCACTACCACACGGCGTTCGCCCCTGCGGTAGTGTTGGTTCTCGCCCCCGAAGGCAAACAGGTGTCGCTTGTCGTAGAACTGACTGCTGCCATCGGGCTTGACGAAGAACATACGGTTTCGGTATGTTGAGTCTGTGTCTCTTATGGCAACGCTGCCACACACGGCTGCATTCTTCTCTTGCGCCATGCTCTGCATCCACTCATACGAGCGATGGTCGGTTTCGGCAATCCCTTCGGGCTGCGTGGCAAATCCCGTAGACCACATTTCGGGCAACACATAGAGGTCACTTCCCTCCGCACTTTTCATCAACTGCTCCGCACGAAGCGCATTGGCATCGGGAGCATTCCAAGCGATGTCTGTTTGAAGAATGGTGACTTTCATGCGATGTACTAAGGATTGGTGAGACAATTAACCGCTGCAAATGTATATACTTTATCTGTTATCCACAAGTTTTTATCTTGTTTTTTCCTTTACTTTGTGTACGGCTGCCGTCCCGCCGAACAGCAACCGGGGTGCAGTCTGCCGGTTTCTGCCGCCGCCGGGCCAATATTTCTTCCTTGATTTCACAACCTTTGCAACCCTTGCATTTGTCTGCCGGATGGCGCAAAGACCGGTATATGTTCCGTCCCACGTAGACAACGCAGGCCAAAATGACGAGATAGACGATGATGAGTTGCATGATACTGATGACTGTTACACGATTGACCATAAATTATGGCAGTCCTCCTTTTGCGGCAGCCGACAACCGGGTGCTTACCGGATGGCTGCCTACGAGAACCACAGACTGCCCACCTGATAGGCTGCGGCAGAAACACACCAGGCCAGAACGGTGGTATAAACCGCCGCAAATAACGCCCACCGCCAGCTGCCGCTTTCGTTCTTGATGGCAACGATGGTGGCCACACAGGGGAAGTAAAGCAACACAAAGAGGAGGAAGCTAAATGCTTTCAGGGGCGTAACGCCGTCTGACTCCATCTTCTTTCGCAGCTGTGTGTACTTGCTTTCATCCTCGCTATAGCTGTCATCATCGGCAAAACTGTCATTGTCGCTGTAGAGAACGCCCAGCGTAGAGGCAACAATCTCCTTCGCACCCATGCCTGCCAGCAGCCCGACATCAAGTTTCCAGTCAAATCCTTGTGCCCTAAACACCGGCTCAACGGCCTTTCCTATCCTGCCGATATAGCTTTGTTCTTGCTGTTGCTGAGTGGTCAGCGACTCGTCGTGCGGGAAATAACCCAAAGCCCATACGATGATGCTTGCCACAAGAATGATGCCTCCCATCTTCTTCAGATACTGCTTGCCTTTCTCCCACGTATGGCGGAAGATGGCCTTGCCCGTGGGGAAACGGTAGGGCGGCAGTTCCATCACAAAAGGCGTGTCTTCGCCCTTGATGAGGAATCGGCTGAACAATCGGCTCATCAATACTGCCATGGCAATGCCTATCAGATAAAGGGAAATCATGACGGTAGAGCGGTATTGATGCGCAAAAAAGGTGCCGATAATCATGATATAGATAGGAAGTCGGGCCGAACAACTCATCATCGGCAGAATGAGCATGGTTATCAGGCGAGACCGCCGGCTCTCAATCGTCCGGGTGGCCATGGTTGCCGGCACGTTGCAACCAAAGCCCATGATAAGCGGAATGAACGACTTGCCGTGCAATCCCATCTTGTGCATGAGCTTGTCCATGATAAACGCCGCCCTCGCCATATATCCGGTATCTTCCATGAAAGAAATAAAAGCATAGAGAATCAGTATCTGCGGCAGGAAGACTATCACCGACCCAACGCCACCAACCACACCGTCTACCAGCATGGCCTTGAGCGGGCCGTCGGGCATCGTCGACTCAATGCTGCCTCCAATCCAACCAAACAGCGACTCAATCCAGCCCATCGGGTATTCGCCCAGCGTGAAAGTAACCTGAAACATGGCGTAGAGCGCAAGAATAAAGATGGGAAACGCCATATATTTATGCGTCAGAACGGCATCGAGCAAATGAGTAAGCCGATAGGTGTCGTTCTTCTTTCCTTCCTCATATCCTGCTTCCCGAAGTGCTCCGCGCACAAAGCCGTACTTGGCATCCATGACGGCCGTCTCCGAGTCTTCCTGCGTATCTTCCTTTACTTGGCCGGCGGCCTTGTCGCGTGCGGCGATGATGGCCTCTCCGTTTGGCAGCCTGCGGACAAACGACTCCATCTCGCTGTCTCTCTCCAAGAGCTTGATAGCGAGGAAGCGGGGGGCATAACGCAAGTATATCCGTTCGTTCTTCAGCAATTCTTTCTTGACCGTTTCTATCGCCTCTTCTACATAAGTGCCGTGGTTGACATGAATGTGTCTCACCACACTCTTGTTCGGCTTAGTGCCATGAGCAAAGTCCTCGGCATGGTCTTCGGCGTGTTTCTTCTCGTAAGACTTGTGCCAATGCTGTATCTCCTTTGCCACTTCGGGGTTGATGTGTCCGTCTTTGTCGATGAAGTCCATCCCCTCGTAGAGGTTGATGATGATGTGGAAGAGCAAATCCACTCCCTTGCCAGACTTGAATACGGTTGGAATCATCGGCACGCCAAACAGCTCTCCCAGTTTCTGCGGGTCTATCTTGTCGCCTCGTTTTTCAGTTTCGTCAAACATATTGAGCGCACACACCATACGGAGGTTCATGTCTATGAGCTGCGTCGTCAGATAAAGGTTGCGCTCCAGATTGCTCGTGTCGATGACGTTGATGATGACATCGGGTGTCTTTTCTATGATTTGCTGCCGCACGTAAAGCTCTTCGGGCGAGTAGGCCGACAGCGAGTACGTACCGGGCAGGTCTACGATGTTGAACGTATATCCCTCAAACTCGGCGTGACCCTCCTTTGCGTCCACCGTCACCCCCGAATAGTTGCCTACTCGCTCGTGTGCTCCGGAGGCCACGTTGAAGAGCGATGTCTTGCCGCAATTAGGATTGCCGACCAACGCCACATTGATGGTTCGGCGGCGTTTGAGGTATGCCTCCCGTGCGTCGGCCTCACTTTTTTCGGCAACCTGTGCCTGACTTGTCAGCGGCGTGAAAGTACCTTGCGCTCCATCGGCAGGGTCGTTCGTGGCCGATTCGGCAACAGACGTTGCCCCGACAACCTCTATCATGTCGGCTTCTTCGTGTCTCAGAGACACTTCGTAGCCCATAATCTTATACTTTACGGGGTCTTGCAGAGGGGCGTTGAGCAACACTTCCACGCTCTTTCCTTTCACAAAGCCCATTTCAACAATGCGTTTGCGAAATCCGCCGTGCCCCAACACCTTTACGATAATTCCTCTTTCGCCCGTATTCAGTTCAGATAATTTCATCTTCTCATTATTGTTTCAAAAGCCCTTTCCTATTCTTTCAAGTCAATCAGGCATACAAAGATACGCTTATTCTTCCTAATATACAAGACTGCTTAGCGTTTGAAAAACAATCACTTGATGATATACCTACAAATAATGACATAACAAACGCGGCGGAATAAAGCAATACCTAAATGTGGTGAATTTGTCATTTCCCCTCCCATCGGCCATCTATCCAGCTATGGCTGTCCGACTACCGTGAGAATACCAATGTTTGGTACGCCCCGTACCAACGACCGGTACACATGCTACCAACGGCTGGTACGCCTCGTACCAGCCGTTGGTACTATCGCCGTTTACAAACAGGCAGGGGCAAAGCATTCGTCATAAAGCCCGCAACCGCTATATGCCACAGAAGCCGGACGGCATAAATCCCAATCGGTCATCAGGCTGCTTAAGTTTCCGTTTCCGACCAATAACGTTGCTTACCGACTGTTTTCGGCTGCTTGTCGACAATTTCTCCGCCGTTTTTCCCCGTCGTAATAGGTTACGCTTTTGATAAACCGATAATCCATCTGCTCAACATTCATACGAAACCAGTACGGTCTATCATGAGTGATTGGGGATAAAATCCAGCCTTCTCATTCTCTTTTAGCCCCCAGCCCGACAAGAAGCCGGCTTGTATCGGAAAAAGCAAGTCGCACACGAAAAACACATCTTAGCTCCTGTCTTTTCCTTATTGTAACGACTGTTACACTCCTTTTAGCTGAAATTCATGTACATAATGGACACTCACCGATGAGATTTCCAAAAAAAATAAAAGGTTTATTATCTTTATTTTGTACCTTTGCAGCCAAATTAAACAAGAAGTATTCATTTACGATTCAGTTATGGGACTTTTACAAGAGAGATTCAAGAACTACCGCGAACCTCAAAAATACATGGCTGCGGGAGTATATCCTTATTTCCGAGCCATCACCGGAAAACAGGGAACCGAGGTTGAAATGGAGGGACATCGGGTCTTGATGTTCGGCTCAAACGCCTATACCGGCCTCACAGGAGACGAACGTGTGATTGCAGCCGCTAAAGAAGCACTCGACAAATATGGCTCTGGTTGCGCAGGAAGCCGCTTCCTCAACGGTACACTCGACCTTCATGTGCAGCTCGAGAAAGAACTGGCTGCCTTTGAACAAAAGGACGATGCCCTGTGTTTCTCTACCGGATTCTTCGTCAATTCGGGCGTGTTGCCGGTCATTTGCGGCCGCGAAGACTACATCATTTGTGACGAACGAGACCACGCAAGCATCATTGACGGACGCCGACTGTCGTTTGCCAAGCAGTTGAAATACAAGCACAACGACATGGAAGACCTTGAGAAGCAACTGCAAAAATGCGACCCCAACGCAATCAAACTGATTGTCGTAGACGGCGTTTTCTCAATGGAGGGCGACCTTTGCAATCTTCCTGAGATTATCAGACTTAAAAAGAAATACAACGCTTCGGTAATGGTTGACGAGGCGCACAGTCTCGGCGTGTTCGGAAAACAGGGGCGGGGCATCTGCGACCACTTCGGACTGACCGACGAGGTAGATCTCATCATGGGTACATTCAGCAAGAGTCTGGCCAGCATCGGCGGTTTCGTGGCCGGCGACTTCGACACCATCAACTACCTGAGACATGCCTGCCGAACCTATATTTTCAGTGCATCGAATGCTCCGGCAGCAACGGCCGCAGCTCTCGAAGCACTCCACATCATCCAAAAAGAGCCCGAACGAATTGACAAGTTGTGGGAAGTTACCAACTATGCGTTGCGCCGCTTCCGTGAAGAAGGCTTTGAAATAGGAGACACGGAAAGCCCCATCATACCGCTGTATGTGCGCGACGTGGAGAAAACGTTCATCGTTACCAAGCTGGCGTTCGACAACGGCGTTTTCATCAACCCTGTTATACCTCCGGCCTGTGCACCGCAAGACACACTGGTGCGCTTTGCGCTCATGGCAACCCATACCCAAGAGCAGGTTGAAAGGGGTGTGCAGATACTGAAGAAAGTCTTTATCGAGCAAGGCATTATAAAATAGTAATACCAAAATTTGCGAGTATCGGAAAAACTATCTACCTTTGCATCCGCAAATTTTCACCCTTAATGGGGTTGCGGGGCGTAGCGCAGCCCGGTAGCGCACCTGGTTTGGGACCAGGGTGTCGCAGGTTCGAATCCTGTCGCCCCGACAACAACGGCAAGCGAATCAATGACCTTTCATTGGTTCGCTTGCCGTATTATAATGTCATCTTCTGGGCTTGCCAGCCTTATACGAAGGTGCTTACCAACTTGCATTTCCGACTAATGGCATTGCTTCCCGCCTGATTTCATTCAGGCGTTTCAGCCTTTCAACGATGCCGTCAGCCGTGTCAGTTCATCGAAAATACGCTGAACGGGCAGCCCGACCACGTTGAAATAGCTGCCACTGATGCCCGTCACGCCCACATATCCTATCCATTCTTGGATGCCGTAACCACCAGCCTTGTCGTATGGACGGTAGTTTCTTATATAATAATGTATCTCCTCGTCGGTCAGCGAACGGAAAGTGACGTCTGTCTTGACCGAGAAACGTCTTTGGGCAGACTGCATCGTGAGACACACTCCGGTAATGACATGATGCGTCCGGCCACTCAGCTTGCGCAGCATGGCAAAGGCCTGTGCCTCGTCTGCCGGCTTTCCCAACACTTCCTCGCCTACGGCCACAATAGTATCGGCCGTTATAACGATTTCGTTGGGCGCAATGCCAGACTGGTAGGCGGCAGCTTTCTTGGCAGCGATGACCAGCGGTATCTCGTCAACTGGCGTATCGGCAGGATAAGACTCGTCAATGCCCTCTATCAGGCGAACCTCGAAATCGAGGTCAAGGCCGGCCAACAACTCTTTGCGCCGTGGCGAATTGCTGGACAGAATGATGCGATATTTTCCGTCTCTTACCATCCGAAAGCCTCCAAGTCTCCCATCCATTTATCTTGCGCACGCAACACCTGCTCGATGACATCTCTGCAACAACCCCATCCGCCACGTCTGTGACTGACATAAAGGCTCACCGCCTTGATGTCGGGACAGGCATCGGCAGGGCAGCAGGGGCAACCACAACGGCGCAACACCTCGTAGTCGGGAATGTCGTCGCCCATGAACAGCACCTCGTCATCTGCCAAACCGTACTTCTTCAAGAAACTATCATAGGCCTGTAATTTGATTTTGCAACCCATATAGATGTCTTCTACACCCAGATACTCATAGCGTTTGCGGATGCTTTCGGTTTTTCCGCCCGTAAGGATAACGATGCGCAAGCCCATCTTCTGTGCCAACTGAATGGCATATCCGTCCTTGATGTTGGCCGAACGCATCGGCTCTCCGACTGCGTCCATCACAACAGTCTCCTCGCTCAGTACGCCGTCTACATCGAAAATCATCGCTTTGATGCGCTTCAAGTCATAATTTATCATTGTCTTCTTTATCTTTCTTTGCAAGCTCATGAATGCTTCTGCTCATGACCTCATATATTTGTTTCCATGTAGGATGTTTGTCCAACAGCTCTGAATGCCTGCTCATCACACGTTCGTCAAAGCGTATGGCAGGCCCCGTCTGGGCAGCCTTGGGCGACAGGCTGTGTATCTTTCGTGCCGTCTCATCTGTCAAAGGAAGCATCACTTCAAACCCGATTCCGGCATCATCGAGCAACTGTTCGGCCACGGCATAGCAATGGTTGGCGAAATTGCAGGCGAAAACGGCCGCCAGATGCAACCTCTTCCGCCGTTCGGAAGAGAGCGGGTGAACACTTCCGCAGACACTCTCCGCCAATCCGCAGACCACTTTCTGCGCCCTGTCATCACTCCATTCCACGAAGCAGTGTATCTCTTCAAAGCGGCAATCACGCTCTTTTGAGAAGGTCTGCATGGGATAAAACACTCCGTGATGTGGTGCATACGGACGGAAAACATCCATCGGCACACTGCCGGCGGTGTGCAAGAACACTTTGTCTTCTCTGCCCTTGCAGAGCAGGGAAAGCATTTCGGGCAGGGCATCGTCTTTGACCGACACGATATATACTTCGGTATCGGGACTTAGTGCACGGATGTCTGTCGTTCCATCACAGCCCAATACCTCTGCCAACGCTTGCGCCGAAGCTGCCGTCCGGCTCCAAACCTGCACCGCTTCATGGCCTTTTCCCACCAGAGCCTTTCCCAACTGCGTGGCCAGATTGCCAGCACCTACCAGTGTAAACCTCATCGTCTGCCTTTCTTATTCTGCCTGATAGCGGAACTTTCCGATATGAACCTGCTCCCATTTCAGGTCGTCTTCCGAGTGAGGTTGTGCGTCTCCGTCGCGGTATCCGAAAGCAACGACACACAAAATGCGCATCTCTTCGGGAATGCCGAGGATGCCCCTGACAACGTCTTCGGCTTCCGTTCCGTCAGAAAGACGGCGGTTTCGCATCTCGACCCAGCATGAACCGATGCCCAGATCTTCTGCGGCGAACTGCATGGAAATAGCGGCGATGCTGCCATCTTCTATCCAACAGTCGTTGGTTGTTTCGTTCACAGCCACCACTACGGCCAAAGCTGCACCCTTGATAAGCGTCGCTCCGTGTTGTTTGGCATCTGACAGCTTCTCCAAATCATCCTTTTCGTCCACCACGATGAAGTGCCATGAACGCCTGTTCATCGATGAAGGTGAAATCAAGGCCGCCTGCAAGATGCGTTCCACATCATCGGGTGCAATCTCTTGATTTGTAAACTGGCGGCAGCTTCTTCGCTTCCGCATTAAATCCTTGAAGTCCATTGTCTGTTATATTATAAGTTACCGAGCGGCAGAACGCCCCTCGCTGAAATCATCTCCACGATATCATACGCCCCAAACGCAGACCTGCCCTACAACGCTATCTCCCCGCTTCCGAAGCAACGGTGGTGCTCTTCGTCGTAGACTACGCAGAACTGACCCGGTGCAACGCCCTGTATCGGTTTCTCAGAGCGTACCACGTATGTGCCGTCACCTGTCTTTTCGAGCCGCCCCACATGAAATTCGGGCGTGTGGCGAATCTTGAAAGTCACCTCGTCCATGTCCATCCTGACGGTCAGGAAATGAAAATCGCGAATGCCGAACGTGTCCCGATATGTTTTCTGCGGGTCGTATCCTTTGGTGACGTAGAGAACATTGGCCTCCATGTCCTTGCTGATTACGTTCCACGGCCCTCCTCCGAGACCCAGTCCGTGACGCTGGCCAATGGTATGAAACCACAACCCCTTATGTCTGCCTATCACCTTTCCGGTCTCCTGTTCAACTACATCTCCGGGGCATTCGCCCAAGTATCGGCGCACGTAATCATTATATTTGATTTTCCCCAAGAAGCATATTCCTTGCGAATCCTTGCGCTTGGCATTGATGAGATGCTCCCTTTCGGCAATCTGCCTAAGCTCTTCCTTACGGTAATGCCCTATGGGAAAGAGTGCCTTTCGCAGTTGCCAGTCGTGTATTTGCGCAAGAAAGTCAGTCTGGTCTTTCACCGGGTCGGGACTGGTTGTCAGCCATTTGAGCCCGTCTATTACCTCGGTGCGGGCATAGTGACCCGTAGCAATGAGGTCATAATTGCTCCCCGCCTTCTCATCGAAAGCCCCAAACTTAATCAGGCGGTTGCACATCACATCGGGATTGGGCGTCAGCCCGGCCTTAACCTTGTCCATCGTGTACCGCGTTACTTTCTCCCAGTACTCCCTGTGACAGTCTATCACCTCCAGCTTGCAGCCATATCGCCTTGCCACGGCTGTCGCCATCTCAAGGTCTTCTTCGCTCGAGCAATCCCATTCCTCCTCCTGCTGCGGTCCAATCTTGATGTAGAAGCAGTCTGGCTGAATACCTTTCCGACTGAGTTCGTAGACCGCAACCGAGCTATCCACTCCTCCGGAGAGCAGCATGGCAATCCTTTTGTCTTTCAAATCCATGACGCAAAGATACTTATTTTCTTGCAAACCCTCTTTTCGTTTTTCGTATTTTCGCATGTGTACATCCCTTAAAGACAATTCAAAGAAACATTCTCCCCATCTCAACGAAACCATTATTTTATATGAAACGCCTTCTCTCTTTATCGACATTGTCCATAAGACATTGTTTATTACTGTTCTTTTCATCCTTATTTTTCAACCATTCAAAAAACGATAATTGATAAATAGCAAATCAAACACTTATCCTTGAGCGTTATCCTTTCCCCCGATCAGGGTCAACAGAAAACCTTTTATGTATGCGATGGAGGATGAATTAACGCTTGGTTGATAAGAAATCAAGATGTTAAAATAAAACGAATATTTAACAAATTAATAACAATTTATTCTCGGCTTGCTATTTTTCGTTTTTACATAAATAAAGAAATTGTCATCAAAAAACAGGAAGAAAATACTGTATTTATGCTAAAACATCGTTTAAGAATAACAACAATTGCTATCTGCACAACAAACGCCTGCAAACCTAAAAGCGTAATTTTCTAAAATAAACTATAATTCCTTTGGTGCGTTCAAGGTAATTTCGTACTATTGCGACATAATTATATAATATACGAAAATTATTTTACATTATGCTTTACATTCGACTTTTACTCTTTGCAATGGCTGCATTGCTTTCGCCAATTGGTATCATTGCGCAAACAAATCTTGTCTATAGTGCTTATACTGGAGAACAAGAACTCTCTGATTTTGGAACAACTCGTAAGGAGAATTACGATGTGGCAATCCATCTTACAGAAGCAGACTTGGTTGGTTCGACCATCAGCGGAATACGCATTCCTGTTAGAAGTGTCGAAAAGATTTCTAACATGAAAGTCTGGTTATCCGATAATCTCACTGTCAGCAACTCAATTAATGTGCCCAGTATTCTGTCGCAGGATGTCGAACTCACATCGTTAGCCGATAACGCAGAGGTCAAATTTATTGAGGTGAAGCTCAATTCTCCCTATACTATTACGGAAAATGGAGTTTATGTAGGTTACTCTTTCGACATGGACGAGCTGACTTCAACCAATGGAAAGCCAATTGTCGGAGTCAAAGGAACTAATCCTGAAATGTCGTATTTGCGTTCTTCACGCACATATCGTAGCTGGAATCCCCGTGTTTCAACATTGGGCTTTAATTCAGCCCTTCAAGTATTGATTACAGATGGCGTGCATAATGGAGCCACTACTTCACTACCCACGAAGAATGTGCAGGTAAACCAGACTGACATCTACGAATTTGAAGTTATCAACAAGGGCTCCAACGGTATTTCGTCTGTTGACTTTACATGGAGCATAGCTGGCATGCAGGGTACTGAACATAAAAATGTCACAGTGGATTCTTACTATAACAAAAAGGGAGAAGTATCTTTTACATTGCCTGCAATTGACAGTCCGGGAATCCATCCGCTGACCATTCAAATCACGAAAGTCAACGGCGTGGATAATGAAGTTCAAGAGTCAAGCACAGGAGACATCACTGCTTACTCCATTTTACCAGTTCATCGTCCATTGGTAGAGGAATACACGGGTACAACTTGTGGCTATTGTCCGCGTGGAATCGTAGGAATGGAAAAGATGCACAGGATGTTCGGAGATGACTTTGTCGCTATTTCCTACCATCAGTATGCTGCAATAGACCCGATGGACTTCGGATATATCTATTCAAATGCCGTAACCGGCTATCCGATAGCCTACATCAACCGCGATGTTGAAGCAGATCCATACTTCGGACTCAATACTTCAGGGTTCCATTTTGATGAGGTATGGAATGAGGTTCGCAAAGAATTTAAGCCCATCGGCATTGATCTTGTAGCACATTTTACTGACACAGAGCAAAATCAGATAAGCGTTCGCACAATAACAACTGCCGGCAACGACATTCAGGGCAACTATAGACTGACTTATATTTTGATTGCAGACAGCCTCACCGGAGAAGGTCAAAGGTGGATGCAGAGCAACTTCTTTTCAGGATCTGCCAGTTATCCGGACGAAGATATGCAGGTATACACACAAGGAGAGCCGATGGTTAGCGGAGTCGTATACAACGATGTTGCCGTGGCATGGTCAGAAGAAAAAGTTGAAAAGGTTGAAGTTAACGGCTACATATATGAGCTGCACAACTCCGGCATAGAAGGAAGCCTTCCGGAAACATTAACGGGCGGTGTTCCGGTAGAACATACCTATACCTTTAATATAGCAGACAATAAAGTCATTCAAAAGAAAAACAAGCTTACCGTTATTGCCGCCATCGTTGACGGTGATACAAAGAAGATTGTCAACGCAAACAAAGCACGCGTCCTTCCGAATACTGCCGATGGCATCAATGAAGTGGAAAACAACGTTTCGCTCACGGTTACTAAACGCTATTATACCGTTGACGGCAAACAAATACATGAGCCACAGAAGGGTGTCAACATAGTACGTACATCCGACGGAAAAGCGTTCAAGATATTCGTCAAGTAATCTGAGTCGGACTCAGAATAAACATCAGGTATTCATTTAATAAAAACAAGAAGATTATGAGAAAGATTACAATCATTATGATGGCAGTTTTGTTTTGTACAACTGCCTTTGCCCAAGTTACAGTTCCCGATGAAGCAGTAAGAGAAGACTTTGCTTTTTCATACAAGAAGTCAAGCTTTGTCACTGCCATTCAAACCATCCAGCTGGCTACTCATGGCACCGATGCCTATCTGAACATTGAAGGCAAGGATGTGTGGGTTAAAGGAACATGGGATGGAAAGTCAGCAGCATTCCCCTCTGCACAACCTCTTGGGACGAATGCAAACAAGTATCTCATGGCAGCCACCTTTGTTGCAACGGACATTGTAAGCGGAGGTCAGTCACAAACATCATATAAGTATACGGCCATTGACAGTCTTGTATTGACATTCAACGAAACAGGAGACTCCCTGAAGTCTGCCGACAATGTTGCCATTGTTATTTCAGAGGCTCAGAACGTGTCACCTCTTAATATCGTCAACTGGTATGTTCAGCCAGCACTTATCAAAATGCCAGACGTTCCTGCAATACCCGCTGACCCGACGGTAACAGAATGTGACGAGTACTCTGAGACTTGGGGATATGGCTTGATAGACTTTATGATGCCCGTACACGACGTGAATGGCAACTTGCTTAACATCAAGAAACTGTACTACAATTTCTATTTCGACAATGACGACGAGCCATTTGTCTTTTCAAAAGAAGACTACAAGAAAATTGAAGAAGACATGGTTAACGTACCATACGAGTTTGACGAGAACGACGACTTCAATGTCATGATTACCGGCGTTCATGCCGTTGCATTCTATGTTGCCGACTATTCAAGGATTGGAATACAAAGCGTCTACTTCGGAGGTGGCGTGGAAAACCGCTCCAACATTGTTTGGCACGTAACGACAGGCATCAAACCGGAAACTGCCGACTCAAAGGTTGGAGAAACATATTACGACCTTACCGGCAAGAAAGTTAACAATCCGGAGAAAGGCATTTATATCAAGCAGGACATCAATGCCAACGGAAGCAAGAAAAGCGTTAAGGTTATCAAGTAGTCAAAGGCAACATCACGCTTATGAAAATTTTCATCTTGTCTAACAAATAAAACCGAAATAATATTTTTCAGACAACAAAACAATGGACAAATATACGTTGAATACAGTGTCATAGCGTGATAGCCTATTGAATACATAGGGTTACATCCCCGATTGGGTTTGGTCTTTTTGACCGTCCATAATCGGGGATAACTTTTTAACCCCTATCAGTCAATAGGCCGCTAAGGGTACATACCCGGCTAATAATATTGCTTCCCGACTGCTTTCGTCTGCTTACCGATAGCTTGTCTGCCATTTTTCCTCGGCGTAGCCCGCTACGCCTTTGACAAAAGCGGCAGACAATCTGCTCGGCATACGAACATAATCAGTACGGTCTCTAATGACCGAATTGGGATAAACGACAACCCATCTGCTCGCCATTCACTCGAAATCAAAATGGTCTCTCATAACAGATTTGGATTTATCTGCTGCTCCAACAGAAATTCATTGCTAAAGCCGCAACGACCATAAAACCACTATCTTTTGCCATGCTGACGGCAAAGAAAGACAGAAAAAACCATGTCTCATTGCTGTCTAATGGTATTGCTTCCCACCTTTTTCGCATTTTATAGCGGTTGTATGAATATTGGACATGCCTGTTCTGGTATTTCAAGCCGCCTGTCCATTCCGTTGCAAGTCTTAACTCTTTTTTAACACACGGATAGTGGAAGATATATTTGCCGCACAGAGTTTCAAAATTGTCTTATAAGACTTTTTGAATTGTCCTATAAGACATTTTCAATTCTCTTATAAGACAATTTCGCCTGTTTTATATACATTGATTATCAGATTGTTACAAGCATCTCTTTTTAAGTTATCGGGCGAACAGAGATTATACATTTTTTTACCATATAGGGAGCAATTATTCGCAAAACTACAAACATTCATTAAGAATAGAGGAGAAGAGACTACTTACCCGAATTCGGGATAAGCCGCACTTGTTTTTTGCCTTAAAATAGTTTCAATAAAAGCCCAAAAAGAGGATTATTTTTCGTATATTTGTTGTTGAAAACCAAACAGATAACAAAAAACAATCCTCTATGAAACTTGTCAGC
>JAXFLJ010000031.1:0-16265 GCA_034183335.1 Prevotella sp.
TCAATATGGAATTTGAGATGGAGGCCGAAGCAGGAGTAAGGCAGCTCTCACTTTTCTAAACCTATTGGCGTGAAACAATGATTCTTCGACCTAAAACCAGGGCGAAAGAATCGTTGTGGACTATAATCTGGACAAAAAAGAAGTGCCCTTAAACCGAATTGAGGTACGTAAATAAATTCTTACTTACACGTAAATAAATAGATGACTCAAGTATATGGAGATTGGTAAATACGGTATAAGCGATACCTTCTATACCGAGTAAGGAGATGTCACCTGCCAAGGCATGCCTTGCTTGCTTGCCAATTAATAATGCCCTGTAGACTCTATAATGTCGGCCACTTGTATAGATTTTGCAGTATCATAAGAGTGCTTGCCATTCAAACGAAATCAAGACAATCTCTAATGACTGGTTGGGGGATAAAATATGTCAC
The DNA here is from genome assembly GCA_034183335.1 of Prevotella sp. GTDB lineage: Bacteria > Bacteroidota > Bacteroidia > Bacteroidales > Bacteroidaceae > Prevotella. The sequence goes on from JAXFLJ010000031.1 coordinate 432, forward strand.
CCTGTTTGGAAATTTTTTGAATGAAAGTGAGGCTATGACAGTTCATTGAAAAGCTGACACAGTAAAACAGCATAAAGACGGCCTATGGTCTGTGCGGTCATTTTTGATTCTTGTCACTTTTGTTTGCGAAAAGCCGTGTCTCTGCCTCAGTCACGACAAAAACGAGGTTTTGTTTTGTTGTTTTCCTATTTTACATTACCTTTGCAGTCAATTCAATACCATAATATATTATTAGAAAGTATATGATATTTTTCTTCCGAACCTCTAATCAAAGTGTGATAGCAGTGGAAGCTGACCACGTGCTCAGTCAAGACGAAAAACACAGATTAAGCTGGCTTTTTGACAATGCAACAGTAGAAAATGCCGAACAGTTAGATGGCTTTTACGTAGGGCCGCGTCGTGAAATGGTTACTCCTTGGAGCACCAATGCTGTGGAAATCATGCAGAACATGAACTTGCAGGGCGTTTCTCGTGTCGAAGAATATTTATCCGTTAAGAACGAAACGGCAGAGCACGATGTGATGTTGCAACGATTATACAAAGGACTTGATCAAGAGTTGTTTACCATTGCACACACTCCAGAGCCTATTAAGCAAGTGGAGAATCTGGAAGAGTATAACGAAAAGGAAGGCTTGGCTCTTTCGCCGGAAGAAATCAATTACCTGCATAGCATAGAAAAACAGCTTGGTGGCCGCCGGTTGACTGACTCGGAGATTTTTGGTTTTGCACAAATCAACTCAGAACACTGCCGTCATAAAATATTCGGCGGTACATTCGTCATTGACGGCGAAGAACGGGAGTCATCGCTTTTTGCCATGATTAAGCGTACAACGGCAGAAAATCCCAACCAGATATTATCTGCCTATAAAGACAATGTAGCTTTTTCACAAGGACCCGTGATAGAGCAGTTTGCGCCCGCAAAAGCTGATACTTCGGATTATTTCTCAGTGAAAGAGGTAGAGAGTGTCATCTCGCTGAAAGCAGAAACCCATAATTTCCCCACAACTGTTGAGCCTTTTAACGGCGCGTCTACGGGTACGGGAGGAGAAATTCGTGACAGAATGGCTGGCGGTACAGGCTCATGGCCTATTGCCGGAACAGCTGTATATATGACCTCTTACCCCAGAATGGAAGATGCCGAAGGCTCGTGTCATGAATGGGAGAACCTGCTTCCTGTCAGGAAATGGCTCTATCAGTCTCCTGAAGAAATCTTGATAAAGGCTTCCAATGGTGCGAGTGACTTTGGCAATAAGTTCGGACAACCGCTTATTTGCGGTTCGGTACTTACTTTTGAACACAAAGAAAGCGTTGCAGGTAGTGAGCTGACAGATTGCCCGACAGCTGCCACGCCTTATGCATATGATAAAGTTATTATGCTGGCTGGTGGAGTAGGGTATGGCAAAAAACGAGATTGTCTGAAGAAAGAACCGAAAAAAGGCAACAAAATCGTGGTTGTTGGTGGAGACAACTACCGTATAGGATTAGGTGGAGGAAGTGTTAGCTCTGTTGATACCGGTCGTTACTCTAATGGCATTGAACTTAATGCAGTACAACGTGCAAATCCTGAAATGCAGAAACGGGCTTATAACCTTGTGCGTGCTTTGGCCGAAAGCGAAGACAACCCCGTCATCAGCATACACGATCATGGTTCTGCCGGACATCTCAACTGTTTGTCGGAACTCGTGGAAGAATGCGGGGGCGTGATAGATATGTCTAAACTTCCTATTGGTGACAAGACGCTTTCTGCAAAAGAAATCATTGCCAACGAGAGTCAGGAACGCATGGGATTGCTTATAGACGAGAAGCATATCGATGAGGTAAAACGAATTGCAGAACGAGAAAGGGCACCGTTGTATGTGGTGGGAGAAACCACGGGTGACGCACATTTTTCGTTTGTTCAGTCTGATGGTGAGAAACCTTTTGATCTTGATGTGGCACAAATGTTCGGACATTCGCCCAAAACCATCATGCGAGACAATACTGTTGTACGTTGCTATTCGGATGCGGTCTACAGTCAAAGTCAGCTGGACGAATATATCAAACAGGTGCTCCGTCTGGAAGCCGTGGCATGTAAGGATTGGCTGACAAACAAAGTCGATCGTTCGGTAACGGGTAAAATAGCTCGCCAGCAATGCCAAGGAGAATTGCAATTGCCTTTGAGCGACTGTGGCGTCGTTGCGCTCGATTATCGTGGAGAGGCTGGTATTGCAACAGCACTGGGGCATGCTCCGCAGGCGGGATTGGCTTCGCCTGAAGCTGGCAGCGTTCTTTCGGTGGCCGAGGCTTTGACCAATTTAGTCTGGGCACCGCTTGGGCGTAAGAATGAAGAGGAAGGCTCTCCCTTGAACTACGTAAGTTTGTCGGCAAACTGGATGTGGCCTTGTCGCTCGCAAGAGGGTGAAGATGCCCGCTTGTATTCTGCTGTTAAAGCCTTGTCAGACTTTTGTTGTGCCATAGGGGTGAATGTGCCGACCGGTAAGGATTCGCTCTCGATGACCCAACAATACCCTGATGGGGGCGGAAAAGTAATTTCTCCGGGAACCGTTATCGTAAGTGCCGGAGGAGAAGTCTATGATGTGAAGAAGACGGTTTCTCCTGTAGTTGTTAATGACAAGAGAGCGTCGCTTTATCACATTGACTTCTCTTTCGACAGACAACGGCTTGGAGGAAGTGCCTTCGCACAAACACTTGGCCGTGTCGGAAATGATGTGCCAACAGTGAAAAATCCCGAATACTTCGTTGATTGCTTCAATGCGGTTCAGCAATTGATATCGCAAGGAAAGATAATGGCAGGCCATGATATTAGTGCCGGAGGTTTGATTACCACGTTGCTGGAAATGTGTTTTGCTAACCGGGAAGGTGGCATGCATATTAATTTGCATGATATGGAAGCCGACAGAACGGCTGATGGCAAGGCTGATGTGGTAAAAATGCTTTTCGCCGAAAACCCGGGAGTTGTCATTCAGGTTAGCGATGAATATAAGGATGAACTGAAACAACTGTTGGATGAGGCTGGTATTGGCTATGCAAAAATAGGTTATGTGACACCCAACGACCGTAAACTTGTCATTAAGAAAGATGATTTCATTTACGAGAGCGATATAGATGATTTGCGAGATACATGGTATCGTACTTCATTCTTGTTGGACAGAAAGCAGAGCTTGAATGGTTGTGCAGAGCAGAGATTCGCCAATTATAAGCATCAGTCACTTGAAATGAAGTGTAAAAAGGGTTTCTCCGGCAAGTTGAAACAGTATCATCTTACAGCCGAACGCCGACAACCGTCGGGTATCAAAGCGGCTATTATTCGTGAGAAAGGAACTAATGGTGACCGTGAAATGGCTTATTCGCTCTATCTGGCAGGATTCGATGTGAAAGATGTAACGATGACTGACCTTATCACTGGTCGCGAAACACTGGATGATATTCAAATGATAGTGTTCTGTGGAGGATTTTCCAACAGTGATGTTCTTGGTTCGGCAAAAGGCTGGGCTGGTGCTTTTTTATATAATCCGAAGGCAAAAGAAACCCTTGAGCGTTTTTATGCACGACCTGATACGTTGTCGCTCGGTATCTGTAATGGATGCCAGCTGATGGTAGAAATGGGACTGATTCGTAATGAAAAGGGAATGGCCGTGCCTGCAAAGATGATGCACAATGATTCTAAGAAGTTTGAGAGCAATTTTGTAACGCTCTCTATTCCGCAGAATAACAGCGTGATGTTGGGTTCGTTGAGTGACTGCAAACTTGGAATTTGGGTTGCTCATGGTGAGGGAAAGTTTGCCCTGACTGGAGACAAGGACAGCTACAATATCATTGCTCACTATAATTATGCTGCTTATCCCGCCAATCCCAACGGCTCTGATTATGAAGCAGCAGGTCTCTGTTCGGCAGATGGTCGCCATCTTGCCATGATGCCCCACCTCGAACGTGCAATATTCCCATGGCAGAATGCATGGTATCCTCGTGACAAACGTAACGATGAGGTGACACCCTGGATTGAGGCGTTTGTCAACGCACGATGCTGGATAGAGCAACATAAGAAATAATGATGTCGGAAAGAGTGTGGAAAAGCACACTCTGCCGATGAACCATATCGGTATGGAAAATATATATTGGAACTGTTTCAAGACATTCTTTAGAATAGGATTGTTTACCTTTGGCGGAGGATATGCCATGATACCGCTGATTGAATCTGAAGTGGTGGAAAAGAAACAGTGGATCGAGCGCAATGAGTTTCTTGACCTGATAGCCATTGCTCAGAGCTGCCCCGGTGTCTTTGCTGTTAACATCAGTATTTTCATCGGGCATAAGCTTCGCAAGACCAAAGGGGCTTTGGTTGCGAGTTTTGCTGCTGCATTGCCTTCTTTTCTCGTGATTATGTTTATTGCCATGTTCTTCAAGACATTTGAAGATAATCCTGTTGTTGCTTCGATTTTTCGTGGTATTCGGCCTGCGGTGGTGGCATTGATAGCCGTTCCAACCTTTAATATGGCACGCAGAGCCGGAATTAATCTCTCCAATTGCTGGATACCGGTTGGCGGCGCATTGCTTATTTGGTTGTTGGGAATTAATCCTATCTTTATTATTCTGGCAGCCGGATTGGGCGGGCTTCTTTATGGTAAACTCATAAAACCTACTGAATAATGATATTCTTAGAACTGTTTATTACCTTTTTCCAGATAGGTTTGTTTGGTTTCGGTGGTGGCTATGGCATGCTTTCGCTTATTCAGTCGCAGGTCGTTACCCGTCATCATTGGCTCACAATGGGACAATTTACGGATATAGTAGCCGTTTCGCAGATGACGCCGGGGCCAGTCGGCATTAACTCGGCTACCTATTGCGGTTATGAAGCCATACATAACGCAGGCATGGGAAGCGGTTTGGCCGTGGTTGGCAGTTGTGTGGCAACTTTTGCGCTTGTGCTCCCTTCACTCTTGTTGATGCTGGCTATATGCAAGCTTTTCATGAAATACATGAACACACCAATGGTTCAGAGTGTCTTCATGGGGCTTCGTCCTGCTGTCGTGGGATTGTTGGGAGCTGCGACTTTGTTGCTCATGACTCCTGAAAACTTCTCTACTCCTCAGTCAAATCCATGGGAATTTTGGATTAGTGTGGCGTTGTTTCTCATTACGTTTATCGGAACGAAAGTATATAAAGTTAACCCCGTCAAGTTGATACTTCTTTCGGGTTTTGCGGGTCTATTATTATTGTATTAATCAAAACATAAAAAAACAGGTAGCTATGAAGAGAAAATTGTTTTGTTTTGTATCGCTGATGTTTGTCTTTCTGACCGTAAAAGGACAACAAGAACCAAACGTATTGCGATATTACATGAAGAACGGTACCACTTTTGATGTGAAAATCACCGAGCTTGATCGGTTGCAGAAAGTGAACAACATTGGCATGAACAACGTTTACAATAATGGTAAACAGCCGAAAAGTATCTTGTTCAGTCAGATAGACAGCATTGTCTTCCTATATGTAGAGTTGCCATCGGGCAACAATGTGAACAGAAATACCAATCCTGATGCAATGCGTTTGGAGTTTCCCCATCTCAAAAGTGGCAGTGACCAATTGCTCGTAACGCATAGTACCAAGGAATATGGTGTTACATTCTCTCTCGAATGGGATTGCAGCAAGCGTAGTCAGCGATGGACATGCTATCAGTTCCATGATGGAATACCCGATAATAATGTTGGGCGGACAGGTACATGGAAAGATGATCCCAATATACCCAAAGCCTATCAGACACACTCTTCGGAATACAGCGGAACAGGTTACTCGCGTGGTCATATGTGTATGTCTGATGACAGGCAAAGTTCAACGGAACAGAATGCACAGACATTTTATATTAGCAATGCACATCCCCAATATCAGAACCATAACGGCTTTTTATGGCTGAGTTTGGAGAATAAAGTCAACGGATGGGGAAATAACTCGTCTTTCCGCGATACATTGTATGTGGTCAAGGCAGGTACAATAGATAAGCCAGAGCAATTGCTCGCACCGACCAATACAGGACTGCTTGTGCCTAAATACATGTATATGGCCGTACTTTGTTATAAGGGTGGCAACTACAAGGCCATTGCTTTCTGGACAGAACATTCTAATCAGAAAATCACCAATGCCAATCTTTCTCAGTATGCTATCTCGGTGCGTGAACTGGAAGAGCGTACAGGCATTGACTTCTTCTGTAATCTGCCCGATGATACAGAGGCACAGGTCGAAGCCGAGCTTAAACTGGCAGATTGGAGTCTATGAATGTGAAGGGATAGTAAATGGTATATGTAAATTCAATATGGAATAGTCGCATAGAAAAGATAATGTTTTTATAGATACGGCAGCCATATATGATGCATAATGAGAGTTGGCGAAGGCAGGTTTGTAAAGAAGTATCTTTCAAACGGTCTTCGCAAACTCGTTTATATCTGCCTATAACTCTAAGTGTAAAGTGTCAAGCATGGTTTTATACGTGTAAACTGACCACAGAGAGGTCACTGTGACCCTTGTGTGGCAGAAGCTGTGGCATGACAACTGTATCTATATCTGCAAATGGGGCAAAAGTGTTCCCGTATAAGTTCAAAAAACAGACCTATTATTTTGCATTTTCATGGATTTCAGCTAATTTTGTCGACTGAATTATATTCGCTAACTAATATTATAAAAGATGAAAGCATTTGTTTTTCCCGGACAGGGAGCACAGTTTGTTGGTATGGGTAAAGAACTCTATGACAACAATCCGAAAGCAAAAGAATTGTTTGAGCAAGCCAACAACATACTTGGATATCGTATAACGGATATCATGTTTGAAGGCACGGATGAGGAACTGACACAGACCAAGGTGACACAGCCTGCCGTATTTCTTCACAGTGTTATCAGTGCCATTTGTATGGGAGACGATTTCAAACCCGAAATGACGGCAGGGCATTCTCTGGGAGAATTTTCTGCACTGGTTGCAGCGGGTGCACTAACCTTTGAAGACGGCCTGAAACTTGTTTATGCGCGTGCCATGGCGATGCAGAAAGCTTGCGAAAAAGCTCCTTCTACAATGGCGGCTATTGTTGGTTTAGATGATAGCAAGGTTGAGGAAATCTGCCAAAACATCAGCAAGGATGGGCATGTGGTGGTGCCAGCTAATTATAACTGTCCCGGTCAATTGGTTATCTCCGGCAACGTGGAAGCTGTTAACGAGGCTTGTGAGAAGATGAAGGAAGCAGGTGCCAAGCGTGCTTTGCCATTGAAAGTAGGTGGAGCGTTTCATTCTCCACTGATGTTGCCGGCTCAGGAAGAATTGCAAGTGGCAATCGAAAAGACCGTATTCTCCCCCCCCAAGTGTCCTGTTTATCAAAATGTGGATGGTAAACCGCATACCGATGCTGCGGAAATCAAGCAAAACCTTATTGCCCAGCTGACCGGAAGCGTGAAATGGGCGCAGTGTGTTCAGGCAATGATTGCCGACGGTGCAGATGACTTTACGGAATGCGGACCGGGCAAGGCTTTGCAAGGAATGATTGGACGCATCGACAAGAATGTATCGGTACACGGAATATAATAACTGATGTCGGGAAGCGGTTGGCTTATGGTAAACAGGCTTCCCGATATTGTTTTTTCTCCATTGTCTCATGAAACCTATCATATATCAGATACTCACACGGCTTTTCAGCAACCGTAATACCAACAGGAAACAGAACGGCTCCTTATTGGAAAATGGTTGCGGAAAGATGAATGAGATAGATACGGACGTATTGCGACGTATCAAAGACATGGGAGTGTCTCATATATGGTATACGGGAATGATTCGTCATGCTACCCAGACGGATTATACTCAATATGGCATTCCTGCCCAGCATCCTTGTATCGTTAAGGGAAAGGCTGGCTCTCCGTATGCGATTGCGGACTATTATGACATTGACCCAGACCTTGCCGAGGACGTTGAGAAACGGATGGATGAATTTGAAGGACTTGTTTGCCGCACTCATCAGGCAGGAATGAAGGTTATTGTAGACTTTGTTCCCAATCATGTGGCAAGGCAATACCGTTCGGTTTGCAAACCTGCACATGTCAGGGATTTAGGAGAAAATGACAACACGAGCCTGTATTTTTCACCCAATAACAACTTCTATTATATTGGTGGTAGCTTTGAATGTCCTTTTGATGAAAGGGCAGATGAAGGAAAGGGAATCCCGGATTCCATGCCACGATACGAAGAGTGTCCGGCAAAGGCCACTGGCAACGATTGTTTTGTGGCACATCCCGGCATACATGACTGGTATGAGACGGTAAAACTGAACTATGGCGTAGACTATTATGATGACGGCAGACGGACAAAACATTTTGATGACATGCCCGACACATGGTGTCAGATGGCCGATATTCTTCTCTTTTGGGCAGAAAAGGAAGTTGACGGTTTCCGGTGTGATATGGCCGAAATGGTGCCGGCGGAGTTCTGGAATTATGCCATCAGCAGGGTAAAGGCTCGCTATCCGGATGTCGTTTTCATTGCCGAGGTTTATAATCCCAGCCTCTATAAGGAGTATGTACGTGCTGGTTTTGATTGGTTGTATGACAAAGTGGGGATGTATGATTGTCTGCGCGATGTGGTATGCGACCGCCGTCCGACACAGCACATTACATGGCAGTGGCAAGATACTGATGATATTGCCGCCCATTTGCTTTACTTCTTGGAAAATCATGATGAGCAACGCATTGCCAGCAGTTTTTTTTCCGGAAATGCCCGGAAAGCTGTGCCAGCCTTGATGGTGACTGCATGGATGCGCAATAATCCGCTGATGTTGTATGCCGGACAAGAGTTTGGTGAACCGGGTATGGATGCTGAAGGTTTCAGCGGGATGGACGGACGCACAAGCATTTTTGACTACTGGTGTGTTGACAGCCTCAGGCGAGGGTATTATGAAAGGGAACAGCAGACGGAGGAGGAACGCCGGCTCAGTGAAATGTATCGGCAGATACTGACAATTGCTGCCAGCAAACCTGTCATGCGTGAAGGAGAGTTTTTTGATTTGATGTATGTAAATCCTCATTTGGCAGAGAAACAGTTTGTTTTCCTTCGAAGAATGGAAAGAGAGATGGCACTTGTTGCAGTCAATTTTTCCACAGAGACGGTGGAAACGACAGTTTATATCTCCTCCCACGCTTTTGACTTGTATGGCATTCGAGAGCAGGCTGTTCAGGCAAGAGAGCTGCTTACCGGAAAAGAAACCGTGATAAAGCTCTGTCTCAACAGACCTGTTCCGCTCGTTCTTCCAGCTTGGAGCGGACAAATATGGACATTTACCTGCCAATGATGAAGTCTGGTGTGTCGCCAATGCTCATGCTCTATGTTTCGTCTGACTACTCACTCAGTTTTCAGTCGTACAGGGTTCGGTTTGGTCTTGCTGTCAAATAATGTTTTATGCGTTATTTCCCCAGACAAAAGAAGGTTTTAAGCGAATTTTGCAATTTGATGATAATCAGCGTGTTAGATGGATGAAAAATTGTCTTATAGGACAATTTGAAAAGTCTTATAGGACAATTTGAAGAGAGATAACACTGATCCGAAAATCCATGTGATAGCAAATAATCGTGTTATACCTGAAAAGACTTGTTAGAGGCACATGTAAATGAAACATTGTTCAGCTATCGCTGACAAGAAAGATTAGGGTTCAAAAGAGAAAAAATATAATACAGAATAAGGAATGATGGAAATGAATGAAAGCTACACATTGAACGAACACAACAAGGAAGAGTTTCCGCCTGCGCATACGGCAGAGCATCTGTTGAATCAGACAATGATAAGAATGTTTGGCTGCGAACGTTCGACCAATGCACATGTAGAGCGAAAAAAAAGCAAGATAACCTATATTCTTGACTATAAGCCCGACCGAAAAGAAGAAAAGGAGATAGAGCGGAGAATGAATGAACTGATTGAAGAGGATTTGCCTGTAACATACGAATTTGTTGACAGGAATCATCTGCCTGAAGGATTAACAATTAACAGGTTGCCCGCCGATGCTTCAGAAATGATTCGTATCGTGCGTATCGGCGATTACGATGTGTGTGCCTGCATTGGCAAGCATGTTCGCTCTACCTCGCAAATCGGCCGTTTTGAACTTCTCGGAACCAACTGGGATGAAGTGAAGCGAGCATTTCGTGTAAGGTTTAAGGTCGTGCAATAGCTGTGGTGTAACAAGTGTTATCACGTGTGCGACATGTCTTTTGACTGGCAGAATTTGTGCATTCGGTATCCTGCCCTTTCAGAAAGCGGGGGCAAATAGCCTTGCTGAACCTTTCTCGTTTACAATAAAATCACGTATATTTGCGGCATTAATCATACAATCGTTTATTTATGGGAATGATTTTAGGAATCGATGTGGGTATCAGTACCACCAAAATCGTTGGCATCAGAGACATGAAAGTCTTTTCACCGCTGCGTATCACAGCGGCAGATCCGGTAACATCGCTCTATGGTGCATTCGGAAAATATCTGTATGATAATAAAATCGAACTTAGCGATGTGGAGCGCGTGATGCTTACAGGAGTAGGAAGTGCCTATATTGACAAACCGATTTACGGGCTGCCCACTGATAAAGCAGAGGAATTTGTTGCAGACGGACTGGGCGCACGTTTTGAATCGAAACTTGACAACATCATCGTGGTCAGCATGGGAACTGGCACCTCGCTTGTGAAATGTGAAGGAGACAGCATTCAGCATATAGGAGGAATCGGTGTGGGAGGAGGAACCTTGGCTGGTCTTTCACGCATTTTGCTCAAGACTTCAGACATCAAGCAGGTAGCTACGCTCGCCATGCAAGGAGATATATCAAAGGTAAACCTTCTCATCGGAGACATTAGTGCACATCCGTTACCAGGTCTTCCCATGAATGCCACAGCTTCTCTCTTCGGCAATGCCACGGCAGACCTCGCAAAAGAAGATATTGCCTTGGGGCTTATTCACATGGTATTGCAAAGCATAGGCAGTGCGTCGGTACTGTCTGCGCTCAACAGCAATATCCGTGAGTTTGTCATGATAGGAAATCTCACTTTGCTACCGCAATGCAGAGATGTATATCCCCTGTTGGAGAAACTATACAAGGTTCATTTCCGCATACCTAAGTATTCAGAATTTTGCACGGCTATCGGTGCAGCTCTGTTTTACCTGAAAAACAAATAACGTCATGCTATGCCATCTGGGTAAACATGCATTTGTGAAGGTATAGACTTGCGAATGTTCGATAAAAAAGCATAATGCCTTTTGGTTGGCAATCTAATTTTACTATTTTTGAACATCCTATCAAGAAAGAAACAATGAAAGCAAAACACAAAATTATAGCCTTTATATTGGTATTTATCCCTGTGGGAGGAATGGCACAGCGCATAACGCTCGGTTCATATACAACAAGCGACGGTGGACAATACAAAGGTGAAATGGTTGCAGGCAAAGCCCATGGAAAAGGGAATGCCGTGTATAAGAATGGCGATTCGTATGAAGGCGAATACGTAAAGGGAAAACGACAAGGATATGGCGTCTACACTTTTTCGGACGGAGAGAAATATGACGGACAGTGGTTTCAAGACCAGCAACACGGAAAAGGAACATACTACTTCATGAACAACAATAAATATGTTGGAATGTGGTACAGGGACTACCAGCATGGTGCTGGAACTATGTATTATTATAATGGTGATAGATACGAGGGAGAGTGGTATCAGGATAAAAGAGAAGGAAAGGGTACATACACCTTTGCCAATGGCGCATATTACAAAGGTATGTGGAAAGATGACAAAAAGAACGGAATGGGTTTCTTTGCATGGGGAGACGGTACCACATATGATGGAATGTGGGTAGACAATCAACGCTCGGGAAAAGGAACTTTCAAGTATGCCGATGGTGATGTTTATGTGGGCAATTGGCGCAACGATATACAAGACGGCAAAGGAATTTATAAGTTTCAGAACGGTGACACTTATGAAGGTGACTACTTGCAAGGCGAACGTACTGGAGAAGGTATCTTCAAGATGGTCAACGGCGATAAGTATACAGGTTCTTTCTTGAATGGTGAACGTTCTGGAACAGGAACTTTTGTCTGGAAGAACGGTGACAGCTATACGGGAAATTGGTCTGGAGACAAGCAGAATGGACGCGGAAAGATATTGAAAAAGAATGGTGACATCATTGAGGGAAGTTTCAAAAACGGAGTCTTGGATGGTGAGGTTACAATACGAGACCATAAAGGCAACAAATTCAAGGGAATGTATCGGAAAGGCAAACGCAATGGTCCTGCTATCGAAGAAAGCAAGGAGGGAGTGCGGTTTGAAGGTACATACGTTGATGACGAGCGGGATGGTAAATTTGTTGAGAAAAACCGAAATGGTCAGGTTACTGCTCGCGGACATTACAGTCGTGGGCGACGTATCGTTGAGTAGGTTTTCAAGAAAAGACGGGATGTTTGCCCAATAAAGGAAAGATAAATGAAGGAAAAGCAACAGGAACAGGTTTCTTTAGGTTTGGTAAAGAATGACCCTTGGCTGAAACCTTATGAAGAGGCGATACAAAGGCGACATGGCTATGTGTTGTGGAAGCGAAACTTACTGACCGAAGAAGGAAAGCATTCGCTCGGAGATTTTGCCAACGGACATGTTTATTTCGGTCTTCATCGAACCAATCGTGGTTGGGTTTTCCGTGAATGGGCACCCCATGCTGAAAGAATTTATCTTGTTGGTGATTTCAATGAATGGAAGGAGTGCGAAGAATTCCGTGCCTCCAAGCTTGCAGGAACTGATAATTGGGAACTTCAATTGCCAGCGGAAGCTTTGCACCATGGAGACCTTTATAAATTAAAAATACATTGGAAGGGTGGAGAAGGAGAGCGTATCCCGGCATGGACAAGGCGTGTCGTGCAGGATGAAAATACCAAAATCTTTTCTGCCCAAGTATGGGAGCCGGAGCAACCTTATGTTTGGAAAACAGGTACGTTCAAACCGGATACCAGTCCTTTGCTCATTTACGAGTGTCATATAGGCATGGCACAAGATGCAGAAAAGGTTGGAACTTATAATGAGTTTCGGGAGAAAGTGCTGCCACGCATCATAAAAGATGGCTATAATTGTATTCAGATAATGGCCATACAAGAACATCCTTATTATGGATCATTCGGCTATCATGTCAGTTCTTTCTTTGCTCCTTCTGCTCGTTTTGGTACACCAGAGGAACTGAAAGCATTAATTGACGAAGCGCATCTTCATGGTGTGTCTGTTATTATGGATATTGTTCATTCTCATGCTGTAAAGAATGAACAGGAAGGATTAGGAAACTTTGCCGGTGAGCCTGCCCAATATTTTCATTCAGGAGAAAGGAGAGAGCATCCTGCGTGGGATTCCTTGTGCTTTGATTACGGAAAAGACAACGTCATTCATTTCCTTCTCAGCAATTGCAAATACTGGCTGGAGGAGTTTCATTTCGACGGATTCCGCTTTGACGGTGTTACTTCCATGCTGTATTACAGTCATGGTTTGGGTGAGGCGTTTTGTGATTATGGGGACTATTTTAATGGCGGACAAGACATTGATGCCATCTGTTACCTATCGTTGGCGAATCTGCTCATTCATGAAATAAACCCCAATGCCATTACTATTGCCGAAGAAGTCAGTGGAATGCCGGGACTTGCAGAAGAGTTTGAAAATGGTGGTATAGGCTTTGACTATCGCATGGCGATGAATATTCCTGATTATTGGATTAAAATCATCAAGGAACAAAAAGATGAAGATTGGAAGCCGAGTTCAATCTTTTGGGAGATAAAAAACAGACGCGCTGATGAGAAGACAATTAGTTATTGCGAAAGTCATGACCAAGCTCTTGTAGGTGACAAGACAATTATTTTTCGCCTGATAGACTCTGACATGTACTGGCATTTTAGAAAGGGCGATGAAAATGGAAGTGTACATCGTGGAATAGCATTGCACAAGATGATTCGTTTGGCCACCCTGTCAACCATCAATGGAGGCTATCTGAACTTTATGGGCAATGAATTTGGACATCCGGAATGGATTGATTTCCCAAGAGAGGGTAATGGATGGAGTTATCGATATGCACGGAGACAATGGAATCTGGTGGACGATCAGAACCTCTGTTATCAGTTCTTGAGCGATTTCGACAAGGAAATGTTACGAACCATTAAGACTGTGAAGGACTTTCAATCCCTACCCATTCAGGAAATATGGCATGATGATGGCGATCAGGTTTTGGCATTCATGCGAAAAGACATGGTTTTTGTCTTCAACTTTTCGCCTACACAATCATATATGGATTATGGATTTCTTGTTCCAAAAGGGGCATATCGTGTAATACTTAACACAGATAATCCTGTTTTTGGAGGTTTTGGTATTTCTGATGATACCATAACACACTTCACAATTCCGGACAATCTTTACAAGAAAGAAAAGAAGGAGTGGATGAAGTTGTATATACCAGCCCGTTCGGCAGTAGTTCTCATGAAGCAGTAAAGTAAAATCAATGTTGAATAGTGATGGCTTTTGTAAGCATATACCATAAGATAATCCACATTGTTTGTGCTGTCTGTTTTTGTCTGTTTACTTTCTTGTATTTATATTCTTATCAGGCAGATGTTATAGCCGTAGGGCAGCATGTCCTGTCTGGTGGTAAGACAAAGTATGACGAATTTATCGGGGCGTTGCTTATTACATTTGTCCTTTATTGTGTTCATCTCTTTGTCTATGCGCTGACAAAGCTCAATAAACGTACACATGCGCTGACATATTTTCCTTCATTGTTCATCTTGGCGGCTCTTTCGGGATTCGTGCAGTCTGATAGCGGAGGAATAACATGGAAGCCGTGGTTATGGCTTACGCCCGTTCTTGGTGTTATATATTGTCTTCTTGTCTATTTGGCAATACAGTATCAACCTTATGAAACAGAAGTAAAAGCAAAAAGATTGCTTTCGCGCACAATGTGGATTAATCTGCTTGTAATGGTTGTCATGTTTTTTCTTGTAGGAATATCAGGCAGTCATGACAATGTCTTTCGGTTTCGTATGCAAATGGAAACAAGACTCTATGATAACGATGTCAATGGAGCCTTAGAGATAGGCAGTCAGTCTCCCAATACAGATGTCCTGCTAACATCCTTGCGTGCGTATGCTCTTGCCCGGCAGGGGAAACTGGCCGAGCGATTGTTTTATTATCCTATAAAGGGAGGGGCTGATGCCTTGAAACTTTCAAACAACTCGGAGAAACCTATATACTTTCCCTATGAGCGTATTGTTACATTGTCACAATCAAAGAGACACCGTGCTGACTATGATTTGATGTCAATGCTGTTAGGCAGAGAAATAACTGGTTTTGCAGAGAAACTCTATCATTATTATCCCCAAGGTTCATATATTCCGAGGCATTACCGTGAAGCATTGGTTTTGGAAAATCGTCTGACGGAACATCAGTCCAATGGTTTCTCAGATGAAGAGATGGAAGAAGAATATAAGGAGTTTGCCACTTTAAGGAAAAAGAGCGATGTCCAAAAGCGGAAAGCCCTGCTAAAGGAGAGTTTTGGGCATACTTATTGGTATTACTATTATTGTAGACAATGATGCCTTTTCTGGTAGTGTCCTAAAGTTAAATCCCAAGTTCACTACTTTGATAATAGTCATTATGATAAATATATAGTTACTCTTTTTAACCCGAATTCGGGATAAGCCGCGCTTGTTTTTTGCCTTAAAATAGTTTCAATAAAAGCCCAAAAAGAGGATTATTTTTCGTATATTTGTTGTTGACAATCAAACAGATAACAAAAAACAACCCTCTATGAGACTTGTCAGC
>JAXFLJ010000032.1:0-50792 GCA_034183335.1 Prevotella sp.
TGTTGGCGGCGGTGGCAATGGAGGAAACAAAAACAACATATAGTAGAAAAATACATCTGTTTAAAAGATGGGACAAAGAGAAAAAAGAAACAACAATAGAGAAAAAGGAAAGATAACTTACACACTTTTTAGGACACTACCGTCGGAGGAGAGAGGTTGATGCTTGCACCGTATCAAAGTTTGACAACATTGTAGACGATGCGACTATAGTTGTAAAAGAAACCCTGAAAGTTGTCAATAAACTTTCAGGGTTCACCTTCAAATAAAAAGTGTTCATCCGTGGGATGAGATGTTGACAATTCTATGCATTCACCGCTTCATCAGACCAGTCTTCACGAGCCTTTCGTAAGTAGCTCTTGTAACGTAGCTGAGCCATGTGCTTGGCTTCGTCGAAAAGTTCTTGCGCTTGTTCGGGGAATGCCTTCTTTACCGAAAGATAGCGTACCTCGCCTTCGAGGAAATCTTGAAACTTATCCCAGTCGGGTTCTTTGGAATCGAGAGTGAAAGGATTCTTTCCCTCTGTCGCCAATCTCGGATCATACCGCCACAAGTGCCAATAGCCACACGCAACAGCCTTTTCTGCTTCAGCCTGGCTCTTGCCCATTCCACCCTTGGCTTTCAGGCCGTGGTTGATACAAGGCGAGTACGCAATGATGAGAGAAGGACCAGGATAGGCCTCTGCCTCCCTAATGGCTTTCAGCGTCTGAGCCTGATCGGCTCCCATGGCAATCTGTGCCACATATACGTATCCGTAGGTCGTTGCTATCAACCCGAGGTCTTTCTTGCGGATGCGTTTTCCTTGTGCCGCGAACTGTGCGATGGCACCGAGTGGTGTCGACTTGGAGGCTTGTCCACCAGTATTGGAATAGACTTCTGTATCGAGCACGAGGATGTTGAGGTCTTCTCCCGATGCAATAACATGGTCGAGACCGCCGTAACCAATATCGTATGAAGCACCGTCACCACCTATAATCCACTGGCTGCGCTTCACGAGATAGTGGTCGAGCGTCTTCAGCTCGGCGCATACAGGACAGCCCGCCTGTGCCCCGGCCTCAATTTGTGGTACCAGCTTGGCTGCCGCCGCTTTGCTTGCCTCTGCATCGTTCTGCCCGGCAATCCATTCGCGAGCGGCTTCTTTGAAGTCCTCCGGTGTATGTTCACCCTCCAGCGATTGGGTGAGAAGCATGGTGATGCGCTCTTTCATCTTTTTGTTACCCATGACCATGCCCATGCCAAACTCGCAGAAGTCTTCAAAGAGAGAGTTGTTGAAGGCTGGGCCTTGTCCCTTCTCATTCGTACAGTAAGGCGTAGACGGAATAGAGGCCGAGTAGATGGATGAGCAGCCTGTGGCGTTGGCAATCATCTCACGGTCGCCGAACAACTGTGAAACCAACTTGACATATGGCGTCTCACCGCATCCGGCACAAGCTCCGGAGAACTCAAACAACGGCTGGGCAAACTGCGAATTCTTCACATTCGACTTCACATCTACGAGATGCTGTTTGCTCTTCACATTGCTGCTGCAATAGTCCCAGCGTACCATTTCTTCCTTCATGATTTCGTCGTCGGGATTGAAAGGCACCATTGTGAGCGCCTTTCCAAGTTTCGGATTGCCTGGACATACGTCGGCACAATTGCCACATCCGAGACAGTCGAGTACAGACACCTGAATGGCAAAGTGCATGCCCTTCATCTGTGCAGGTACTTTCATATCGAGAGTCTTTCCTGTATAACCTTTAACTTCCTCGTCGTCCATGACAAACGGTCGGATGGAGGCGTGAGGGCAAACATAGGCACACTTGTTACATTGTATGCAATTGTCGGCGTTCCACTGCGGTGTAAAGGCTTCCACCCCACGTTTTTCAAAAGCAGCAGTACCGTTGATCCATGAACCGTCTACCGTGTTGTGCTTTTTGAAGTCAGATACCTTGAGAAGGTCTCCAGCTTGTGCATTAATCGGACGCACCAGTTCTTTTACGAATGCAGGGGCATTGTCTTCCTGTATTTCGTCATCAAGAAGGTTCGCCCATGCCGGATCAATGTCAAACTTTTTGAACTCGCCACCACGGTCAACGGCCGTAAAGTTTTTGTCGATTACGTCCTGTCCCTTGTTGCCGTAAGACTTAACGATAGCTTCTTTCATCTTCTCTACGGCCAGTTCTACAGGGATAACACCCGTAATACGGAAGAAAGCACTCTGAAGAATCGTATTGGTTCGGTTGCGCAGACCTATTTCCTGTGCAATTTTTGTTGCATTGATGGTATATACCGTGATGTTGTTCTGAGCAAAATAACGTTTGATTTTGTTGGGAATAAAGTGGCTGAGCTCTTCACCCTCGAAAATGGTATTAAGCAAGAACGTACCATTCTTCTGCAAGCCACGGGTCACATCATACATGTGAAGGTAAGCCTGTACGTGACATGCTACGAAATTTGGCGTAGTGACAAGATAAGTTGAACGAATAGGTTCATCGCCGAATCTCAGGTGAGAACATGTAAAACCACCCGATTTCTTAGAGTCATATGAGAAATATGCCTGACAGTATTTATCAGTATTATTTCCGATAATCTTCACCGAATTTTTGTTGGCACCCACTGTTCCGTCAGCACCAAGTCCGTAGAACTTTGCCTGGTAAACACTGCTTCCACCGAATGCCATCTCTTCTATTTGAGGAAGGCTGGTGAAAGTAACATCATCAACGATGCCTATTGTAAAATGATTCTTAGGTTCAGGCAATGCAAGATTGTTGAATACGGAAATAATATGTGAAGGAGTGGTATCACGAGAACCCAATCCATATCGTCCGCCTACAATGACTGGTTTGTTTTCCACATCATAGAAAGCGCTCTTCACATCAAGGTACAAAGGTTCACCTTCTGCCCCTGGTTCTTTAGTACGGTCGAGAACAGCGATGCGTTTTACTGTTTTCGGCACAGCAGCCAAAAGATGCTTAACGGAGAACGGACGATAAAGATGTACGGAAATCATACCAACCTTTTCGCCATTGGCATTAAGGTAGTCTATGGCTTCACGGGCTGCATCTGTTGCCGATCCCATCAGGATAATAATCCTATCGGCATCCTTTGCCCCATAGTATGAGAAAATGTGGTATTCACGACCCGTAATTTCGCTGATTTTTGCAAAATACTCTTCTACAACATCTGGTACTGCATCATAGTATTCGTTGCAGGCTTCACGGTGTGTAAAGAATGTTTCAGGATTTTCTGCTGTTCCTCTGGTTGTCGGCCGTTCAGGTGTGAGGGCACGGTCACGGAATCTCTTGATATCGGCTTCATCCACTAAAGGACGTATATCGTCTTCATCAAGACATTCTATCTTATGATATTCATGTGATGTGCGAAATCCATCAAAGAAGTTGATGAAAGGCACATTCGTCTTCAGTGTTGCCAAGTGGGCTACTGCAGACAAGTCCATCACTTCCTGCACAGAACCTTCACACAACATAGCGAAACCAGTCTGACGACAAGCCATTACATCTTGGTGATCTCCGAAGATACAGAGAGAATGCGAAGCAAGTGTACGGGCGGAGACATGGAAGACACAGGGAAGAAGCTCACCTGCAATCTTGTACATGTTGGGTATCATCAGAAGCAGACCTTGTGAAGCTGTAAAAGTTGTTGTAAGTGCACCTGCTTGCAGTGAACCATGTACAGCTCCGGCGGCTCCGGCTTCTGATTGCATTTCCTGAAGACTAACTGTTTGTCCCCATAAGTTCTTCCTTCCGCGTGCTGACCATTCATCAACATTCTCTGCCATGGGTGAAGAAGGGGTTATCGGGTAGATGGCAGCCACTTCAGTAAACATGTAACTGATGTGGGCAGCAGCAGCATTACCATCACAAGTGATAAATTTCTTTTCTTTTGCCATTTTCTTTTATGATTTAATGAATACCTATTTTAATGTTTTTGTATTGTTGTTTTTGTATTGTTGTTTTTGTATTGTTGTTTTTGTATATTCGTTATGTGTATCTTGATACCATAATTAGTATATGAAGCCAAATAACCAAATGGGAATTTTCTTCTCTTTCTCCCAGTCATTTGTATAAGTTACCTGTATTACGTCGGATGTAGCCCGCTGTTTTACAGAAGCCTTTTCACCAACAATCTTGAATTTCATGCTATTGTCTACGAGGTATGTTGATTCTTTGCCATTATGGTTTACGATGTGATCTTTCCATAAACAGTTGACAAAAAATGTTTCCATAACATCTTTTCTGCTGAAAGCCAAAGGATAGATGGCATACATCAGGTTGGTATTTTGCAGCATGACCTGTGCTGGTTTCTTGGGAGCATTCTGCAAAGGTTTGTAGAGTGTATTGAATAGCCGTGCGTCTGTCAGATACTTAATATAGTTCATGACAGTAGCCCTACTTGTTTCAATGTCTACGGCCAATTGGCTAACATTGGGTGTTTTGAACCCTTCGATAGCCAAAAGATAAAACAGTTTCTTGATTTTTGTCAGGTATTTCTGTTCGATTTGCTTAATCAGCAAAATATCAACTTCAATACCCATATTCATTTTCTTGAGCAAATTTTCCGAGTAATTGCGATGTTCTTGATAGAATGGATAATATCCGTGATGTAAATAGTCTTGAAAATACCTCTCTATATCTATCTTTTGTTGAATTTGATATGCTATCTCTCGGTAATTGATTAGTATATCTTCAATGGAACAGGATGGAAATTGAAGATTGGTCTGACGGTTGAGAAATTCGCGGAAAGAGTAACCCCTGAGGTTATAACTCTTCACGATTCCGTTTAGTTCTGGATTTTCCTCTTTTAGTCTCATGACACTTGAACCCGTAAAGATGATTTTCAAATTGGGATAATCATCATAACATTTACGCAGCTCTTGACTCCAGTCCGGTCTCTTGAAAACTTGATCTATCAGTAATACCTTTCCGCCACCACGATAAAATTCTCCGGCAAAATCAGAAATACCACGCCCTTGAAAATAGAAATTGTTCATATTTACATATAAACACTGTCGGTCGTTGATGCCAAAGTTTTCTTTTGCATACTGTAAGAGAAACGTTGTTTTTCCTACTCCTCTTGTTCCTTTAATGCCAATTAAACGGTCGTTCCAATTGATTTCGTCCATTAAATAACGGCGAACAGGAGCGTTAGTATGCTCTATAAGATATGCGTGTGTACGGAAAAAAGCATCCATATCTAACTCGGAAATTTTTGCAAAGGTAATGATTCTTTCTTAAATTGCAAACTCTGCTTTGCAAAATTATTGATTTTTTCTTATCTTTGCAGAGTTTTATTATGCAAGTACATATATTCAATCCAGAACACGATTTAGCATTGGCTTTTGGCGGAGAGCGTTTTACACCACCCCATGCGGCTCGAGAGCTACGTACCAATCTTGGTTTTCTGCCAGCACTATGGGCAGAAAACGGAGATGTGGTATTGGTAGACGATGTTGATTTCGCAATAAAGGCGGCACAAAAATTTCGACATACAATTGCCGATGTGTCATTTCTTTCATTTTCAGATTTACAAAGTAGTCAATTACTGGAAAAGCTCTCAGACTTCAGAGTTTTGCCTTGGGGATGGGATGCAGCTTTGCGAAACCGTCTGAAGAATGCTGGTGTTCCCAAGTCAGTTCTTCCTTCTATAGATTGGATACAAAAGATTAGAAATACCTCCAGTCGTGCGACCTCCGTAGAGATGTTGCGATTTCTCCGAAGTTACCTTTCAGGAAAGAATCTTGTGGGAGAAAGTTTTCTTTGCACAACGATGGATGAGGTACTTCGTTGGGTAAGGTCATACCAACGTGCTGTGGTAAAAGCACCTTGGAGTAGTAGTGGAAGAGGAGTACGTTATGTGGAGAACGAAGCGATAACAGTGTCCATGAAAGGATGGATGCAGAATATTCTGCAGCAACAACAGGCACTTGTTGTTGAACCCTATTATATTAAAGAGAGAGATTTCGCCTTGGAGTTTGAGGTTATGACAGACGGGAGTGTTTCCTATTGCGGCCTTTCTCTCTTCGACACTGTCAATGGCGGATATATGGGAAACCTGCTAATGCCAGAGAACGAAAAGCGTAAAATCATGTCCGATTATATGGACAATAAGTCTTTCGATGAGTTGATAGAGGGCATCTCTATGTTTCTAAAAGGCTTAAGTTTAGATTATGTGGGGCCTTTTGGTGTAGACATGATGGTTGTAAAAAATCAGGAAAATGACACTTTTGCAATTCATCCTTGCATTGAGCTTAATCTTCGGCGGACAATGGGGCATGTTGCGCTGGCTTTGACGTCCAAGCATGATGAGCCTCCGCAAATAATGCGTATAATACATGACGTCAACTACCGTCTTGTTGTTTCACCTTTGGAAAATCCGTTTGTCAAAGTCATTTAGCTTTCGATGGATTAAAGCCAAATCGGTTATTAGGCCGCCAATGCAACATTCCTCGCTGATAATGTACCTTCCAAGCTGCTTTCGTTCACTTGTCGGCATCTTCTCCTCCGTTTTTCCCGGCGCAGTCTGCTACGCCTTCGGTCACGGACAGGCATGGATATTTCGGACAGACACGGGGTCTGTCCCTACAACAACGGCGAACAACCATGTTCTGCAAGAGTAAACGAAATGTGTAGGGACAGACCCTGTGTCTGTCCGAAAACAAATAACAATTGCGGACAGAAAACTATAGGTGATGTTTTTTCGTATGAGTTTGCAGGAATAAATGTATGAAACAGAGCAAGGCATCAACAGAAAGTGAGTTTTCGTATTGATGCCTTGAGATTTGTACAATGTTTTTTATGGGTTTCCCTACAGCCGAGTAGCAAATCGTCTGCTGTTACCCACCGAATAAGTGTCAGATGTCATCAAATTCTCCGTTATTCTCATTTGGCTTACAGCCTTTTCGTGCTGATGATTTGGGCT
This sequence comes from Prevotella sp., assembly GCA_034183335.1. Lineage (GTDB taxonomy): Bacteria > Bacteroidota > Bacteroidia > Bacteroidales > Bacteroidaceae > Prevotella. The sequence continues at coordinate 6,919 of JAXFLJ010000032.1, forward strand.
GCATGCTCTTTCACCTTGATTTTCTTGGGTTCGATGATATGCTCCACGATACCTTCTTCGTTGATGATAAAGGTTGTGCGGAACGTCCCCATGTATTTTCTTCCATACATTGATTTCTCGCCCCATACACCAAACTGCTCTACGAGCTGGTGCTCTGTGTCTGCTACGAGCGGAAAGGGAAGTTCGTACTTTTCGATAAACTTGCGATGTTTGGCTTCATCGTCCACGCTCACACCAATGACTTCAAAGCCTTCTTTCTTCAAGTCTGCGTAATTGTCTCGAAGGTTGCATGCCTGCGAGGTACATCCCGAAGTCATGTCCTTGGGATAGAAGTAGAGTGCCAGCTTGCGTCCTTTGAAGTCTTCAAGTCTTATTTCTTTGCCATTTTGGTCTTTGCCCAGTATTGCCGGGGCTTTTTCTCCGATAGTTATCATGATATGAATTAATGTTGTTGGCTGCAAAGTTAAGGCTTATGTGTCATATATCAAAATAAATGTATGTCATGGATGGGAGCTTATATAAAAAAGGTGTAACTTTGCCCACGCTTATGAACCGTGTTCACGAGAATAGGATTTGTCATGAATAACCCCAACAATCAGATACTGCGCCTTGCGCTTCCGTCGATAGTGACCAATGTCACTGTTCCGCTGCTCGGCATGGCAGACATGGCCATAGTGGGACATATCGGAGATGCGGTCTATATTGGTGCCATTGCCGTTGGCTCGATGGTGTTCAACCTGATTTACTGGGTGTTCGGGTTTCTGCGCATGGGTACGAGCGGCATGACCGCTCAGGCACGTGGCGCAAGAGACTTTGCCGGTGTGATAACACTTCTGATACGTTCGGTAAAAGTGGCTTTGCTGGTATCAGCATTGATATTGGTTGCACAAGTACCTCTGCGATGGGTTTCATTCTGGCTCATTGACCCGTCACCTGAAATCGTCCCTCTGGCTACATTATATTTCGACATCTGCGTTTGGGGTGCTCCGGCCATGATGGTGCAGTATGCCGTGTCGGGGTGGTACATTGGCATGCAAAACACCCGTGTGCCAATGCTGGTGGCAGTTTTCCAGAATATCGTAAACATTGCGGCAAGCCTTTTGGCAGTATTTGTGCTGAAGATGAAAGTTGATGGCATTGCACTGGGCACGGTAGTGGCACAGTATGCAGGGGCGGCGGTCTCACTCTTGTTATGGATGAACTACTACCGCAAACTGTGGTCTTATCGCAGGCAAAGTCCCCTTGACAGCCGCCGTCTCTCTTTCCTTGCCTTTTTCCGTGTAAACCGTGACATCTTCCTGCGCACGCTTTTTCTTGTGATGGTCAACTTCCTTTTCCTTTCCGTCGGCGCGTCCCAGGGTACGCTCATCTTGGCCGTCAACACGTTGCTGATGCAGTTTTATATCCTCTTCTCTTATGTGATGGATGGCTTTGCCTTTGCCGGAGAAGCTCTGGGCGGTCGCTATTGGGGGGCAGGCAATGCCGTCTCGTTCAAGTCTGTAGTTCGCCGCCTCTTTGCGTGGGGATGTATGATGGTTTTCCTGTTCACGCTTTCCTATGTCGCATTAGGTCGGATACTGGTAGGATTGCTCACGAGCGACACGGCAGTCGTAGAAGCCTCACATGAGTTTTTCCCATGGGTGCTGGCCATTCCTGCTGCCGGCATGGCTGCATTCGTCTGGGATGGTGTCTTCATCGGCGTCACGGCCACTCGTGGCATGCTGGCCGCCACTTTCTTTTCGGCGGTTCTTTTTATTCTTACCTACAGCCTTTTACACACATTCATGGGTAACCACGCACTTTGGTTGTCCTTCATCCTCTTTCTTTTAATGCGCGGTTGCGTCCAGACCTTTTGGTTTTTCCGCAGACTGTCTCCCTGCTGACATCTTGCTTCGTTTGCCCTTTTCTCTTATGGAAATGGAACGACATACGACTAATACGAGCCATGAGATTATGAGCAATTTGTTTGCCAAAACTCCAGCCTGTCGTTTTCCCATGCCTGCACCTGAATGTCACAACTCGGAATTTACACCCTTGCCCGATGAAGTCCTGCTGGTGACGGGTGGCATAACCGGCAGCGGAGCAGAGCAGCGAGCCTCCCTTGTCTTGCTGCAATAAAAAAGGAGAAAACCGACCGTATGCACGGATTTTTTAAGGAACAATAATGCCAGTCCCATGCCCGAAGACATACCCACAGACATTGGAAGGATAAAAAAATGACGTCATATTTACGAAAAAATGATGTCATATTTACGAAGAAATGACGTCATATTTTTAGCATCTTTGCCAGCGAACGGATAAAGACCATGCCAACAACAGGGAAAGTATCTCGCCCTGACCATTGTCGGGTAGTATGAGTACCGGGCAATGGTACGAGTCGTACCAACCGCTGGTACGCTTTGTACCAGTGTTTGGTAGTGTGAGTACCAACCATTGGTACGATAATGAAACCTTTTCGTACTGTTTCCAAAAACACCTCGTAGGAGGTGCAACCTGTGATTCCTGTAGATCCAAATCGTTCGTCAAAGACCGTGCTGTTTTCGCTAATCAATATATTAACAAACACTTAAGCACAATTCGTTCATTAGAGACCATGCTGATTTTGTTCGGATGTCGAGCAGGTTGCCTGTCGATTTTGAATTAACGCAACATAATGTCCATCGCCAGCAAGTTCCCAAGTTCAGGGACTCTGGGCGAGGAGCTTTTCTCTTGGCGGACAGATTCAGTGTCTGTCCGTTGTTTTCTGTCCGCAATTGTTGTTTTTGTTTTCGGACAGATACTGGGGTCTGTCCGAAATATCCCGTGTCTGTCCGTTGTTTCCTGTCCGCAATTGTTGTTTTTGTTTTCGGACAGACACAGAGGTCTGTCCCTACATCTCGTTTAATCTTGCAGAACATGGTTGTTCGCCATCGTTGTAGGGACAGACCCTGTGTCTGTCCGAAATATCCCGTGTATGTCCGTGACCGAAGGCGTAGCAGACTGCGCCGGGGAAAAACGGAGGAGAAGCTGCCGACAAGTGAACGAAAGCAGTCGGGAAGCAACTTCATCAGCGAGGAATGTGGTATTGTCGGCCTAATGACCAATTAGGGTAAAATTCATCGGAATCAGATTATAAAAGACTCTCGGCATGCATTCATGGCCAAGCCCACAAGTAACCTCATAATACTTCCGCAAGGAAGAGAAAGGAACACAAGAAAGTCCGTTTCTCACACCGAAAACATCGGGAAAGAAACGGACATGTCAAGATATTGAAGCTGTGATTGGGGCTGAATGCCCTTCACTTTTTCAACCAATTAGCGAACTACGAGCTTCTCACTGTTCTTGCTGCCGTCAGCAAAGGTAGTGGTTTTTACATATATACCACCGGCAACAGGAGTAACAACGCGACGCCCCTGCATATCATAGTAAACGGTCACGCCCGTTTGTTGTGCGCCGGCAACGGCATCAATCGAGTTGGTAACACCTGTGAGCTCAGACGACTCATATGCGGTAATAAACTTGATTTCATCGGGTGCAACGCAGAACAAAACAAATTCCGAAGTTTGCTTGTAAACATCTGTGGCTTCATCATAGTCATAAACCACTTCAATGGCATTATCTTCGTCATCGACCGAAAAGAGATAAATGGCATCACCTGTTTTTGTATCACCCATCCATTGAGCTGCGGGGAACGTAACGGTTCGGCCTTCCTTTATTCCTTTTGCCCATAGCTCAGGCATATCAACGCACAAACCCTGTATGTACACTTCGTTGTCTTTCACACCAACTTTTACTTTGGCATCCGTAATGGAACCCATGAAGATAATCCTTTCGGCATTCATAACATAGTCTTTCAATTCCACTCCTTCGGGAGCAACTGGTGGCATATCTTTGCTAACGGTATAAACAGAATTGACATCACCATAACTTGCCCATTTATTATCATCAGCCCAGTAGCTACCCAAAACATATCCTTCGGGCAACGCATCAAGGCTAATGGTTTCTTCATTGATAGTATAGGTTACGTTTTCAATGCTGGTATCGAGATTATATGAACCAGCTCCGTCATCTTTCAGGACGCCAAGCTTTATGTAGGTACTATAATACGTATGATACATAAGGTTCTGATTCAGAGGAAGCGTAATCTTGTTGCCCTCTTTGGTGGCTTTGACCCATGAACCTACAATGAAACGAGCAATGGGGTTCTGGATATAAACGGTAGAGCCGTCTTCGGCAAAAACAAAGTAAATAGGACCATATTGGTCTTTTGTATCAATTGTTCCGTAGCTTTGATCCTGTTCATAGGATGTACCGCTGCGAATATAGCGCACCTTTTCACCCGCAGGTTCTTCTTCAATCACGTCAGTATTGTCAGCTTTCGCCACATGATTCGGTGAGTAGGCAGATAATTTACGGACTAATTGTACATCGGTTTTTCTGTTCAGTGTCTGGGCAGAAAGGCCAAAACAAAACAATGCCATCATGGCAAACAGAGTAATTTTCTTCATGTTACTTTGATTTAAATTGTGAATTTTGAAAGTATTATTACGTATAACAACGCCAAATAAGAAGAAAATACTCAGCATCGTTTCATGGCGACAAAGATATAAAAAAATATTTTATACCAAATAGTTTTCCTTATTTTTCTTTCAAATAAATATAATTTTTACAATTAAAACATGAATGTCAAAATATTATCCCAATTCGGTCATTAGAGAGCGTACCGATTATGTTCGTATGTTGAGCATCATCCTTAGTGGGAAATGTAGTGTTGGAGGTCTAATGACCGATTGGGGGTTATCCAAGTGTACAAGCTTTTTGTTTCACAACAACAAATATACAAAATACTTTTTGACAGCAACAAGAATGTATAGATGTTGCAGCATTGACAAAATACAAGAAACAAGGGCTGTTAACTGAAACTAAAGTACAGCAACAGCCCTTGTATGGGGCTGGAAACGCAGAGGGCGTTTCCGTAATGCAAAGGGCAGAGAAAAACCGAAGAGCAACCGAAAGGCCGACTGGCCAATCCGTCACAATAAAAACTCTACCCTCACACCAAATTAATCTTCCACAGGTGCAATCAGCTTGTAGCCCTTACCGTGGATGTTGATGATTTCAATCTGGTCGTCTGCCTTCAGATGCTTACGCAATTTGGTGATGTATACATCCATTGAGCGGGCATTGAAGTAATTGTCGTCTATCCAAATGGTTTTCAGGGCATAGTCTCTCTGGAGTATCTCATTTACATGAGAGCAGAGCAAAGCCAGCAACTCGTTTTCCTTCGTTGTAAGTTTTGTCTGATTGCCATCGATGGAAAGCAACTGCTTCTGTGTGTCGAACGTAAAGCGGCCAATCTTGTACTGAGTTGCCTCCTTGGCTTTCTTGCCGCGCACGCGACGCAGTATTGCCTCAATGCGGAACACCAGTTCTTCCATAGAAAAAGGCTTGGTGATGTAATCATCGGCACCAATCTTGAAGCCCTCGAGGATGTCTTCCTTCAGCTGCTTGGCCGTGAGGAAGATAATGGGAACCTCTGCGTTTGTCTGTCGTATTTCCTGAGCCAGCGTAAAGCCGTCTTTCTTGGGCATCATCACATCAAACACGCAAATATCATAGTTGGCCTTCAGGAATTCCTTATAACCTACTTCTCCGTCAGGACACAACGTAGCATCATAGCCTTTGGCCTGCAAATACTCGCGAAGCAACATACCAAGATTCTCGTCGTCTTCGCACAACAAAATTTTCAAATTCTCTTCCATAATCATACTCTATTAAACGTTAGTACTCTTGTTAATTATTTCATATCAACCTCTTCCTTTATCATCGGAAGAGATACGGTGAAAGTCGTACCCTTCCCCCATTCACTTTCGACTCTGATTTCGCCGTCATTCAGTTCGATAATCTTCTTCACGTATGCCAAGCCCAGCCCGAAGCCTTTCACGTCGTGTACATTACCTGTATGCACACGGTAGAACTTTTCAAACACTTTCTTCTGATTGTCTTTTTTGATGCCTATGCCGTCGTCTTCAATGGAGAAGAACAGACGCTCCTTGTCGTTCCATGTCCTGATGACAAGATTGATGGGCATATCAGGCTTTTTGTACTTGATGGCATTGTCGATGAGATTATTGATTGTGTTGGCAAAATGTATCTCGTCCACATAGATACGCGAATACACCGCCCGAATGTCAAGTTCTATCTTGCCTCCTGTATGCTCCACACGCAACCTGAATGAATGGGCGGCATTCTCGAGCATCTCGTTCAGGTCGAGTTCCTTACTCTTGAACACGGTTTTCTTGCGGTCGAACATAGACATCTGCAACACTTTTTCCACGAGAAAGCGTAACCTTTTTGCCTCGTCGTTAATAACCCCGCCAAGATGCTTCATCGTAAAGGAACTCTTGCTCACACTCTCATCATTGAGCATCTGTGCCGCAAGCGATATGCTTGATATAGGCGTCTTAAGTTCGTGGGTCATATTGTTGATAAAGTCGTTCTTCATCTCCGTGTACCGCTTCTGACGGAAGATAACCACAATCGTAAAAATAAACGTCACGAGCAAAATCAGCGTAAAAACGATAGAAGGTATCATGAAACGCACAGAAGAAAAGATGTAGCTGTTCATATCGGGGAAATGCACCTTCACAACTCCCATCTTCGCTTGCGGATCATTGCGGAACAAGATTTGACTGTATCTGTAAGACTCTCCTTCTTCTGAATAGTCAGGACAACGGTATACCTCGCGCCCATCCTGCGTCGTCACGACGAAGTGATAGGGAATATTGATTCCGTTGTTCACCAGTTCTGCCTTCAAATCCTGATCAAGGAGCTTAAAATTGATTCTCTCCCTCAATGGTTTCTCAGAAGCAGAATACAAGATATTCATGATGACTTCGTCAAGCAGGGCTTTCTGGTAGATATAACGATTGCGAACCATCTGCTGCATCGACTTGTTCGTCTCTGAGATAGAATTTCTGTCATTGCGCACAATCATTGCCTTCGGCATTTTGGAGGGCTGCGCAGCCATCGTCTTCGACTCAAATGAAGAATAAGTGACGCCGCCATCCTCTTCTCCATCAAGCGTTGCATACGCAATAGATTCCTTTCCATCCTTCCGGGCTGTCCGTCTTGCTGCTCCTCCCTTGGAATTTGTGGTGACAAACTTCTCCAGATACCGCAGGGTCTCGTTCAGCTCCAAGTTTCTCGATGCCTGATAAAGCGAACGGTTGACAGATTCGTCGAACTGTTCCCGTTTCATGTCCACCATCTCATCAATATACTTGATTTGAAGAAAGAGCAAGGCCATGAACGACAGCCCCATAATGATTGCGATAGTCCAAATCGTTTTTTTCTTCATACATCCGCAAAGATAAACGAAAACATCTTTTTCTTAAAACATATTGAAATACAAAATTAAGAAATTCTGCCATATTAACATAAAAAGAAATTATAGATGATAATTAGCAAATATAACCCCATAAAATGCCTGTTCATCCATTTTATCCCAACTCGGTTGGCAGAGACCAGGCCGATTTCATTCGAATGTCGAGCAGATGGTATGTCGGTTTTGAGTTAACGCAACATAATGTCCATCGCCAGCAAGTTCCCAAGTTCAGGGATTCAGGGGAGGTGCTTTTCTCTTGGCGAACAGATTCCATGTCTGTCCGTTGTTTCCTGTCTGCAATTGTTATTTTTGTTTTCGGGCAAATATTGGGGGCGTCTGTGTTTCCAGTCTGCATTCGTTGTTTTTTTCGGACAGACACGAGGTCTGTCCCTACATTTCGTTTAATCTTGCAGGACATGGTTGTTCGCCATCGTTGTAGGGACAAACCCCGTGTCTGTCCGTTGTTCCCTGTCAGCATTCGTTATTTTTGTTCGGACAGACACAAGGTCTGTCCCTACATTTCGTTTAATCTTGCAGAACATGGTTGTTCGCCATCGTTGTAGGGACAGACCCCGTGTCTGTCCGAAATATCTCGTGTCTGTCCGTTGTTCCCTGTCAGCATTCGTTATTTTTGTTCGGACAGACACAGGGTCGTCTGTCCCTACATTTCGTTTAATCTTGCAGGACATGGTTGTTCGCCATTGTTGTAGGGACAGACCCCGTGTCTGTCCGAAATATCCCATGTCTGTCCGTGACCAAAGTATAGTGGACTGCGCCGAGGAAAAACGGAGGAGAAGCTGCCGACAACCGAACGAAAGCGGGCAGGAAGCAACATCATCAGCGAAGAATATAGCATTGGCAGTGTAATGCCCGATTGGGATTTATTCTTTGGAGTCAATGCACGCCATTCAAAGATACTTTATACTGCAAAGAAAAATATAGTATAAAGATGGATACTGCAAAAACGTAAAACTGCGTTACATGCTATATAAAGAAGAGTTACATGCAATATGAATGAAGAGTTTCATTCCATAACAGAGGCTGCACGTACACGGCTCAACGTCTCCGGGGTCATCTGCAAATAACTGGCAATATATACCAACGGAGCACGAAGTACAACCTGCGGCATCAACTTGCAGAGTTTGGCATAACGGTCGTATGCTGTCTCAAAACGTACAAGGTCGGCGTGTACCTGCGACTGGATGAGCGATTCTTCCAATATCTTGCGGTAAAGTATCTGAATATTAACATTGTGCAAAGCCACTTCCTCCAACCGCTGTTTCGGCAAGGCATATATCACGGTAGGTTCAAGTGCTTCAACTTGCAAATGAGTGGGTTCTTCCTTGAAAAGGCTTTCTATGCACATCACGATACTGTTGTCTACGCCGATATGTTCGGTGAGTTCTTTCTCATTCTTGTAATAGAACTGCCTGACCAATCCTTTGCAAATGTGATATATGTGGCGGCACTGCTCACCTTCCTTGAGTATCATTTCGCCTTTGGCAAACTTCATGCGCACAAGAATGCCCTCCAGCGTGTCCAGTTCCTGATGGGTCATCGTGCTGTACTTACGTGCCAGTTCGCGAGCTATATCGCGTGTTGTTTCCGTTAATCCTTTCATCGCTTTTCCTCCTGTTTATTTAATTCATTTGCCGAGTGATGATTGTCTTATCCAAAGGCCACTGCCCCAATCTCTCTTCTGTGATAGCTACCACAAACAAGCCAAAGGTTTGAAAGAGAAGAAACTGCTAATCCAGCTTGAGCACGGCAAGGAAGGCTTTCTGCGGCACTTCCACGTTACCGATTTGCTTCATGCGTTTCTTTCCTTTTTTCTGTTTCTCAAGGAGTTTCCGCTTTCGGCTCACGTCTCCGCCATAACATTTGGCCGTTACGTCTTTTCTTACACACTTAATGGTTTCTCTTGCAACAATCTTTGCGCCAATGGCAGCTTGAATGGCGATGTCAAACTGCTGTCGGGGTATCAGTTCCTTCAACTTCTCACACATTCGCCTGCCAAAGGTTACGGCATTATCCTGATGGGTGAGTGTAGACAAGGCATCAACAGGCTCGCCATTGAGCAAGATGTCGAGTTTGGCCAATCGGGACGGACGGAAACCAGAAATGTGGTAATCAAACGAAGCATAACCTTTCGAGATGCTCTTGAGCTTATCATAGAAGTCTATCACGATTTCTCCCAAAGGCAGATCAAAATATAGTTCCACGCGGTTACCGCTCACATACTCCTGCTTTACCAGTTCACCTCGCTTATCCAAGCATAGCGTCATGATTGAGCCGATATAATTGGCGTCTGTTATGATCGTTGCACGGATATATGGTTCTTCAATATGGTCGATGAGCGTCTGTTCGGGCAGTCCGGAAGGATTGTGCACCTCCTTCACGCCCCCTTGCTTGTCGTATACCATATATGATACGTTGGGCACGGTGGTAATAACATCCATGTCAAACTCTCTGTCCAGTCTTTCTTGCACGATTTCCATGTGAAGCAGTCCCAGAAATCCGCAGCGGAAACCAAAGCCCAGGGCAACGGAAGATTCTGTTGAGAACGACAGTGAGGCATCATTGAGCTGGAGTTTCTCAAGCGAGGCGCGCAGGTTTTCGTAGTCCGAAGGGTCAATGGGATATACACCGGCAAACACCATCGGCTTAACCTCCTGAAAGCCTTCGATGGCTTTCTCGCAGGGTCTGCTTATGTGGGTTATCGTATCGCCCACCTTCACTTCCTTGGCGTTTTTGATACCGCTGATGATGTAGCCCACCTCTCCCGTTTTCATTTCCTGACGAGCCACCATGTCCATTTTCAATACACCGACTTCGTCTGCATCATATTCCATGCCTGTATTGAAGAATTTCACCTTGTCGCCCTTCTTCAGCGATCCGTTTTCTATCTTGAAATAGGCGATGATGCCACGAAAAGAGTTGAACACCGAGTCGAAAATCAATGCCTGCAACGGCGCCTGCGAGTCTCCCGTAGGATGAGGTATTCGCTCTACCACGGCATCGAGTATGTCTTTCACGCCTTCACCGGTCTTTCCAGAGGCTCGTATGATGTCCGTACGCTTGCATCCTATCAACTCTATGATTTCGTCCTCTACTTCATCGGGCATGGCAGAGGGCATGTCTATCTTGTTGATAACAGGTATAATCTCCAAGTCTTGGTCTATCGCCATATAGAGGTTCGAGATGGTTTGCGCCTGCACTCCCTGGGTGGCATCCACCACCAGCAAGGCTCCCTCGCATGCGGCGATGCTTCGTGACACCTCATAAGAAAAGTCAACGTGTCCCGGAGTATCTATCAGGTTGAGTACATACTTCTCGCCCCCTGTTTCATATTCCATCTGTATGGCATGGCTCTTGATGGTGATGCCACGCTCTTTTTCCAAGTCCATATTGTCGAGCATTTGGCCGCTTGTCACCTGAATCGTGTTCGTATATTCAAGCAGTCGGTCAGCCAGTGTAGACTTTCCGTGGTCAATATGCGCAATAATACAAAAGTTTCTGATGTGCTTCATTTATCATTTTCTAATTCAAGCACAAAGGTAAACATAATTCTTGAATAATATACAAGCCACTATTCAGATTTTGTCACTCACCTGCAAAACCACAGGCAGCAGGCCAGAGACAAAACAAACCCCGACAGCACGCTAACGCTGTCGGGGTTCAGTTTTTTGCTTCAATGTTACAATTGCCTTTATTCTACTGAAAGAGCCAAGCGTAAACCGTTGTAAACACGTCTATAATAAATACCTTGATCGTAGGCATACCGAGTAGCAGTCCGACAACCACCGGAAGACGCATTCCAGCAACCACCACGAAGCACACGCTCGGAGCCTTCTCCAGGCCCCTGCGGGTTGGTCTGCGCCTCCGAAGGATAAGTGCCATACCAATCGCTGCACCATTCGAACACATTGCCGCTCATGTCATACAGTCCCAGCTCGTTGGGCTTCTTTTGCCCACCTTCATGGGGCTTGTCCCCGGAATTATCATAGTACCATGCCAGGTCGTCTATCTTCACACCGCCGGCATATTTGTTGTGATTATACTTGCGGCCGCCGCGTGCGGCATATTCCCACTCGGCCTCGGTGGGCATGCGGAAGTTCATGCCCGTCTTGCCGTTGAGCGTATTGATAAACACCTTACATTCATTCCAAGTTGCATTATGCAAAGGCATTTTAGCATCCTTGTATTGAGAGGGATTCTCGCCCATCACCTCTTCCCAAAGCTCTTGCGTCACCTCCAGCTTGCCGATGTAAAACGACGAGAGCGTTACCTCATGTACGGGATATTCGCCTGAGCCAGCATATAATTCATGCTCAGGCGTTGCCCCCATCTGGAAAGTGCCGCCTTCTACGCCAACCAGCGTAAACGAAACGCCGTTGACCGAGAACGTGCGCTCTTTAAGGAGGCTCTCCTGACTACGGATGGTAAACGAGCGGAGTTCTGACTTGGCATAAACGTGTTGCTGGTTTTTATGATGGCGGGCTATCACCTCCCACTTCACCGTCTTGCTGCCCGCATACTCCTGCACTGTCGACAGGTTTACCGTAAATGTCTTGTTCGTCAGGCCGCTGTAAGTGCGTGTCAGGCATTCATCGCCCTCATAGAAGTATAGCTTCAGGTCGTAAGCCACCTGTCCAACCACGTTTCCCATTGCTATGTCCCACTCAAAGGTCACGTTGGTATTGTCTAACACGGCCTCCTGCGCCGGTCTCACCAGTGTGAGTTCTGTCTTGTCAGAGGCGTTGATGTTGTAGCGCGTGTGGCTCTTCGTGTTGTAGAGGGCATAGATTGCGCCTGCCACGTCTGCCCCCATTTCCGTCACCTTAATGACCTTGCCCACGAAATTGGCCTTCTGAAGGTAGGAAACATTGTTGGCCAGGCTCTTGATGCGTGTCCTGAAAGCATCTGAGGTCTTGCTCACCTTCGAGTATTTCTTGCCCATGTTATATATATAGTTAAGGTAGTCTGCTCCCACTCCGGTCTGGGCATTGCCCAATATCTGATCCATGCAAAAGCTGCCGACAGAGCCCAGAGCCTGCGCCCACTTCTTCTCTTTCAAGTCGTTGAAGAGCTGGAGGGGACGCTTGGGATCTTTGACGTATTCAACGGCAAGTTTGTTTACCAAACTCCACATCGGGCTCTTGCGCGAACCGTAGCGGAAGTCGTAGCGATGGCTGTCCGAACCGGTCGCACCGGCCGCATCGCCGACACCGAGCAGCAGGTTGACAAACGGCAGCACGAAATCATTGCACCCTCCGTGTATCATGGCCATCACCATGCGCAGTTGCTCATCTTCGCTATAAGTGTCGAAGGGTTGCTCCGGTTGTCCTATGCCATATACATCGAGGCAGAGCTTGTCTGCATCGCCCAAGTCTACGGTCATCAGCTCCGAGGTAGACTTGTAGATGCTGCTCCTGTCTCCGGTAACAGAGCCCCACACGGTTTTCCAGTAGCTCATGGCCTGCGGTTCGAGTGCCATCATGAGCCCGTCTACATACTCTTCTCGCACCACGCTGAAGTTCTTGTCGTCCATCCATACCCGCTTGGGATAGAGATGCACAACCCGCTTGTAGTCGTTGGAGAGCCTGAAGCTGATTGTTCCGTTATCTCGCCTAAGGTCTTCAAGGTGCATGCCGTTCTGCGTCAGGTTAGAGTTGTCGAAACTCTTGCTCAGATAAGCCAGCAACACGCCGTTGCAACTGATGTTGTCTAAGGTTGGACACTGCTTGTTGGCGTGCGCCCTCACCAGTTCGGCCCTTATCTTCTCCTTGAACTCGCCGAACTGGGGCAGCGTTTTCAAGATAGAGACAATTCTCCTGTAGGCAACCGGGTCGTCGGTCATCAGTTCCGGCGTAAGCATGAGCTTGGCAATGGCCGTCTTCTCTACGTTGAGCGTATCCTTGGGCAAGAAGCCATTCTCAAAGGGCGACTGAATCATCGACATCAACGGCCAGCCGGTCTTCTTATTGATCATCGTCACCAGCATGATGCCCTTGTTGGGAAACTGCGTAACGGCCGATGCCCCTGCCGAACCGTTGCGAGCCATTCCTTTTCTTGCCGAACCGGCCGGGACTTCGCCATCAAACTCAAAGTCGCCGTAGGGAGTAGAAAGCACATATTCCGTTGCGTCTACATCCTGCAACTCTTCGGGCAGTTGCAATTCTACCACTTGCTCTTGCAAGGGCACATCCACATCGGCCTCCTGCTTCTTGAACGCAATGCTGTCTATGACGTCGAGCGGAATGCGATAGAGGCTGTCGGCCGTCCACACCTCTTGCACCACCATGTCGTCGTGTACGTTGCCCTCAAGGTCGATACGGCTAAAGGTGATGCTGTCGATGTCTATCTGCAAGAACGAATGAAACTTGCCGTTGTTCTGGAAGTTATACACGGCATAGCGAGTCTGTGCCGTGGCCTTTGCCATGCCCAGCAGGGCTATGCAAAGGAAAAGGGTATGTCGGATACAGTTTTTCATGACTTGCGTATTTTATAGGTCAGTTCGTTTACTTTCAATACATATATGCCCCTGCCGAGCATGGCGGTAGAAAGGCGGTACTCGCCGCCGGCCACACGCTGCCGGCTGACGGTCTTGCCGTCGGCCGACACAATGGTGATGACCGATGCGGCAGGCAGGTTGCGGAAGATGACAGACTCGCCCGTCAGCTCAAAGAGACGGCCACCGTCTCTTTCGGCGGGGGTTACAGACAAGACCCACATTTTGCCATAGCGCAGGTCTTTCATTTTCTCCAGATCAAATTCAAAAGTGGTTCCGTTGGTCGTAACCATCAGGCGCGCCTCACCAAACTCTACCTTCGTATTGTTTCCCAGCAAATACTCGCCGCTCACTCCATCTACGGCATTGACGACAAGCGTCTTTCTCCACACGCCGTTTTCTTCTTCCCCATCCTTTGACAAGGCGGCGTCTGCCTGTCTCTCCAAAGGCATCCTACAGGGCAACGCCGCTGCCTGCATGGCATGCAAGGCCAGGGCTGCCGAGAGAATGGTCATTACAGTTTTTCTCATGTTGATTGTTGTTTTTATTTACATTATAAAATAGATATAACCCTGCATTTTACGGTTCGGGGATGCTGCCTCCGGCGGCCGAGTCTTTTTCTTTCCACTCTTCCCACACAATGTTGTCGTCTATGAGACCACGTGTGGCCTGACGGTTGATGCCCGGCCTGTAGCGGGTTTCGGGCAGGAAACGCACCCGTGTTCCGATAATTTGGTTGGCAGTCACCTTGTCTTCGCTGTCAACGCCGTTTTTGGCGGCGGTGATGGTGAGATAGAACGAGCCAATGCCGTCGAGTTTTACCGAGCGTCCCTGTGCCATATAGTCGGCCAGCACACCACCCAGAGCAGTGAGCACGGCACGCGTGTCGGCCGGGCTGACGGTAGATTCTGCCGCCAATCGTTTAGTTACTTGCTCCGTAGTGATGGAGCTTCCTACGAGAACGGACTGCGGATACCACTTTCCGTTGAGTTTTTTCTTGACTTTTTTGTAAAACGCCATACTGATAAAAAATTAAATGATTAAATATGATATTCATTAAATAACTGTCTTCTCTTGTCATCATCTTCTGTTTGGCCGTCTGCAAGCGGTGACAGAAAGATGCCGCCTTGCGGGGTTGGCTGGGTGAAAACGGAGGCCTCTTTCGGGGTGTTCTTCAGCGTGGCTTTGACAACCTTTGGACTTCTGCCTCACAACCTTTGGACTTCTGCCCTACAACCTTTGGACTTCTGCCCTACAACCTTTGGGCTTCTCAATGCCCCCTACAGGACACATTCTAAACGATTCTATTTCAGCCGATTGCGAACATCTTGTTTTACCCGCTTTTTTCTCCATTATTTTTCTTCTTGAGTGTGGCACATTTCGGCACACAAATTTCAGTTTTTCAACTGCTTTTTTCTGCCCATGCGTGCGACCATCTTCATTTGAGAGTTTTCTGTTTTTAGCCCTTATGCGAATTGATTCTCGTCTATTCCGTATGGTTTCAGAGTTTGAAAATGTCTTCCTCTTACCAAGAGGTGGACACAGAAAGGCAAACTGTTGTCTGAAAAAGACTTACAGGACAACAGTTCATAAAAGAAGTTGTGCAAGCGGAGAAAAATTAGTATAAAAATCCGATAAGAAAGTTTGCTTATGTGAATGAAATACTGTACTTTTGCAGCGTCTTTTTCACAGGTGTCCATCTCTTGGTAAGAGGTGGACACTTAATTGTTTTCAATATTTTTTTATTGGCCTGTTCTACCCTTCGGTCGTCTATCTCACGAATGTAGACGAGTGTGGTCTGTGTGTGTGCATGTCCGAGTGCCTTGGAAATGACAGGCAGGTGGATATTGCCGGCATAGGCAAGGCTCGCCCATGTGTGCCGGGATGTGTAAGAAGTGAGCGGAGCGGTAATGCCGGCCATGCGTGCAATGCGTTTCAAACGGCGATTGTATGAACGCAAGAAAGAGGCATACTGTCGGTGGGCATCGGTCTCGCTTTCGGCCTTGTGCAGAATGGGAAAGAGCCGGTCGGTGTCGGCACGTGCGTAATGCTCTATCAATTGAAGCATGCACGGCTCGATGTGCAGCCGTATGACGCGGCCGGTTTTGCGGCGTCGGTAGGTAATCATTCCGTTGCGAATGTTGCTGCGGCGCAGGGCGGCCATGTCGGCAAGCGGCATGCCCATGGCGTAGAGCGAGAACAGAAAGAGGTCTCTTGCAAAGGCAAGCGATGCGCAGGCCGAAAGGTCGAGCAACTGCAAGCGGCGGATGTCTGCCCGTCCGATGCTGCGCTTAGGGGTCGGCTCGTTGCCCGTAAAGACCCCGGCAAAGGGAGACATGCCCGCATGTGGGGCAGAGGCAGAGCGGCGTCTGCCACAGGCATTCGTGGTCTTGCCGTGGCGTGACGGAGGGAAGGGAGCGCCGGGGTTGCTCTTCTGCCAAAGGGCACGGAGCGAACGCAGATAGCACGAAGAGGTATTGGCGGCTATGCCCTGTAGGCGAAGCCACCGCTCATAGCGACGTACCATCGTGTCGCTGATGGCAGAAAGAGGCAAGTCGCGGCCACTGTTAAAACGGACGAATGAACGCGCGGCCGTAAGATAGTTGCCGGCAGTAGAGGGACTCACGCCATCGGCAGCATGCAGGGCGCACGCCATAAGCATGGGACTGCGAACCTGGGAGCTGCTCACGGCCGTGGACGATGGCAGATGCCGGGGATTTTCCGCCGCCTTGTACAGGCGTTTACCTATGGAAAGCGGCGCAGGGGGCTGGACATCAGACTGCGAAGAAACACCGGACTGTATGCCTTCCGATGCCCTTTCACGACTTCCGTCGGCGACACATTCGGTCGTTCTGTCTGTCTTCTCGCCTGCCGATGTAAAGCGGCATGGCAATATTTTCCACCTTCTTCTGAAGAGTGAGCAAGCACGGTGCAGTAATTCGTGATTTGTCATTTCGGTTTCTATGGTTTGTGTGATATTAGATAAGTATTCAACGCCAGATATTGGTTTTTCCTGCGGAATTAGCTTTCTTCCCTGCAACATCATGACCAAACCTCCCGACAGAGCAAACAAACACCCTTGACACCATACAGCCCCCTCAGGCACAATGGCAAACGCTCTTGACAGAATGGCAAATAAAAACCTCGTAAAAGCTTCCTTCACCGATGAAAGTCGCTTTTACGAGGTTATGGATAACGCTCAACCCGACAGAAGCGGAGCTATATCTTCATACGTCCATATCGCTGAACATTAATGACCGAATTGGGTTTAACCCAAATCAGTCATTAGACCGCCAACACTACATTATTCACTGAAGATGATGCTTACCGACTGATTACGGTCTCTAATGACCGGATTGGGTTTAACTTTTCACGAACTTGCCCTTTGCAACATGATTGCCTTGCTTGAACTGATAAATGTAAACGCCATTCTTCAATGAGCTGATGTCAGCCTTTCCGTGAACAAGATGAAGGGTTTCCCTCAATCCGTCCGCATGAATGACATCTATCGAATGCAGGCCTTCTTCGTTGACATGCAAGGTGTTGCCGGAGACAATGACCTCACTGCCCCCGGTCTCGACGCCTTCTACAGAGGTAAGGGTGGGCAAGTCTGACTTGGCTATTCTGTAAAGGCCGCTCGGCTGTTTGGAACCGGGGACATCATACAATGCCAGATACACATACTTGTCTGTGGGAATCATCTGAAGCGGGGACAAATACACTCCCTGTATATTTTGTTCGGGATACAACAAGGGAATGCCTTCGGTAATGTTAAACCAGTCTTTTCCCCGATTGGGCGTATAGTATGCTCCTCCTATCTGCAAGCCCACATAAATATTTTCTTCATCACTGGCCATCACCCTGATGTTATTGTCATCCAGATTTTCAGGCCTATTTATTTCGCCCCACTCTTCTCCGTCTTCTGTCGTAATGATAAACGGCACGTTAAACCCATAGTTCATCACACTTCTTCCCAGCAACAGCGTACCCTTGAAAATGGTTGACACCGCCATGAAGTTGCTGTCATCTCTCACCTTCTTCCATGTATTGTCTGTCTCGTCGAGGCAAAACACGAAGTAAACGCCGAAGGCATACAATTTATCTTTATAAGACACAAGCTGATAGATGTTTTCCGTAAAGATGCTGCCCTTTTCGGAAGACCCTGTCGATTCATATTGCAGAGATTCCAAATCAGTGCTTTTCCATGTATTGCCAAAATCTTCCGAATACAAAATTCCTGCCCTCAGAAAGTCTCCGATGTATAGCTTGCCCTTGTGGTATGCAATGGCATAGCAGGCTGTGTATGGTTTCTCCTCTTCGCTGATAAGATTTTTCACCGCATCGTAATAGCTCAGCTCTGTCCACGTCTTGCCTTCATCTGCAGATCGGGCAAGACAGGTTCCGTATCCTATGGCAAACAAGTAATCGCCGGCCTCATAAAACTTGCTGTAGTTATGGTCGCTGACGTCCGTTTTCTTCCATGTCTCTCCCTCATCTTCCGAGATATAGATGCCCCCGGACTTATCGGGCTGGAAGTCGGATAACAAAATCTTTCCGCTCTTTGTCACATAGGTGGCATAGGTGGCATCGTGCTGCTTCACCATTTTCCACTGGGCATGGGCATAACAAAAACTAAAGAAAACACAAACCAAAAGCAACCATCTGCTTTTCTTAGATAAAATAGTCATCATTGTAATTTAGATTTAATTAATTCATAAAATAGAATAACTCACAGGCGCAAATATACAAAAATAATTAAAAACATACAAATATATTCGCCTAAAATTTTAAGACATCATGCTACATAGAGGCGGCTATCATGCTACATAAACGACGACTATCATGCTACATAGAGGCGACTATCATGCTACTAAACCTATTCTATGCTCGGAAAGACAAGAAAGAACCGCACCAAAGCAAGCCTTTTCCTGCAAGGCTTCATCGCAGAAGCCAACCGAAAATACATTTTCCTTATCATCACTTGACGCGACAAGCCTAGATACAGTTTTACCAATCACGGTTAGGCATGGGGCATAGTGACTGTGTTACTGTGTTAAACCCAATGCGGTCATTAAGAGCATCGACAATTGTCAAGCAAAAGGAGACAATCATTGTTAGGCCAGGGTTACTTTCAACGAATCAACTATTTCGTTCCCTTCCTTTTCTCCTAACCTGCCATAATTCAATGCTATTGACCAGATTTTGCCAAAGGATATAGCATCCCGGCCCGACCGAAGAGACAGGATGCAAGTAGGTATATGTCATCCACACGGCAAACGAAGTATTCTTTTGTCCCAAAGCCTGCCCTCCTTCATCGGCATGGCCAAAGCTCCGCCCAATGTTCCTGCCAAGATAAAACTGAAAGAGACAGAGCAACAAACTCAAACCGGCAATGAGCAACAAAAAAGAAATAGAAGTATGGGCATGGGCAATGTTTTTTACCGTTGTACCTGTGACTATCGTCAACGAACACGCCCACACATAAAAAGAAAGGTCTTTTACTTTCACTATCCGATGATGAAGGCGACGCATGAAGTGCTTGACAAACCATGCGAGAAACATGGGAAGTACAAGAATGATGCACACTTTATTGAGAATCAGGAGAAAGGCGGGCAGAAACCCCAACCCTGCCGACGGGTTAATCAGAGGAAAACAAATAGGAACAAAAAAGGCTGTAATAAAGTTGGAAAGAAATGTATAGGTTGTCATTTGCTCCAAATCGCCACCCAATTTGGCCGTCACGACAGGAGCCGCAGCAGCACACGGACTGACAATGCAAGCCAAAAGCGATTCCATCAGTATCAAAGAGTTGCCCTCCAAACGCCACATCAGTATGACGGAAACGACCAGCAGGACAAAAAATATCTGCAAAACAGATATCCGAAGATGCCACTTAACCAAACGAAAACGGCGGAAATCGACCTTGCAGAAAGTGACAAACAATATCATGAACATAAAGAAAGGGAATATCTCGTCAATAATCGGACCGAGAAAATCGCCGGGCTTATCTAGTGACGGAATCCATGCAAAAAGCAAATAGACAATCGTTCCCAAAGCCATCGCCATCGGGAGAGTCCAGTTTTTTATAAATCTCAGCACATTCCTCGTGCCATCATGAGAAAGACGGATTTCCTTTCCTTGTCTGTTCATTTGTCTAATATACAAAAATAGGATATAAAATACTTCTTCCTTTATCTGTTTATCTCAACGCAAATCTTTCCTTATCAACAGTTTCTTAGCTAAGTATGTTCACTATTCAGAATAACTAAAACATGCAATAAGTCATTACAAATTCATCTGTAACCCTGTAAGATACATCTAACGAAATGTTGCGGGGGACATGAGCAACCGTCATTGTAGCAGCCGACATGTACTCAAAAGGAATTATTTTGATGTCTTCGCTGCTTAGATGGTCTTCTGAAAACAATTTATAAAAGGCCTCTTTTGCGCTCCAATGCAGCAATTTCATGACTGTTGTCGGCGCAACTTCATCCGTTCTCAAAAATCGGGAAGACACTCGCTCTACCCTATTACTCCGATATTCAATGTCTATCCCAACCCGATGTGCATCTGAAAGCAGAATACAGACAAACCCTTTTGTATGGCTGATGCTGATGTTTTTTCCATTATTAAGAAGAGGTTGACCCGACGACTGGTGAAGGATGGCAAGCGAAGGGTCACAAGTCAACAAGTAGAGAAGCGCATGGACAGAAAGATACTCCAGCTTGCGGATTTCTAAACGATGTTGCAAATCCAAACTCTTACGATGCTCTTGCAAATGAGGGAAGAGATGATAGAAATCCTCTGCACTTTCAGTTATATGCCAAACAGCCAGACGTGTGTCATCCCGGACTTTCTCTATCGACAACAGGGGCATTACTCTTCGTCCTTTACAACATTTTCTCGAAGCGTCACCTCCACGCGCGAAATTCTTCGCTCCTGAATACTCAATATCCTGAATTCAAAGCGACCGAATGTTATCCGCTCGTTAATGGCAGGAAAATCCCCTTTAAGTTCAAGCAACAAACCTGCCAAAGAATCAGCATCTCCCTTGACATCGGCAAAGATTTCATCAGAAAGAGACAATATCTTGCAGAAATCGCTCAACAAAGTTTTACCCTCAAAGATATACTTATTGACACTTATCTTCGTATAATTCTTCTCTTCCTCATCAAATTCGTCGTTGATTTCACCGACGATTTCTTCCAGAATATCTTCCAGTGTGATAATGCCGCTTGTGCCGCCAAACTCGTCTACAACAATCGCAATGTGTACCTTATTTTCTTGAAACTCGCGCAACAGGTCATCAATCTTCTTCGTTTCGGGAACAAAATACGGCGGCCGTATCAAACTCTGCCAACGGAAAGTAGACGGCTTCGACAAGTGCGGCAATAAATCCTTGATATAAAGCACACCTCGAACATTATCCGTATTGTCCTGATAAATGGGAATACGGCTGTAATTATTTTCAACAATACATTTCAGCACATCAGAGAAACTGCTTTTAATGTCCAAGTCTACAACATCCTGCCTGCTCGTCATCACCTCCCTTGCCGTTTCATCGCCAAACCGGATGATGCCTTGCAACATTCGTTTTTCATTCTTTATCTCGTCCGTGTCTGTCAGTTCGAGGGCTTGTTCCAAATCGTCTACACTAATCGTAGGGTTCACACGTTGAATAACCCGAGCTGCAATAACGCCACTTTTCAGCAACAGAGTAGCTACCGGCCAGAAGAGTCTGCGCACCAGCAAAATGCCTCCGACGACTCTTCGACAAAATCGCAGGGGATTCTGACGTCCATATACCTTTGGCATAATCTCGCCAAAAAGCAAAAGAAGAAATGTAAGCAGTACGGTAATACATATAAACTGAAGCCATACCGCACTGCCAAAGTCAATCAGTTTGATGAAGATATAATTACAAAGCATGATGATGGTAACGTTCACGAAATTGTTTGTAATCAATATCGTGGCAAGCGTTCTCTCACTTTCGTCACGCAACATCCTGATATTCTTGTCTCGTTCGTTCCTGCTTTCCTCCAATTCGTTCAGTTCGCCGGGTGACAAACTGAAAAAGGCAATCTCTGAACCACTCGCAAAACCGGAGAGGAACAACAGGAATGCGGATAAGATGGCAGCAAATACGACTCCCAGCGTAGGAGCATTAAAATGTACTTCAGCTAAAGAATGGGTAAGAAAATCCATTAAAACGGCAAGGCTTCATCAGATGTTTCGTCCATTTTCGGTTCAATACTTGTCGTTTCCGTTTTGGGAGTCGCCTTGGGTGTCAACAACTCCATGTTGTCTACAAGTATCTCCGTCACAAAGCGGCGCATACCCTTCTGGTCATCATAAGTACGATACCGAATGCGCCCTTCCACATAGATTTTATCTCCCTTATGAATATACTTCTCGGCAATTTTTGCCAATCCGCGCCACATAATTAAGTTATGCCAATCGGTGTGGTCAGGAACCTGTGTTCCGTTAGCCAGCGTATAACCACGTTCGGTGGTAGCCAAAGGAAAGGTTGCACAAGCCTGATCCGTATCATAATATCTGATATCAGGTTCCTTTCCTACATTTCCGATAAGCATTACTTTATTCATAAGTCGACAATTTTTGCAAAACTACTTCCAAGCTCCCAAGAACTTGAAGCTGAAATTCTTGCCTTTTGCAGAGGGAAACTGGCTGCGGTTGTCTACACATCCTCTAAGATAGTGCACAATTCGTTCATAACATTCCAATCCCGAAATTGCCTTACACTGTGCAACAAACCGTGTATCCCTATATTCATGCTTCCCCGTAGCCGGTACTACCACCACTCTTTTGAAATCAAGTGAACCTTCGTACCAGCCCGGTCGTTGCTCTACCAAACGAGACAAGACACTATTTACGACATCTCGGGTACCATTGCCACCAGACACAGAAGGACGTAAGGCTTTCTTCTGCTTGAAATCAGACATTGTAGCCGCTTCTGTCTTGATGATAATGAAATAAACCCTCGGACGAACCTTATAACGTTTGGGGTAGAAAACATTGCTCTCCACATATTCCCTTATATCGCTTTCGAGATCTTCATCTATGTCTATTTCAGGAATAGAACTCAAAAACTCAAGGGCATCTCCAACAGTGCTCACCAACGTTTCTCTATCAAAATATCTTAAGTATAAATTCATTTGATGCTTTTCTAAATCAAAAATATAAATCTTCCTATTATTATAAAGGGAACTCACCTTACCCTTTAAGGCATCACTTACTTTTTAATAAGTTGTTTTCAATGAAAACCTGTAAAAATAAATATCGACCTTTGTTAATCTCTTAAACAAGAGCGGAAAACGGGACTCGAACCCGCGACCCCGACCTTGGCAAGGTCGTGCTCTACCAACTGAGCTATTTCCGCAAACAAAAAAAGATAAATGAAGTATCACACAAAAAAAGAATGATGCCTCACTTACTACATTCAGATAGTGAAGAGGAGGAGACTCGAACTCCCACGTCGCGATTGACACTACCCCCTCAAAGTAGCGCGTCTACCAATTCCGCCACCTCTCCGACTATCAAAGTTTCAAAATTAAGTGCCCAGAACAGGACTCGAACCTGCACACCTTTCGGCACACGCACCTGAAACGTGCGCGTCTACCAATTCCGCCACCTGGGCTCTTCAGAGTTATTACTCTATATTGGCACTCTACAGAATGTTGAGCGGAAAACGGGACTCGAACCCGCGACCCCGACCTTGGCAAGGTCGTGCTCTACCAACTGAGCTATTTCCGCATCTATCCTCATATCATAAGGGCATTTCTCTAAATGCGGTTGCAAAGATAATCGTTTTATTCGACTCTCACAAGTTTTTCCTTTTATTTTTTGAGAAAAAACTGCCAAAACTACCATAGAAAACACATTCTCCGCTCTGTCACATCACAAAAGTAACCAAACAACGACGCCTCAACCCATATACTAACAAACCAACCCTTCACGCCGCATACTTTTCACTCCTGCCTCAACTATCGTTCCACAACTGTCTCTCAGAAAGAAAAGTCAGTCCAACCAACCTCAACACTACCTACTGAATATATATATAATAAGGTATCATTTTCTTTTTAATCTCATTCGGTCATTCGCAAGGTCGCACCACATTGTTAGACAAGGGCGATTTACCTTCATGCAAACGGATAGAGGCCAAAGAAGTGGAGGTAAATGTTATGCAGGGTGTGGTTATTCATCATATTTTTCGTACTTTTGCAGGCGCAATGAGTACAAAGAAGACAATTGCTTTCATTCTCAACCCCATCTCCGGGCGTGTGAAGAAGAATGGCATTCCGCACCTGATAGAGACATATCTTGACCACGACCTGTATGAGTACAAGATATGTTACACGGAGTATGCGGGGCATGCCACGATGATTGCAACCAAAGAGAGGGAACTGGGCACTGATGTGGTGGTGGCCGTGGGAGGTGACGGAACCATCAACGAAGTGGGCAGGGCACTGACCGGAGCTAATACGGCCATGGCCATTATTCCCTGCGGTTCGGGCAACGGACTGGCGCGCCATCTCATGATACCCATCAACATACGCAAGGCCATACAGATTATCAACCGCTATGATGTGCAACAATTGGACTACGGACTCATCAACGGACATCCGTTCTTCTGTACCTGCGGAATGGGATTCGATGCGTTCATCAGCATGAAATTTGCGGAAAGCGGCAAACGCGGCCCTATCAAATACCTGGAACATGTACTCAAGGAAGGACTGCGCTACAAACCAGAAGTCTACGAGATAGAAGACGAGACAGGAAAGACAAAGATACACAAGGCTTATCTTGTTTCGTGTGCCAATGCCTCGCAGTATGGCAACAATGCCTATATTGCACCACAAGCCTCGATGAACGATGGTATGATGGATGTTATCATCATGGAGCCATTCGATGCGTTCGATGCTCCGCAGGTTAGCTTCGACATGATGAACAAGACGCTGAACAAGAGCAGCAAAATCAAGACCTTCCGCTCAAAGAAAATCAGGGTGCATCGTCCTAAAGAAGGGCCAGTACATTACGACGGAGACCCTGTGATGATGGGCAAAGACATTGAGATAACACTCGTAGAAAAAGGCATCAGGCTGTTGGTAAATCCCGATGCGATGAAAAAAAACAGAGAGCCAAACATGTTGCAGAATGCCGTCTGCGAACTGTTCAACACCATTAACTCAACCCGAACCGACATTAACAGACAAGGACGGCGATTGCTGGCCTTCAACAAATTGATGTGGCGCAGACTGAAAAAGCAATAGCCTGCACCACATCGGTTTTCGATATCATGATTCCTATCATTATCCCCAATCAACCATTAGACCGCTAAGGTTTTGCTTTCCGGATAACGGTGTGCTTCCCAGTTGCTTTCGTTCGATTGTCGGCATCTTATCTGCCGTTTTTCCTCAGCGTAGCCCGATACGCTTTTCGAGAAAACGACAACCCATTGCTCAACATCCGAACAAAATCACTACGGTCTCTAATGATCGATTTTGAAATAACCCTCAATTGCCCATTAGACCAATTGAGATTCGAAGAACAACTGCCAATCCCCTCCTTACGTGCCCTCCAGTTCTATGCAGGTTGATGCTGGCTGCGCAAGAGGTCATTAACAGTCTTCACAGGATTGAAGGTCGTAAGCGGCACTTCCACGAAGACGGTGTTCCAGTCGCTCATGGCACCGTTCCACAGGCCTGGCAACTCCAATGCTTTCAGAGGCTTCCCGTCTTTGCTTTTCTCACTGATAAATCCGGTAGAACGATCTACATGACGTAACAAGTCGAATGGCTCTCCACGGTAGTTCTTCACGGCGCACACCAAGTCGACAGGATTGAAGTGTGTGCTCTCAGCAAACATTCTGCGATAGTCTTCGTTGGCCATATCTATCTGCGAGCTTTCGAGAATCTGCGGACTTACCGTACCGTCAGCATTGAAGGCAAGGAAAGGGCCGCCGCCGGGTTCGCCCACGTTTCTTACTACACCGCAGACACGCATCGGGCGGTTGAGTTTACCGATAAGGTATGCCTTGAGCTGTTCGGCCGATGACCATTGCTGGTTTTCGGGATAACAACAAAGTTGCTGCATGGTGAAGGCGAGCATCTCCTGCAATTGCTCTTGCGAACATTCACCTTCCAGCATGTTGAGATAGCGAAACACCTGTTCCTGTGTCTTGGTCAAAATGCCACCCAACATCTTCTTGTAGTCTACCGTGTCGCCAATGAGTGCCTCGGGCACAACATTGTCTATATTCTTGATAAACACCACGTCGGCTGCCATGTCGTTAAGGTTTTCTATCAATGCTCCGTGACCGCCGGGGCGGAAGAGCAACGAGTTGTCAACATTGCGGAAGGGAGTATTGTCGGGATTGACAGCAATAGTGTCTGTGCTGGGCTTTTGCTCCGAAAAGGATATGTGGTAGACCACGCCGTACCGCTTCTCATATTCTTCTTTCTTCTCGTCTACCAGCTGCTGGAAGAGTGGTAAGTGCTCGTGGCTGACAGTGAAATGGATATGCACCTCTCCGTTGGCGGCGGCATACAGTGCACCCTCCGTAAGATGTTCTTCCAGCGGCGTACGTGCACCGTCTGCATAATCGTGGAAGAGCAAGAGTCCCTTGGGCAACTGTCCGTAGTTCAATCCCTTCTCTTCGAGCAGGTTTTCTACCACAACCCTGCCATTGCCTTCTGCTACAAGCTGTTTCACATCTTTCCCTTCGTTTCTGATGCAAGCAGCGTTCAATGCATTATAGAAAGCAAAGCGGTCTATATGCGAAAAGAATACCTGCTCGAACTCGGTCTCAGGCATGTCTTTGCCGTCATTCAGAAAAGCAAAGAGGTCTTTGAACATGCGGCTGGCAGCACCGGAGGCCGGGACAAACTTCACGATTTGTCTTCTTTCAGCCGTATAGGCATCCCATTGCGCCCGATAATCGGCACACTCCTGTCCGTTGGGAGAGAAAACGCCGTTGCCTGTCGTGGCGGCTGACTGAATGCGGAGGAAAGGGAAGCCTTGCTCAAAGGTTCTCAGCTGGTTCTCTGCCTGACTTTGGGCTATGCCCTTATGTGTCATCTGTCGGATGTCTTCTTGTGTAAACATAGTTGTCTGATTTGGTATAAAGTCTCTATTCGATGTCACAAAAATAATTAGATTTCCTTAATTTGAAAAGCATTCAGACAAAAAAGTGTATCTTTGTGCATCTAAGAACGGTGCGATATGAGAAAGATGGAGTTTACAGAAGCAGAATACAGAGAAATATCCGACCTGCTCGGACGGTTGAGCAGCTTGTCTTCATTTTCCTTTGAAGACGGAGATGAGGACAAGCTGCGCAACCGCACCCGAGAGGCCGTCGAAAACCAAGAGCTGGTGAGAGACAGCATGGGACTGAATCCGGTGTTGCTGAGCTTTCAGACGGCGGTGGTTGCCGCAGAGGAAATCGGCCTGAGAAGAGACGGTGTGATGGCCATATTGCTGTATCCCACCGTGCGCAAGGACGAAACCAAAGAGAGCTTGCAGAAAGAGTTTGGCAAGGATGTGGTACAGATTATACACGGACTTTCAAAGATACGTGAGCTTTACAAGAGACATCCCGTGATAGAAAGCGAAAACTTCCGTAACCTGCTGCTCTCGTTTGCCGAAGACATGCGTGTCATCCTCATCATGATTGCCGACCGAGTGAACCTCATGCGGCAGATAAGAGACACGCCCGACAACGACACACGGCAGAAAGTTTCCGAAGAAGCCTCTTATCTCTATGCGCCGCTGGCACACAAGCTGGGCTTGTATCAGCTCAAGAGCGAACTTGAAGACCTCAGCCTGAAATATCTCGAACGAGATGCCTATTACCTCATCAAAGACAAGCTCAACGCCACCAAGCGCAGCCGCGATGCCTACATCGACCGCTTTATCCGACCGGTAGAGGAGAAATTGCGGGAGGCAGGCCTCACCTTTCATATGAAAGGGCGCACCAAGAGCATCCATTCCATCTGGCAGAAGATGAAGAAACAGCAGTGTGCCTTCGAGGGCATCTACGACCTCTTCGCCATCCGTGTCATCCTCGACTCGCCCATAGAGAAGGAGAAGATGCAGTGTTGGCAGGTCTATTCCATCATTACCGACATGTACCAGCCCAACCCCAAGCGACTCAGAGACTGGCTCTCCGTACCCAAGACCAACGGATACGAGAGCCTGCACATCACCGTGCTGGGACCCGAAGACAAGTGGGTGGAAGTGCAAATCAGGACAGAACGCATGGACGACATTGCAGAGAAAGGACTGGCAGCACACTGGCGGTACAAGGGAGTGAAGGGTGAAGGAGGCATGGACGACTGGCTGGCCAACATCAGGGCGGCACTCGAAGCCGGTGACAACCTACAGGTCATGGATCACTTCAAAATGGACTTGGCCGAAGAAGAAGTCTATGTGTTCACGCCCAAGGGCGAACTGTTCAAGTTTCCCCACGGCGCAACGATACTCGACTTCGCCTACCGCATCCACTCCAAGGTGGGAAACACCTGCGTAGGCGGAAAAATCAACAACCGCATGGTTCCCGTCCGTGAGGTTCTGCACAGCGGCGATCAGGTAGAAATACTCACCTCGCCCAATCAAAAGCCGAAGCAAGACTGGCTCAACATCGTGGGTACATCGCGTTCGAGGGCCAAGATAAGGCAGGCACTCAAGGAAACGCAAGTCAAAGACGGACTCTATGCCAAAGAAACCCTTGAACGGAGGTTTAAGAACAAAAAGATAGAGATGGAAGAAAGTACGATGTCTCACCTCGTCAAGAAGATGGGCTTCAAGGAGACATCAGACTTCTACCGACAGATAGCCGAGTCACGCCTCGATGTCAACGAGGTGGTAGAGAAGTATCTCGAACTGAAAAAGGCAGAGACCATCGCCCCTGGACAGGCTGTGCTGCCACGCAGCGCCGAAGACTTCACCCTTAACCATCCCGACGATAAAATCAAGGAGATGGGCGAAGATGTCTTGGTCATTGACCGCGACCTAAAGGGCATAGATTTTCAGCTATCCAAGTGCTGCCGTCCCATTTATGGCGACCCCATCTTTGGCTTCGTTACCATCAAGGGGGGTATCAAGATACACCGCAACGACTGTCCCAATGCCGTTGAGTTGCGCAAACGGTTCGGCTACCGCATTGTCAAGGCACGCTGGAGCGGCAAGGGTTCTTCGCTCTACACCATCATGCTCCGCATTACCGGAAGCGACGACATTGGCGTAGTCAACAACATCACCAACATCATTTCAAAAGAAGAGAAGATTGTGATGCGGTCGCTCAACATCGACAGCAATGACGGACTGTTCAAAGGCAACTTCGAGTTGCTCGTAGACGACAAGTCGCGCCTTAGCACCATCATCCGAAAGATAAAAACTGTCAAGGGAGTAAAAGTAGTAGAGAGGATTTAACCCAAATCAGCACAGTCTTTAATGGCCGATTGGGGGCATCCTCACATCCTTCCCTCTAATTCTCTCCCTCATCCCTACCTCCTTACTCAACGGCTAAGTGACCTTTGAGTATTCTTTCCTATACCTTTTGCAACCCCCTTCACACCGAGGATTTGCGAGGAGAGGTACTGACAAGTCAAAAGGTTGTCAAGACGTCCGAAAGACGACCAGCCTTTCACACGCTATCAAAACATGCTGTTGCCGCATACCACCACATCGACACCGAGCCATTTGTCAACAGTCAGGTATCAACCGAGCGGTCGAAGCTATTATACCTTCACCGTACCGATGCTTGGTAGGGTAGCTACCAATGACTGGTACGGCTCGTACCAACGACTGGTATGACGACTACCAGTTATTGGTACGCATTCCATGCTTACTTCCTATCCCTATAAAAACATGTCATTTACCACCAATCAGCTGTTAATGAACATGTTGGTTTCATTCTGATGTCGAACAAGTTAACTATCATTTTGCCGAAGGTGTAGCGGTCTATATCGATATATCAACCTCAGTCGGCTTCACTACTGTGAAAGGCGGAACGGTTGCCGCCATCAAGAACCATTGTATTGACGACCTAACCATCGTGGTGAGGGAAGACAACAGGCTGGAGATAGTAAAAACGGTTGCCATTGAACAGTGCATTCAGGCAGCAAAGTGGCATTGCCACACTCCATGACATCAAAGCAGGGATAACGTTTCGGCAGCTTATCTACCTAAAAACAACAGGATGGGCGTTTTTTGCTGCATTTTCTTTCATGTGTCGGAAAAAACACTTACCTTTGCCCATCCAAACCAATAAGTATAAACAACTTATATAATATAATAAAACGTAACATTATGTCAAACACCAAAGAAAAGCTCTTTACCGAGTTTCATGCGCCGACAACACAAGAATGGCTCGACAAGATAGGGGTCGACCTAAAAGGTGCTGACTTTGAAAAAAGACTTGTATGGAGAACGAACGAAGGCTTCAGCGTGCAGCCGTTCTATCGCCGTGAAGATTTGCAGAACCTTAAAACGCCCGATGCGCTTCCGGGAGAGTTTCCCTTCGTAAGAGGCAACAAGAAGGATGACAACACGTGGTACGTGCGTCAGAACATCGTGACGACCGATGCCGCCGAAGCCAACGCCAAAGCTCTCGACATTCTCGGAAAAGGCATTGACTCTATCGGTTTCCGCATTCATGGCGACAAGGTGAGCACAGCATTTGTGGAAACACTGCTCAAGGGCATCGACTGTGATGTCGTAGAACTTAACTTCAACACCTGCAAGCGTCACTCGCTCGAACTGGCAGAGATACTTGTGGCCTATTTCAAGAAAAACGGATACGACAAGGAGAAAATCGTAGGTTCAATTGACTTCGACCCCATCGAGAAGATGGTGATGAAAGGCAAGGACGTAACCGCTCTCTTCGAAGTAATGCCTAAGCTGGTGGAAACACTGAAGGAGTATCCCAACTTCCGTTGCATCACAGTCAATACGGAAGCACTGAACAATGCCGGAGCCTATATCGTTCAGGAACTTGGTTATGCCTTGGCCTGGGGTAACGAATATCTTCAGCAGATGACACAGGCCGGCATCGACATTGACCTCGCAGCAAGGAAGATAAAGTTTAACATGGGCATTTCAGAGAATTATTTCATGGAGCTGGCCAAGTTTCGCACCGCACGTATGTTATGGGCACAGATTGTCAAGCAGTATGAACCGAAGTGCGACTGTTCTTGCAAGATGATTGTCAACGCCACGACATCTACCTATAACCAAACCTTGTTTGACAGCTACGTAAACTTGCTCCGCACACAGACCGAGGCCATGAGTGCCGCACTCGGAGGAGTTCACTCGATGGTTGTCAGCCCGTTTGACGAGACTTACGAACAATCTACAGATTTCTCAGAACGCATTGCCCGCAACCAGCAACTCTTGCTGAAAGAGGAATGCCACTTCGGACAAGTGGTAGACCCGGGTGCAGGCTCATATTATATTGAATACCTGACTAACAGCCTTGCGGTGGAAGGATGGAAGATATTCCTCAAAGTGGAAGAAGAAGGCGGAATGCTTGCCGCAGTCAAGGCAGGAACAATTCAAGACGACATCAATGCCACCAACGCCAAGCGTCACGGAGACGCCGCCAAGCGCAAGGAGTTCTTGCTGGGTACGAACCAGTTCCCCAACTTCACCGAAAAGTCGGAAGGCAAGAGATCGCTTGCATGCAAATGCGGTTGCGGACACAAAGACGAAGTTGCGTTCAAGAAGATTGAAAGCACCCGACTGGCTGCCGACTTTGAAGACTTGCGCATCCATACGGAAAACGCCAAGACACCAGTAGCGTTCATGCTTACCATCGGCAACCTTGCCATGCGTCAGGCACGCGCCCAGTTCTCTTGCAACTTCTTGGCTTGTGCAGGCTATCAAGTTATCGACAACCTCGGCTTCAAAACGGTTGAAGAAGGAGTTGACGCAGCCCTGAAAGCTGGTGCAGACATCGTGGTACTCTGTTCAAGCGATGATGAGTATGCTGAATATGCCATCCCGGCATTCAAGTATCTCAACGGACGTGCCATGTTTGTCGTGGCCGGCGCACCAGCTTGCATGGAAGAACTGAAAGCCGCAGGCATCGAGAACTTTGTACACGTGAAGTGCAACGTACTCGAAACTTTGAAAGAATATAATCAGAAATTAGGTATTTAATGTTGGAGGAACAAATAAGATGAGAAAGAATTTTAAGGACATCGACATATACGCCGGTATCAAAGCCGAAAACGGAACGGACTGGCTGAAAGCAAACAACATTAATGCCAACTGGAAAACTCCCGAACTCATAGATGTTCGCCCAGTTTATACGAAAGAAGACTTGGAAAGCATGGAGCATCTCGACTTTGCTGCCGGACTTCCTCCTTTCCTCCGTGGCCCGTACTCTATGATGTATCCGTACCTGCCGTGGACGATTCGCCAGTACGCCGGATTCTCTACTGCAGAGGAGTCTAACGCATTCTATCGTCGTAACCTCGCTTCGGGACAGAAAGGTCTTTCGGTAGCATTCGACTTGCCAACTCACCGTGGCTATGACCCCGACAACGCTCGTGTAGTAGGCGATGTGGGTAAGGCTGGTGTGTCAATCTGCTCATTGGAGAACATGAAAGTACTCTTCGCCGGCATTCCCTTGAACAAGATGTCGGTTTCGATGACGATGAACGGTGCCGTGTTGCCTGTCTTGGCATTCTATATCAATGCCGGACTTGAACAGGGAGCCAAACTTGAAGAAATGGCCGGAACCATTCAAAACGACATTCTGAAAGAGTTTATGGTGCGTAACACCTATATCTATCCTCCTGCGTTCTCTATGAAGATTATCGCAGACATCTTCGAGTACACTTCGCAGTTCATGCCCAAGTTCAACTCTATATCTATCTCCGGCTATCACATGCAGGAAGCCGGCGCAACGGCAGACATCGAGCTGGCATACACTTTGGCTGATGGTATGGACTATCTCCGCACCGGTGTCAATGCTGGTATTCCTGTGGACAAATTTGCTCCTCGCCTGTCATTCTTCTGGGCTATCGGCATGAATCACTTCATGGAGATTGCCAAGATGCGTGCCGGCCGTTTGTTGTGGGCTAAGATTGTGAAGAGCTTCGGCGCACAAGATCCCAAGTCGATGGCACTGCGTACACACTCACAAACCAGCGGATGGTCGCTCACCGAACAAGATCCGTTCAACAATGTAGGACGTACTTGTATCGAAGCGATGGCTGCCGTGCTGGGACATACGCAATCTTTGCACACAAACGCTCTTGACGAAGCCATTGCACTGCCGACCGACTTCTCTGCACGTATCGCACGTAACACGCAGATTTACATTCAGAACGAAACGAAGGTTTGCAAGCAAATCGACCCATGGGCAGGTTCTTATTATGTAGAAACACTGACCAACGAACTCGTACACAAGGCTTGGGGACACATTCAGGAAATTGAGAAGCTCGGCGGTATGGCCAAAGCTATCGAAACCGGCCTTCCCAAGATGCGTATCGAAGAGGCAGCTGCCCGCACACAGGCACGTATTGACTCTGGTGTACAGACCATTGTAGGAACCAACAAATACCGTCTTGAACACGAAGACCCCATTGACATTCTCGAAGTAGACAATACGGCTGTGCGCATGCAACAGGAAGAAAGCCTCAAAGAGGTAAGAAGCCATCGTGACGAAGCTGCATGCAAAGCTGTGCTCGCAGAGATTACAGAGTGCGTGCGTGAGTTCAGCGAAGGCAAGAAGTCTGAAAACAACTTGCTGGCACTCGCTGTCAAGGCAGCCGGACTAAGGTGTACACTGGGTGAAATCAGTGATGCTTGCGAGGCTATCGTTGGACGTTATAAAGCAGTTATTAGAACCATATCAGGCGTGTATTCATCAGAAAGTAAAAGCGACAAAGAATTCGAGTTGGCTTGTCAGCTGACCAATGAATTTGCAAAGAAAGAAGGTCGTCGTCCTCGTATCTTCGTTGCCAAGATGGGACAAGACGGACACGACCGTGGTGCCAAAGTAGTTGCAACAGGTTATGCAGACTGCGGTTTCGACGTAGACATGGGTCCCTTGTTCCAAACTCCGGAAGAAGCTGCACGTGAGGCCGTAGAAAACGATGTGCACATTGTAGGTGCGTCTTCGCTTGCTGCTGGTCACAAGACTTTGATTCCCCAGCTTATCCAAGAGCTGAAAAAGCTCGGTCGTGAAGACATCATGGTTATTGCCGGCGGTGTAATTCCCGCACAAGACTATGATTTCCTTTACAAAGCTGGTGTGGCTGCCATCTTTGGCCCGGGAACTTCAGTAGCCAAAGCTGCTGTTGAAATGATGAACATTTTGCTCGACAAGTAATTGTCGGAGTTACTTTATAAAGGTCTCAAAGTTTGATTGATGTCAGGCTTTGAGACCTTTTTTATTTGTCACAAGGTGCAGGTTAGTCACTAAACACCTATGAATGGCGGTGTTTAACACTCTTGAATGATAGTTCCTTATGTCCTTAACCAAAAGTCTTTCATTCCATCAGGCAGCAGCACAAGAGAATAGATTGAGTTTGGCTACCTTCTTTTGCGTGAAGAACGACGATGAGGATGAGGCGTGGAAGACTGGGGAGAGGACGAACGTTCGGCATAAAGGCGTGCAATAAGGTCGGGACGACCAATCTTACGCAGACGTTGCTCTATGCGGCGGCGTTCTTCGGGTTTGTACCAAAAGAAATACTGACGCTGGGCAAGTTTCTCTTGCTGTGTCTTGGGGCTTTGTATAGGTTGCAAAGTATAGGGATGATAACCAGTGTACCATGTCTCGGTGCTGACAGTCATAGGCGTTGGGGTAAAGTCTTGCACCTGCTCAAGACGGAAGTCCATCTGTTTGGTGAGCACGGCTAATTCGGCCATATCTTCTTCCCTGCAACCGGGATGACTGCTGATGAAGTATGGAATAATTTGCTGACGAAGATTCTCCTCTCGGTCTATGCGTTCGAAGATGCGTTTAAATTCGCCGAAAAGGCGGAACGACGGCTTACGCATGAGTGCAAGCACATGGTCGGAAGTGTGTTCTGGTGCCACCTTGAGCCGACCGCTGACATGGTGGCAGATGAGTTCGCGTGTGTATTGGCGTGCCGCCTCATCAACCTCTGCATCTCCGCTGCGGTAGAGCAACAGGTCATAACGTACGCCGCTGCCGATAAAGCTCTTCTTGATGCCGGGTTGAGCATCGACGGCACGGTAGATGTCGAGCAGTGGACGGTGGTCGGTGTTAAGATTGGGACAGATGGCAGGGTCGATGCAGGAAGGACGCTTGCATCGTTCGCACATCCTGAGGTTTTTGCCACTCATGGCATACATGTTGGCCGAGGGGCCGCCTACATCGGAAAGGTAGCCCTTGAAGTCGGGCATGGCCACAACCTGACGCACTTCTCTGAGAATACTCTCCTTGCTGCGAGAAGATATAAACTTTCCCTGATGGGCACTGATAGTGCAGAAGGCACAACCTCCGAAACAACCGCGGTGAATGTTGACCGAATGCCTAATCATGTCGTAGGCCGGTATGCGTTTGTCTTTGTACTTGGGATGGGGCAAACGTGTGTAGGGCAAGTCGAACGTGGCATCAATTTCGGCCGTGGTCATAGGCGGATAGGGCGGATTGACCACGGCTACTCTGTTGCCAACCGATTGTAGTAGGCGGGCAGCGTGCATCCTGTTGGACTGTTCTTCAATGTGACGGAAGTTGTCGGCCTGTGCCTTCTTGTCGTTCAGGCATTCCTCATGAGAATGAAGCATAATGTCATCGGGACGTATGCCTCCCGGAATGTCTTGAGGTGAGGAAAGGAATACCGTCTGCGGAATGTCTCTCACCATGCTAACCGATACTCCGTCATCCAAAGCACGACAGAGTTGCACAATGGGTTTCTCGCCCATGCCGTAGACTATCATGTCGGCTCCCGAATCGCACAAAATGCAGCGCATGAGCTTGTCTTTCCAATAGTCGTAGTGAGTGAGGCGACGCAAGGAAGCCTCGATACCGCCAAGAATGACAGGAACATCGGGAAAAAGACGCTTGAGGATTTGAGTATAAACAATGGTAGGATATTCAGGACGGGCATCGTGGCGGCCATCGGGACTGTAAGCGTCTTCAGAACGCAATCGCTTATTGGCCGTGTACTTGTTAACCATTGAGTCCATACAGCCGGGGGCAATGCCGAAAAACAGGCGAGGCCGCCCCAGCTTCTTGAAGTCACGATAGTCGCCATGCCAGTCAGGTTGGGGCACGATGGCCACACGATACCCCTCGGCCTCCAGCACACGACCGATAACCGCCACGCCGAAAGACGGATGATCTACGTAGGCATCACCCGAAAAGAGGATGACATCAAGTTCGTCCCATCCTCTCAGCTCAACTTCTTTCTTGGTAGTAGGAAGCCAATCGGTAAGCAGTCGGCGGTCTTTCAATGGCATTCCTCCGTCATAGATGCTTCAGGCAGAGCGTTTCTCCATTTCTCATACAGACGCATCAGGCTATTGAGCCCATAGGGTTTCATGTTGGCATGATAGATTACATCGAGGCACAAGTCGAGCAGGGCTTTCTCATTTCCATACTCCGACCCAAGCAACGAACGAACATTGTACCTGAGCTTGTTAAGAACAGTCTCGTCAACCACGCCATTACTGCCCACGAGGTTATCTAACAGGCGGAAACGATGAATGGTTTGCAGATGTTGCTCTTCTATGGCAATGCTTCTGCTGCCAGAAAGATTGGTTTGTATCTTATACATGGTCTTATTGTAAAAGGAAATTCAGTATACCTTTCATAATCCACTTGCGCATATCGGGCGAAGTGATGCACTCAAAAGGAAATCCCATTGTAATGCAACGATAGTCTTTTCCGTAATAAGCTACGCAGGCACTGTTGCCGTCGGCATATTGCAGAGCACAATAGGCAGGCGACAAGGGCAGCAGGACATCAGGACGCACGGCAGCATAATGCTGTTCGTTGGGCATGCGATAAATTTCAAACGCAGTACCCATGCCATTGATGTTTGGGACGGCAGACTGCAACACTCCCCCACCCTGCAATTTAAGCACACGGCCAAGAAAGTCGCGCTCGGCAAGGTGTGTCATGTCCGAACCGACGTATGCACCGCTGACCAACAAACGGCCGCCAGCTTGAGCATAGCGAGAGAGACGCTCCTGCATGTAGGGCGAGAAGGTCTTATAGCGCACAAGCGAATAGCCGTCTTCCTTCTCCAACCCCAAGATAAGGTCTACACAATGATATTTCTTGAGCTTGACCATATCGGCCTCGACAGCCTCATCGGAACAACTCACGAGATTGTAGCGTCCGGCCGACCTGATGGCTTCGGCATGCGTCTTCACATAGTTGAAATCGTTACCGGCAATGAATGTACCAGCCAATTCATCACCACAATAACCCAGTCCACCCTGCCCCTCGAGACCAATATTTTCCTTGCTAAAGTTGAGTTGCCTGCCGTTCCAGCCTGCGGTTTTCCCGTATGAAACACCAATATCTTCGTCAAGATCGAATCCCTGTTCTTCATCGTTATTGCGAACAGCAGGCGCAGCAAGCCTGTCAAAACCATTAACCACGAGCACTGTTTTGGTGGCATGGGGATTGTAAAGCGCAGACAACACCTCAGTCGGGAAACTCTCGCCGCCTTTATTGACCGCCGTCACCTTGAAATGGTATAGTACATCTGGTTCAAGCTCCAGAGAAAAATCCGTTCCCTTGACAAGCGTCCCATTGTCGAAGCCACTTGTTCCTGTAGCCATATAGACATGATAGCCCGTGGGTTCTGCCGTGGGTTCTTGTGGATCGTAAACCGGTTTCCATCTGAGCGTAACTTTATCTTTCGCCGTAAACTCAACGGAAAAATGGTCAGGTGCAAGAGGTTCCACCACAAAGTCTTGTCCATGCTGGTCGGAAACATATCTTAAAATGGTCTTGTAGATAGAGCGTGCAAGCGTAAACTTGAAGTTGGGGTCTTGTGCCATCATCATGTCGGGAAAGTTCTGATGTGCCAACATCTCCAATATAGACGAGGGAACTTCTGGCAGCCGCGTTTCAGAATAGTTGCGGTTAAGAAGTGCTCTTCTGTTCCAACGTCCATACTTGAACCTAAGGTCTCTATATACACCGTCGAGAAGTGCATCGGCAAAGTCTCTCGACGCCATTCGTGACATGCCGGCATTGAGTTTTCCGTCATTGTTTGCCGTCGTGCAAATGGCCAGCGAACCAACCAAAGAAGCATAATCTTCACTGTATCCGGCATCACTGTGAAGTGCCAACGCAAGTTCTATCGGCACACGTTTGCCATCAAGACCAGGCACATAGACAGAACCTCCTGCAAGCCAGTTGGTCATGTGAGAGCGTGCATTGATGTCGTCCCCGTAATCATCTGCACCGTTTTTAGAACTATAAACGCTATACGGGCAACCTGCCCATTGCGAATAGTATCTTGCACCTTCGAGGCATCTCGGCAAACCGCTCACCGTTTCTCCGCGCACAATGTTACCCATTCCACCCCCAAAACGCACGGCATCTGCCGTGACAACACCATTTCTTTTGCTGTGATTGGTCAAGACAACTCTGTTATAAATATTGCTTCCCTCATCGAATTCAAACGTTCCTAAATAAACCCATGTTCCGTCTCCCATCTTTTGGTTTACCCTAAACTCCGTTGTCTGTCCTTTATGATGAACGATATATTGAGCGTCATCAATGCTGTTGGGAAGAGTTTGGTAACTTACATAGACCGCATATCTCCCTGCCTTTGCAAAATAGGGTTGATAAGAAACGCTGCTGCATGGCTTGCCGTGAACGGTGCGTGTCATTCTGGCCGTGCCATTTATAAAAGGATTTTCACCATCGGAATAAAAGCCTTCACGAAAGGCAAAGCCCGACTTGAAGGTTGTTTGCCATTCGTCTCTCTCACTGGTCTCTTTATAATAAGGATATATGCTGTGGTCATTATCCACAATAACCTCTTCTTTCTGCCAGTCACGTTCCCTCGGCGTAAATACAACTGCACCTGCATTTTCCAACATCGGGATAAGATACGGTATTACTATTGTCTGCGTGAACAAATCTTCCGTTGTTCCGAAAAGATTAGGACGTTGCCATTTCCAGCGACCGCTCTTCAGGTCATAATACCGACCATGACTCGCCCAAAGGGATAAATGGCGGTTATACAACCCATGAACAAATTTGCTCGGACGAGAAACGCACTCCACCCAAGGATGCCCTTCATATTCCGTATTTCCCCACATGCGCGACTTGTCGGGATTATCTGACAAGCGGTTGGGAACAAGTTCGTCAATGGTCATTCCATTTGTAACGACCGTTATCTTGTAATTATGGTATTCTTCGGGAATTGCCTTACCAATTTTCTTATAAATATCCTTAACGATTGAAGAAGAAAGGTCTTGCATAGAAAACCATTCATCAACGGAAATCGTTAATGTTTTTATGCTGTCATTCAAAACATAACTCAGCATCTTTGGATGCTTTTTCAGGTTGGCCTGCTTTGCTCTATAGTTAAAGAAATACTCATGCAGCTTGCTTTCCAGCCGTTTTTGCAAGTCCGTATTTTGTCCGACAACATTTACATGTCCGCAAAACCAGAGACAAAATACAATTCCAATGAGCCTTTTACTTCCTGTCTTCATTTTCATCATGTCATTCTTCCATTGCACTACAATCCGAATTTCTCAGGATGTTTACCAACAAAGCCTTTATAATAATCCTTGATTTCTTCCATGTCTTTATCTACATCTCCCGAAGGTATCACCGTCTTGGAACACACTATTATTTTCTTTTGAAAGTCAATACCATAGAGCAAGATAGGTATTTCAGCCTTCAGCGCAATAAAATAAAAACCTTTTTTCCAGTCCTTGTTCAGCGACCTGGTACCTTCAGGGGTAACGCACAGGCGAAATTCTCTTGTCTCACGAGCCGATTCGGCTAAATGGTCGGTCATACTCGACTTTTCATTTCTCCATACAGGAAAGCCTCCCAATTTGCGAAGCCAGATACCCAAAGGCCAGAAGAACCATTCTTTCTTCATGAGGAAGTTAACCTTCATACCCTCTGCGCCGGCATACAACTGTCCCAAAATAAAATCCCAATTACTGGTATGGGGAGCAAGACACAGCACATATTTCTTCGGATGTTCTTCCGTTATCGTTTTTTTCCAACCTAATTGCCTATAAAGTAACCAGCTACAAAATCTCTGCCACATATTATTTCTTCATCTGAATACAGAACCCTTCATACAATTTAATCCTGCATGAGAGGTCATTCGCCACCTCATGCAGGAATGAATTAAAGTATCTGGGGAATTTATCCCAAATTGTCTATTTGATCCAATATCTCCTTTACCTGCTCATTGAAGTCTTCAGTGAGCTTCTTATAAAAGGTCTTTGCCTTCATCCCGGGTTCAGGATGGGAAACACGCCTGATATAGTCATTGTGTATCACAAGGATGGAAGACAACAGCGCACCGACATTTTCCTTGTTTATATCAGTTCCATACAGCGTAACCGCCATACACTCGGCAAACAACTCGGTGCACACATTATTTATATAAAGTTTCAATTTTCTCTTGCTTGACATAGAGTGAGTTTTAGTTATTACCGTTCAAAGGTAAATAAAAAATACAGAATCCATGTCATTAATATCAAAAAAAATATTTGAGCACACTGTTTTTCATTCCTTTTCTTTCAATTTTTCGGCAGAATTGAGTACTTTTGCAGTATCATTTATATGAGGAATCGTTCAATTTAAAGGTAAATTTATGGAAAAAAGTGCATTGCAGCGAGCAAGAGCAGCTTATCAGCCAAAGCTCCCCTTAGCTTTGCAAGGTCCGGTCAAGGTAAAAGAAGGTAATCCCACAAAAAGCGTAGACAATCAAAAAGAAATCCAAGAGATGTTCCCTCACACTTACGGTATGCCGCTCATTGAGTTTATACCCGGGGGGAAAGATAATAACCAGCGTTTCAATGTCGGTGTCATTCTTAGCGGAGGGCAGGCACCAGGAGGGCATAATGTCATAACAGGCCTGTATGATACCATCAAGAATATCAATTCTGAAAACCGCCTGTTCGGCTTTCTTTTAGGTCCGGAAGGACTGGTGGAGCACAATTATATCGAACTGACTGCGGACATTATCGACGAATACCGAAACACAGGAGGTTTCGACATGATTGGTTCAGGACGAACCAAGCTCGAAAAAGAATCGCAGTACGAAAAGGCCATCGACATTATTCGGAAACTGGAGATAAACGCCATCGTCATCATCGGTGGAGACGACTCTAACACCAACGCTTGCGTTCTTGCAGAGTATTATGCTG
The DNA here is from genome assembly GCA_034183335.1 of Prevotella sp. Lineage (GTDB taxonomy): Bacteria > Bacteroidota > Bacteroidia > Bacteroidales > Bacteroidaceae > Prevotella. The sequence continues at coordinate 48,171 of JAXFLJ010000032.1, forward strand.
CCAAGAACTATGGCATACAGGTCATCGGCTGCCCGAAAACCATTGACGGTGATCTGAAAAACGACCAGATTGAGGCTTCATTTGGTTTCGACTCCGCAACTAAGACATACTGCGAACTCATCGGAAACGTAGAGCGAGACGCCAATTCGGCACGCAAATACTGGCATTTCATCAAAGTTATGGGACGCTCGGCAAGCCACATCGCTCTCGAATGTGCCCTGCAATGTCGTCCCAACATGTGCATCATCTCTGAGGAAATAGAGAAAAAAGACCTCTCGCTCAACCAAATTGTAGAACAGATGTGCGGGGTGATTGCAGATAGATCTGCAAGGGGACAAAACTTCGGAACCATTATCATTCCCGAAGGACTTATTGAATTTATACCAGCCATCGGACGACTGATAGACGAACTCAACGACTTGCTGGCTTCTCACGGCGACGACTACCGCAACTTAGACAAGAAAGCACAACGCCAATACATTCTTTCGCACCTCTCTCCTGAGAATGCCGTAACCTTTAAGACATTGCCTCACGATGTGGGAAGACAGCTTTCACTCGACAGAGATCCGCACGGCAATGTACAGGTTTCACTCATCGAGACGGAGAAACTGCTTTCAGACATGTGCAAAGCCAAACTTGAAGAATGGAAGGAAGAAGGTAAATATGTCGGAAAGTTTGCCGCACTTTACCACTTCTTCGGTTATGAAGGCCGTTGCGCAGCTCCCTCTAACTTCGACGCAGACTACTGCTATGCACTGGGGGCAAGTGCGGCACAGCTTATTGCACACGGCAAGACAGGCTATATGGCCATCATCAAAAACACCACAGCACCTTCTGACGAATGGATTGCGGGCGGTGTTCCCATCACGATGATGATGAACATGGAACGGCGAAGCGGCGAAATGAAGCCCGTTATCCGCAAAGCTCTCGTAGACCTCAAGGGTAAACCTTTCAAGGCTTTTGCCGCCTCACGAAAGAAATGGGCAAAAGAAACAGCATATATATACCCCGGCCCGATACAATATTGGGGACCTTCGGAAGTTTGCGACCGCCCAACCATGACACTGCAACTCGAACAAGAGAAATAAGCTCATTGTACAATACACTGTATTTGCCGCCTTCTTCCATCCGATGGAGGCGGTAAATGCAGTATTATCAATCCGTAAACAATGCCAGGATACAGACGACAGCCAAACAGAAAGAAATATAGACGGAGAAGAATGCCACGGTCTTCATCGCCTGCATTCTTCCGTAAGATGCGTTCTTGGTTCAAGCGTTTGCCCTCGGCTGCCTATTGGATAGGAGGCCTTTCTGCACTCATCATCTACATCTGGGTATTCTACAGTCTCTTCGTCAGTCCTTTCGGATTTCGCTGGCGGGCATTATTTGGCGAACCCGACTACCCTTCGGGCTACGAAATACACGGCATAGACATCAGTCACCACCAAGGAACCATAGACTGGGGCGAACTTCGCAAAGCCATGATAGCAAAATGTCCGGTGAGATTTATCATGATAAAAGCCACCGAAGGTTCAAGCCACACAGACCGCAAGTTTAAGGAAAACTTCTATCAGGCACGTGAAAACGGCTTCATCAGGGGAGCATATCATTTCTGGAGCAACAAGACCTCCCCTCGCGACCAAGCGGCCTACTTCCTCAGTCAGGTGCATCTGGAAGAAGGAGACCTGCCTCCTGTATTAGATGTGGAACATGTTCCGCAAAACATATCCATAGAAGACTTTCAGCGAGATGTGCTCACATGGCTTCACATCGTGGAAGACAAATACCATGTCAAACCCATTATCTACACTTATCATAAGTTCAAGGAGAAGTACCTGAGCGACCAGCGTTTTGACGATTATCCCTATTGGATAGCACACTATTATGTGGAGAAAGTGGAATATCAAGGAAAATGGAAGTTCTGGCAGCACACCGATGCCGGCAGACTACCGGGTATCAAGGGTTATGTAGACCTCAATATCTACAATGGCAGCTATTACGACCTGCTTCAACTCACCATAGGTGCCAAGTCTAAGGGAACATTTAACATTTTTGCGGAATAATCCTTCCACTCTCCTTCATCTCCGTTCATCGTATTTACATTTACACTGCAATCCCTATGTTTACCTTTTTCTGTGAACCCATTTGCAAACATTCAACCCCATTCGGAAATGAGAGACCAGACTGATTTTGTTCGGATATCGATCAGGGTGTCTGTCGGCTTTGCCGAAAGTGTAGCGGACTATGTCGAAAAAACGGCAGAGAAGATGCCGACAAATAGACGAAATCAGTTGGAAAGCAACAGCATCAGCGAAGAATGTAGCATGGGCGGTCTCATGGTTAATTGGGTTTAAGCGAAATCAGTACAGCCTCTAATGGCCGGTTGGTGGTTACCAACTTTCCAAGATACGGAATATAGTCAAAGTACCAGCCGTTGGTAGTGTGCCTACCAAGCATCGGTAGTCAAAATACCATACATTGGGGTAGTGTCCTAAAAAGTGTGTAAGTTATCTTTCCTATTTCTCTATTGTTGTTTCTTTTTTCTCTTTGTCCCATCTTTTAAACAGATGTATTTTTCTACTATATGTTGTTTTTGTTTCCTCCATTGCCACCGCCGCCAAC
>JAXFLJ010000033.1:0-9625 GCA_034183335.1 Prevotella sp.
GGAATGGCTGCTTATGCTTTCTACGACACAAAACCCTCTATCAATATGGAATTTGAGATGGAGGCCGAAGCAGGAGTAAGGCAGCTCTCACTTTTCTAAACCTATTGGCGTGAAACAATGATTCTTCGACCTAAAACCAGGTCGAAAGAATCGTTGTGGACTATAATCTGGACTAAAAAGAGCTGGCCTTAAACCGAATTGGGGTTAATAAAATCTGGATAAGCAAGGATAGCTGTTTTCACGAAAGCATTTTCACAAATGGTGGGTGGCTGACCGACCGATTTCATCCGCTTGCCGGACACAATCACTACAATTTCTCATGACCGATTAAGAACAAAAAAAGTGTACAGGCAAAACAAAATGTTTTGCCTGTACACTTGGGGCGGTTATTCACAGAGCCTCTTCGACACGCCGGTCTGTCTTTCGCAGAGCGAATCAAAGGCGGCCACTGTCAGAACATAATTTCCATAGCCATCAGCGGCGCATGCTGTTGAGCACCATAAACATCGGTTTCGCCGAGGGCACCGCTCGGAATAGGGCGGCGGATGGTTATCTTCACGGCTTTGGCAGGGTCGAAGTAAACGAGATGGAATATCTCGCTTTCGGGTATGCCGTATGCCTTGCAGAAGTTAGCCTTATTGATGGCTTGCGCTGCCTTCACTTTCTCGTAGGTCTCGAAGTCCTTGAATATCACATCAAAGGTCAATTCGTAAGGACCAGAGTTTTTGCTTCTAATGACCGAAGCAAGGTTGATTAATTGATATTTTTCCATATTCAATAATTGCTATTGGTGTGTCGGGAAAACTTGTGCAAGAAAGGGTTGCAATGATTTCTGCGATGCAACCGACTTTCCTGCAAGTTCCTTTCACTTATCAAAATGTCATATACTCGATGGGGAAGGGTGCACAAGTATCTTCGATACGCATGAGATGGTACACGTTAAATTCATAGACAGCCCCCATCTTGCAGTCGCTCGGCGAGAAGGGGAACGCAAGGTTTCCTGCCGTCGAAACACGCCCTTCGTAGCCATAGTGCAGCATCGTAGAACGTGCAAAGCCGCAGATGGTGTTGGCTTCTTCTTGCGTAGGAGCCACCGCCTCGATAATGATGAGCAACTCGTCGCTGTGAGAGTCGGGCGTCTGCGGGAACATGTGCATCACGCCTTTCTTGCCGTATATCTTGAAGTCGAGGTGGAAGTCTTTCATGCCTGAATGGCGGAAATTGTCTTCCACACGCTCACGCACTTTCTCTACCACGGTGTCGATTTGCGCAATCATCACAGGGTCGTGAGTTGCTGCCGGCGAAATGGTGCGGTAGCCCACACGACGCACACCTTCCAATTTGACAAAGTATTCTTCGGTGGGAATGAATTTAGTTCCGCTAACCTCTACCTGTGTGTCGGAAAGCTGGTTGAACTTCGTGTCATGCAAGTCGAGTGCTCCTCCCGGTCCAGGCAATACGTAAGGATTGGATTTCTCGTAAAGCGAGTGTGCCGCAACAGAAAGAGCCGTACACTTGCGGATGGGATTGAGCGGTTCTACCACAAAGCTGTCTTCACGGAGCGTGCCGAGCATACAGTCGCTGCCACTGCCGGGCAGTGCCGTGATGGCTGCACATTCCAGTATCTTGCCCATATGAATGGCCAAGGCCTTGTCGAAACCACGCTTGATGGCCAAAGCAGAGAACTCACACGGGTCATAACTACGACCAGCGAGAATAACCTGTGCGCCCTCGTCAATAGCTTTGATGAACGGTTCTTCGCCCATCTGTGCCACGATATGCACCGACTCGTCTACATCAGACTCTTTCAGTTCGGCTACAGGGCCAAGCGGAGAAACATCGCCCTTGCGGATTTTCTCCTTAACAAATTCTTTTTCAAACTCCGACTGGATGACAGCCATCTTGAAGTGCAGCTTCATTTCGGCGGCAATCTCCTTGATGATGCCAACGGTTTCCTCTACATGCGGACGGGCACCGCTTCCGCCTGCCGTACCAATCATCACGGGGATGTCGGCCTCCAAAGCGGCGGGAATCATGATGGAAAGGTCGCGCTTCACAGCATTGCGGTCAGTAAAGGAGTAACCTGCACCCAGATAATACGGTCCCGGGTCGGTAGAACCTGCGTCAACAGCAATCACATCGGGTTTGCGACGCATGCCTTCCTCGAACGATTCTATCGGAAAACCATAGCCGAGAATCGCCGTGGGAGAAAGTACGCGTATTTCTTTCTTTTTGTTTGTATCCATGTCTTTTCCTTTTTTGGCATACCAGAATAGATGCCATGTTATTTTCTTGATACAGCGTTTAGCCTCGTTCTTGGCAATAACACAAGGTTATTTGCGAAGTGCAAGGATACGCGACATTTCGTTGTACACTATCATATAGCCTTCGTCTACACCCATGCCCGGCTTGGCCAGATACTGCTTGGGTTGTGTAGCCATGGCAACATGCGCTCCCACTTCTGCCGAACGGTTGGTTTCGTTACATGTTCCGCCGAGATATGCACCCATACCATTCTCCTTGCAATAGATAACGGCCTCGATAGAGTTGTTGATTCCGCCGAGGTCCGGAGTCTTGATTTGTGCCATGTGTCCGGCTTTTGCCTTGGTAAAGTCGATGACATCTTCAAAGGTATTACACCACTCATCGGCCACGATTTCGGCATCCGTTCCTTTTTCTTCCATGAAACGGCGGATAGCTGCCAGAGCTTCTATTTGCTTTTGCTTCTCACCCATGTCCACCGGCCCTTCTACACGGAGATGGAATGGCTGTGCAATCTTGGCCAAGCCGCAGATGTATTCTGCGATTTTCTCGAAGTCGTTATTGAAAACAAGGCCGAGCGTTCCATATACGTCAATGTGGAAAATCGGATTGTAGTCGGCAAAAGGCTTCTTGTCGAGCACACGGTTACGGAGCCATTCGATATAGGCTTCTATCTTCTCGCCCTTCAGTCCTACTTTTTCCTCTACGTGGTTGAAGAGTGCATGGGGCAGCACGGCTGCGCCTTTCATGATCATCTTGTCTGCATTCATGTAGCGATCATCGCCCGACTGGGTGAAGACAGGCACCATCTCGTTGCTCACGGTCGTACCGTATTCTTCTGCAATAACCTCTGCCATAAGCTGATGCTTGCTTTTGGCCACAGCATCAAGGCAGGCTTGAGAAACACCGTAACGGATGGCCGTGTGATAAACTTTGCCCGTTGAGGGAGAGGTCATCTTGTCTACGAGGTCAGCCATCTCACGGAAATTGGTGATTTCGCGTCCTTCATACAAAGGAGCTATCTCCTTTTCAATAACGGGAATGAAGTTCTCGGCGAGAAACAGCGGGTCGCGGCCACCTGCACCAGAGTATTGCACGGCAGCACAATCTCCGTGAGCAACCTGTCCGTCTTCAAGAATAAACATGACAGAGATAGACTCACCCATTTGTCTTACCGAAGTGAACCCCGGAGTCATAGGTTCTCCAACATAGAAATTGCCGTCATTTTTAGCACCGGCTTTGATTGCTTTCTGGTCGTCGAAGAAGAATCCGGTCTTCCCGGCAGCACAGACTACTTTCTTGATTTTCATGGTTTGTTTGATTTTTATATTTACAGAAATATTTGAAATGTCTTGTTTGATCGTTTCAGATGCCCTTCTTCTGATTTCGTTCGTCCTCTTACCTTATTATATAATAGCTTATATAATGTCTTTTTGATGCCTTTTCGGGCGCACGACTAACTGCTTTTCCCTGAAAAGTCATCAAAAAGACATTGGTATCAAGACTGAAGCCGTCTTGAAGTTGTTTTCCGCATCAATCCATCGTGTTCCTCATGTGTTCGGTCTCCGGACGTCCCACAAGGAATCCTTTTTCGATGGCACTTACATCATCTATCACCATTTGCAGAGAAACCTTTCGGTTCTCAAACTTCGCTCTCTCTTCGAGCTTGGCTCTATGGAAATCTTTGATGTCTTGTGTGAAAGGCAAGTTGCCCATTTCCAATATACGGATAGCGCCGTCATTATCACGTGCCGGCAATACTTTACCAGCATTGTTCCTGTTGGGAGCGAACGGAATGTCGAGCACACCCGACTCAAATCCAGCCACAGTTCCAATGGCGATGTCGCCCTTTCCGAGCTCTTCCACCTTATCCATGATGCACTTCACTTCCCTTTCTATCACTTCGCTTTCCCTTACTACGTGAGGTATCTCACGCAAGTCTTGGTCGCGCAGCATTGAAATCACCTGCTTGGTGGCTTTCAAGCCACAGGCATTTGCTTCCTTAGTCGGCACACCGTATGCTTCGTGTGGTGTCTTGACGATAACTTTCGTAGCCTTGGCAAGAGCTGCCGCAGCAGACCCCCACGAGATAACACCGAACGCCTTTGACTCATCCTGCGGGAATCCACCCATCCACTGATGGAATACGGTGGTTACACGCACATCATTGAAGCCGTATTTACTGAGATATTCCTTTGTCTGTTTTGCCAACGCACGCATTGCGGCCACGTCTTGCACAAGGTTACCAATTTGTCCGTAGCCTACGGTAATGTCCTTGACTCCTTGCGTAGCGGCGAGCAATGCTTCGAGAATAGCCACAGAGTTGGAAATACAAGGTGGAATGAGCGTACCTGTCAGAGGACCAAACGGCTCGCGGTTGATGCTTACGCCTGCCTCTTCATACATTCCGACAAGGCGGTCGGCATATTGCCAGTGGCGAATGGTCTTTTCTATAGAGTGATTTTTTGAATACGGAATGTTGTAAGAAATGCCACCTCCTTCATACGAAGTAAATCCTCCGGCGATGGATATTTCCGTCAGCAAGCGTGCGTCAGGCGTTCCGTGTCTTACCTGTACAGGATTCTTGAGTGCTGAAGTCACCATGCGGCAAACTTTAGCTCCATAGTTTACAGCAGGGAAACCATTGAGCATCGAGCGACCAGACTGTTGGCTCTTGGTAATACCTACCTGACACTCGTTGTATCGGTTCAAGCGCGTATAACTGTCGATGGTTGTCGGAAGGAGGTCAGCCTTTCCTTTGTTCTCAAGATATTGAAGCAGTTCTATCTGCTCTTGATAGAGTGCAACACCAGCACGAGGCTGAATGAGTGTAACTCCTTCTTTTTCGGCTTTGGCCAGTTTGTCGCCAAATCGTTTTTCTTTGGGGATTGACAATTGATAATCTACCGCCTCCTGAAAGTCGATTTCCTTACCGGTAGGCCATTGCTGGAGCACCTCTTTACGCTCCGCCATAAAAACGTCATCTGGAAGCCTTTTGTTTCTGAGTTCCGTATCCATACGTATAGTAATATTATAATTTAAGTTATGATTTTCTGTTGTCAGCATCCACCGCAGCATGGTGGGGTTATATCCTGTGCCGATGTTGACTGGCTGATATCTTCTGTGATAACATCACATTTGAAATCCAGTTTGCCCGTCTCTTTGTCAAGCAATTCAAATGCCAGTTCGGGGTCAACGGAACTGAGTAGCCCCATGGCAGCAAAGATATATTTCTTATCTAAATAAAAAGTAGGTTGTTTGGGTTTGGCCGATGTGGGATGTTGCAGGTCATACAGACAACCCTTGAGTATTTCTTGCGGATGCCGGCTGTTGCGTACCACGCCTCCAATTCCGATGATGGTCGGCACTTCCATCAAGTCTTTTCCTTCGAGCGTGTGCATAAGGCCGAATGGTGTATAGACGGCTTCCAGTTTTCCGCTATGTCGTTCTACGGCCATGGCAACGGCCGAACGACCAAGGAATTCCTCTATCTGTTCTTCCTCTGAGTTGGGACAAGGCAGCGTGTCGGGCGCATTGGAACAACGTTCTACCCACGCTTCCACCTTTCCAAGGTCGATTTCACCTGTGGCATGCATGTCTTTGATATGGTCGAAAACATGTTTTAGGCTATACCTCATGCCCAAGTCACCTTCCACAGTCCGTTTGCTCCAAGGCTCCGGAAGTCCTTTGACGAGAGTGCTCTCCATAGTAGGTTTACCGTTGGCCATTGAGTAGACGTCGGTGGTAGCACCTCCAATATCCACAGCCATAAGGTCTCCTTTGCCTTCCTGCTTCTTGGTTCCTTTACTATAAAGTTCACAGGCTTGCAGTACAGCCAACGGAGTCGGTATAATCTTATAAGGGGTTTTGGCCTGCATCTTGTTGAGGCCTTTAGCTTCTACGATGCGTGAGATAAAGAGTGAGCGAATGGCATCCCGTGCCGGCTCAATGTTGAGCTTGTTAAACTCAGGCATGACATTCTCCGTAATGACGTAGTCCTTGCCTGCTTGGGTAAAGATTTCGTTGATTTCATCGGCGGCACTCTTATTCCCGGCCACGATGGTAGTAAATTTTCTGTCTATCTGACACAGACGACGTGCATTGGCAATGATTACTTCCTTATTGCCTCCATCAGTTCCTCCGCAAAGCAATATCAGGTCAGGATTGATGCGGTAGATTTCTTCTTGTTCCTGATGACTGATTTCATAGGCAAAGGTTTTCATCACCTTAGCTCCGGCATTCGATGCAGCTGTGCGTGCGGCTTTAGCCGTCAGGTCAGGAACCAGTCCTAAAGCCACCATCTTGAGCCCTCCTGCCGCCGAACTGCATACAAGCAACTGGTCGTATGCAAAGCCAGCACAGGGATTTCCCTCTCGATTTTCCGTAAGAATGGCCAACGCATTCTCAAAGCCAATCATTACGTCATCCTCAATGGTAGTGAAAGATTGGGCTGTACCGACAATCCGCCGCTGTTCGCCATCAATGGCAGTCAGTTTAGTAAACGTACTGCCTATATCCACTGCTAAAATATTCATCGTCGTGCCGATATTCGGTATCACACCATTTTCAGTTCTTTCTCAAGATCTATAATGGTATCTTCTATGGGTGTGCTTGGTGGATAAACATAGTCAAAACCCATATTATGAAAACGCTCTTTCACGTCTTCAAAGTTTTGTTTTCCCACCACGAGGTTTCCTCCGACAAAAAGAGGAATTCCCTTCAGGCCTGCCTCATTGCATTTATCTCTCATTCCCATGCAGTCAATCTCTCCGTGTCCGTAGAGCGAAGAAACGATGATGGCATCAGCTTTGGTCTCGATGGCAGCATTGATAAATTCTTCCTGAGAAACCATCACGCCCAAATTGACCACATTGAAACCGTGGTTGTGGAGCGTAAGGTCGATAATTTTATTACCGACAGCGTGTGCGTCGGCACCTATCACACCAATAACGATAGTTTTTTTGTCCATAGTATAAATATCGTATATATAAGTTTAATCGGGGCAAAGGTAAAATCTTTTTTTGATATGGCAAAAGAAAAACATCTTTTTCGTTATTTTCGTTCCGACAAGTATTTATATCATGAAGCAAGCTGTTGCAGGAACTGCCAAGACAAGGGCTTTCACAGGAAAATAAGGGATGACGTCATCGGAGAGATTTTGCCGTTTCAATGAAAATCACTACTTTTGCACCACTGGCCAGCCTGACGTAAGACCAACTGCCAACAACCGCCCCCTCAACTATCGAAAATAGACGGCCGAGCAATGGATGGTGTGGACGGTCAACTGAGAAAGTGGAATATACCTTATTTATATATAGGCCAAACGATATGCACTGAATGATAAAAACGGCATACATCAGAAGATTAGGCAACATACATGATATTAATATAAAAACACAAAGCATTATGGCTACAACACCGGAATTCAGGTATGCACCCATGTTCCAATTGGGAAAGGACGATACCGAGTATTACCTGCTGACCAAAGAAGGCGTCAGCATGAGCGAGTTTGAGGGGAAACCCATCCTGAAAGTTACACAAGAAGCACTTACGTTGATGGCACAGACGGCCTTCAGGGATGTATCGTTCCTCCTGCGCCGTGCACACAACGAGCAGGTGGCAAAAATTCTCACAGATCCCGAAGCCTCTGACAACGACAAGTATGTGGCTCTGACCATGCTGCGCAATGCAGAAGTGTCGGCCAAGGGACAGTTGCCGCTTTGCCAAGACACAGGAACGGCAATCATACACGGCGAGAAAGGACAACGCGTGTGGACGGACTTCTGCGACGAAGAAGCTCTCTCGCTCGGCGTCTACAACACTTACACACAGGAGAACCTTCGCTACTCGCAGAATGCACCGCTCACGATGTATGACGAGGTGAACACACGCTGCAACCTGCCGGCACAAATAGACATCGAGGCAACCGAGGGCATGGAATATCATTTCCTCTGCGTAACCAAAGGCGGAGGCTCAGCCAACAAGAGTTATCTTTATCAGGAGACCAAGGCACGCATACAAAACCCGTCGACACTCGTACCTTTCCTCGTTGAGAAAATCAAGACACTCGGCACGGCGGCCTGCCCTCCCTACCACATTGCCTTCGTCATCGGAGGCACAAGCGCAGAACGCAACTTGCTCACCGTCAAGCTGGCCTCTACTCACTACTATGACAGCCTGCCCACAACAGGTGACGAGACCGGACGGGCTTTCCGTGACATAGAGCTTGAGAAGACCTTGCTCGACGAGGCATACAAGATTGGGCTCGGAGCACAGTTCGGCGGCAAATACATCGCCCACGACATCCGCGTCATCCGCTTGCCACGCCATGGAGCATCCTGCCCCATCGGCATGGGCGTGAGCTGTTCGGCCGACCGTAACATCAAGGCAAAAATCAACCAAGACGGCATCTGGATTGAAAAGATGGACGACCATCCGGGCGACCTCATCCCCGAAGAGCTGCGCCATGCCAGCGAGGGCGACGTGGTACGCATTGACCTCAACCAACCCATGAGCGAGGTGTGCCGCATCTTGTCTCAGCATCCCGTCAGCACACGCCTGAGTCTCAACGGCACCATTATCGTGGCCAGAGACATCGCTCACGCCAAACTCAAGGCACGCCTCGACAGCGGAGAGGGGCTGCCCGACTACTTTAAGAATCATCCTGTCTATTACGCCGGCCCTGCCAAGACCCCGAAGGGAATGCCCTGCGGTTCAATGGGGCCGACCACGGCACAGCGCATGGATCCCTATGTAGACGAATTTCAGGCCAAAGGCGGCTCGATGGTAATGATTGCCAAAGGCAACCGCACGCAGCAAGTGACTGATGCCTGCAAGAAGCACGGCGGATTCTACCTCGGCTCCATCGGCGGCCCTGCTGCCGTGCTGGCTATGAACAACATCAAGTCTATCGAGTGTGTGGAATATCCCGAACTGGGCATGGAAGCCGTATGGAAGATAGAGGTAGAAGACTTCCCCGCCTTCATACTCGTAGACGACAAGGGCAATGACTTCTTCCAGCAGCTCAAACCCCATTGCCCGGGCTGCAAATAAAGAGCAATATACGCTATAAGCAGGCCTACTGCACACGTACAAACAAAAGGGTTGAACCATGAATGTGTTGGTTCAGCCCTTTTCCCGTCTGCTGCAAGACAACCTTCACACCCTACCCTCCGCATCGGATAACCACACCCATCTTCCTGAACCTGCATGTGTCAATCTAATAACGTGAGTTCGATATAAGACAATCGTCTAAAAGTTGTAGGAGTGAAATGCTTTTCGACACTTTATGAGTGATTACCAAACGGTTAAAACGGAGCAACCACTCCTATGCCAGCACGAATTTAACGAAAACTCTCTGTAT
>JAXFLJ010000034.1:0-41359 GCA_034183335.1 Prevotella sp.
GAGTTAACCAATATTCCCTCAAATGCTTGAAGAATTTTCGGCCGACCGTGTCCGTGTCCGAAAATAACGCCAAAAATCGAATTTGTAACTCATTGATAATCAACATCCACTTTTCGGAAGGTCAAAAAATAGGGCCAAAAACGGCAAAAAACGGCTTGCAAAAGGTGAACACTCACCTTGCAAACGTTCATTAATTGCCCTTCAATTGATGAACGTTTGCCTTCCAATTGATGTTCACTTGCAAAAATGAGGGTGAAAAACGGGCTTTTTACTCCTCAAAAACCGTTTTTCAGTTTCTGTTTCGCCATTTTTCACCGACCGTTTTTTCCTCTCTGGTTAACAGCCGAATTGTTAATCGGCACAGTTTTTGCATGTCGAGAAAAAACGACACGGATAAATCCAATTCGGTCATTAGAGACCGTACTGATTATGTTCGTATGTCGGGCAGATTGTCTGCCGCTTTTGCCAATGGCGTAGCGGGCTACGCCGAGGAAGAACGGCAGAGAAGATGCCGGCAAGCGACCGAAATCAGTCGGTAAGCATCATCTTCAGTGAGTAATGTAGTGTTGGCGGTCTAATGACCGATTTGGGATTAAGAAAAACATGTACCCATGCCCACATGCAAATCGTTTCCAGAACTTCGCATGCAAGTCATTGATTTGGAAAACGTTCTGCATGGAAGAGACAAAAACCCTTTCTTATCAGAGTATTTCGTCCATCGTAATGTCAAACTGAGTGACCGGAATCTGTTCAACCTTTTGGAAATCAAAGCAAACACCCAGTTTATACATGTGAGGAAGTTGAGCCAGCAAACGGTCGTAATAACCTTTTCCACGTCCCAACCGATGGCCTTGAGCATCAAATCCCATACCGGGTATGACACCAATCTCCAAAGAAGCAAAATCAGTAAAGGGTCGGCCTATGGGCTCCATGATGTGAAAAGCCCCCTCACGCAAGTCATTGTTGCTTTCATAGCAACGTATCTCAAGATTTTCTGCATCGACAACAACGGGCAGAAGTACACGCTTGCCCATACCTAACAGTTGGTCGACTGTTTGATGGGTGTTTACCTCATCTGGCAAAGAATAATACATCAGGATAGTCTGCGCATCGGCAATACGAGGATGTGCAAGAAGTTTATCCATTATCGGACTTGACAGTTCGTCACGCTGTTGCCTGCTATATTGCTGCTTCCGCCGCAATATCTCTTCTCTTATTTCACTCTTGGTCATCCCTTTCTCTGGTTATTTTTCTGAGCTTTCTTATCTTTTGAGCCATTGCCATTCCCTTTCTTCTGCTCCGGCTTGGCCGGGAAAGCCTTTCCTTTCCGCATAATTTCCAAAGCAGTTTTGATAGTCGGGTCATCAAGGTTAATGTATCTTACCCACGCATCTTCATTAAGCATGGTGTAAATAACACGACTGTTGAGGAACCGCTCAAACAAGCTGTGAGACTTCTGTAACAGGAGATTGCGACGCTGCAAGCCTTTTTTAGCAGCATAGTTGGCAAACTGTTCTACCAGTCGCTGGCGTTTCAGATACTGCAGAAGCGCAGACATCTCGGTATATTGCTTCAATACAGGTCTGTTTTGGTCGGTAAAGTCATAAGCGAACTGCAACATCAGACCGCTCATCAATGCCTCCTTATAATAAGAGGTAATGCCAAGAGTGTCTTCGGCGATGAAGACATCGGGCGTAATGCCTCCGCCTCCATAGACCGTTCGGCCGCTGGAAGTCTTGTAGGCCATGCCCGAATGGCGGATGCTGTCTTGCGAGAAGAACTCGCCATGACGGTAGCGCAGCAGCAAGTCTTCTTCATAGTTCTTGTCATTCCCGTCAGAATAAGGCTTCTGAATGCAACGTCCGGAAGGTGTGTAATATCGGGCAATGGTAAGGCGTAACATGCTGTGATCGGAAAACTCAATTTGTTGTTGAACCAATCCTTTGCCAAACGAACGACGCCCGATAATGGTAGCACGGTCGTTGTCTTGCATGGCACCGGCAAAGATTTCCGAGGCAGAGGCTGACCCTTCGTTAATCAGTACGACAAGGGGCAAGCGTTGGCAACTGCCACGCCCGTCACTGCGAAACTCCTGACGAGGACTCTTGCGACCTTCGGTATAAACTATAATCCGGTTGGCAGGCAAAAACTCGTTGGAAATGCGAATAGCTTCCTTCATCAGACCGCCCGAATTGTCTCGCAAGTCGATGACAAGGTTGCTGAAACCTTCTTGCGACAACTGCGCCAGAGACGTAAGAAACTCATAATAGGTCTTTTCTCCGAAACTCTTGATGCGTATATAACCTGTATTGTCATCGAGCATATAGGTTGCAGCAATGCTCTTGGTCTCAATGTCGTCACGCTTGATGGTAAAGGTCTGTACACCCTTCTGTTTGTATCTCATTACGCCGATGGTCACCTTAGTTCCCTTCGGGCCTTTCAGCCGGCGCATAGCTTCTTCATTAGTCACCGATTTTCCTACGAAAGACTTACCGTCTACACTCACTATCTTGTCACCGGCCAAGATGCCAGCCTGCTCTGCCGGGCCGTTACTGATGACGTTCTGGATGCGGATAGTGTCTTCACGAATGACAAACTCGACGCCGATGCCCGAGAAAGCTCCTCTCAAATCATCGTTGGCTGCCTGCACATCCTTTGCGCTGATATAGACAGAATGCGGGTCGAGTTCCGCAAGAATGAGCGGCATGGTTTTCTCCACGAGGCTGTCAATGTTCACCGTGTCCACATATTGGTCGTCAATAATCCGCAAAAGATTATTGAGCCGGCTGCTGCCGGAATTGATGATGTTCAGTCTGTTTCCTGAGAAATGGTTAGCATAGAACGTGCCGATGACAATGCCTATAACCACGCTGATTGCCAGCATCAGCGGCATAAAGCGTTTGGTTTTAATCAGATTCATGATGATTGATATTTAGGTAACATACTTCTATCTTGGCTCTTTTCAACAGTTCGATTCCGTCTTCGAGACGATAGCGTTCGCCATAGACCACACGCTTGATGCCTGCCTGAATGATAAGTTTGGCACATTCAATGCAGGGCGATGCCGTAACATACAGTGTTGAGCCGTCGCTGTTGTTGGACGAGCGTGCGAGCTTAGTAATAGCATTGGCCTCGGCATGGAGTACGTAAGGCTTAGTGACATCGTTGGGGTCTTCGCACACATTCTCGAATCCGCTCGGCGTACCATTGTAGCCGTCACTGATTATCATCTTGTCTTTCACGACCAAGGCTCCCACTTTCCTACGCACGCAGTAGCTGTTTTCCGCCCACACACGAGCCATGCGCAAGTAACGTTCGTCCAGTTCTCTTTGCTTTTCAGTTGCTTTGCTTGATTCCATTGCGTTTCAATAATGCTTTGATGGAAGGTTCACTTCCTCTGAATCGTTTATATAATGTCATAGGGTGTTCCGTTCCTCCTTTCGAGAGGATGCAATCCCTGAATTTCTGTGCCGTTTCCCTGTTGAAGATGCCTTTCTTCTTAAACACTCCGAATGCATCGGCCTCAAGCACTTCCGCCCATTTGTAGCTATAGTATCCTGCGGCATATCCTCCTGCCATGATGTGCGAAAATTGTGCTGTCATGCAAGTTTGCGGGAGTTGCCTTCCGAGTACGGCCTTCTTCCATGCCTTTTTCTCAAAGTCGATAATATCTTCCTCAAACGGTTCTTTCTTGGTATAGTATGCCATGTCGAGCAGTCCGAAGCTCACTTGCCTCAGGCATGCGCTTGCCGCCATGAAGTTGCGGCTTCTCACGATGCGCCTGATGAGTTCTTCGGGCAGAGGCTCGCCAGTCTGGTAATGCACGGCGAAAGTCCGCAGGAAGTCTTTTTCGATGGCAAAGTTTTCCATAAACTGCGATGGCAGTTCTACGAAATCCCACCATACGCTTGTGCCCGACAGGCTCTCGAAACGCGTATTGGCAAACATGCCATGCAGGGCGTGTCCGAACTCATGCAGGAAGGTTGTCACCTCATCGAGCGTGAGCAATGCAGGTGTCTCTGCCGTAGGTTTGGTGAAGTTCATCACTACACTGACGTGCGGCCGGTGGTTACATCCCTTGCGGTCAATCCACTGTCCCTGATATTCTGTCATCCATGCTCCTCCCTGCTTGCCTTTGCGTGGATGGAAGTCGGCATAGAAGACGGCGAGAAACGATTCATCATAATCAAACACCTCGTATGCCTTGACATCGGGGTGATATACAGGTATGTCGGGGTTTTCCCTGAAGGTAATGCCATAGAGCCTGTTGGCCAGCCCGAAGACACCTTGAATAACTTTGGAGAGTTCAAGATACGGGCGCAGCATCTCCGAGTCAATATTGAATCGTTTCATCTGTAACTTGTGCGAGTAGAATGCCATGTCCCACGGCTTTACCTTGAAGTCGTTTCCGTTCATCTTTCTGGCCATCGCAGCCACTTCTTCTCTTTCCCTCATGGCCGTGGGCTTGTAGGCGTCTATGAGGTCATTCAGCAGTTTGTATACGTTTTTCGACTTTCCTGCCATGCGCTTTTTGAGCACATAGTCGGCAAAGGTACGATATCCCAGTAGCTGTGCCGTCTCTCTCCTGATATTGATGATGCGTTTGCAAACGTCAAGATTGTTTTCCGTGTTGTCGTGCGTACAGAGCGTATTGTATGCCATATACATTTTCTCTCTGAGTTCTCTCTGCGTGGAATGCTGCATGAAAGGCCCCATGCTCGGTGCATCAAGCGTGAACGCCCATCCTTCGAGTCCTTTCTCTCGTGCGGTCTCCCGTGCAGCTTCGATGGCAGTGTTAGGCAATCCGTCGAGCTGCCTTTCATCCGTGAGGTGCAAGACGAAGGCCTTGCGCTCCTTAAGCAGGTTTTGCGAAAACTGGAGTGAGAGCATGCCTGCCTCTTCTGTGAGCTGCCTGAGTTTTTCCTTTCCTTCGTCGTCGAGCAGTGCACCGCTTCTCACAAAGCCGTTATAGCTCTTTTCAAGCAGCATCTTCTCTTCATCTGTAAGCCGGCGGTGGTGGCGGTGCACAGTCTTGATGCGTCCGAAGTATTCCTTGTTGAGCGTGATGTCGTTGGCATGCTGCGTCAGCAGGGGCTGCATCTTTTGTGCCAGCTGTTCCATATCGTCGTTGGTCTCTGCGCTCATCAGGTTGAAGAACACGGTCGCCACACGGTCGAGCAGACTGTAGTAGAAGTCGTCGTACTCTCCCTCTGCGTCGATGATGGTATTGTCGAAGGTTGGCTTGGCAGGGTTGCTGACTGTCTTGTCCACCAGTTCTTTCGAGCGTCTCATGCCCTCAATGAAGGCTTCCTCGAAGTGTTCAAATGATATTTTGTCGAAAGGCACAGTGCCATGGGGCGTGGCATACGGCTTAAAGAAAGGGTTGCCACCTGCCGTTCTTGCTGTATTGTCGGTCATAAAAACGATTGCTTAAGATGTTTGCAAAGGTAATTCTTTTTTCTCGATTCCGAGAGTAGCACACCTTTTTTTCGCCCTCAGAGTCCCTAAAAGTCTTTATCGAGTTTCCACAGCCTCTTTCTATATCTACGGTCGATATGCGTTGCTGTCGACAAATTACCTTACCTGTTCACAGATAAACCAAAGAGAGAAAGACGGTTCTTTCATCCTCTGTTTCAGCCTTATGATAATTTTTCCTTGCAAAACATTTGTGTGTTCGGAAAACTTTACATACCTTTGCGGCCGTATAAGTCTTAAAAAGATTGTGAACTTAGCCAAAAGACATATCAAGAAGTTGTGGTGTTCCTTATATATTAATATAAGGTATAGGCGTGTGTCGGAATTTGTTGGATATTTTCGAAAAAACACGGCAAATTATTTGGCCATTCCAAATAATTTGCTAACACACACACACACACACACACACACACACACATTCGCTACTAGTGTAGCTCCTCTCGCATACGCGCGCGCGAAAAACGGTCGCATTTCCTATAGACAAAGGGCTTATACGAGTTTCTTCTGTCCTCTATTCTGTGCTTTTTCGGAACCATCCATTAAGCCGGAAAATCTCCGTAATAACATCCATCTCTCTATTGACAACAACAGGGACATAACCTCATTTATGTCTGAATTACAGTTTTAGTTCAATCCATAGGACATATATGGGGATATGTCCGTCAAAAAAACAAACCAATCATGAATGAAGAAAAAACAGGAAAAAGACCCTATTGCAGGCCTGAATGTAAAGTGATTGTATTATCGGGTGTCACGCACATTCTTGCCGGCAGTCCTCCTATCACAACCCAACCTATCGTTACCCCTGGTTTCAGTGATGATGGCAAAGAGGAACTTGGTGGTGAAGAAGAAGGCACTTCCTCGCCAGCCAAAAGAAACAATCTTTGGGAGTAAACTGAATGCCCAAAGACCGTTTCCAAAGAGAATGCTAATAAAATCACAAAGTTAATAATCAGTTAAATGTATAATATGAAAAAGAAAAATCTCTTGTTCCTGTCATTTGCGGCTACACTGCTCACGTTTGCCGTATCATGTACCGATGACGACAACGCCAATAACGGCAGCGAAAACGGCAGGATGTCCATACGCTTTGACATCAGTGAGGTACAGCAACCTGTCACCGGCGACGATACCGAAACAAAAAAGCAGTCTCCGGGTCGTGCAGACATGCCATTGCTCACGGCAGAAGACCTCACACCCCGCACACTGAAAGCCGAAAGCGACATCAATGGCTTCAGCCCCTGCTTCGAGGAAACTACCATAGAGGGTGTAAACCCCATCAAGCAAACTGACACGCCACGGAGTCGTGCAGCCATCAAGACGGTCATCGACGCAGACTTCTCGCTGCACGGATGCAAGGGCGGAACCCCTGTTTCCTATGTATTCCACAATGAGCAGGTACGCTCTGACGGCACACTCTACAACACACAGTTTTGGAATGCATCCGACCCCACACGCCGCTTCTATGCCTTTTATCCCTATGCAGGCAGTGCCGAGTCGGGCATGCAACTATCGACGTCCAGCGAGACGGGCGAACCCTGGGTGGACTTTACCGTCAACGCCGATGTGATGAAGCAGAAAGACCTGATGTTTGCCAAGACCTCAGACATTACCTACAACGGAAGTGGTACGGCTCCGAATGTCCCACTCGCATTCACCCATACGCTCACGGCGGTGAAGTTTGCCGTGGGCAACAACCTTTCCTACAACTGGGTCATCAAGAAAATAGAAATCCTCAATGCCTGCTCAAAGGGACGTTACACCATCGGATCAGGATGGGGCAATCAGAGTACACCTGCAACCTTCACGCTCGACAACCTCAACTTCAACACTTCCGCGGCAATAAACTCCGCCATCACCAACAACGACCAGACTTTCCTCATGCTGCCTCAGCAACTTACAGGAAAGGGAGTGAAAGTGCGCATCACCTTTTCCGATGGAAAGACCGTCACGACGACCCTCAAGGGAGAGTGGAAGCCCAACACCACCAAGACCTACACGTTGTCCAACAACCTGTCCAGCAACTGGGAATGGAAGATTTTTGCTTCAGGCAGCAATGCACTGAATTACAACGAGACATCAAGCCCTTATACTATTACCAGCTACCGCCAGCAGGCAGGGAACACCCAGCAGCAGGCCGTGCCGTGGGAAGTGGTAGGATATGATGCGGACGGAAACGGCACTTTCTCCATGGACGAGAAGCCAGCTTGGCTTACATCACTCAGCAAGATGAATGGCAACGGTGGAACAGCGGCAGATGCAGGAACGGCATCAATTGACGCCAACAGCTATATCGAAGATTTCAAGGCACAGCGTGAAGCCACCATTAAGAATGCGACACCAAGAGGAGTAGCAAATTATCCCTGGGATCTTTCCACTCATGACATCAAGGGTAACACAACTTCTCGCAACACGGCCAATTGTTATGTCATCTCTGCGCCGGGCTACTACAAACTACCTCTCATATATGGCAATGCCATCAAAAATGGCATCACAAACACAGGTTCCGTTTACACAAGTAACACATCAACCACCACAAATCCTATATTGAAAACATTCAAAGACCATAATGGTGCTGATATTTCATCTCCGTATATCTCACAAACAAACAACCGTGCCAACAGACCCAGCCATGCAGAAATTGTATGGACAGATATTGACGGCTTGACCAGCCAGAACCTCAGCCTTAGTGTCTATGGAGCAAATACCATTTATGACGCAACCGATGACTATTTGACATTCCACATGCCGCAGTCTTCCATCAATCAAGGCAATGTTGTCGTTGCGGTAAAAAACAGTGCAAATACAGTTCTTTGGAGTTGGCATTTGTGGTTTGCCCCCGATGATGTGCTGGATGTGACGGAATGCACAAACTATCAAGGTAAGACATACAAGTTTACAAAAGAGAATCTCGGGCAGAAATATACAGAATGGAAGAAAACGACCTATGAGTCTCCCCGTAGCGTGGTGGTAAAAGTGAAACAGACTATCGGTAATGCGGAAGCGACATTTGTGATAACGCAAAATCCTTACCATGAGCGCAAAGCCATTAATACCCTCTATCAAGAGGGTCGGAAGGATGCCTTTTCTGTAGAGAACAGAGCTGGGATTAGTATCGGAGGCAATAACATGTCCATCACAAACGGCATCCAGAATCCCGGTGTGGTTTATACCTATGGTTCTTCTTGGCATGATGAGAACTATGGCTACAGGTATTATAACCTTTGGTCAATGGACAATACGACAACAGGCTATAACGACAATCCTGTCCGCAAGACTATCTACGACCCCAATCCTGCCGGTTTTTCGATGTGTGCCAGCAATGCCTTTACAGGTTTCACACGGAACGGCCAGAATGGTGGGCCGATAAATAATACCGGAGTTTGGACCACGGGCTATACATTTAATAATAAGATAAGCAATCCCACTGCCACCCTTTTCTTCCCTGCTTCTGGTTGTCGCACTGGTGAGCAAGGCACGCCTGACACCCAATATATGTGGAAAGTGGGCTACTATTGGACAGCTATGCCTTTGACATTTGATGAAGCTCCGCAATTCCTTCTTTCTCGAGAGGATGGAGTGCATCCCTGTCACCGAAATGGTCGTTCGCATGGCTTCTCTGTCCGCCCTGTGGCAGAAACCAACTGAATGTATTGAGGCAGGAAGGTTCTAATACCTCAACACACAAATTCAGCAAAGAAGAAACAACAATGCAAGGGCCGTTACAAACGCTCCGTTGCTCTTTGACATACTGACATATAACACGGCAGAAAACAGGCTTTTTTCTTTCCGAAAGGCGGTTTTCTGCCGTATGAAAGCCAGTAAAAAACAGTCCTCTAACAGACTGATAAACATTATTTTATAAGAACCTATGCTTTTGACTCTAAAAAGCATAGGTTTTGACTCTAAAAAGCATAACTCTTTACAATCAAAAGCATAGGTTTTTAGAGTCAAAAGCATAGCTTTTTACAGATTAAATACAAACAATTAAAAATCAATTAGTTATGGCAGTAAAGTACAGGCTCTATCAAGAGCAGAGAAAGACAAGCCCCAACAAGGGCAAATGGTATGCACGTGCGGTCGTGGACGACGTGGTGAGGCTGGACGAAATCAGCCGTGAGATTCAGGAAAACACGACGGCCAAGCAGGCCGATGTGTATGCAGTGCTGAGCGAACTGGTGAACTCGATGAGCCGCCACCTGAAGAATGGAGACCGCGTGGTGCTCGACGGCTTCGGCTCATTCAAGGTAGGATTGAGCAGTGCGGCGGCCGAAACGCCGAAAGACTTCAA
Organism: Prevotella sp.; assembly: GCA_034183335.1. Lineage (GTDB taxonomy): Bacteria > Bacteroidota > Bacteroidia > Bacteroidales > Bacteroidaceae > Prevotella. The sequence continues at coordinate 9,767 of JAXFLJ010000034.1, forward strand.
CCCTGCGACGCACATCAGGGGCATTCGCCTGAACTTCCAGCCCGAAACACGATGGACGGCAACCGACCGCACAAGGCGCAAGCAGTTCCTACAGGGCATCGAACTGAAACAGATAGGGCAATCCAGCCCCTCTGCACCGAAACCCGAAGAACCGTAGAAAAATGCCTCCAGTTCATTCGGGAGATTATTCTCATCACATACAAAGTAAAATAGTATAGTTATTGAAAACTTGTTTAAAACTCTCTGAGTTTATACAGGGAGTTCGTCGCGACGACGCATTCCCTGTTTTTTCAGACAGGCCGCTTCCCGGCCATGAAACCATCGGCGGACGGCTGATGACGGGAAATACACAACACAAATAGAAACACAACGGCCTGTCGCGCAGAATCATTCAAATTAATGATTTATAAAACTGACTCTCCGGGAGGTTTTAATTAGTTCAGAATATATTTATTTCCTTCCGGAGGCTCGTGGGACATGTCGGGATGACAAGCCCCACGAGTTTTTTTATATGAAAGCGACCGAACTTGATATTTTTAGTGCGTGGCCTGATGCCATGCCGTCTGCCTCTTTTGTTCGATGGCCGAAGGGTGAAGCGAGGGGTCAGAAATGGTTATACCCGAAAACGTCAGGATGGGCGTCTGTACCTGATTGTAGACAGAATAAAATGTGGGCGTATTGACCCTGTGTACAACCAGCCTGGCGAGCTGTTGGCGATAGCGTTCATACAACGCCCCGTCGGTACACAGGTTGGTCACATAGTCACCGAAATCGTAGAATATTGTGGGCGAAATGCCATCGAGTTTTTGTAAACGTCCCTCATACTGTGCGGCATCGAATACATAACGGCGATTGATTTCACGCATGACTTCCGCCATGCCCTCCACCTCTCGGCAATCAACGACCGACAGTGTTCCGCAGGGTGTGAAAAAGGCCGAATAGAAATCAATGAAGCCACGACACACACCGCCGTAGTCTCTTTCGAGCAGATTTTGCCCCACCATGGCATAGGGTACTCCCTCTATCATCACCTCGCAGGTAGAAGCAATAAGGAAATCGGCTACCTTGCGCAGGTCGTAGGCTGTCTCGATATTGGCCATGTAGCAATCGTCAAACAAGATGAAGTCCATATGCATAGCTGCCCTCCGCAAAGCCTCGGCTAACGTCTTCACCTCCGTCTGAAATGCAGCGAAACGGCCGTGACCAAAATACCTTGTCAGAGGAAACTGTCTCTGTATCCTGCAACTGCGATTTTGAGGCAGTCTGTCTACCCTTGCTCCCGGTGGCAGCCAACCCATGCCGTGGCTACCTATCGTCATAGCATAACGCTCTGACGGTGCCTTGGCCTTGATGTCGCCGAATATCGCATGAATGCCAGCAGCAGTGTTAAGTACTGGCGAAATATATTTTTTCAGCGTATCACGTACAAGAACCGTTCCCCTTTGCTTCACTTCAAAGAGTACGGCCGTGGTCTCCGACTGCGATATAAATACCATCAACCGCTTGCCTGTCAATACAGTCTGCCGATGACCTACCGCTTTCTCCATATCGGCGATATTCTTCAGAAAATAGGGGTAAATATCGTTGCCTGACCACGGAAAGTACATGATGAAAGTAGTCGAACCTTCTATAGGTTTCGCTCTGCCGCCATCGTCGTCATGGCAGGAAACAAATGCAGAAACGGCCATCGCCACAAGCAATGCCGTAAGCAGGGTGTGTAACAATGACCGCTTCATATCCGTTTGATAAGTATTGAAAAACCGCAATGCCTTACTGCTTCTTTCGCAGCTCGGCCAGCGATTCCTTCAGTGCCGCAATCTTCTCCTCCGAGTCGCTTTGCTTCTGTCTTTCGAGTGCCACGACAGCTTCGGGCGCATTGGCAACAAACCTTTCGTTGGACAGTTTGCGCTTCACGCTCTCAAGAAAACCTTCCAAATGCTTGAGCTGTGCCTCCTGCTTCTCTATCTCCGCAGCCACGTCGATGAGACTGCCTACAGGAACGGCAAACTCGTCCGTACCAACCATGAAAGCAGAAGCGTCTGCAGGCTTGTCTGCCGATGTTTCAAAGGCCGACAAGTTAGCCATTTTGCTGATGACAGCAGCATACTTCTCGTAGTTGTTGCGGCCTACGGCTATCAGCGACATCTCTTCTTTCGGCGGAATGTTCTTCTGATTGCGCACCATGCGCACACCGCTTACAATGAGTTTCACCTGCTCTATATCGGCCGTCAGTGCATCTTCCTTATCTGTGAAAACGGGAAGTTCGAGATTCTCTCTCATAATGGAAGCACCTTCTTCACGCTCGTAGATATGTTGCCATAACTCTTCGGTAATAAACGGCATGAACGGATGAAGCATCAGCAACAACGTATTGAAGAAGCGCAGGGTGGCTTCGTAGGTTGCAGAATCGATGGGCGAACCATAAGCAGGCTTCACCATTTCGAGATACCAACTCGAGAACTCGTCCCAAAAGAGCTTGTAAACCACCATCAAGGCTTCGGATATGCGGTACTTGTGGAATTGCTCGTTGATTTCGGCATTGGCTTGCCTCAGTTTCGCTTCAAACCACTCTACCGCAATCTTGTTGACCTCGGGTTGGGCAGTATCTTCCACGCTCCATCCTTTTATCAGGCGGAAGGCATTCCATATCTTATTGTTGAAGTTGCGACCTTGCTCGCAAAGCGTTTCGTCGAAAAGGATGTCGTTGCCGGCAGGAGCCGAGAGCATCATGCCCATTCTCACGCCATCAGCACCATATTTATCGATAAGCTCCAACGGGTCTGGCGAGTTTCCGAGCGACTTGGACATCTTCCTACCCAGTTTGTCACGCACAATCCCCGTATAGTAAACATTCTTGAAAGGCAACTCCTTGCGGTACTCATATCCGGCCATAATCATGCGCGCCACCCAGAAGAAGATGATGTCCGGCCCGGTTACAAGGTCGGCAGTAGGATAATAGTAACCAATTTCCTCATTATCGGGATGATTGATGCCGTCGAATACCGAGATAGGCCACAGCCAAGAGGAGAACCATGTATCAAGACAATCTTCATCCTGACGCAACCCAAAGTCTGTATCGGCCAGCGAAGGATATTCCTCTAACGCTTGCTTACGTGCAGATTGCTCGTCGATGGCAACCACGAATGCACCCGAAGGAATACCCTTGGCATGAGACACATCACTTATCTCTATATAATAAGCTGGTATGCGGTGTCCCCACCACAACTGACGGCTGATACACCAATCTTTGATGTTCTCCAGCCAGTGGCGGTATGTATTCTTGTATTTTGCAGGATGGAACTTGATGTCGTCATTCATGACTGGTGGCAGAGCAATATCGGCAAAGTGTTGCATCGACAAGAACCATTGTGTAGACAGTTTCGGCTCGATAGGAACATTGGTTCTTTCCGAATATCCTACCTTATTATTATAGTCTTCTGTCTTCTCCATCAAATCGGCCGCCAACAAGTCTTTCTCAATCTGCCTGCGAACCTCCATTCTGTCCATGCCCACATAACGGCCAGCAGCTTCAGAAAGCGTACCGTCGTCATTAAAGATGTCGATAGTTTCAAGATGATGCTTCAATCCAAGTGCATGGTCGTTAATATCATGGGCTGGCGTAACCTTCAGGCATCCTGTACCAAACTCCATGTCTACATATTCGTCTTCGATGACCGGTATTTCCCTTCCCACGAGCGGAACGATGACACGCTTGCCTTTCAGCCATTCATTCTTGGGGTCGTTCGGATTAATGCACATGGCCGTATCACCCATGATGGTTTCCGGACGGGTCGTGGCTACAATGGCGTATTTCTCTGTATCGCCCACTACACGATAACGGAGATAATAGAGCTTGGAATGTTCTTCCTTGTAAATTACTTCTTCGTCAGAAAGTGCAGTCTTAGCGCATGGATCCCAGTTGACCATGCGTGCACCACGATAAATCAATCCTTTGTTATACAAATCACAGAAAACCTTAAGCACACTTTCCGAACGAATGTCGTCCATCGTAAAAGCCGTGCGTTCCCAGTCACAGCTTGCCCCTAACCTTTTGAGTTGCTCCAGAATAATCCCCCCATGTTCATGAGTCCAGTCCCAAGCATGCTTGAGAAAGTCCTCACGTGAAAGTTCATTTTTCTGTATACCCTCCTGAGCCAACCTATTGACTACCTTAGCCTCTGTTGCGATTGAAGCATGGTCGGTACCCGGTACCCAGCAAGCATTCTTTCCTTCCATCCGGGCTCTTCTAACCAGAATGTCCTGAATGGTATTGTTCAGCATATGTCCCATGTGAAGCACACCCGTGACATTGGGCGGCGGAATGACTATAGTATAAGGTTTTCTTCCATCGGGTGTTGAGCGAAACAACTTGTTGTCGAGCCAATAACTATACCATTTCGACTCCACGGCATGCGGGTCATATTTGCTTGCTAATTCCATCTTCTTAATGTAGGATTTAATTTCTCTTTATGATTGATAATATCGATGCAAAAATACAAAATATCCGTGGAAAAGTTGTACTTTTGCGCATAAATCAGTTAGATTATGCATACAAGAGAGGAAAAACTGGAAGCATTCGGACGGTTGCTCGATGTATTGGACGACCTGCGTGTGAAGTGTCCATGGGACAAGAAGCAGACCTATGAAAGCCTGCGCCCGAACACCATCGAAGAAGTCTACGAACTATGCGACGCCCTCATTCACAACGACACCAAGAATATTTGCAAGGAACTGGGCGATGTCATCATGCACGTTATTTTCTATGCAAAAATCGGAAGTGAAACCAATGACTTCGACATTGCCGACGTATGCAATCAGGAAGCTGACAAACTCATTCGCCGCCATCCCCACGTTTATGGGGAGACCAAGGTAGAAAATACCCAACAAGTGCTTGAAAACTGGGAGCAAATCAAGCTGCGGGAAGCAGACGGCAACAAAAGGACGCTTGCCGGCGTGCCCCACTCTCTTCCCGCAATGATAAAAGCCTACCGCATACAGGAGAAAGCACAGAACGTTGGATTCGACTGGAAGGAACGCAAAGATGTCTGGGCAAAGGTGAGGGAAGAACTTTGCGAACTTGAAGCTGAATTAGAAAAGGGAGATAACAATGCATCGACTCAAGAACTGGGCGATTTCCTCTTCAGCGTTATCAATGCGGCACGACTCTATCACCTCAACCCCGACAATGCCCTTGAGCACACCAATGAGAAATTCATCCATCGCTTCAACTATGTCGAAGAACATTCCATCATGGAAGGAAAATCGCTTCAGGAGATGAGTCTTGAAGAAATGGACAAGTTATGGAATCAGGCAAAGAACAACGAAAATAAATAAGCTGGATATGAGAAATACAACCTTAGCATTGATGCTTTGTGCATCTTTGGCATTATTCTATGGCTGTCAAAACAAGCCTTCTCGCGAAAACAGCCACGTTCTGGTAAATACCAACGCCGATACCCACACGGCCGATACGACTATTTACGGCAAATGTGTAGCAGGGGCGATGAGTTCGCTCGAAATAGTCAATGCATCGGGCGACACGATTCAATTCATCTTGGAAACCGACAGGGAGACTTCAGATGTACAAGGAGGTATCTTTGAGGGAGACAAGATGGCCATCATCGGGGAAACAATCAACGGAGAACTCTTTGCCAAGAAGGTCATCAACCTCACTTCGCTGATGGGCAAATGGACAAGTATTGACAAGAACTTTGACATCAAGGACGACGGCGTTGTAGAATCGCACATTTCTGCCGAATCCAAGCCTTATACTTCATGGAAAATTCTGAACGGAAAGCTGCTGCTTTCTACCGATACGTTCGAGATTCTCAACCTCGGGCCAGACTCACTGAGTTTGGAAAACAACAAGGGAATCTTTGTTTACAAACGACAGAAATAGCCTCATGGAACCTTTTCGTGTGCATATATTGGGGTGTGGGAGTGCCACACCCAATTTGCGTCATCACACCTCTTCGCAGATTGTAGAGATAAGGGGCAAGTTCTTCATGGTTGACTGCGGCGAAGGAACACAGATACAGCTATACCGCACTCACATCAGTTTTACCAAGCTCTACGGCGTGTTTATCTCCCATCTTCACGGAGACCATTGCTTCGGACTCATTGGCATGCTGTGCTCTTTCAGCCTTCTCGGTCGCACGGCTCCTTTCCATATCTATGCCACCAAGCAGCTTTTCCCCTTGCTTCGCACACAAATCAAAATGTTCTGTCACGACATGGATTATGAAGTAGTAGAACATCCTATAGACACAAGCTCAGCAGAGGAAATATATTCAGACCGCAGCCTCACCGTCACAACGATTCCCCTCGATCACCGGATTCCCTGTTGCGGATTTCTCTTTGCAGAAAAACCAACCTTGCCTCATATCCGTCGTGATATGATTGACTTCTATCATATTCCGTTAAGTCAAATCAACAATATCAAGAACGGTGCAGACTGGGAAACTCCCGACGGAGAAGTCATTCCTCATTCACGCTTGACACGACCAGCCGACAACCCTCGTTCGTATGCCTATTGCTCAGACACACGCTACATGCCCAACTTGCATCATTGTGTCAAAGGCGTAAACCTGCTCTACCACGAGGCAACCTATCTCGAGGACAGGCTCACTCATGCAGGAAAATATTTCCACTCCACAGCCCGGCAGGCAGCACAAGTTGCACACGATGCACAAGTAGGAAAACTCCTGTTAGGACACTACAGTGCACGCTATAAAAACGAAAAAGACTTTCTGGAAGAAGCCCGAGAAATCTTTGAGAACGTCGAGCTGACCGATGAAAACCACATCTACGATGTCTTGTAAAAGATGCGGAAATGAACATGTAGGCAAGTTTTATCTCATACGACCGCTTTTTTGTGTGAAAAATCGTACCTTTGCAGCATTCAAAATCATTTAATCTATCATAACCATGAAGAAAGTATTGAACACAGCGAAAGCACCAGCGGCCATCGGCCCTTACAGTCAAGCAATTGAAACAGCAGGCGGAATGATTTTCCTCTCCGGGCAATTACCCATCGACCCGGCAACTGGTGTATTTCCCGAAGGTGGCATTAAGGAACAAACCCGTCAGTCGTTGCTCAACGCAAAAGCCATTCTCGAATCAGAAGGCCTCGACCTCTCCAACATCGTAAAAACAACCGTATTGCTTTCAGACATTGCAAATTTTGCCGAGATGAATGAGGTTTATGCCGAATTCTTTGCACAACCTTTCCCCGCCCGTTCGGCTTTTGCAGTGAAAGACCTGCCTAAAGGCGCACTTGTAGAAATTGAATGCATCGCCGCCCGCTAAGCTGAAAGGAAACAGCAAAAGTCACGGAGATACAGACGATTGGCTTACACAAATACTAAAAAGCCCGAAAGTTTAAGATGACTTTCGGGCTTTCATTTATCCCCTATCGGTCATGGGAGACCGTGCTGATTTCGTTTGAACCCAATTCGGTCATTAGAGACCGTACTGATTATGTTCGTATGTCGAGCAGATTGTCTGCCGCTTTTGCCAAGGCGTAGTGGGCTACGCCGAGGAAGAACGGTAGAGAAGATGCCGGCAAGCGAACGAAATCAGTCGGTAAGCATCATCTTCAGTGAGGAATGTAGTGTTGGAGGTCTAATGACCGATTGGGGTTGAATGGCGAGCAGATGGGTTGTCGTTTTTTACGAAAGCATAGCAAGCTACGCCAAGGGAAAACAGCAGAGAAGATGCCGACAAACAGACGAAAGCAGTCGGGAAACAATACCATTAGCAAGAAACGTAACCTCAGTGGTCTAATAAACGATTTGAATTTATCAAGAAGATGTTTTCCGACAAATGCGCAGGCGTCTATCATCATAGACAACACGGCCTTGCGTATTTATAGAAAGCACAAGTTCCATCCCTACGAGGCGTTCTGAGAAAACAGCACGGAAATGTCTCGTCATTGTACCAACGTTTGGTACGAATCCTACCAACCATTGGTACAAGCCCTACCAGTCAATGGTACGGATGCTACCAATGCCCGGTATTCATTTGATACCGCAGCACACCCATGAAAATATGCCGTCACAGGATTGTCTATCGCTGTTTACCGAAAAAAGCCGTGCATCATCATCCATCAATGAACAAAGGAGTCTTGACACACAGCTTGTTTTTTTGAATTCATCGAACTCATGCTAATTTAAGAACCGTTTCCAGTCGTTTCGGCATCGGGTGGTTCGACAAGATGCTCACGAGTAATATACCGCTGCCAGTATGCTATCAATATGGTTGTAAGCGGCAGAGCAATAATCAGTCCGATAAAGCCCAGCAATGCGCCCCAGACAGAAAGCGAGAGCAGCAAAATAGCAGGGTTGAGTCCCATAGACTTGCCCATGATTCTGGGCACGACTATCATGTCGTTAATAACCTGTACTATGCAAAACACTGCCACGGCCATACCGAATATCATCCAGAAGTTTTGTCCCGTATCGGCTGCTTTCAGCAAGGCAAGGATAGCGGTAGGAATAAGTGCAAGCGTGTGGAGATAAGGCACAAGGTTCATAATACCGATTAGAATACCGAGACCGATGGCCATCGGGAAGCCAATGATTGTGAAACCAATGCAGAACAGTACCGCCATGACAAGCGAGACAAGTCCCTGCCCACGTACATAATTGTTCAGCTCGCGCTTCACATCACCCATCAGTTCATTCCAAAACGGCCTGTTTTTCTTGGGAAAAACCTTAATCCAATTTTCCGTAAGATATTCATAGTCAAGCAAAATGAAAAACATATACAGCAGAGTGATGGCCGAGGCAATGATGCTGATAATGATATTCGCTGTCTGACCAACAAAAGAAAAGAATTTCGGCATCGTGTTCTTGATGGTATTCACCACATCGGGATTCTTAAAGAAATTCTCAATATTCTGCGCATTCGACGATATCCACTCCCTAATCAGCACCGGAAAACTCTTCACATGAGCCGTTTCGTTGAGATATTTCATGCTTACCTGTCCCAGTTTGTCAAATTGTTCTATCATCGGGGGGAAGATAAGGTAGCCTACTCCGCCGATAACAGCCGTAACAAAGACGAGCGTAACGATGATGGAGAGTATTCTCGTTGGCACATGAAGTCGGTATTGCACAAACTTGACTATCGGATAGAGCAGGTAAGCGAACAGCCAAGCCACGAAAAAAGGCAACAAGACACTACTGAGATAATTGACAAAATAAATCACCGAACCTACAATCAGTACGGTAATAGTCCATCGGATGAATTTGTCGAAAGTAATTTTTTGCTCTAACATTGGCATATATTATTATATGTATAAAAGAAAGTCAGGCGTCTGGACAAAGAACTAACGCTCTCCCGCATTCCTGCCTTCCATCTCCTTGTGGTAACATTCCCTACAAAGCGGTTCGTATTCGTTGGTTTCACCCAGCAACACTCGCTTGTCATTATCTACCAGCCGATGGCTCACATAGGCCAGATTACCGCATCTCACGCAAATGGCGTGCACCTTGGTCACATCGTCTGCAATGGCACAAAGGGCAGGCATAGGTCCGAAAGGACGTCCCATGAAATCCATATCAAGTCCGGCCACGATAACACGAATACCTCTGTTGGCCAACTCGTTGCAAACTTCGGGAAGCCTATCGTCAAAAAACTGTGCTTCGTCGATACCCACCACCTCAATGCCCGATGAAAGAAGAAGTATCGAAGAAGAGGAGTCGATGGGTGTACATTGTATAGATTGCTTGTCGTGGCTAACCACATCAACGTCCGAATAGCGAGTATCAAGAGCTGGCTTGAATATTTCCACACGCTGCCGGGCAAACTTAGCCCTCCTCATGCGGCGTATCAATTCCTCGGTTTTACCTGAAAACATCGAACCGCATACCACCTCAATCCTTCCAGGACGACATGATTCCCCTGTTGCTTGTCCATTTATCATAGCTGCAAAAATACAAATACGCTTTAACAACGGCAAACTATTCTCCGCTTTTTTTATTTTCCACCATATCATTTGGTCTTGTCTTGTCCTATCGACATAGCCTGACGAGAACTTTTGCAAAGACACATTTCTCCCGCAAAACACCCCTCCGAAACAAAGCTTCAACCCCTGTCTGCACAACCCTTATTTTCTATCCTCAAAAAGCAATATTGCTTTCTCCCGATTACAATATTGCTTTCCGTTAAAAACTTATACGCTTTCCGTTAAAAACTATATTGCTTTTTTAGGAAAGCAATATTGCAATTATGAAACAGGATGAACAATGAAAGAGGAAGATTGGTAAACAGATGAGAATGAGAGTGGTTTGCGGTTGCATCTCCTTGTTTTTCGTTGAGATATAGAATACTTTATTATTACAGCATGAAATATTGTTGGTACAAACAAATCCAGTAATGGATGTCAAGATGTTTTGCAAGGGTCTATTTTCATAAACTGGCTATAAATAGAGAAATAATGCACTGCGAATATCATTATTCTTTCTATAATGTTGAAATGTCAACATGTAATGAACCCCGAAAAGTCGATAACGACCTTCAGGGTTCATTTCACTCATCTCCTCTTTGTTGAAAGAGTGTTACAATAAAATCAGAAAATACTCTTAGTCTTAACAACAGAACCATCCTTACATTTGGTAATCACAATGTTTACACCCTTGAAAGGTTCGCTGCTCTCTATACCTTGCAAATTGAAATAAGATGTATTCAAAACATCTTCTGTGTTTATCAGGGATTCAATTCCCGTAACAATACCATCATATACATTATATCCTCCATTTTCTTTTCCACGATAATCATAAACTATCCAGTTTGCTTTATTTGCAATTTCCACGTCAGTAGAAAGACATTCATTGCCTTCTTTCTCGTTTTTGGTATCAACAATTATCAAAGAGCCCTTATTGTCTGTTTCACGCATGGGTAATTTTTTGCAAAGTTCCGTCATTGCCCCACCTTTTAACTGATTGCCATAACAATATACAAACATCAGTTTTGAACTGTTTGGCAGGGTCATGGAACTGATGCTATTTTGCTCACACGACACCAAACTGAGCTTAGTCAATAGCGAGAGGTCGAGCTTAGAAAGCTGGTTTCCGCTGCAATAAAGAGTTTCTATCACACTGTTTTCTGAAAGATTTATGTTCTTTATCTTGTTGTTGTTGAATGCTAAAGAGGCAAGATTCGTGCAAGCAGAGACATTCAGTTCTTCCAATTCATTATCGGAAACAAACAACACTGTGAGTTTCTTGTTTTCAGCGAGCGAAATATGTTGGAGTTTATTGTTATTAAGCGAAATATTTGAGAGCAATGCATTTTTTGAAAGATCAATATCATTCAGTTGATTTTTATATGCCAATAGGTCTGTAAGACGAGTGTTAGCATTCAACTTCAATTCACCAATTGAGTTGTTTGAGCAGTCCAAAACCTGTAAGTTTGTCATCCCTGCAACATCAATAGCAGTTAATGAAAGTCCCTTGCAAATTAACTTGGTGAGATCACCATATATATTAATCACCCTATTGGTTACCGAGAAGCGTACCTCTTCATTAAAAACAGCTTGCTCTTCGCCATAATCATATAAGTCATTCCCATTAAAATCAATCCACACCCTGTTACTTGCTTCAGTTTCGGCACCAAGTACCAATATCCATTCAGCACCTTCTTTCAAAGAAGTACTCAATGTTGCCTTTGGCAAAGTAGTAACATAGAGGCTGTGATCTACCCCCTCATAATCAGTTTGCCCACTAAAATACTTCACTTTCCAATTCTTTTTCTTTGCCATAAGAACCGTACTTTTAAGTATTTCATTCTCTTCCTGTTTTCCTATGGTTTTCAAAACAAACATCTGTCCTGCGTTATCCATTTCGGAACGGTCAACAAGACCATTGACAAGATTTTGCATTGCAGGGGCGGAAAGTTTATTCAAAAAACAGTGAATTGTTGCAAGTTTTGGACAACCACTCACATCAAGAGCCATAAGTTCATTGTCATTTATATCAAGAAACTCGAGTTCAGCATCACTTGTTGGCAATTTAATTGATGAAAGCTTGCAACCATATACATTCACTTTCTTCAAACTTTTGTTTACAGAAAGATCTAAACCGGTGAGATCTTTACTGTATGTGCATTCCAGCTCTTGAATTGTAGAATTCTTTTCCAAATGTATCTCTTTTATGTCGTTAAAACTACATGAGAGTTTTCTAATAGGACCATAGATTTTTAATCTTTCGCTGTTGCGAGGTCTGCTGTAGCTCATCCATTCCCACATCCCTATGGATTCATCATCATCTTTTACCTCATTGTGATTCAAATCGACCCAAACCAAATCCCTGTCTTCCACGTTCACTACGTCAAGGGATAGCCTCCAATCACCAGTACTCTTTGTAGAGACAATTTCAACATATTGTTCCGTTTGCGAGTACGCAACATTAATACAAACAGCCATCGATGCGGCTGCAATAAGTACTTTTGTTTTCATAAATACATCTGTTTGTGTTTACAATAGTTTGATAAAATCCTTGCGAATATACATAAAAAGAAATCCCGACAAAATAAAAGCGACGTTATTTAGTTTTCTTTATGACAAAAAACCTTATAAACCTAAGTCAGAGACAAAAACATTCTCTTTTTGCCTTTCAAGTTCAAAACTCTCCTGTATAGTTTCAATGATTACTTGATACTCCATAGAGTACCTACCAGTTACCTTTTTAATATATCACCATCCTTCACCAAGTTATCACATACTGGACAAACTTCGTAAAAAATGTTAGAAAAACATATATCCCGAGCATGATTCCTTCTTTGCGCCACTCCAAACCATTTCATCCCTGAATTACCAAAAAACAGACACAAAGCAATGGTGTTACTAATGTTTTTATTAAATTTGCGCTTTCAATTCTAAAATCTGTATCTATGACGACTACTTTCTTAAAGAAGTTTCTTGGCTTTGATGCCGGAAGCATGAAAATGAAAACGGAACTGGTGGCCGGTGCCACTACATTTCTCACCATGTGCTACATTCTTGCAGTCAATCCGTCTATCCTCAGCACCACAGGCATGGACAAGGCTGCACTGTTTACCGCCACAGCCATTGCCTCTGCCATTGCCACACTGCTACTGGCATTCATGGCCAAGCTGCCCTTTGCACAGGCACCCAGCATGGGGCTGAATGCCTTCTTTGCCTTTACGCTCTGCCAAGCCATGGGATACACGTGGCAACAATCGCTTGCCATCTTGCTCATCGAGGGTATCGTGTTTATTCTCATCACCTTCCTGAACGTTCGCGAACACATTCTGCGTTCCATCCCGCAAAACCTGCGCTACGCTATTTCCGTAGGAATTGGCATGTTTATAGCTTTCATCGGACTGAAGAATGCTGAAATCGTGGTATCCAATCCTGCCACATTCGTAGCCCTGGGCAAGTTTACGCCCACTGCCATTCTGGGTGTAATAGGCATCATTCTCTGCGGCGTGCTGATGGCACGAAAGGTAAAAGGTGCCTTGTTTTACGGCATCGTACTTACAACCATCATTGGCATTCCCATGGGTGTGACACTCTTTCCCGACGGATGGCTGCCTGTATCGATGCCACAAAGTCTGAGTCCTATCTTCTGTCAGTTTGACTTTGCCGGACTGTTTACGCTCAAGACGGCTCTGGTAATTATTTCGCTGCTGCTCGTCAATATTTTCGATACCGTCGGGACACTGGTCGGGCTGGCCTATAAGACCGGCATTGTGAAAGCCGACGGCGACATTCCCCGCATGAAAGAAGCTATGATGAGCGATGCCATCGGCACTACCTGTGGAGCTTGTCTTGGCTCAAGCACGCTGACAACCTATGTAGAAAGTGCGGCAGGAATAGCCGAGGGAGGACGCAGTGGCGTGACATCGGCCTTTGTTGGGATGCTTTTCCTCGTCTCACTCTTCCTTTCTCCCATCTTCCTGCTCATTCCCGCCGCAGCAACCAGCGGTGCACTGGTGCTCGTGGGCGTGTTGATGATTGACAGCGTGAAGAAGCTGGATCTCTCCGATGTAAGCGAATCGTTCCCAGCCTTCATAACGATGATAACAATGGTACTTTGCTATTCCATCGCCGATGGTATATGCCTCGGCATCCTTAGCTACGTAATACTCAAATTGTGCATGGGACAATGGAAAGCACTCAACATGACATTGCTCATCCTTTCCGTCCTCTTCATCCTCAACTTCATGATAAGCTGATACATTTTTACATACGAAAAACCGTTACATTTCATCCCTCGACTCATCTATACGGATGCTTGTCGGGGGATGAATGTTTATAATTAATGAACCACACTGCGCAGAAAATCAAGCAAAATGTGTACTTTTGCAAGTAGAACATCATCGAAAAGAAACACATGCTAAAGGTTATTTTACTGAACGGAAGCCCCTCCAAAAGCGGATGCACACATACGGCACTCGAAGAAGTGGCACAGGAATTGAAGCAATGCGGAGTCGAGACAGAAGAGTTTTGGATTGGTACAAAACCCGCCATAGGATGTCTGGGCTGCGGAAAATGCCTTGAAACCAAACGTTGTTGGTATGATAAAGACAAACTCAACGAATTTCTTGGCAAAATGGAGAACACAGACGGATTGGTCGTTGGCACACCGATACATTTCGCCGGTGCGTCAGGACTCATCAAACCTTTTCTTGACCGTGCCTTCTACGGCAAGTCTTCCATCTTTGAGAACAAGCCAGCTGCGGCTGTCGTAAGCTGTCGGCGTGGCGGTGCATCAGCGGGTTACGACGATATCAACCGCTTCTTTGGCATTTCAAGCATGCCCATAGTAACCTCACAATACTGGAATCAGGTGCACGGCAATACACCAGAAGAGGTAAAACAAGATGGAGAGGGACTGCAAACCATGCGTCGGTTGGCTCAAAACATGGCATGGTTGCTGAAATGTATTGAATTCGGAAAACAAAATGGCATTGCCTTGCCAAAAGCCGAAGAACGCATCAGGACAAACTTTATACGGTAAGATATAAAGGTTTTTTCTTGTTATTGGCTCCTGTATTTTCTGTCCCCAATCGGTCATTAGAGACTGGGCAGATTTTGTTTAGACATTAAGTAGATTGTCTGTCGTTTTTTCAAAAGCGTAACAGGCTACGCCGAGGGAAAACGACAGAGAAGATGTTGACAAGCAGACGAAAGCAGGCTGAAAGCAACATCATTAGCGGAGAATGTTGCCTGAACTGTCTAATGACCGATTGGGATTAATTTTTTATGTTTTTGGCAGGAACAATAAAAGGAGAAAAACATTTCTTCCGAGATTCCTCCTGAGACCGAACTATCTACCGGCAAATTCAGTCTCAAAGGATAATAACAAGCAAATTTAAAAACCATACCTCCCTATCAGTCATTAGAGACCACAATGGCTTTATTAGGATATTGAGCAAATTGGTTGTCGTTTTTGTCGAAATCGCAGCGGAATATACCGAGGAAAACGGCGGACGGGATGCCGACAGTCGGACGAAATCAGCCGGAAAACAATACCAATAGCAGGAAATGCAGCATTAGCAATGCTAATGACCGCTTGAAGATAAAGTAATGTTGACGATTGCAATTCAGATGTTTGAATTTTCAACAATCTCCTCATTATAGTGACATTACTTCTTGGGCACAAACGATTCGTAAGTCAAATCATCGAAGAAAACACGTATTTCAGTTATCTTTCTCTGTGGTCTCTCCTGAGAACTCATATTTTCTGATACAATATTCTTGCGATAATCGACATGAGTCGTCTTAGATGGAGACGGTGGAGACACAACTGCCGTCATCTGATTTTCCTGATCGAAGTCGAGCATTAGGTCAGTAGGGTGAGATGGAGAAATATTTGTTGGGTGTTCATAAACATCTCCATCTTGATACATGGTTCCCTTTCCAAACATCAACCATTCAAGATTGACACTCGGTATTTTTTTTCGGATAGCCTCAACCATGTTCAGCGTGGGTTTGGTTCGCCCCGTAAAGATGCTGCTTAGAGTAGCGGGAGAAATCTCAACGAACTGTGCGAAAGTTTGCTGAGTCATGCGTTGTGCCTCCATTAATTGTCTAATTCTATCCTTCATAAGTCCTAAAACGAGCGATTTGCTCTCTTTTTGTTTGATTTTACAAAGGTAAAGATAAAAAATGAGACCAACAACAAACGTTGAAAATAATTTCATTTCAAAGATTTACATTTTGCTTTTCAAATATACACAAATGTAAAGATGTAATCAATTTGTATTGATTTACAAATACAAACATAAATATAAGCACCTGTAACGGTGTATAAATTTTAGTAGAGCTAATATAATTAATTATTTGGTTATAATACAGTTATATGTCATAATAATGGCGATTACAAAGCCATATACGATTCGGTTTGCACCAATATAGCTTCAAACACCTACCTATTACTGAAATAAAAACCTATAAAGCTCTTGTTTTCAATGGAATAAACAATACCTATCAAAATTGCATACATATAACATCACATTTATTGTTCTGATAATCTACGTTTCAATTTGCAAATACACAACACCAAATCCTTTACAATTCACACTACAAAACGATACGTACACATAATTATTTAAGATTTACTTTTCCGAATTTCATCCAAGATAAACAAACCTAAATGTTATTATAATAAAACTCTAAATAATTGGTCGCCAAACAAGAGCTTTTTTCTCAAAATTCGGTTATTTCTATATCTCGGTCGATTCGTTTGAAAATAAGCAAAATATAAGAGGGAAAAATGAAGCTAACTCACTGAAAAGCCATATTGTTAAGTCAAAAAAAACAGGCGTGGAAAATATCATTTCTAGAGAAAAAACAGGGTAAAAACGAGGTCAAATTGTAGAAAAATGAAAACGAAATAGGTAAGTAAATCATAAAATACAAGTCAAAAATTGGATGGAAAAAGACAGAAAAGGTCTTATAAAGACTTGTACGTTGTCAAACAAAAGTGCACAGTTGCAAATGTAGTTATTAATTTTGATAGTTGCTCAATAATTAAACAATACCACGAACTATATTCGAGGCCTAACTGTGCACTTTTGTTTGACAACGTACATATCTGCAAATGACGTTTTAGCTTACCCATTCCTTCTTTGTGCTTTTCGGAACTCTACTTCAAAAGAAGTTCCCCTATGTCAGTAATTTCTAATCAAATGGTTGTTTTTCTTTCCTGCAAGTAAACTAATAGTTGACTTATGAGGAAAATTCTAAACTATCCCCAAGAGGAAGATGAGCCAAAACATATATACTATGCGACAGTTAGACTTTGGCAATAAAACAAATATATTGCCAAAATCCAACTGCCTGGTTTGATGACTTCTACTACCAACCATCTCGCTTTCGTACCATCTCATCTATCTCTTCCCTTTGATATTTGCTATGAGAATCTATAGAAGATAATCTCTATTCCTTCGTGAGGTCAATTTTTCTCAGAGACTTCAGTATTTTCAGAAATGATGCTTTAATGGTATTTGAAGATGGAATATCTCGATAAGCTATAGCAGATAAGTTCTCTTCGTATTTGGGAGTCAAAACCTCCCATAAACGATCAAAATCCACTACCAATGGAGACAGATTTATGTCTTTTAGGTCTTTCCAGCCCAAAGGTTCGTCAAAAGCTTGTTGGTCATGTTTCACCAAAGTCTTTATGTCTCTAACAAATTCTTTGCTACATACATAATCTTCTAATTCGTTGATATTCAATAGCGCATTCAAGTCATAGAAGTGCCGTATTTTAGATGATAATGATGCTGTTGGCTGCTCGCTCATAGAAAAGCGAATGAGAGATACTATTTTCTCACACAAGGTTTGTTTAAGAGATAAGACATTCAGTTCAAAAGGCTCAAGGTGATACATATCTATTACATCTTCCATCTTTCGCTTTTTCAGATATGTAGTTACAAAAGGCTCTATCATCCTTTTCTCGTATGGAAAAGGATTGGCAAATGCACTGATCTCGACAATAATTCTAGCAGGAACAGGATTTACAGAAGCATCAATACCTGTATGGGCTGTATAGGAGAAGGCTTGCTTCCTATATTTTGAACCCTTGGATATATCTGAAAAGGTTTTATCCTTTGTCAAGCCCATAGTAACCTCT
The DNA here is from genome assembly GCA_034183335.1 of Prevotella sp. Classification (GTDB taxonomy): domain Bacteria; phylum Bacteroidota; class Bacteroidia; order Bacteroidales; family Bacteroidaceae; genus Prevotella. The sequence continues at coordinate 27,874 of JAXFLJ010000034.1, forward strand.
TTCATCAAGTTTGATAAAAGCATTTTAACCTGATTACCACTCATATCCCTGCTGATGACAGCAAAGTCCACGTCCTCTGAAAACCTATCTATCAGTTGATAAGCCTTAGATAAAGAGGTTCCTCCCTTAAATACAATTTTTGACTCATAAGAATTTCTGGACAACGCACGGAGTATTCTTGAAATGTGGTAGTCTTTCTCTATTAACTGTATAGGGATTTTCAAATCTTCTGACGAAGTTTGTACCAAATCTATGAATGACTCAGTGTCTAAATGTATAGCATCTTTTATTGTATGTTCCATTGACTAGAAACTAAAGTTGATGAGAGTCCGACTCTAAATCGTGTAAGCGGACTTAATGTTTGAAATAATGTAGTCGCAAGAGAGTCATTGGTTAGCATAGATCCCAATAAGGCTCGCGTGAGCGGAGAGTATTTTAAGGCAAGATTGACCAGTTGCGTCAGCTCATCCTTGGAATACTCATTGACTTTTGCCTTTAAAAGAGTATATGATCTGTCAGTAGTTGTATCAGGTATCTTCTTAATCCATTTCAAGCAGTCTAATATGCGAAGCATTTCGATATTATCTCGGTTGATGGGATTTCTCTGCAATACAAAACGAATCGTATATATTCCACGCTTCCCGTTCCGTTTGGGGAAATTGGAACCTATCTCAAGAGTTGCAGACTGTTGAGTTGTCAACCCAAACAAGTTGAATGCGTAGAACCCGGTCAGATAGCCTATGGGGGTTTCGTTGTCATAAAGTAAGTCACGGAATCGATCTTCCATGGACGGACCAACAACACCAAATCTTGTTCGTTTTGGTTTATAATAAGTACCTGGACTAAGACGCTCTATTTCTCCCTCCTGAACCAGTCTTCCCAAAGTGACTACGGCAGCATTTTGTTCATTGCGAGAAAGCCCTAAGTCTTCCAATCGGAAAACTTTCCCAATCTCAAAATTTGAAATCTTGTTTTTAATGCTCTTACTTATCATACGAGTTGTCCTTTTTGCAAAGGTATATATTTTGTTATGTAAATGCAAGTATTTACACAACAAAATAATAGGATTTTAATGCAAGGAGACTTACCAACCATCTCGCTTCCGTACCATTTCATCTATCTCTTCCCGAAGGAAAAGCAAACGACCATTGGCTTTAAGATAAGGAATTTTTCCAGCCCAAACCCAGTTATAGATGGTCTTTTGTTCTACTTTGAGTATTTTGGATACATCTATAATGTCCAGATATTCCGGTTTCAGGGGTGGGCGGACAGTCGTATCGACGGATTGCTCTTGCAAGACAAGCAGCTGGTCGAGTTTATTTTCAACACACATCAGTTTATCGAACAGGCGTTTTTGCCATGTATCTCCTGTATCGTAATCTAAGTACGACATAGTTCTCCTTTTTGATATTACCATTTGCATCTTGAGTCAAGATACGCTGTTCTTTCATGTAGGCGATGTATTTCTTTGCGGTTCTGTCCTTGATTTCCATTTCGCACATCAAGACCTCCCAAAATTCTTGGTATGAGAGCTTGAGGGATTTCCTGAAAGCCTCCCTGACAACGAAGATAAGTTCATCGGTCTTGCGCTTTTCCTTGTCTTCCTTTGACTTCTCACCATAATAGACGTGCATGTCCTCTGCCTTGTCCCACCCGAAAAGCATCATTGGTATGTCCAACAGACTTCCATCACGGACTTTCAACGCCTTCACTACAGAGTATTCGGGATTGTCATCTTTCTCTATGGAGAGTATTCCTGCCGCCTTGCGTTGAAGCTCCGAACCTCTACGTTGTCAAACAAAATCAGTACGGCCTCCAATGAGCTATTGGGAATAAATTGCTATCTGAAGAATGTTCTTTCATATTTATGGCTTATGGAACGAAGGTCGTACCAGACGTTGGTACTGTGCGTACCAATGATTGGTACGGCCTGTACCAGTGTTTGGTACTCTCGCTACCAGTCATCGGTACGATGATGCACAAATGCAAAAAAGAGAGAAAACGGCAAGAAATGCCAACACAAAAAGTAATGCCCTCAATCGGTTATTAGACCACTTATGTTTTCATTTCCGACTAATGGTATTGCCTCCCAATTGCTCTCATCAGATTGTCGGCAGCTTCTCTGCCATTTTTTCAGCGTAGCTCACCATACTTTAGTGAAAAATGACACCCCATCAGCTCGACATTCCAAACGAAAGGATTACAGTTCCAGATAAAAGATTTGAGATGAACTAAAACTTGCTAAGACAATAATAAATTAATCCTCAATCGGCCAATTGAGGGCATGCAGATAAACCTTTGCAGGCTAATGAACGATTAAACTTTAATGTAGAATGAAGAAGATAAGTTCTTTCATCAAGTCTCCGACGCTCGTATTGGGATTGTCAAGTCCCTTGGTTTTGGCGTCTATCTCCCTCATCTTTGCAATAATCTGCATGGTTTTTACAGCAGGATAGTTCCTCATGCCGACAATATAGTCTCTAACTCCCCATGCAGACTTCAGTTCCAGAAACTTTGCCACTTCGCTCTCGTTGCTCTTGTTGGGTGCGTAATAGGCCACCATAAGATTTTGAAAATAATTAAACAACAAGGGAAGAAAAGCAAAGATAGAACCCGACTTGGGATTTCTGTCAAAATATTTGACAATTTGGTTGGCCTTGAAGACATCTCTGTTGATGATAGCCGTTTTAAGTTCAAAGCCATTAAATTCTTTGCTGACTCCAACTTGCTCTTCTACGACATCCGGAGTGACATGTTTATTGTTTTCAGGAAGTGAAATAATAACCTTATCAAGTTCCGATGCCATCCGGCTCAGGTCAGCCCCTATGTGGTCGGCTATCATTTGCGCCGATTTGTGGTCTATTGTTGCTCCCTTGGTCTTGAGATACCCTTCGATGAAAGCAGGCAATTCTCCGTCTCGTTTCTTTTTGCTTTCAAAAACCGTTCCCATAGCCTCTGCCTTCGCCACTATTTTCTTACGCTTATCTATAGAGCCGTTTTTATGGCATATAACAAGAATGGTTGTCGGCATCGGGTTTTCCACATATTTTTCGAGGGCATCCCAAGCCTTGATGTTTTGTGCTTCTTTTACAATAATCACTTGCTGTTCCGCCATCATCGGATAACGCCTGGCCATGTCTGCCACCTGTGCCGCCGTCACATCTGAACCAAACACCACTGTCTGATTAAAGTCTTTTTCTTCGTCAGCCAATACATGCTCGGCAATATAGTCGGCAATCCGGTCAATGAAATATGCCTCCTCACCCATGAGAATATATACGGGTGAGAACTGTCTGTTCTTCAGACAGTGCATGATACTCTCGAATGTCGCTCCGGATTTCTTTTCAGCCATGTTTCTGTTATTTATATATATGTGTGTCGCATTATGAAAATAAACGTTCTCGCCGTCTGTTTCATTAAGATATTTGCATTATCTTTGCAATGCATGTGCAAAGATAGTAAAATGTATCGGTTAAATCTTCCCCCTTTTGAAATAAAAATAAGGGAGACGAACGGCAGGCATTCGGTATGGGACATCTTGCGTCGTAAATATGTTGCCCTTACCCCCGAAGAATGGGTACGCCAGCATTTCGTGCACTACCTCATAGGACACAAAGGCTATCCCCAGTCTCTTTTGGCCAACGAGACAGAGCTGCGCATGGGGGCGAAGCGGCTCCGCTGCGATACGGTTTTGTATGACAAGTTGCTGCATCCACGTATGATTATGGAATACAAGGCTCCCGCCATTGCACTCTCCCAGCGTGTCTTCAATCAGATTTCAGTCTATAATCTCTTGCTCAAAGTAGACTATCTTGTCGTAAGCAACGGCCTTCAACATGTTGCTTGTCAAATGGACTACGAACGACAAACTTACCATTTTCTTGAAGACATCCCTTTTTTTAATTCTCTGTAAACCCCAATCAACCATTAGAGATTACAGATGTTTCGGCATATAAGCAAGATTTCCATATACAGGAAAATGAAAATGCCGGACAAGATGCTGCGAGAACTGCGCTTTTTGCTACCTTTGCAACCAAAAAAATCAGATATATGGCAATCATTTACACCATACTGGCCTACTTCGCCTTGTTGCTGCTCGTGAGCAAATGGACATCGAGACACGACGACAACGACACGTTTTACCGAGGCAACCGACGCTCGCCGTGGTATATGGTGGCTTTCGGTATGGTGGGTGCGTCTATATCGGGTGTAACCTTTGTCAGTGTGCCGGGTATGGTGACAGCAACGGGCATGACCTACCTGCAAACTTGCATGGGATTTGTAGCCGGCTATTTCGCCGTGGCATTCATCCTGCTGCCCATCTATTACCGCATGAACCTAACTACCATCTATACCTATCTTAACCGCAGGCTCGGACGACACGCCTACAAGACAGGTGCGTGGTTCTTCCTCGGCTCCAAGATGGCAGGGGCGGCTGTAAGGTTCTACGTGGTCTGCATCATCCTCCAACACTACGTACTCGATGATATGCACATACCATTTCCACTCACCGTCACGGTCATGGTTGGCCTTATCTGGCTCTACACGCGGCGGGGAGGCATCAAGACACTGGTGTGGACTGACACTTTCCAGACCTTCTGCATGATGGCCGCACTGGTTATGATCATACACCATGTCATGGCAGAAATGGGACTGGATATCGGCAATGCGATTAATCTGATAAGGTCTGACGAGAAGAGCCGCATATTCGTAATGGACGACTGGCTCTCAACACAGAACTTCTGGAAACAGTTTATCAGCGGAGCCTTCATCGTAATTGTCATGACAGGACTCGACCAAGACATGATGCAGAAGAACCTCACATGCAAGACACTACGAGAGGCACAGAAAGACATGTGTACCTATGGGCTCGCCTTTGTGCCCGTCAACCTGCTCTTCTTATCGCTGGGCATCTTGCTCACAGCACTGGCACAACAACAAGGAATGACCATTGCAGGCGATGAACTTCTTCCGTCGTTTGCCGCATCAGGCAGTTTAGGCATGGGCGTGTTGGTGTTCTTCACCATCGGTATTGTGGCCGCATCGTTTTCCAGTGCCGACTCAGCTCTCACTGCACTGACAACGACCTACTGCGTAGATATATGCGAACGTCCTGAAGATCAGTCTCTCCGTCGCCGTGCACACCTCACGATGGCCATCGTATTCATCGTCTTTATCCTTCTTTTCCGACTGCTTAATTCTACAAGTCTGATAGATGCCATCTACACCATTGTCAGCTACACCTATGGTCCTCTGCTCGGTCTCTTCGCCTTCGGATTGCTCACCCACCGCAAACCTATCGGGCAGGCCGTTCCATATATTGCCATAGCCTCGCCATTGCTATGCTTTGCCCTCGATTTCACGCTCCGCTCAACGACCGGCTACCGTTTCGGATATGAGTTGCTTATGCTCAACGGACTACTCGTATTCTGCGGACTGATGACATGCAGTCGAAAAGACACCGGACAACAGGAGACAACCGCAATCTGACGAAATATTCACATTCCCGCACTTCGTTTGGCATTTTCACCATAATATTGTACATTTGCACCTCATCATGAATCAGATTGCAAAAACATTCGTCCTCGTTGGTCTGGTGGTTATCATGCTCTTGCTGATGCACCTGCTTCCCCCCATGTCCATAGGCAACACGCCCTTGCGCAGCGTGGACATTTTGAGCGACGTGTTCAAAGAAGAAAGTGAAAACGAACAACATGCCAACGAAGCGAAACCTGAGAAAACATTGCCCAAAGGAAAGGGAGAAGGCGGAAGAGAAGCCTTCAAAGACAGCATCCCCGCAGGAGTGACACCCATCGAAGACTTCTCTGAAGGCAAGGCTGGCGGAATGAACTCTTTCTACACGATATTGGAAAAGTCAAAACAACTCGGCAGGCCGGTACGCATTGCATACTTCGGAGACTCCTTCATTGAGGGAGACATCTATACCTGCGATCTTCGGGAAATGCTGCAAGCCGAATACGGAGGCTACGGGCCGGGATGGATAGATGCAGGCAGCGCATTGAACAAAGGCTTCCGGCGCACCATCATCCAACACGTAAATGGCATACGTGAACATCTCGTGGTAAAACATCCCTTCAACAGCCGTGTGCAAGGCCTCAACCAACGCTACTATATACCAGAGGAAGGAGCGAGACTTGCCACCGAAACCACGCAGCTGATGCCTCATGCCAACCGATGGCAAGTTGCACGGTTGTTTTTCAGGAGCGACGGACTGACCATTACCTCGCAAATCAAGGGAAAGGCCGCAACAACCAAAACTTTCGGGTCATCAGACCGTCTGCAAATGCTGGAAAGCCGGGGAGAGACGGAAGGCATAAGCTACTCCTTCTCAAACATAAGCAGCGATACCTATCTGTATGGCATGTCTCTTGAGTCGGAACAGGGCATCATACTCGACAACTACAGCATGCGAGGCTCGGCAGGATATACCCTCGCCAACATTCCCTCTTCTACCCTGTCAGACTTCGCCCACATGAGACCTTTAGACCTCATCATCTTGCATTTCGGGCTCAATGTGGTAAATGAAAAAAGCAGGATAAACGAGCTGAAGACCTACTGCAAACGCATGCAGAAAGCTGTCAACGTCCTGCGAACAGCCTTTCCCTCTGCCGCCATCCTTGTCATGGGCGTGCCCGACCGCAGCCAGAGAACAGCAGATGGCATCACGACCATGCCAAATATCAAACTGATGATTGACTGCCAACGAGAAATGGCGTCAACATGCAAGGTGGCTTTCTACAACCTCTTTGAGGCCATGGGCGGCAAAGGCAGCATGAAACGGCTCGTAGAACAGGGATATGCCAATAAAGACTATACTCATATCAATCCGAAAGGTGGCAAGGTCATAGCCCGACATGTATTCGAGTCGCTCCGCAACGGCTATGAGAATTATCTCCGACGCAAAGCAAACCAACATGAATGACATCCTCGACAACCTGATTCGTCTCTTCACTTATCATCCACAGGAGCCTCTCATCTTCAGCAGTGGTCTCTTTCTCTTTCTGTTTCTCGGCTTTTCGCTGGTCTACCTATTCTTGCGACGCAGGCTTACGGCACGCTTGCTCTTTGTCACAGCTTTTTCATATTACTTTTATTATAAGAGCAGCGGCATGTATTTCTGCCTTTTGGCATTGGTCACTGTCAGCGACTACTACCTCGCACGGCTTATCCACAAGTCAAGGAGCCGCAACGGCAACAATCGTTTCCGTACACGAGCCTTGCTGGCTCTGAGCATCGTCACCGACCTTTCGCTGCTCGTCTACTTCAAATATACCAATTTCTTTGCGGGCATTGTGGCCGACATCATGGGACAGGAGTTTCAACCGTGGGACATCTTCCTGCCCGTGGGCATCAGTTTTTTCACCTTTCAGAGCCTGAGCTATACCATTGACGTATATCGGGGCAAACTCGCCCCTCTGCCCTCGCTGCTCGACTATGCTTTCTTCGTGTCGTTCTTTCCACAACTGGTAGCAGGCCCCATCGTAAGGGCGAGCGACTTTGTCCCGCAGATTCGCAAGCCCCTGCGAATAACCGGCGACATGTTCGGGCGAGGCATTTACTTCATTCTCATAGGCCTTTTCAAGAAAGCCGTCATCTCCGACTACATCAGCCTCAATTTCGTAGACCGCATATTCGACGATCCAAGCCTTTACTCGGGTATTGAAAACCTGTTGGGGCTGTATGGTTATGCCATTCAGCTCTACTGCGACTTCAGCGGCTACAGCGACATGGCCATCGGGCTGGCCTTTCTTCTGGGCTTCAGATTTCCGCTCAACTTCAACGCTCCCTACAAGGCCGAAAGCGTTGCAGACTTCTGGAGACGCTGGCACATCTCGCTGTCTTCGTGGATTCGCGACTACGTTTACATATCCCTCGGCGGCAATCGACGGGGAGCCTTGCGCAACTACTGGAACCTCTTCATCACCATGGTGCTTTGCGGACTCTGGCACGGCGCAGCCATGAACTTCGTGTTGTGGGGTGCCATACATGGAGCGGCATGTTCCGTCCACCGCTTTTTTCGCACAAAGGTCTTCCGCCACGACCGCCATTATCACAGCCAAGGCATTAAACGCTTCTTTGCCGTCTTCATAACCTTTCACTTCTGGGTATTCACCTGCATGTTTTTCCGAAACACTTCTTTCGACAATGTATATACCCAACTACACCAACTATTTTATGCTTTCCGCCCCGAATTGCTGCCCGATGTCATCAGCGGCTACCGCTATGCCCTCGCACTCATTGCACTGGGATTTCTCACCCATTATCTGCCCGACAGTCTGCAAGAGCGCGCCATTGCCGTCATCAAACGATGCAACATCATCGTCTGTGCCCTTTTTATCGTAGCCCTCATATACATTGTCATTCAGATGAAAAGCAGTGATATTCAGCCCTTCATCTATTTCCAGTTCTAATCGTCGTCCCTTATACGGAAACACTTGCTGGCGAGGGGCTTTTGACGGACAGACACAGGGTCTGTCCCTACATTTTCACGAATTTCTTACCATTATATTATAACATTGTTGTAATGTTATAGGGACAGCCCCTGTGTCTGTCCGCTGTCTCTTGTCCACAATTGTTATTGATTTTTTTCGGACAGGCATGGGGTCTCTCTCCCTACACATTGGGAACGTTAATTATTTCATCATCTTTCGTCCCTACACTCGTGAGGTATCGGTATACGATACCTTATATAATAGTATCCTTAACCATCGTAACATCACCCTGCCGGCACACATCAATACGAAAAAGGCGGGAAGCCCGACCTCGTATGGGTCAGGCTTCCCGCCTTTTTCGTTCTTCAATCAATTAATCCTCTGACACCGTCTCTTCGCTTTCCTTCTTGGTTTTGCGTATAGCACGTTTCTTCTTGGGCTTTTCCATTCCGTTTGCCATCAGTTTAACACCTGCCAGTTCAGGGTCTACCATGATACGGCCGCAATACTCGCAAACGATGATTTTCTTGTGCATCTTGATGTCGAGTTGCCTCTGTGGCGGTATCTTGTTGAAGCATCCGCCACAGGCGTCACGCTGCACATAGACCACTCCCAGCCCATTGCGTGCACTCTTGCGGATACGCTTGAAGCTGGCCAGCAGGCGGCTCTCTATCTTATTCTCAATATCCGTCACTTTCTCACGCAGTTTCTCCTCCTCTTCTCTTGTCTCCTGCATGATTTCATCCAGCTCGCTCTTCTTTTCTTCCAAGGCCTGTCGACGGTCTTCGGCCTGTGCCTCCGCCATCTCAAGGTCGGCCTGTTTCTCCTCTATCTTAAATCCGGCCTCCCTAATCTTCTTGTTGCACAGTTCAATTTCAAGCGTCTGATACTCGATTTCCTTGCTCAGTGTGTCATACTCACGGTTGTTTCTCACCTCGTTAAGCTGCGCATTATATCGCTCCACATTAGCTTGCGCCTCAACAATCTCGCGCTGTCTGCTCACGATAGCATCGCGAAACTCAACTATCTCTGTGCGAATTTTGTCAATACGCGTGGCAAGCCCTTCGATTTCATCTTCCAGGTCTTGCACCTCAAGGGGTAATTCTCCTCGCAAGGCACGTTTCTCGTCAATAGCCGACAAGGTGGTCTGTAATTGATAAAGAGCCTTCAGTTTTTCCTCAACGGAAAGGTCGTTTGGATTTTTCTTTGCCATATTCTTATAATTTAATGATTGGTTTCTATGATTAAACGATGGTTTCTATGATTAGGCGACGGAGCACAAACAGTACGCAGCCAACTTCAGCATTCATCAGTTATATGTAAATGACAGGGTTAGACTGACGCTCCGACAAACAACACCGCACACTGGGACAAGCCTCCTCGATGACGGCCTTGAGAATTTCGTTGGTAAATTGTTCGCTTTCATAGTGTCCGATGACACATATCTGAATTTGCTGGTCGTGGTCGAAGTAGTCATGATAGTGCATCTCACCCGTCACAAAAGCGTCGGCACCGGCAGCAATGGCCTCACCAAGCAGAAATCCACCGCTTCCGCCACATATTGCCACACGCCGTATATCACGCTGCAAGAGAGCATTGCACTGTGCTACCGACACATGGAACACCTCTTTCAAGCGAGCAATAAAATCGGTCGATGACATCGGAACATCCAACTGTCCCATCACACCCGAACCGCCATCAACCTGCCTTTGTTCTCCCGTGAGTGCCGAAACGAGTACCGACACCGATTTCTTCGCAATCTGCTCCACCTCAACAAGCCCCAGTTTCTCCGCAATCTTATGATTAACTCCTCCCCGGGCATTATCCAAATTGGTGTGCATGGAGATAATGGCAATACGGTTTTCGATAGCTTTTATCACCGTGCGTTGCACACCATTCCTGCCCGTAATCTGCTTCAAGGGGCGAAACAGCAGCGGATGGTGAGACACGATGAGGTTACAACCTTTGGCAATAGCCTCGTCTACCTCTTTTTCTGTCACGTCAAGACACAATAAAGCCCCTGATACTTCCGCCTCTGTCAATCCTACTTGCAGGCCGGCATTATCAAAGTCTTCCTGCAAGGGCAGAGGCGCGAAACGTTCAAGGGCATCCAGCACTTCTTTAATTTTCACGCTCTATAGCCTTAATATCATACAAAAACAAATAAGACAGGGAAATCACAAGCATTCCGAAGTATATCCTCACTCTTGTCACATCGCTACCATCTTAAATAAAACAGTGAACAACCAAGCGTTTCCAAGACACGTACATGTTCTCTAACCTACTGATATGTCACTATTTTTATGCAAAGGTAATTCATTCAGATGACACTTGCAAGAACTACGAGCGTTGCTTAACGTTTTTTCTTAAACCGACAACTCACCATCAGACCGTTGAATTCCTACTGATGCGGGCACAACGAATGTTAACTCTTGTGCTCACAATCAATTTATGAACTAATCATATTCTGACGGAACTGAATCGGAGAGATACCTGTCTTGGACTTAAATAAGCGAGAGAAATACTGCGGATACTCAAATCCGAGGGAATACGCCAATTCACCAATACTGAGATTGGTTGACAAGAGGCGAGTCTTGGCCTCTTCAATGATATATCGGTGGATGTGCTCCACAGGGCTCATCCCTGTCTCTTGCTTCAGTTGGTCGCTCATGTAGTTTGGCGAAAGACAAACCTTACCGGCAAGGTAAGCTACCGACGGAAGTCCTTTTTGTGCTAAACCGTCATGTTGCATATATTCTTTGAGAGCTTGTTCAAATCTATCCACCAAGCCTCCTTCTACTCCCGAACGTGTAATAAACTGACGTTCGTAGTAACGCGTACAATAATTGAGCATCAATTCAATGTTCGAGACTATCAATGTCTGGGTAAACTTGTCAATACCTCGGTGCAACTCTACCTTAATACGCTCCAACACTTCACGCAGAGTAGCCCGTTCTTCCGAAGACAGATGTAAAGCCTCATTTGTGCTATACTCAAAGAAAGTATACGACTTAATACTCCGCCCCAGTGGAAGCCTTCTAATCAAGTCGGGATGAAAGAATAGTCCCCAGCTGTCCTCTTTTTGCGGATTAGGTTCATCTTCACCTATCGTGATGACCTGTCCGGGTGCAATGCACAGCATATTGCCAGCAGAGAAGTCATACGGACGTTGCCCGTACCACACTTTATGCTGACACCCGTCTGCAAGCATGATGGCATAAAAGCCCAGCGTAATTTTAGTTCCTGATGGAAACTGAGATGTGTAATCATCGAAATTAACCAATGCGACAAGAGGATGAAAGACTTCATTGTCTGGAAGATAATCCATCAAGTCGGTAATTGAGTCAATATGTATAAATTGATTCATAAATTCCTACTTGTTTAACGCTTGTAAAATAGCCTCATAATATATCTGTGCCCTGTTCTGCGAGAAGTAATTCTACCACCAAGCCCGCCAATCCGAAATAGCTCAGCCCGATACCTATTCCTTGCCATCTCGGATTGATAGACAACCAAAAGATTAGCATGGTAAGGACAAAACAGACAGAGGCGACAATCTTAGATATAACATATTGGTATTGGAATGCCTCAACACGTTTTTGTTCGGCATGTACAAAAGCCTCCTTGTCTTGTAGGTAGACCTGTTCACTTTCCGCCAAACGTTTTCCGTTAGACAGCCGAAGTGACAACCCTATACTTGCATAGATTACTCCACATATCACAAGAGGCCATAACAGAGCTTTAGCTGAAGGCATTGTACCTAACCGCCAAAACAACAAGCCTGCAAGTATAGTCAAGAGTCCAAAGGCGCAAACCATGATACCCTCTAACATCTCACCTCTAATCCATGCTTCCGTGTGACTGAAAAAACCGTTCATCTGTTTCCTGTATATTTATTGTATTATTGTTTGTGAATGAGAGAAAGATGCATCAAAGCAGCCTATCCTCAAAGCAATATGTATTAAATCCGCATACGGACTCTTCCCTATCATTTCGCGTTGTTGCGAATACGCTATTTCTTGATTTGACTCATAACAACTTTATCGAAAACCTTGTCTGAAAGTAGACTGCGCATCACAATCATAGGCGTAGCAAACTTACCAACCCGATAGCGTGTCTTAGGTTTCCGAGAACGAATAATCTTGCTCACAGCCTCAGCAATTACTTCAGGCTGAGAGTTATTACCTTCAGCTTCTGTCTTCTTTGTTTGGCTGATAATGACATTCACCATCTCAGCATAAGCACTATTGGAAGGCAGTTTCTCAAAATTATCAATAAGCACTTTGCCAAACTCCGTAGCAATAAACCCTGGCTCCAAGATAACGACATCAATGCCAAAAGGTTTCAGTTCTAAACGCATGCAATCACTTAATCCTTCAACAGCATGCTTGCTGGCATGATACCACGCCCCCATAGGGAAACATACCTTACCGCCAACCGATGAAGTGTTGATGACAAGTCCCTTACCCGCCATCCGCATATATGGCAATACAGCCTGCGTAACAGCAGCCAATCCAAAAAGATTTACCTCCATTTGCATGCGTGCTTCTTCCAAAGGGATGTCTTCTACCGAGCCGTAAAGTCCAAATCCAGCATTGTTCCACAACACGTCAATACGTCCTTCACGTGCGATAATATCAGAAACGACACGTGCAATATCTTCTTGCCTGCTTACATCCATCTGCATTGGATACCCGCCAAGTTCTTTGATGTCTTCCATTGCCTCAAGTCTGCGTGCCAAAGTGTACACTTTGTATCCTTCACTTATCAACTTCTTTGCCGTCACTTTACCCATACCAGAGCTCGCTCCGGTAATCATAATCACCTTATTCATTTCTATACCTTATTATATTATTACATGATTTACTTTGGCAAAGATAATCGCTTTTTATACCCGAATTCGGGATAAGCCGCGCTTGTTTTTTGCCTTAAAATAGTTTCAATAAAAGCCCAAAAAGAGGATTATTTTTCGTATATTTGTTGTTGACAATCAAACAGATAACAAAAAACAACCCTCTATGAGACTTGTCAGC
>JAXFLJ010000035.1:0-133372 GCA_034183335.1 Prevotella sp.
TGGTATAGAGCAAGTGAAACAACCTGGCGCGTTCCTCGCTTTCACTGCGGATTAAACCCAACAGAACAGGATAAAAGTTACCGCTGCGGCTACGAGGAATACGTAAAGAAAACTCAAAACCATTGCTGTACCAACGACGAGCACGAAAACCATTGCATTGTTCGCCCTCATGCTCATCAACAAACAATTCACGCTCATGAACCATCAAAGAGTTCATAATTAAAGATTGAAGGCTGACAAAACGGCACTGCTGCTTGTGTAATTGGAAAGAATTTCCGAAATTTGTGACAGTGTAAGTTCCATTTGTTTTTATTATTCTCATTACAAATGATAAGAAAAAATGGACTTACACACTTTTTTAGGACACTACCGGTTCCCAAGTTCAGAGACTCCGGCAAGGGGGTTCTTCTTTTGGAAGACAGACACAGAGGCTGTCCCTACACATTGGGAAGGTTTATCGTTTCATCACCTTTTAACCGTCCGCAATGCAATGACCGATTGGGGATAAAAATCAGGCTACTACCGTTCAAGACGGCCTTGAGGATTCATTCGGGCATTATCACGCAACAAACGGCGTGCATATTCTATAATGGTATCTTCTCCTTTCTGCTCATCCGCTGGCAGCAACTGCACAAGATGGTCGGGAGCCATTCCTGCCTCGGTAGACACTTGGTTTCGGTCGTACATGGGACAGGCCGAGAAACGCACGCCCCATCCATTGGGAAGCTCGCTCGTGAAAGGCATACCTGCACCGCCGCCGGTGAAGTCGCCTACAACCGTGACTTGCGGACAACACTGCATATATTTCACAAACTCATTGGCTGCGCTGTACACCTGACGATTGGTCAACACCACGACAGGCTTATGCCAACGCAAACCCGAAGAGGGCTTGAGCCGCTGCTCGGTCATGGGTGAGAAATCATCGTGCCCACGGCCGGTCTTGTGGCGCATGTATCCCACGAGCAATTCCTTGTCGGTAAAGCGTGCCGCAAGCTTGTCGGCAGATGTAATCATGCCGCCAGAATTGTTGCGCACGTCGACGATAAGCGCACGGCAAGGCAACAGATAACGGAAAACGTGGTCGAGATTGCCCGCCCCGAAATCATTGGCAAACGTTCCGCAATAGATGTAGCCCACGTTGTCATCGAGTATCCTGTAGCGTAGTCCGGAGGCAATGCGGTAGTCGGTGCCGAGGTATTTACGCAAAAGCGAATCACTGAAATTGCGCGGATAATTCTCATGCCACGACCAGTTGCGAGCCACATCGAAAGAAGAATAGAGGTTGACGTGCCCATCCTTTAGTTCGCCCAGCATGTTGCCCAACACTTCAAATAGTTTGTCGTCATTCATTCCATCCACAAGCTGCGGGGCATATCGTGCCTTTACCTCATTCCAGTCCACACCGAGCTGACTGCGTTTTTCCGCAAAAAAGCAATAGTGCTCATCCATGATCTTCCACAATGCTTCAAAATTTCCCGTGGTTGTATTGGCAAATTCTTCCTCATCTACACAGCCGTGGAATGAAACAAGAGATACAACCACGGTCAGGAAAACCATCAGGCGACTGGCAAGCTGCAAGCCCCTGCGGACAAGACGAGACTTCGGGACAATGGGGAAAAGGAGATTCATAGGCGAAAGTGAGTAATGGAAAAACGACTGACGATGCCTACCAGCAGGGAATGCGAATACTCATGATACTTCAATCCGTTGACCGATGCCTGACGGTAGTCGCCAAGGTAGCCTACACGGAGGTAGAAACGAGAAACAGGAAAGTCGAAAGCAAGCTGCTGACGGAGCGAGGGAACACTGCCAACAGTCGTGAACACGAGGTTATGGTCATAGTTCCCACGGTTGAAAAGTTCATAATAAGACTGGCCGTAGTTAGGAGAAAACATCATGCCAACAAGCGGAACGCTGGCTTCATACCGCAAACGGCAAGGTCGTTTGCCCACCAGAAAACGATAGTCGACACCTGTCATGGGAGCAATATGCAACGAGAGCCGTGCCTGTGCAGGATTGTTTTGGTTGCGTGTGTTATAGAGAAAGCCTGTGGTTGCTTCTGCCTCTCCGCCAAAGAAGAAGCGCAACCTGCCGTCTGCAATCGTCCACTGGTGCAACAAGGCATAGCGGAAGAAGTATTGTCCGCCCAATTCGCTGTTGTTGTCGGCACGGTTTCTCACTCGGCTGAACATCCCTTCATGGGTAAAACGATGGGTAAATCGGTCGTTGCGTTTGTCTGCCCATTCATTCATGGCTATGTAACGAAGCGAAAAACCGTTGTAATCTTCGGGCGAAAGATAGGTATCGAGTATCTCGGCTGAACCTATTCCCAACATCCGCACCTGCGTTCTGACGGGTGAAGTGTGCAGTTTCGCCTCCGCTGAAGAACTGGAAAGACTGTCGGTTTGAGCCATGACACACACCCATCCCACAAGCAAGAGAAGGACAATCTTACATCTCTTCATCCGAGAAAAGGCTTAATTGTCTGTCTTCTTTACCGCCGTTTTCCGCATGGCGCACGTCAGCTTCGACATCGGCCGTCACACTCTCGCCCTCTGCTGCAAGGCCATCCGGTTTGTCGCCCATGCCATTCTCCTCTTCGTGTTCAGCCTCCTCATCTGCCTCCGCATCAGGTTCTGCTTTCCGCAACGGCTCCAGCATCTCAATCTTTTCGACCTGCCATGTAGCAAGGCGTTTTCCTTTGGCCTTAAATCCCTTTACACCGATAAAGTCGGCCAGTTCCACTTCCATCGGTTCACGATAGGAATCGTCACCTCCGAAAGTAATCCTGATGCGTGGATAAGGCTCATCAGAAAGTGCAACAAGACGCGTCTGCGGGTTATCCCCCAAGAAACTCTGATGTTTTTTGGTAGCCTCCATCAGGAAACGTTTGACATACGGATAGCCGTTGTTGTCTGCATCGAACAGGACTGCTGTCCAAACCTTGTCACGATTCCACTTTTCGATGCGCACGATATTGTCTTCGTAATGGTTGTTGGCATCGAAATTGGTGATGTAAAATTCGTTGTTGTCAAGCAAGACAAAGATGAAATCGCCCTCATTGAATTCTCCCAGAAGCCGTCCGTGTTCATCATAGTTAAGACGGTTGACATCGGGGTCAAACCAAACTTTTCGTCCGCCGAGCGTAGAATGTCCGTGACTCTTCAGGCTGATGCGGTTTACGGCATATTTCGTCAAGATGTTTCCTTTGGATGTCCTGCCCTTGATGGCAATATCAGAAAAGTCTTTTTCGAGGCTCAGACGTTTTCTCTTGGAACTCATCTCAAGCATAACCTTGATGACCTCGGCCTCTCCGTTGGGGTTGGCCGTGAAGTAATATACCTTGGTTCCGGGCTTTCCCTGCGTCAGGTCGTTCTCCCTGTCACGCGTAATAGACGTCACATAGAACCGTTTGATATAATAATAGCCGTTCTTTCCGTCACGATACACTGCGTTATAGATGGTGCGCTTGTCGTTTTTCTTGAACACCTGCACATGGATAACATTCTTTCCGACAAATATTTTGTCAGCAACACGAACCACCTTGTACTTTCCGTCCCTGTAAAAGATAATGATGTCGTCGATGTCCGAACAGTTGCAGACAAATTCATCCTTGCGAAGCGCAGTGCCGATAAAGCCCTCCTGTCGGTTGATATACAACTTTTCGTTGGCCTCCACTACCTTCACGGCCTCTATGGTATCAAAGTTTTTGATTTCGGTAAGGCGCGGATGGTCGTCGCCGTACTTGTTCTTGATGAACTCGAACCAACGGATGGTTACTGAAACCATGTCGGCAAGGTCGCGGTTGATTTCCTTCAGCTCCTCGTTGATGCGCAAGATAAGTTCTTCGGCACGGTCTTTGTTGAATTTCAGGATGCGTTGCATCTTGATTTCCATGAGTTTCAGGATGTCATCCTTTGTCACTTCACGAATCATCTGAGGGTAAAACGGCGTGAGACGCTCGTCTATATATTCGCAGGCAGCATCCATCGTAGCCGCATTTTCAAAAGGCTTTCCTTTATAGATGCGCTCCTCTATGAAGATTTTTTCCAAGGAAGCAAAGTGCAACTGTTCAAGCAACTCGTTCTTCCTTATTTCCAACTCCTGCCTCAAAAGGCCTTTGGTCTGCTCGGTAGAGTGACGAAGCACATCGCTGACCGTGAGGAAACGTGGCTTATTGTCTTCAATGACACAACAGTTCGGAGAAATGTTGATTTCGCAATCGGTGAAGGCATAAAGTGCATCGATGGTCTTGTCGCTCGAAATTCCGGGTGTAAGATGAACGAGGATTTCCACGTTTGCCGCTGTAAGGTCTTCTACCTTGCGCGCCTTGATTTTCCCCTTCTCTACTGCGCGGGTAATGGAGTCTATCAGCGTCTCCGATGTTTTGGTAAACGGTATTTCACGGATGACGAGCGTTTTCTGGTCGAGCTTCTCAATCTTTGCCCTCACTTTCACTGAACCTCCTCGCTGACCGTCGTTGTATTTGCCCACATCGACACTTCCGCCGGCGGGGAAATCAGGATAGAGCGTAAACTCCTCTCCACGCAGATAGCTGATGGCCGCATCGCAAAGTTCCACGAAATTGTGGGGAAGAATCTTCGAGGAAAGTCCCACGGCAATGCCTTCCGCACCCTGAGCAAGTATCAGCGGAAACTTCACAGGCAACGTAATAGGCTCTTTATTCCGGCCGTCATAAGACATTTTCCACTCGGTTGTCTTCTGGTTGAACACGACATCGAGCGCAAACTTAGACAAGCGAGCCTCAATATATCGAGGGGCGGCAGCCGAAGAACCCGTAAGAATATTCCCCCAGTTACCTTGTGTGTCGATAAGCAGCTCCTTCTGACCCAGTTGCACAAGTGCATCGCCGATGCTGGCATCGCCATGAGGATGGTATTGCATCGTATTGCCGACAATGTTGGCAACCTTGTTGTAACGGCCGTCGTCCATCCGTTTCATCGTATGGAGTATGCGCCTTTGCACCGGTTTCAGTCCATCGGCGATATGCGGGACGGCTCTTTCAAGTATCACATAGCTTGCATAGTCGAGAAACCAGTTCTGATACATTCCGCTGAGGTGGTGCGTCGCAGAGGCATCATATCTGCCGACAGGCTGATAATCGGAATGTTCTTTCGGTTCATCGGCAAACGAATCCTCACTCGCAGATGCCGCATCATCCATATATTCTTGTTCGTTTTCGGGCAGGGAAAGGTCTTTGTACTCGTCGTCCATATCAGTTTTGGTCATGCTTGTTTTTTCTTTTGCCGAAAGGTATTTTTCCTTTTCAAGCCTCAAAGTTACACAAAAATTGCCACACAAGCCATCCTTTCCACCATATTTTCACCTTTTAAACCTAATCATTCATTAAAGACCATACCGATTTCGTTTGATTATCGGGCAGATTAATTGTCGTTTTTTGAAAGCGAAGCATGCTATGCCGAGGAAGGACGGCGGATCAGATGCCGACAAGCGGTCGAAAGCAGCCGGGAAGCAACACGATTGGTCGGAAGCGAAAACCTTAGCGGCCTAATGACTGATTGGGATTGAACCTCAAAAAGAACAGGCCATCTGACAATATAAAGATGAGACAGGAGAATTCACGCTATACGTAAAAATGTTGTCGTTTTAGCCATAGTTTGAAGAGCGAATCATTCAAATTGACTTCCTGCCCATCGACATCAATCAAATCCTTCTTCACCAATGCTTTTTTGACAGACTGTACATTGGCAGACGATTCCAGTCTATATTTCCTGACGATTTCCTTTCGGCTCAAACCCGTAGTAACCCCATCGGCAAGTGCTTTGAGGAAATTCATCTGCAATTCGGAGAGCTGTTCTACTTCTCTTTGAAAGAATACCTTGTTTTGTTCAAGAAGGTCATCTATAGCAGAAGCTATATTTTCTTCGGTCACGACACTGTCGGTCTTGTACCAGACAATCCAAGCGAGATGTTGAACATAAGACGACTGGTTTTCCGTTGCCTCACATATTGAGGCCGCTTGTTTGTCTGTGATGGTCTTTCCTGTCATCCGGAACATGGTGACGATAAACGAAACCCACTTTTCTGTAGGTATTTTTTTGAGGAAGAGAAAATCGCCAAACTTATAGAAGGGCATACTTCTCTCATTGAAGATATAATTCATGAGATGTTTTTTGCTGCCGAACATACAGTAAGTAACGTTTTGCTGATGCTGCCATACAGAACGAAGCTTTTTCTGAAAATTTACCGAATCGGCGACATCTGCCACTTGCTGAAACTCATCTATACACACGACAAGACGAATATTCTTCTTTTTCGCAATCTTTTCGGGCAACTGTAGTATTTCCGTTTCACTTTCGTCTTTTGGGTTCCATTCAAAAGAGAGGGAGAAATCATTCATCGGGTCTGAACCAAACGAGAATCTCGGAGAGACATTAGACAAGAACATCTTGGCCATTTCCATCCATTCATCAAGTTTAGACGAAACCTGCTTGATGATGGCTGTTGCAAAAACATGATAGAATTCATATTCCGACTTACAGTGAAAGATGTCAATGAACACAGGTTTTATTTTTGGATCATCTATCTCCGAAATAACTTTCTTGACAAGAGATGTCTTCCCCCATCGCCGCGGAGAGACGAGAATGGTACTGACTCCATGTGTAAGATTGGCGGAAAGACGCTTTGCATCTTCTTCTCTGTCTGTGAAATGTATGCCTTCGGCAGCCTTGCCAAAAACAAAAGGATTTTCTTTTGCCATATTGTTTGTACTTTCTGCCACAAAGATACGAAATCAACTTGTTACTAACAAATTTGTTACTAACATTCTTATTAGCTGTTTTCTTGCCATGAGAAAATAACAATTAAACCCAATTCGGTCATTAGAGACCGTACTGATTATGTTCGTATGTCGAGCAGATTAATTACCGTTTTTTTGAAAGCAAAGCATGCTATGCCGAGGAAAGACGGCAGGTCAGATGCCGACAAGCGGTCGAAAGCAGCCGGGAAGCAGCACGATTGGTCGGAAGCGAAAACCTTAGTGGCCTAATGACTGATTGGGGGCAAAAGACTGGTTTCTCATCCCAATACTCTGCTTCCGTGCACTCATGGCAAACCGACAGGTTGTTTTTCCACTCTGGAACATCTCATTTTCCCATCTGCAAAAACCATGCCGGTTAACAATTCGGCGGTTAACCAAAGAGCAAAAAACAATTGAGAAAAATGGACAAAATAGAAACGAAAAAACAGTTTTCGAGGGGTAAAAGGGCCGTTTTTCACCCTCATTTTTGCAAGTGAACATCAATTGAGAGGCAAACGTTCATTAATTGAAGGGCAATTGATGAACGTTTGCAAGGTGAATGTTCAACTTTTGCAAGCCGTTTTATGCCCTTTCTGACCCCTTTTTTCGACCTTCCGAAAAGTGTGCGTTGATTATCAACGAGTTACAAATTCGATTTTTGGCGTTATTTTCAGCCACGGTCAAGGTCGGTCGAAAATTCTTCACGTATGAGAGGGAATATTGGTTAACTCTTCATGGACGAAAAACGGAAATGTTAAAGGGCAAACACTATTTAACCCTAATTGTTCATTAGAAACCACATTGATTTCATTTGAATGTTGAACAGTCGGTCTATCGTTTTGCCGAAAGCATAGTTGGCTATGCCGAAAGAAAAACGGCTGACAAGATGCCGACAAGCGGACGTAATCTATCGGGAAGCAACATTATTAATCAGAAAAGTAAACATTATCGACCTTATGACTGAATTGAATTTAACAAGAACGGTCAGCACGTTTTAGAATAACGATTTCTCGTCTTTCATGAGAGATTTTATCACAGAAAGGTCATTCGTATGTCACACCAAACCTTAATTCCTAACGAACTGTTATCGAACAGACAAAAAAGTCAACCAACCCCAGTATTGGAACAGTTTGTCCGTCATCTTGCCGATATGCGGAAAACAAGAGGAAAATGTGATGTCAGCCTTCGCATAACACCCAATTATGAAGGATGATGGGAATATCATGAATGTTTTTCGTTTTTTTCCGTTATCTTTGTAGCAAATTAGCCGCAGGTCCGACATGTTCATCCACAGGATGGGCATTGTTTGGTGCGGCCACATAGAAGAACCAAGCCTATGAATGTAGACAGTATAAAAAAGATTATAGAGAAACAGCCCAACCTTTCCACTGCGCTCGGCATGGAATTTATCTCCACTCCCGAAGAAGACATGTGCATGGCTACCATGAAAGTGGATGAGAGAAACCGACAACCCTTTGGCTTTCTGAGCGGGGGTGCATCGCTGGCACTGGCAGAAAATGTGGCCGGTGTTGGTTCGTCGGCACTCTGTCCGGGAAAAATATGCGTGGGCATCAGCGTCAGTGGCTCTCACACCAAAGCCGTGGCAGAGGGTGATACGGTAACAGCCCTGGCGCATCTGGTGCAGAAAGGGCGTAAACTTCATGTATGGAACGTAGACATCACCGACTCTTCGGGCGACGTGATTTCGACCGTTCATGTCACCAATTACATCGTTACTCCCAAGAAAGACAAATAATGGCGGGGTGTGCGCTATACAAACGGCCGGGCGAAAACCTGACAACGCTGGTTGAGCAACTGAAAGACGAGCCACAAGAGCTATCCTCCTACACCGCCATCACGGGAAAGGAAGGCTTTGTGTTTGCCCCTTTTGCCATTTCAGAAAATTGCCCTGTGATGGTTATCAGTGCAGACCGAGTGGAGCAGATGCCTGTTGCAGAGGTCGAAAGAGTCTCTGCAAGATTGTTTTTCCTGCCCGACGAACAAGCCAAAGTGACAAACGAGCGTGAACAATACAGCCATGAGTTCAGCCTCTTTCACCGCGAGCTCTCCTCAAAAAGACATCAAAAGCTGGTGCTTTCTCGCTCTACCATCATGCAAAAGGAGGAAGACGTCACGCCTTTGCACCTGTTTCGGCAAGCCTGCGAACGCTATCCACAACAGTTTGTCGCACTCATTTCAACACCACGCAGCGGTACATGGCTCATGGCCACACCCGAAATACTGCTTGAAAAAGAAACCAGCCGATGGCACACAATGGCATTGGCCGGCACGATGAAGGCCGAAAGCCAACAGGCGTGGTCGGAAAAAAATATCAGAGAGCAACAATTGGTGGCTTCATACATCAAAAAGTCGCTGACATCTGTGGCGGAAAAAACAGACGAAAGCAGTACGGACACCATACGGGCAGGGCGTTTGCAACACTTGCAGACTGACTTCCGTTTTACCCCTTTGCCACAGGTCACGACAGGAATGCTCATCGATGCCCTCCATCCGACACCTGCCGTTTGCGGACTTCCTAAGCTGTCGGCTCGCAACTTCATCCTGCAAAACGAACAAACGGGTCGCCGGTATTATTCGGGATTTGCCGGCCCGCTGTCTCTCGGAGGTGAAACCCGGCTCTATGTATCGCTCCGTTGCATGGAGATTTTCAGTCATTCTTACCGTCTCTATGCCGGCGGCGGACTGCTGGAAGACAGCCGTGAGGAACAAGAATGGGAAGAAACGGAAGCCAAGATGACGACCATGAAATCATTATTATATGTATAGCAGCAAGGAAAATGTCAATATCCTGACGGCATTGCTCGTGAAACACGGCGTGCGGCATGCCGTGGTCTGTCCCGGAAGTCGCAATGCTCCCATTGCACACAATCTCAACACCTGCCCCGACATTACCTGTTTTTCGGTGGTCGACGAACGAAGTGCAGGCTTCTATGCACTTGGCTTGACCCTGCAAAGCCATCGGCCGGTAGCCATATGCGTTACTTCGGGAACGGCTTTGCTTAACCTCGCACCGGCAGTAGCCGAAGCCTTTTACCTGCGAAAGCCACTCATCATCATTTCGGCAGACCGTCCGCTGGCTTGGATAGACCAGCAAGACGGACAGACATTGCCCCAACCCGATGCCTTAGGCCGTTTCGTCCGAAAAGCCGTGACACTGCCCGAACCGATGAACGATGAACAACGATGGCACACCAACCGACTTATCAACGAGGCATTGCTGGAAGCCACCCGACTCGGTGATGCCCCTGTACATATCAACATTCCCATCAGCGAACCGCTGTTTGACTTCTCGGTCGAGGCACTGCCCGACGAACGATGCATCAGCCTGTGCGAAAGCGTGGCAGACACATCGGCTATAGATGACATCCTTACAACCCTCTGTCATGCTCAACGCCCCATGATTGTCGTGGGACAAACGGACGGGAACCTGCCTGTAACAAAGGAAACCACGGACAAACTGAATGCCGTGGCCGTGGTTTTGCACGAGGCTTTGACCACATTGCACGGACAGACATTTTTTGACGAGGCACTTTATCATATCACAGACGAAACCGACTATCAGCCCGATTTCATCGTTTACCTTGGCGGAAGCATCGTGAGCAAACGCTTGAAAGCCTTTCTGCGTCGTTCCGCCAAGGCCAAAACATGGATTGTCAACCCACGAGGAGAGCTATATGACACGTTCGGTAACCTGCAAGGCATCATCGAGTGCACGACCGAAAAGTTTATCGGACAACTCGCCCGTTATCCTTTCATCCGACAAGAGAAACCTTTCCTGCAACGATGGACAAAACTGTTGCAGAGTGTTGCCCATCAATCGGCAGTCTATGAGCCGCCTTATTCGCAGATGGCTGCGGTCAAAGCCTTTGAGCAACGGGTGGAACGGCTGTCTGAAAAAGTTCATATCCACTATGCCAACAGCACCTCTGTGCGTCTGGCCAATATTTATGCGCGGCACTTCGTACACTGCAATCGTGGCATCAACGGCATAGACGGAACGCTGTCGACGGCTGCCGGATGTTCATTACTAACCGAAGAAAAGGTCTTTTGCGTAACAGGCGACCTGAGTTTCTTCTACGACCAAAACGCACTTTGGAACCAGCACCTGCGTGGCAATTTCCGCATCGTACTGCTGAACAACGGCTGCGGCGGCATCTTCCGACAGTTGAGAGGCTTGGAAGCCTCACCGGCAAGAGACACTTTCATTTCGGCTTGCCACGGAACCACCGCCGAGGGCATTTGTCATTCGCACCGCATGGTTTATCTTTCTGCAACCAACATGGAGCAACTTCATAAAGGACTTGACCGCCTGACGGCAGGAAAGAGCGAACGCCCGATGCTGCTGGAGGTGCAGACAAGCATAAAAGAAGACGAAAATGCATTCAGAGAATACTACAAGAGCTTTACAAGAGCAGCTCACTAACCGATACGACCATCATACATAAACATCCTATAAGACATGAAACAAAGAGAATGGAAGTCCATCAGAGACTTTGAGGAAATCCTCTTCGAGGAATACAACGGCATAGCCAAGATTACCATCAACCGTCCACGATACCGCAACGCCTTCACGCCCAAGACCACTTGGGAGTTGTCGCAGGCCTTTGCGATGTGCCGTGAGATGCAAGACATCAGCATTGTCATCCTTACCGGTGCCGGAGACAAGGCATTCTGTGCCGGCGGAGACATGCACGTCAAGGGACGCGGGGGATACGTAGACGAGGAAGGTATTCCACGGTTGAGCGTGCTCGACGTGCAAATGCAGATACGACGGCTGCCCAAACCCGTCATTGCCATGGTCAACGGATATGCCATCGGAGGAGGGCACGTGTTGCATGTGGTGTGCGATCTCACCATAGCCAGCGAAAATGCCATCTTCGGACAGACAGGGCCGAAGGTTGGTTCTTTTGATGCCGGCTTCGGTTCAAGCTATCTGGCACGCATCGTCGGACAAAAGAAAGCTCGTGAAATATGGTTTCTCTGTTGCCAGTATTCCGCTGCCGAGGCCGAAAAGATGGGCTTGGTGAACAAGGTCGTGCCTATTGAAAGGCTTGAGGACGAATGCGTAGAGTGGGCTGAAACCATGATGGAACGCTCGCCGCTTGCCCTTCGCATGATCAAAGCAGGTCTCAATGCCGAGCTTGACGGACAGGCTGGCATACAAGAATTGGCCGGCGACGCCACCATGCTATATTATTTCCTTGACGAAGCACAAGAGGGAGGCAAGGCGTTTCTCGAAAAACGCAAACCCGACTTCAAGAAATATCCGAAGATGCCATAACCTATGGCTTTCTCAGACAGGAGATACTGCACGGACAGAAAGCGGGCAATCAATGCCCATAACCGATTTATCCCAAATCGTTTATGAAACTGCCCATGTTACGTTTCTTGCTGCTGATGTTGCTTCCCGGCTGCTATCGTCCGCCTGTCGGCATCTTGTCCGAACAATATCAGCACGCTCTCTCATGACCGAATTAGATTTGCAACAAAAGTTTCTGATATGAAATACCATTGCTACATTACCAAGCGAACCTTCCATTTCCGCCAACCGGCGGGCACTTCGCGCGGCATCTACCACGAAAAAGTTTCGTGGTTGGTAACGCTTACCGATGCTGAGGGACGAAAGGGAGTGGGCGAATGTTCGCCGTTGCCAGACCTTTCGTGCGATGCCCTGCCCGATTATGAGGAGATACTGGCAGAGTGCTGCAACATCGTCGCTATCAGCGGACGCACCGACTTCGATGAGTTGCGGCCTTATCCATCGGCCGTATTCGGACTGGAAACTGCCATCCGAAATCTCGAGGCAGGCTCTCCAGCTTTCTTCAACACACCTTTCAGCCGTGGCGAAAAGGGCATTCCCATCAACGGATTAGTGTGGATGGGTACTTTCAGAGAGATGGCGGAGCGTGTAGAAGAGAAACTGCGACTGGGCTTTCGCTGCATCAAACTGAAGATAGGAGCGATAGACTTCGAGGAAGAACTACGACTGTTGCACCATATCCGTGAGCGTTACACGCCCGAAGAGGTAGAGCTGCGTGTGGATGCCAACGGAGCTTTCGGCGTAGAAGAGGCACTGAAGAAGCTGGAAAGGCTTGCGCCGCTTGTCATCCACTCCATCGAACAGCCCATCCGTCCGCAATGGCGCAGCAAAGAAACAGAGAGACCGTGGGACGACATGGCACGCATTTGCCGGGAGAGTCCCATTGCGGTGGCGTTGGACGAGGAGCTTATCGGGGCTAACAGACCTGATGAAAAGCGAGAACTGCTCGATGCCGTCCGACCGCAATACATCGTATTGAAGCCTTCGTTGCACGGCGGAATGAACGGTGTGAGCGAATGGGTGAATGAGGCAAAGAAGAGAGGTATCGGCTCGTGGATAACCAGTGCGCTCGAAAGCAATGTAGGACTGAACGCCGTAGCACAACTCGCCGCCAAGCTGTACGGCACCAAACGGCTGATGCCGCAGGGATTGGGCACAGGCGCACTCTTCACCGACAACATACCGATGCCGATAGAAGTACGCGGCGACCACCTATGGTTCTGTCCGCAGCAAGGGCAGGCTGCCGTGCCGATTCTGGTATAAGCTGCACGGCAAATCATCATCTGCTGCCTTAATTATTAAACTCAATTCGGCCATGAGAGACCGAACTGATTTTATTCGGATGTCGAGCAGATGGTCTGTCGCTTCTGCCGAAGGCGTAGCGGGCTACGCCGAGGAAGAACGGCAGACAAGATGCCGACAGGCGGATGAAAACAATCGGGAAGCAACATCAGCAGCAAGAAACGTAGCATGGGCGGTCTCATGAACGATTTGGGTTAAATACATCAATAAAAAATACGAACCATACGGAGAAAGGACACAGGCCGCATGGAGACAAACCGACTGAGGACATGACATTAGACGAATTCAGAGAAGAATGGAACAACGATTGCCCACGGCTGCTGGTACACACCAGTGGATCGACAGGCATGCCCAAGCCCATGTGGGTGGAGAAGCAAAGGATGGCTGCGAGCGCACGAAAAACATGCACATTTCTTGGCTTGCAACCCGGTGACAACGCCCTGCTCTGCCTGCCGCTCGACTTCATAGCCGGCAAGATGATGGCTGTAAGGGCGATGGTATGCGGGCTGAATCTCATCAGCGTGCCACCCGACGGTCATCCACTACGGCACACAGAATCGGAAAGTTCGTGTCCGTTTTCCCCTCCGATAGCCTTTGCGGCCATGACCCCAATGCAGGTGTACAACTCGCTGCAAGTGCCTTGCGAGCGACAGCGGTTGACTGCCATTCACCATCTGATTATCGGCGGCGGTGCCATTGACAAGAATGTGGAGAAGGAACTACGTTGCTTTCCGCATGCCGTATGGAGTACGTATGGCATGACCGAGACGCTCTCGCACATTGCCCTACGGCGCATCAACGGTCCTGCGGCAAATGATTGGTACGTGCCTTTCGATAGTGTGGAGGTGGGAGTGAATGACAAAGGATGCCTGATAATTGACGCTCCTGAAGTGGCCGAGCAAAGGATTGTGACCAACGATTTGGCAGAAATGGCTACAGACGGCCGCCATTTCCGCATTCTCGGACGACTGGACAACGTGATTTGCAGCGGAGGCATCAAGATACAAGCCGAGGAAGCAGAGAGGATGTTGCGGCCACACCTGACGCAGCCGTTCATGATTACCAGTGTGCCTGACGCCAGACTGGGCGAAGCCGTGGTGCTACTCACCGAAGCTGACGACTTATCTGGAGCAGAAAACGTGTGTCGCAGCATACTGCCCAAATACTGGCAACCACGCCATTACTGCCACTCCGATGCCCTGCCCGTTACGGCCACGGGCAAACCCGACCGCATGGCTGCACGGCGGTTTGCCCTTTCTGCTACTTCTTCAGCCGCTCGCAGTTCACACCACTGAGCATGAAATAAAGGTGGGTTCGACACATTCAAAAAAGCAAGAAATGTATCAAGTCTTCATGTGCATGGATACACGGCTTCTTCAAAAAGCATCGATTAACCCAATTCGGTCATTAGAGACCGTGCTGATTTTGTTCGGATGTTGAACCCAAATCGGTCATTAGACCGCCAACACTACATTACTCACTGAAGATGATGCTTACCGACTGATTTCGGTCGATTGCCGGCAGCTTCCCTGCCGTTCTTCCTCGGCGTAGCCCGCTACGCCTTTGGCAAAGCCGACAGACAAGCTGCTTGACATCCAAACATAATCAGTACGGTCTCTAATGACCGATTTGGGTTGAACGGAAAGCAGCGACAAGCAGCCCATTGACAATGTCTAATCATGAGAATGCGACAGTATTGCATGGATACCAGACATTGGTAGCATCCGTACCAACGGCTGGTACTCTCCGTACCAGTGCTTGGTAGTGTGAGTACCAAACATTGGTACGATGACGAAACCTTTCCCTGCTGTTCCCCAAAATACTTCGTGGGGAGGGAAGCCATGGTTTCTGTAGTCCCAATTCAGTCATTAAAGACCACCTGATTTCGATTGAATGCAGAACATATAGGCTACTGTTTCGTCGAAAGCGTAACTTGTTACGCAGAGGAAAAACGACAGACAATATGCCGGCAAGCGAACTAAATCAGGTACTTTCATGGCCGATTATAATTCAACATTATAGCGTTACGGATTTTTTCGCCAACCATTTACTTTACAAACACTTATAAATCATCAAGCTCAGGTGAAAATACTTCTTGGCAGTCGAAATTTTGCCACTGAATCAATACAAGAGACAGGTAGTCAAACATTGGAGCAACAGACACAGAGACATGTGCAAACGCTTGCAGAACGAGGGCATAAAAGATTCTTAAATAGAAAGGAAGAGTGTTTATTTTAATATTTATTAGTCGCCATCGTTGCGCCAAAGCTGATTTTATATTGTATTTTTGCGTGCAAAATAACCGTACAACCAAACTATACACGACAGATTATGGCAGAAGCGACAGACATTCGTGAACTGAACCTGCGCATCGAACAGCAAAGCGCATTTGTAACCAACCTCACCGCAGGCATGCAGCGCGTCATCGTAGGGCAAAAACATCTCATAGAATCACTGCTCATCGGACTGCTGAGCGACGGACACATCCTGCTCGAAGGAGTGCCCGGACTGGCCAAGACCTTGGCCATCAAAACCCTGGCACAACTCATCGACGCCGACTTCTCACGCATACAGTTTACACCCGACCTCTTGCCGGCAGACGTCATCGGAACGATGGTCTACTCGCAGAAAGACGAACGCTTCCAAGTAAAAAAAGGACCGGTGTTCGCCCATTTCATACTGGCAGACGAGATAAACCGCGCACCCGCCAAAGTGCAGAGCGCACTGCTCGAAGCCATGCAGGAACATCAGGTAACCATAGGCGAACAGACTTTCCCCCTGCCCAGCCCGTTCCTCGTCATGGCCACGCAGAACCCCATCGAACAAGAAGGCACCTACCAACTGCCCGAAGCACAGGTAGACCGCTTCATGCTCAAAGTAGTCGTAGACTATCCCACGCTCGAGGAAGAAAAGCATATCATACGTGAAAACCTCATGGGCAGCCTGCCCGAAGTAAAAGCCGTAACCACCGCACAAGAAATCATAGATGCAAGGGCAGTGGTAAGGCAAGTCTACCTCGACGAGAAAATAGAACAATACGTGGCAGACCTCGTGTTCGCCACACGATACCCTGACCGTTACCAACTCGGACAGCTCAACCAGCTCATCATGTTCGGCGGCTCGCCCCGCGCAGGCATCAATCTCGCCAAGGCAGCACGCACATACGCCTTCATCAAGCGCAGAGGATATGTCGTGCCCGAAGATGTCAGAGCCGTGGCACACGACGTGCTGCGCCATCGCATAGGACTCACCTACGAAGCCGAAGCGGGCAATGTGACCACCGAGGAAATCATCAGCCAGATAATCAACAAGGTGGAAGTGCCCTGAACCAACACCACGCCAAGCCCATGAACAGCACCGATATACTCAAGCGGGTACGCAAGATTGAAATCAAGACACGCGGACTCAGCTCCGACATCTTCGCCGGACAGTACCACTCGGCCTTCAAAGGGCGTGGCATGGCTTTCTCGGAAGTGCGCGAATATCAATTCGGCGACGACGTGAGAGACATTGACTGGAACGTTACCGCACGCTTCCACCGCCCCTATGTCAAAGTATTCGAGGAAGAACGCGAACTCACCGTCATGCTGCTTGTCGACATGAGCGGCTCGCTCGACTTCGGAACCGTATGCCAAACCAAACGGGACATGGCAGCCGAGATAGCCGCAACACTCGCATTCAGTGCCATACAGAACAATGACAAGATAGGAGCAGTATTCTTCTCTGACAAGATAGAGAAGTACATCCCTCCCAAAAAAGGACGCAAGCATATCCTCTACCTCATCCGAGAAATGCTCGACTTCCGTCCTGAAAGCCGTCGCACAGACATCGGGCAGGCCGTGGCCTTCCTTACCCAAGTGATGAAGCGGCGGTGCACAGCCTTCCTTCTGAGCGACTTCTATGTACGCAACGACTTCACGCAAGAACTCACCGTGTGCAACCGTAAGCACGACATCGTGGCCATACAAGTCTACGACCCGCGCGCCAAGCAACTGCCCGATGTAGGACTTATGAAAATACACGATGCCGAGACAGGACACGAGATGATTATTGACACTGCATCAAGCAAACTGCGCAAAGCACACGAAGCCTATTGGATCAAGCGAGAGCACGAACTGCGTGACTCATTCGCCAAGAGTCAGGTAGACAGTATCTCCGTCTCAACAGCCGAAGACTATGTCAAACCGCTCATGCGACTGTTTCAGATGCGCGCCTGAACCCAAGAGAAGAGAACCAACCAGCCATGAAAGAGATGATAATGAAGAAAATGACACTGCTCATCCTGTTGCTTTCGGCACTCTGCAACCTCCATGCACAGGTAAGCGTAGAGCAAAAACTCGACTCGATGGAAATGTTCATCGGCGAGCAAGTGCATCTTACGCTCAGCGTAACGGCAGCAAAAGGACAGCGCATCTCCTTTCCTCTCTACAAACCCGGCACCTATCTCATACATGGCATAGAAGTGCTGGAACACACCGATGCCGACACCATATATACAGGTGACAACACGATGAGGCTTGAACGCCGATACACACTCACCTCCTTCGTAGACACACTCTACTACATTCCGCCCATTCCCGTAGAAGTAAACGGCCGCAAATATCAGGGCAATCCGCTGGCACTGAAAGTCATGACCGTGGATGTCGACACACTTCACCCCGAGCAGTTCTTCCCACCCAAGAGCGTGCAAGACAATCCTTTCCGCTGGAGCGAATGGCAGGAAGTCTTCCTCCTGAGCATTCTCACCCTCATCCTCGCCGTATTTGCAGGATGGCTCTACCTGCGGCTGAGAGACAACAAGCCCGTCCTCATCAAAATGCGCATCGTCAAGCGCATTCCTCCCCACCAGAAAGCAATGGATGAAATAGAGCGAATCAAGGCCGAACGCCTCAACGCTTCCGAAAATCCGAAAGAATACTATACACGCCTCACCGATACCATCAGGACATATCTGCACGAGCGTTTCGGCATCAACGCCATGGAAATGACCAGTGCCGAAATCATAGAACGGCTGCAACAAGAAGACGACAAAGAGAAACTCAGCGAACTGAAAGAACTCTTTGAAACAGCCGACTTGGTGAAATTTGCAAAATATGCCACGCTCATCAACGAGAATGACCGCAACCTCACCAATGCCGTGGCATTCATCAACAGCACCAAGAGCGAAGAAACCATCACCGAAGAGAAGATTGCGCCGCCACTCACCGAACCAGAAAAGAGAGGCCGCCGCTCACGCATCATTCTGAAAACTGCCATCGGTCTCATCGTCTCTGCCACCCTTGCCCTCTGCGGATACATCGTATGGCAGCTGACAATGTTGCTCGACTAAAGGAAAGACGAACATGGAATTTGCAAGTAAAGAATATCTGCTGCTGCTCCTGCTGGCCATACCTTATATAATATGGTATGCCCTCTATCGCAAAAAAAGCGAGCCAACCATGCGCATGAGCGACACCTACGCCTACAAGTTTGCGCCCAAGAGCTGGCGCATCCGCTTGTTGCACTTGCCCATGCTCCTGCGTCTGTTGGCTTTCACGATGGTGGTCGTGGCTTTGGCACGTCCGCAGTCGCAACACGGCTGGGGCAGTCGCACAGTCGAAGGCATCGACATCATGCTGGCCATGGACGTCTCCACGAGTATGTTGGCAGAAGACCTGAACCCAAACCGCTTGGAAGCGGCCAAATCCGTGGCAGCCGAATTTATATCGGGCAGACCCGATGATAATATCGGACTCACGATATTTGCCGGCGAAGCATTCACGCAATGTCCCATGACCGTAGACCACCAGTCGTTGCTGACACTCTTGAGAAGCGTCCGTACCGACATCGCAGCCAGAGGACTGATAGAAGACGGAACAGCCATTGGCATGGGATTGGCCAACGCCGTGAGCCGACTGGAGAAGAGCAAGGCCAAGAGCAAGGTTGTCATTCTCCTCACCGACGGCATCAACAACAAGGGAGACATTTCTCCGCTGACTGCCGCCGAGATTGCCAGGAGCTATGACATCAGGGTATATACCATCGGAGTGGGAGCCAACAGGGTTGCCCGATACCCCATGATGGTT
This sequence comes from Prevotella sp., assembly GCA_034183335.1. Lineage (GTDB taxonomy): Bacteria > Bacteroidota > Bacteroidia > Bacteroidales > Bacteroidaceae > Prevotella. The sequence continues at coordinate 19,490 of JAXFLJ010000035.1, forward strand.
GGCGGCTCGGTACAATATATCAATGTTCCTGTGGAAATTGATGCCAAGACCCTTCAGGCAATAGCGTCTACAACCAACGGAAACTTCTACCGTGCCACCAACACCCACGAACTGAAGCGCATCTACCAAGATATCGACAAATTGGAAAAGACGAAAATGGACGTCAAGAAGTTCAGCAAGCACTACGACAATTTTCAACCCTTTGTATTGGTTGCCTTGATTGCATTGCTGCTCGAACTGCTGCTGCGTATTACCGTTTTGCGCCGTATCCCATAAAAGACCGACAACATGTATCGATTTGAAGACCCCATCTACCTATGGCTCTTACTGCTGATTCCCCTATTGGCAGTGGTGCGATATGTACACATACGGCGACGGAAAAAGAGACTGTTGAAGTTTGGAGAACCTGCTCTCCTTTCTCAAATGATGGAGAATGTGTCCAAGATTCGGCCACTCATTAAGTTCTGGTTGCTACAGACGGCCTTGGCACTGCTCATCATCATGTTTGCCCGACCACAAATGGGAACGAAAGTCAGTAACGAAAAAAGGCAAGGCATAGAGGTTATGATTGCCGTAGACATCAGCAATTCAATGCTCGCTAAAGATGTTGTTCCTTCCCGGTTGGACAAGAGCAAGATGCTCGTGGAAAATCTGATAGACCACTTTGTCAACGATAAGGTAGGTCTGATTATCTATGCCGGCGAGTCATTCATCCAACTGCCTATCACGAGCGATTATGTTTCTGCCAAGATGTTCTTGCAAAACATGGAGCCAACCCAGATACAGACACAGGGAACCGACATAGGCGGTGCCATCCGCTTGGCCATGAACTCCTTTACACCGGCCGAACGTGTTGGCAAGGCTATCGTACTGATTACTGACGGCGAAGACCACGAAGGCGGTGCGATAGAGGCGGCAAAAGAAGCAAAGGAGAAAGGGTTCAGGGTATTTATACTGGGGGTAGGCACATCGGCCGGAGCACCGGTAGAGATGCCCGATGGCGGCATACTGACCGACAATGCAGGAAACAAGGTGATGACACGCCTCAACGAGGACATGTGCAAGCAAGTCGCACAAGCCGGCAGCGGAACATACATCCATGTAGACAACACGGGTGCGGCACAAGAACAGCTCGACAACGAACTGGCAAAGATGCAAAAGGGAGACACCTCTACCGTGATGTACAGTGAATACGATGAACAATATCAGGCTGTGGGCATACTTTTGCTGCTCATTCTCCTGTTGGAAATATGTATCTACGAGCGCAAAAATCCTTTATTTAGGAACATCCGCTTGTTTAACAAGAAATGAAAATGAAACGATTGTTATGTCTTTTCATCCTCATGTCAATGGCTTTTGCAGTCATAGCACAGACCGACCGCCAACACATCCGTCAAGGAAACAAGGCGTTTCGGGGCGGTAAATACGACAAGGCAGAGGTTGCTTACAGCAAGGCTTTGGACAAGAAGCCCGATAACAGTCAGGCTCTATACAACATGGGATGCGTATTGATGCACAAAGAAAATACCCCGGGAGCCGACTCGCTGGCCGTAGAAAAGTTTGAAGAGGCCGCTAAGCTGGAAACCAACAAGATACGCAAGGCCATGTCATATCATAATATCGGCGTTATCTTTCAGGCAGCCAAAGACTATGCACAGGCTATCAATGCTTATCGGGAGGCTCTGAGAAACAATCCGAAGGACGACCAGACACGATACAACCTTGCCCTCTGCCAAAAGTTGTTGAAACAAAACGGCGGTGGCGGTGGCAGCCAAAAGGACGAGAAAAAAGACAACAAAAACAAGCAACAGAAAGAAAAGAAACCCCAAGAGCAGAAAAATAACAAGGATAAGGAGCAGCAAAACCAGCCAAACAATCCTTCACAGCAGAACAAGATGAGCAAGGAGAATGCACAGCAGTTGCTCAACGCTGCTGTTCAGGAAGAGAAAAATACACAGCGACGTATGCAGAAAGCTATGCAGATGCCTCAAAACAAGCGAACAACAAAAAAATGGTAATTAACGCAGCAACGAAGAAAGAGAACATGAGACGGACGATACTATTATACTTTTTGATGTCACTGACCATCATGGCGACCGCCCAAAAGCTCACGGTCAAGGCTCCTTCACAAGTGCCGGCAGGTGAAACGTTTCGCGTGGAATACACGGTCAATACCGTCAATGTAAAAAGTCCATTACGTTTGGGAAACATTCCCGATGCATTTGAGATAGTCTTTGGCCCCAGCGAGTCACGCCAAGAGAGCTATACCATGTACAACGGCCATACCAGCAGCGTTTCGTCCATCACGATAACCTACATGCTTGTTGGTAATAAAAGCGGCACTTTCACCATTCCTCCTGCCCGTATAGAAGTGGGCGGCCGAATCATTGCCTCCGAACCGGCACGCATCACCGTAACAGGCAACCCACGCCAGCAGAAAAACGGCGCAACCAAGTTTTACAACGAAAACGACAACCGGCCGCAGCTTCGCAGTGCAGGCTCTTCCATTTCAGACAAAGATTTGTTTATAAGGGTCAGTGCCAACAAGAATACCGTGTACGAACAAGAACCCATTTTGCTTACCTACAAGGTATATTCTTTGGTTGATTTGTCTCAGTTAGAAGGCAAAATGCCTGACCTTACGGGTTTCCATTCACAAGCCTTGCCCCTTCCCCAACAGAAAGTTTACAGCACGGAAACCATCGACGGACGCAGATACCGCACCGTGGTATGGAGTCAATACATCATGTATCCGCAAATAACTGGCCGTCTTGAAATTCCCTCCATCACCTTCAAGGGTGTCGTCATACAGGAAAACCGACATGTTGACCCCTACGAGGCTTTCCTCAACGGAGGGTCGGGCTACATTGAGGTGAAACGCGAAATCAAAGCTCCGGGACTCTTCATACAGGTTGAACCTCTCCCCAAAAAGCCTGCAAACTTTTCGGGCGGTGTCGGAAAGTTTCACATCACGGCACAATTGGACAAAAATGAGGTCAAAGCCGGCGACCCCATTTCGTTACGCGTGATTGTCGGAGGGGCAGGAAATCTCAAGTTGCTGAAGCAACCCGTGGTTACATTTCCAAAAGATTTTGACAAATACGATGCCAAGGTTACCGACAAAACGCGCCTTACACAACATGGCGTAGAGGGCAACATGGTGTATGATTTCACGGCCATTCCACGCAATCAGGGCAAGTATCTCATTCCCGCTGTCGAACTGACCTACTACGACACGGCAGCCAAGGCCTACAAAACCGTGAAGAGCTCATCTTTTGAAATCAATGTGCTCAAAGGCAGTGGCAATAGTACCATGAGTGATTTCAGCGATTTCAAGGACAAGGATATCCAAGGAATTAAGACCGATGATAATTGCCTTCACGCCCCCAACGAGTTCTTCTACGGCTCGACAGGTTACTGGGTAGGCGTTGTATTGCCTTTCGTTGTATTCATCTTGTTGTTGATTGTGTTCAGAAAACGTGCCCTCGAACACGCCGATATTGTCAAGATGCGTGGAAAGAATGCCGACAAGGTAGCTGGAAAACGCCTGAAGAGGGCACACGGACTGATGCGTACAGAGACACAAGGAGCTTTCTACGACGAAGTGCTACGGGCACTATGGGGATATGTGGGCGACAAAATGAACCTGCCCGTTGAAGAACTGTCGCGTGACAATGTAGCAGACAAGCTCTCCAAGAAAGGCATTAGTGAAGACATCGTGCGCAAATTTCTTGCAGCCCTTGACGAATGCGAGTATGCCCGATATGCACCAGAAAACATTACAGGCAACATGCAGAAGACATTCGACACGGCGATGAATGCCATTACCAATATAGAAAATTCCATGAAGCAAAACCGATCATCTGCCAAAGGCTTTGCCAGTCTCATGCTTCTGCTGGCTTTGTTCCTCGCCCCATCCTCATCAATGGCCGTCGCAACCAAAGCCAACGGCGATGCCGAGTATGCCAAAGGCAATTACATGCAAGCCATCAAAGACTATGAGGAAGTTTTGAAGAAGGGAGTCAGTGCAGACTTGTACTACAACCTCGGCAACGCATATTACCGAACAGACAACATTACAAGGGCGGTCATCAACTACGAACGGGCACTGCTCTTATCGCCGGGCGACGAAGACATCCGCTTCAACCTCCGTCTGGCGCGTTCCAAGACCATCGACAAGATTACACCAGAATCTGAAATGTTCTTCGTCACTTGGTACAAGGCACTTGTCAACAGTGCAAGCGTAGACACATGGGCTTACCGTGGCATAGCCGCCATTATCATTTCGCTGCTGCTGGTTCTGCTCTACCTTTTCGCCCGTCCGGTATGGATGCGAAAAGTAGGTTTTTTCGGAGCAGCGTGCTTCCTGCTCTTATTCTTCTTTGCCAACTTGTTTGCCTACCAACAGAAGTCGAACATCGACCAACGTACAGGTGCCATCGTCATTTCTTCTGCAGCAGGTGCTAAGAAAACACCGGCCGACGCAGCAGCCAGCATCTTCGTATTACATGAAGGCACACGGGTAGACGTGACCGACAATACCATGAAAGACTGGAAAGCCATTCGCTTGGAAGATGGAAGAGAAGGATGGATAGAGAGTAAGCACCTTGAATTTATTTGACAGATGGACATTCAGACCCTCCTTGAACTCGACCGCCAGGCACTCTTCTTCTTCAACGGCAGCGATTCTTTCTTTCTCGACGGACTGATAATGACGCTCACGTCGGGCTACACATGGATTCCGCTTTACATCGGATGGATGTACCTTGTCATTAAAAACAACGAGACAGCAGCCCAAATCACCCTCACCATCGGGGCTTCCCTGCTTTGTGTATTGCTGGCAAGCGTCATGGCCAACGTCATCATGAAACCCTTGACCGAACGCCCCCGTCCGCTCAACGATCCGTTGCTGATGCTTTCCGTCGATACAATTCAGGGTCTGCACAGCAAAGACTACAGCTTTTTTTCAGCCCATGCCGCCAACACGTTCAGCCTTGTTGTCTTTTTCAGCCTGCTGGTTCGCAACAGGCTCTTTACCTTTTTCATGGTCTTTTGGTCGCTGCTCAACTGCTATACCCGCATTTATGCGGGCATGCACTACCTTTCCGACATCCTTGTCGGACTGATATGGGGAGGCACGGTGGGACTTTCCGTCTACTATCTATATGGCCGCGTGTATTCCAAAATATCGCCTCGTCTCAATTATGTGTCCACCCAATACACCCGAACCGGCTACTCACTACCCGACATAGACATTGTTCTTTCGCTCTTCGTACTGTGCCTGCTATATGCCGTATTCAAAGCCTTGCTCATGGAATAGGTACTGCGGTTTGCTTTTTCTTACAGACAATGCAGGCTGTCATCTTTCCATTTACTTCTAAGTACCCCTACTTTCCTTCAACTAGTATCCGCTATTTTTCAAATGGTTATTTGGAATAAGTTCGGTATATAATTCCAAAGTGCCCTAATGACCGCTTAAATTCCATTTCCAACTAATGATATTGTTTTCTGACTAACTTGGGTTAAACAGGCTTTCCGAAAGAAATACGCAAACACTTCAAGAGTGCAATAACTCAAGTATAAAAGGGAATATCATAGACAGATACAAGATATTTTCAAGATTTATCGTACCTTTGTCGTGTACATTCCATGAGTTGTTCCTGCAACATCACCGCAAGAATGAGGGCGGGAAGGATATGATTGAATGTGCATTTGCTGCATGGTAAGACAATATCAACAGGAAAAAATGGACGAAAGACATCTCAAAATAGCCGATTACGACTACCCATTGCCCGATGAACGGATAGCCAAATATCCCATCGAACGGCGCGACCGTTCGAAGCTGCTGGTATATCGCAAGGGCGAAGTGACACAAGACGTGTTTTGCAGGCTGACCGACTACCTGCCGAAAGGCGCACTCATGGTGTTCAACAATACCAAAGTAATACAGGCACGCATACGCTTTCGGAAAGAAACAGGGGCACAAATAGAAGTTTTTTTGCTTGAGCCAATGCTTCCGGCAGACTACGAACAGATGTTTCAGACAAAAAAACGCTGCTCGTGGGTATGCTTGGTGGGCAACTTGAAGAAGTGGAAAGGAGAGACACTGTGCAACGACCTCAGCATCAAGGGACAGGAGACGGTACTCAAGGCAACCTTCAGGGGAGAGCAACACACGGGTTTCCGCATCGACTTTGAATGGGACGGTGACTTTTCTTTTGCAGAAATCATCGACTCGGCAGGCGAACTTCCCATCCCGCCCTACCTCAACCGAGACACAGAAGAGTGTGACAACACAACCTATCAGACGGTTTACTCGAAGATAATGGGCAGCGTGGCAGCACCAACGGCAGGTCTACACTTCACCGACGAGGTACTGGCAGCCATCGACCGACAAGGGATTGACCGTGAAGAGCTGACCTTGCACGTAGGCGCAGGCACTTTCAAACCTGTCAAAAGCGAAGAAATTGCAGACCACGAGATGCACACCGAATACATCAGCGTGCGCCTGCAAACCATCGAGAAGCTCATGGCGCATGGCGGAAAGGCCATTGCCGTGGGTACGACAAGCGTGCGCACACTGGAAAGCCTGTACTACATCGGGGTGAAACTGCTGTGCAATCCGAACCTCGCACCCGAGCAACTGCAAGTGGAACAGTGGGAACCTTACATGCAAAAAGAGGCCAACAGCGGCAGGCCTTCGGTCATAGAAGCCTTGAAAGCCATAGCAGACTACCTGCGGAAGAACAACATGCAGACCTTGCATACTGCCACACGAATCATCATCGTGCCCGGATATACTTATCAGCTCGTGCAGATGCTCGTCACGAACTTTCACCAACCCCGAAGCACTTTACTGTTGTTGGTGAGCGCATTCGTGAAAGGCGACTGGCGAAAAATATACAACTTCGCCCTCGAGAACAACTTCCGTTTTCTGAGCTATGGCGACAGTTCATTGTTAATTCCCTAATAAACAGACCATGAAAATTGGAGATAAAGTAAGGTTTCTCAGTGAAAAAGGAGGCGGACGCATTGCTGGCTTCCAATCTAACAACATCGTTTTGGTGGAAGACGAAGACGGCTTTGAAATACCGGTATCCATCAGAGAGGTTGTCGCAGTTGACAATGACAACTACGAGAAAAAAACGACGCATGCCGCAGCGACAACAACCGGCTCAGCCAAGACCGTCCGCCACGAGGAAAAGGAAGAGGAAGACGACCCATCCGAGCGTGAAGTTACCTTCCGGGCACCTGCTTTCGAGCGCAAGGGCGGTGATGTATTGTCGGCCTATCTGGCTTTCGTTCCTGTAGACATCAAGGAAATTACGCAGACAAGGTTCGAGGCCTTTCTCGTCAACGACAGCAATTACTACCTGTCATTCAGCTACATGACGGTAGAGAACAATGTTGCCACACTGCGTTTTCAGGGAGAAATTGAACCAAACACAAAGCTGTTTGTCGAAGAGTTCGGCCGTGAGGTACTCAACGACATATCGCACATAGAAATACAACTCATGGCCTACAAGCGCGATAAAAGTTTCTTGCCAAAGACCCCTGTGGCGGTAAGAATGCGCATAGACACCGTGAAATTCTACAAACTGCATCTTTTCCGGGAGAACGATTTCTTTGAAACGCCAGCCTTGCTCTACACCATCATCGAGAACGATCGTACCGAAAAAGAGATGGCCGTCAATGCCGAACAACTGAAAAAAGAAATGATGACACCCCAAAAGGAGGCCGGTAAGGAGCAAGACAGCTATGTAAAACGGTATGAGAACAAGAAGGGAAGACCTTTTGAAAGCAAGAAAAATCAAGAAGACATCGTGGTTGTAGACCTCCATGCACACGAACTGCTGGAAACAACAGCGGGCATGAACGCCTCTGACATTCTCAACCACCAACTCGAAACCATGCGGAAAACCCTCGAACAATACCGCAACAAGAAAGGACAAAAGATTGTCTTCATCCACGGAAAAGGTGAGGGCGTATTGCGCAGAGCTATTGTCCATGAGCTGTCTTACCGCTACAAGTCATACAACTATCAAGACGCCTCGTTTCAGGAATACGGCTACGGGGCAACGCAGGTAACTATCAGATAGGCATGTCGATACAAACCTGCACCAAGAACAATACAAAAGGAGAGAGAACTCAAGGATAAAACAACAATTACAGAACAACTGACAGCATCATGAAACATGGATTTGTAACCGTAGCTGCTGCCGTCCCTACGGTAAGAGTGGCAGACGTAAACCACAACGTGGCCGAAATCGGACGGATGATACACGAAGCCGAAAAGGCCGGAGTAGAAATAGTGACATTTCCGGAGCTATCAGTTACGGGCTATTCGTGCCAAGACTTGTTCTTCCAACAGACATTACTTGAAAAGACGGAACAAGGAATGAAAACACTCATGGCATCCACCCGTGAACTCGACGTCATCGCCATCGTAGGACTTCCCGTACCGACAGGAGCCTTGTTGCTGAACGCTGCGGCCGTCATACACCACGGACGGTTGCTCGGCATCGTAGCCAAGACCTTTCTTCCAAATTATGGCGAGTTCTATGAAAAGCGTTGGTTTGCCTCGGCTGAAGAACTGACCGACATGTCGATAGCCTATGCCGGACAAACAGTAGGTATCACTTCGCAGCCACAAAGTTTCATGACTGCCGACGGAGTGTCCTTCGGCATCGAAATATGCGAAGACCTCTGGGCACCCATTCCGCCCGGAAGGGCATTGGCTTTGGCAGGCAATGAACTGATATTCAACCTCTCGGCAGACAACGAACTGGCAGGCAAACACCGCCATCTCAAAACTCTTGTGGCACAGCAGAGCGCATGCACCATATCAGGATATGTATATTGCGGATGTGGTTTCGGAGAGAGTACGCAAGACGTGGTCTATGGCGGCAAGGCATTGATTTACGAAAACGGGGAATGCATGGCCGAAGGTGAAAGATTTGCATTTGACTCCCGCATGACCGTTGCGCAGATAGATGTAGACCGTTTGCGAGGAGAAAGACGGAGAAACACCACTTTCATACAGGCACAAAAAGGCTATACCGCACTCAAGGTGGCTTGCGAGGCTCGCAAGGATACTCTCTCCCAGCGCCCGTTTGAACTGACCCGGCGAAATATCGACAGACATCCTTTTGTGCCGAAGGGGGAAGAAAGAACGGAAACATTCAGTGAAATATTGAACATACAGACGGCCGGACTGGCCAAAAGGCTGGTACATACTGGTTGCCGAAAGGTTATAGTCGGCGTAAGCGGAGGACTGGACTCTACTCTGGCCTTGCTCGTTTGCATCAAGACCTACGACAAACTGGGCTATGACCGCAAGGATATTATCGGCATCACGATGCCCGGGTTTGGCACAACCGACCGTACATATGCCAACGCACTCTCACTGATGAAAATGCTGGGCGTAACCATCCGTGAAATAAGCATCGCAGCATCGGTGACTCAACATTTTCAAGACATAGGGCACGACATAAGCTGTCACGACATAACCTACGAAAACGCACAGGCAAGAGAGCGCACACAGATATTGATGGATGTGGCCAATCAAGTGGGTGGCATGGTTGTCGGAACAGGCGACTTATCTGAACTGGCACTCGGATGGGCAACCTACAACGGCGACCATATGTCTATGTATGGACTAAACGCATCTGTACCGAAGACGCTGGCCGGGCATCTGGTACGCCATTTTGCCGACACATACGCCGAAAAGGCACAACGAAACGGCACAGACAACGAAACGGCAACCAGCATCAAGACCACGCTGTACGACATCATCAACACCCCTATTTCACCTGAACTGGTACCAGCCGACATACACGGCAACATCACGCAGAAGACAGAAGACCTCGTCGGTCCTTACGAACTGCACGATTTCTTCTTGTATTACATGCTCCGCTTCGGTTTCCGTCCTCAAAAAATATTTCTCTTATGCTGTACGGCGTTTAAGGGAGTCTACACCCAGTCTGTCATCAAGAAATGGCTTCACACTTTTATTCGCCGTTTCTTTGCGCAGCAGTTCAAACGTTCATGCCTGCCCGATGGCCCCAAAGTGGGACATATCAGTCTGTCACCGCGTGGCGACTGGCGCATGCCGAGCGATGCCTCTGCAACCGAATGGCTGGCCGAAGTGGAAGGTATCATAACCGAAGAAGATGTATAAAAGGGCGTAGTATATCATATCGGCCAAATGAAATATCATTGTCTTGCCTATCTGCAGACTTTACCAACCGCCCCGACACAAGCATTCGTAAACCGTCAGTTGTCATCGCACAACTGACGGTTTATTCAAAATCAGCCTTAAACCCAAATCGGTCATTAGACCGCCAACACGACATTACTCACTGAAGATGATGCTTACCGACTGATTTCGGTCGATTGCCGGCAGCTTCCCTGCCGTTCTTCCTCGGCGTAGCCCGCTACGCCTTTGGAAAAAGAGGCAGACAATCTGCTCGACATCCGAACATAATCAGTACGGTCTCTAATGACCGAATTGGGTTAAACGGTCAGTTTCCGACATGCAAAAACCATGCCAGTTAACAATTCGACGGTTAACCAGAGAGAAAAAACGGTCGGCGAAAAATGACGAAAGAGAAATGAAAACATGGTTTTCGAGGGGTAAAAAGCCCGTTTTTCACCCCTAATTTTGCAAGTAATCATCAATTGAGAGGCAAACGTTCATCAATTGGAGGGCAATTAATGAACGTTTGCAAGGTGAGTGTTCATCTTTTGCAAGCCGATTTTTGCCCTTTTCGACCCCATTTTTCGACCTTCTGAAAAGTGGGCATTGATTATCAGTGAGTTATAAATTCGATTTTTAGCGTTATTTTCGGCCACGGCCAAGGTCGGTCGAAAATTCTTCAAGCATTTGAGGGAATATTGGTCAACTCTTCGTCAACGAAAAAGCGAAATGTTAAAGGATAAAGAAGATTTAACACACAATCAACTATCCGTCTTCAGATGAAATTCTCTTTTTTCCTCTTTACCAAAGAAAGATGACAAAGGATTTGAAATTGCCCCTTCAATTGAACACAAACTCAAACGAGAACATACCCCTGTCATGCCAGTCTTTACCATAATATAAATATGCGTACAAAAAGAAATAAACCCTTAAAGCCCAACTCGGTCATTAGAGTTCGGAATGATTTGTTCGGATGCTGAGCAGATTGTCTATCGGTTTTGCCGACAAACGGACGAAAGCAGACGGGAAGCAACATCAGCAGCAAGGAATGTAGCATAGGCGACCTAATGACCGAATTGGGTTCAAAAAAGAAAGCCATGAAGCATCACTGTTTCTTCGTTGATTGCTTTCATGGCCTTGTGTTATGCCTCGGTCAGGTATGGCGGTATATTGACCGTTTTGCCTTTGAAACTTGCAGGTTGGTTTAGATAGGTTCGGTTGCTGCCGTGAGCCATTGCCGTTCGCCCTCGCCGAGGTGGGGCATGATGGCCTCTCTCACGGTTTGATGGTAGCAGTTGAGCCATGTGCGTTCCTCTTCGGTCAGCATGTCGACAACAATCGGAGTCGTGTCGATGGGGCAAAGGGTGAGCGAGTCGAACTGCAAGAACCGCCCAAATTCGGTTTCCATGTAGGGCGTGATGAGCAAAGTGTTCTCTATCCTTACGCCAAAGCGGCCTTCAAGGTAGATGCCCGGCTCATCGGTTACGGTCATTCCGGCCTGCAAAGGAGTAGGCCTCCACTCCATTCTGATTTGGTGTGGCCCCTCATGCACGTTGAGATATGAGCCTACGCCGTGCCCTGTTCCGTGCAGGTAGTTCATGCCCTCTCGCCACATATCTTTTCGGGCGAGGGCATCGAGTTGCGTACCTGAAGCACCGGCAGGGAATTTCAGGAGTTCAAGTTGAATATGCCCCTTGAGCACGAGCGTATAGACACGCTGTTGTTCTTCGGTGACAGCCCCCAAGGCGATGGTGCGGGTGATGTCGGTAGTTCCGCATTGGTATTGTGCTCCGCTGTCGAGCAGCAGGAAACCTTCGGCTTTCAGTGGTACGTCTGTTTCCTCGGTGGCTTCATAATGTACGATGGCACCGTGGCTCTGATAGGCCGAAATGGTGTCGAACGAAATGTCGCGGAAGTCAGGTTGCGCCTCCCTTAGCGAACGGAGCTTCCTCTCCACCGTCATTTCCGTTTCGTTGCCGCGTTCAACGGCGGGCTTGATCCAAGCCAGAAACTGACACATGGCTATGCCGTCGTAGAGCATCGCACGGCGGAAGCCTGCTATTTCGGCCTCGTTTTTGACCGCTTTCATGGCGGCAACAGGCGATGTCCCACGCACGATACGGTGCTTGGCAGCCGCCTGATAGAGTGTATAGTTGGTCTCGTTGGGGTCGAGCAGGATGTTGTACTCAAAATAATCGGCCAGTCCCTGTTTAACTTGTGCGTAGTCGTTTGTGGTCACACCCTCTTCTTTCAGATACTTTTCTGTCTCCGGCGTTAGTTTCTCACGGTCGGTAAAGAGTGTGGCCGAAGTGGAAGATATAAGCAGGTAGCCCACGGCTACGGGGTTGCAGTGAACGTCCGTTCCCCTGATGTTGAGCATCCATGCAATATCATCGAGGGCAGAGACGAGCATGCCGTCGGCATGAAGGGTACGCAAGGCTTTCCTTACACGCTCGATTTTGCTGTGAGCAGCCTCTCCCGCAAGGGTCAGCGGATGTATCTCGACAGGATTTCGGGGCACCGGAGGTCTGTCGACCCAAATCTCCTGCAAAGGGTCAAAGTTGGTTCTGAGTGTCAGTCCGCCCTCTTGGCGCAGTTCAGCGATGAGTCCTTCCACCATGTTGGTGCTGCCCACCATGCCGTCTATGCCCACTTCGGTAAGATCTGAATGACTCAGTTGCTCTCCAATCCATTGTGTGATGGTCGGCGTTTGGGGCATGCGTTCTTTCATCAAAACGAACTCTGTGCCTTGCAATTGCTCTTCGGCGGCGATGAAATAGCGTGAGTCGGTCCACAAGGCGGCTGCGTTCATGGTAACGACGGCCGTTCCTGCCGAGCCGTTGAAGCCCGAAATCCACTCCCTTCCTTTCCAATGTTCGGGTACATATTCGCCGTTGTGCGGGTCGGTACTGGGAAAGATAAAAGCTGCCAGACGCTCTCTGCGCATAATATCACGCAAGGCGGTGAGGCGAAAATTCAATTCTTGGTTCATCATTTATACCTTATATATAATATACGTCTTTGCCTTCGTGGAAGTCTTGGATGATGCTGACGATGGCCTGCGATACGGTTTCGTCTACATATCCGGGATGTTTGAGGGTGTTGATGGACTTGATGAATGACATGATTTCAAAGCGGATGCCCTCTCCGTCTAACTGATAGAAGTAGCGTTTGTTGTCGGACGGATTTTCAAAGCGCACCTCGAAATAGTCGGTCTTCCACCAAGGGGCAGGCACATAGATGTAGCCTTTCGTACCCGAAATGATGAGTTCGCCCTCGGACTTCACTCCTTGGCCTACCTTGACGGATGCAACTGCCTCGGGGAAGATGAACGCCACTTTGGTGAAAGCATCGAAACGGCTTTCCTGATGCAGAAGATGCGTGGCGATGGTCTTCTGTGAATAGTCTGTGCCTAATATCTGAAAGATGGGCAATAAGGCGGTAGGCCCCCATGCACAGATGCTGTTCCAACTGTGTGCAACCCATTTCGGGTCTTCAATATAGGTCGTTCTGAGGCTTGTACAGGTAGCGTCTACCGACACAATCTTGCCGATGGTGCCGCTCTTGGCCAGCAATACCAGCCGGGAATAGGCCATAGAGTAGGCCGTCTTGAGACCGTCGGCAAGGATGAGGTTGCGTTCGTGGGCAATGGCCATGAGGCTTTTCCATTGCTCAAGGTCGATGGTCATCGGCGATTCGCACAACACATGGCGGCCTTTGAGCAGCGACTGTCGGATATGGGTGGCGTGACTGCGGGGAGACGAAATGATGTACACGGCGTCGGAAACCTCCAGCAGTTCATCAAGGTTTGTCGTTTGGAGTGGAAGTTGCGACATTGTAGCAGACAGTTGTCCCTCTTCCGGGTCGCAAATGCCGCTGATGGTTACGCCGTTTACATACCGGCTCTCGTGTACAAACTTGTCGAGTATGGACGAATTGCCTACCAGTCCGATGCGTACTTCTCTCTTTTCGCTTCTGATTTCGCTACTGGAGATGCCTTCCGTGCGCTCCAAGTACACCACTTGGCAGAACTCATTGAGATAGTCGAAATGTCCTTTCCAGTCCGAACCAACCGTGAAGATGTCTACGTCGTAGCGTCTGATGTCGTCTATTTTCTGCCCTTCATATTCCTCAACGATAATTTCGTCGGCAATGCCTGTCGCCTTTACGGCTTCAATGCGTTCGATGAGCGACTGCTGCACGTTGATTTTTCCTCTGGCCAAGTCAAAACTGTCGGCTGTCACTCCTACGATAAGATAGTCGCCGAGAGCCTTTGCACGTTCCAGCAAACGGATGTGTCCGTAGTGCAGCAGGTCGTATGTGCCGTAGGTTATCACCTTTTTCATCCCATCAGCCCTTTCTTGTTCATGTCCGTCATAGCCTCGATGAGTGTGTCATTGTCTTTCGGCGTCAGTGCTCCGATGTGCCCCACGCGGAATACCTTGTCGCGCAACTCACCGCCGTTGGGGCATATCCAGATGCCGTAACGGTCTTTGAGCGTGGTGAAAATGTCGTAGGCCGAAGTCCGCAGAGGCTCGAACGGGGTCAAGGCATTGGACAATGAAGGACTGAAAATTCGCAGCGGAAGAAGTCCCGTTGCTTTTTGCCTGAAGTCGTCAGCTAACGACTGGGTGCGCCTGATTTCGGCTTCTGCACCGCCGTTGGCCTCTATCTGCAATAGTCTTTGGTGTATCTGAAGCAGTATTCCTACTGCGGGTGTGAACGGAGTTTGACCTCTCTCGCCGTTGGAAAGGGCATTCTTCAGGTCGAGGTACATGCACTTGACTGGCGCCTCGTGGATTTTGGCAATGGCTTTGGGAGACAATACGATGGCAGAGATGCCCGGAGGACAAGCCAATGCTTTCTGAGAACCGGCTATCATGACATCTGCGCCGAGCGATTGCATGTCGAATGGGTCGGCGAGAAACGAACTGATGGCGTCGACGATTAATAAAAGAGCATTTCTACGGACAAATTCGCTGACGAGACGCATGTCGTAATACACGCCGGTTGACGTTTCATGCACGTTGATTAGCAATGCGGTGTGTCCTTGTCCGTCACATTTGGCAAGGTGTTCGGCGGTCAATGGCTCTCCGGGTGCGAGCTTGATTTCCGTGAATGGGATGCCATGTAGCTGGCACAGTTCTACAAACCGTTCGCCGAAGCTGCCGCCGTTGACTACGATAGCTTTGTCTTGCGAGGTCAACAGGTTCATAACCGTGGCTTCCATGGAGGCCGTTCCCGAACCGGTGATAAAGACGGTGCGTGCCGCTTCTTCGGCTTTTGCAAACCGTTTCATCAACCTTTCGTTCTCCATCATGAGTTCCGAAAACTCCGGTGTGCGGAAATAAGGCACCTGATGGCTGCCGATTTCCAACACTTCTTTGCCCGACATCACGGGGCCAATGGTAAAATTAAGCATCTCTTTTTTCATCGTATGTTTGTTTTTGGCTGACCAAATACTGCCTGCTTCATGCTAAGATATTGCAAGCAGGCATGCCGTATAGTTTGCTTCTGTAGGCAGAATTCTTGCCTATCTGTGGCAAAGATAGGAAAAATATACAGTACAAGCGACACGTAGGCAAGGAAAAGTGTACTGAGACTGGTTTTTCACGACAAACCAACCCGACAGGTGGGAGGGAAGTATTGCTTGTCAACAGATTGGCAAGAGAAGTCCATTCGTCGTGGATAATATGTCCTTGCCTATTTGTTTCCTTCAACCCAAATCAGTACGGTGTTTGATATTCGATAGGAGATAAGGCGTTTTGGGGGAACAGTACGGAAAGGTCTTGCCATCGTACCAATGGTTGGTACTCACGCTACCAAGCACTGGTACGGAGCGTACCGGGCTTTGGTACATGCCGTACCAAAGCCCGGTATCACTTCAACCCAAATCAGTCATTAGACCGCCAGTACTACATTTCCCACTAAGGATGATGCTTACCGACTGATTACGGTCGATTGCCGGCATCTTCTCTGCCGTTCTACCTCGGCGTAGCCCGCTACGCCTTTGGCAAAAGCGGCAGACAATCTGCTCGACATACGAACATAATCAGTACGGTCTCTAATGACCGAATTGGGTTCAATAGCGTAGCGTTCTCGTGAAGATATGCCGCCACAGGGTCGCTAATCGCTGCTTTCCGAAAAAGCCGTGCATCCATGTAGAAAGGGAACTGGATGCACGGCTTGTTTTTTAGAATTCGTCAGACTAACGTAATTTGACCGTTAAGCCTGTTATTTATTCAGCTTCCATGTTGCGCCGTCTTTCGTGTCTTTCACCTCAAAACCTGCTGAAGCGAGTTCGTCACGAATGCGATCGCTCGTGGCAAAGTCTTTCTCTGCCTTGGCTTTTGCACGCAAATCAAGCACCATGTCGACCACTTTTCCGAAAGCCTTCTCACGCTCTTCGCCCGTACCGGATGCCGTAGGAAGCAATCCCAGCAGGTCGAATGTGAAGAGGTGCATGACCTCTGTGAGTTCTTGCAGGCATTTTTCGCAAATCGTGGCTTTGTGGTCGATAAGTTTGTTGATGACGCCGCAGGCCTCGAAAAGATGACTGATGACCTGTGGTGTGGCAAAGTCGTCGTTCATGGCTTCGTAGCATTTGGCGCGGAGCGATGTCACGATACGTTCGGTTTCTGCATCGCAAGACTCCGAAACGTGAACTCTCGTAAGGTCTTCGATGGCGTTGAGCAACCGTTCGAGTCCCTTTTCAGACGCTTTCAAGGCTTCATCAGAGAAGTCAACCGTACCCCTGTAGTGTGCGGAGAGGATGAAGAAGCGGATGGTCATGGGCGAATAGGATTGCGAAAGACTCTCGTGCTTGCCTGTGAAGAATTGTTCGAGAGTGATGAAGTTGCCCAGCGACTTGCCCATCTTCTGTCCGTTGATGGTAATCATGTTGTTGTGCATCCAGTATTTCACCATCTCTTCGCCCTCACTGGCCACCGATTGCGCTATCTCGCATTCATGGTGGGGGAAGAGCAAGTCCATGCCTCCGCCGTGGAGGTCGAACTTTGCACCCAGATATTTGCGTCCCATGGCGGTGCATTCGCAGTGCCATCCGGGAAATCCGTCACTCCACGGGCTTGGCCAGCGCATGATGTGTTCGGGTTGTGCTGCCTTCCAAAGTGCGAAGTCGGCTTGGTTGCGCTTCTCGCCCACGCCGTCAAGCTCTCTCGATTGGTTGGATGCATCGTCGAGATTGCGGCCGGAGAGAATGCCGTAATGATGTTTCTCGTTGTATTTGCGGATGTCGAAGTACACAGAACCGTGACTTTCGTAGGCAAATCCGTTGTCGATAATCTGTTTCACCAGCTCTTGTTGCTCGATGATATGCCCCGTGGCACGTGGCTCAATACTTGGAGGCAACACGTTGAGGGCGGCCATTGCATCGTGATAACGGTTGGTATAATATTGGGCTATTTCCATCGGTTCGAGCTGTTCGAGCCTTGCCTTCTTGGCAATCTTGTCCTCTCCGTCGTCTGCATCGTGCTCAAGATGCCCCACATCGGTAATGTTTCTCACATAGCGCACACGGTAGCCGAGGTGCTTGAGATACCGAAACACGAGGTCGAAGGTAATTGCCGGGCGGGCATGTCCCAAGTGCGGGTCACCATATACTGTCGGTCCACACACATACATGCCCACATTGGGAGCATGGATGGGTTCAAAACGCTCTTTGCGCCGGTGGAGAGAATTGTAGATTACGAGATTATTTTCCATCTGATATTTGTTGTTTGGTGAATGCAAAAGTACTCAAAAGAAGTGTGACGGCAAAACTTTACGTCCTTTTTTGGCTTCTTCATCAGGCAAAAAAGACAGAAAAGTTTGGGCTTTTTCATGCTTCTCCGTATATGAATGGCGGCCGGACATGAAGTCATCCGGCCGCCATTCATGAGCGTGTTCCCCGACTTTTTCAGCCGAAGAGTAGCATGGATTATCGTGTCCTTTTCTTTTTCAAGACACGTTGTGCACAGTCTGCCAGTACTACCACGGCTCCGGCAAGGATGCAGACGTCTTTTATGACAAGACGTCCCGCACCTGTAAGAAGCGGAAATCCGTGTTCGCCGCTGCCTAAATCGGGAACCCATGTCTCTGGGGTGGTAATGAGGAAAGACAGTGTTCCGAAAGTCATGAGCAGCACAAGGCCTGCCCCTATGAAGCCAATCTTGGGAAAGAAGATGCCCAGCAGTGTCAAAAAGCCGAAAGTCATGATAAGTATTCCCAGGCCTTTGGAGAATGTGTAGGTGTTGTTGGCTACATGCCAGTCGTACTTCACTTGGTCAAATTCGCCCTCTTTCAGCTTGTAGTTTTTATATTCGGGGGCTTCTTTGTCGTAGAAGAAGCTCATTAACGGACTGTTGGCAACAAAAGGAACGATGCCCTCGGCTTCATAGTTCCAGAACTTCAGACCGCCAATCCAAATGAAGATAATGAATATGGCAATGCGAATAAGGTTTACACCCAGTTGGTGGAGGCCCGCAAATGGCTCCATCAGTTTCTCAATCAATGTGCTGATTTTTGATTTCATCGTGTATATACATTATTATATTAAACTTATATTGGGAGTAGGCCAAGATGTGGCGAACCCGAAATTTGGCTGTAAAGATATATTGGTTGAGTGAGAAAACTGTATATCTGTGAGATATATTATTGATTTATAACTATTACAAACAGAAAAGGCGACAATGTGATTGAAGGCTGGAGGCGGTTCCTTAATGGACTTCTTGATAAGGAAGACGGTGTGAAATTGGTAGTTGAGGCTGTATGTTGGGCGTGAAAAAGTGGCCGTCACGGCTTAGCAGAAGAGGCGGGTCAGTTCGTTGAAGCGTTGCAAGGTGATGAGTCTTTCATGTGGAAAGGTCTCCGTTTGTTCGTATTTCCACGTGGCATGAAAGGGGATGTGTACCGCCATGCAACCTACTTCAAGTGCTGGGGCGATGTCGCTCTTGAACGAGTTGCCGACCATGGCGAGGCGTTCAGGTTGTACTTGATGCTGGCGACAGAGCCTTTCGTAGGCTGCCGGATGTTTCTCGTCTACCACGACCACATCGTCGAAGAATGTGCCCAATCCCGACCGTTCCACCTTGCGTTCTTGTTCGATGCGGTCTCCCTTGGTGAAGAGCACCATCTTTCTGTTGCTCTTATGCCGCAGTTGTTGTAATGTCTCGGTCACTCCGGGTAGAGGTGTCGCCGGCAGGTGCATCAAGGCACGCCCCATGTGTATGATGCGCTCCATCTCATCGGCCGTCACTTGCCGGTTGCTGATATTGATGGCATTCTCCAGCAAAGATATGACAAAAGCCTTGGTGCCGTATCCCAGTTCGTTCATGTTGGCCGTTTCGACCTTGAAGAAGGCATCGGAAATTTCATCGGCGTTGCCGTATGGAGAAAGCATCTCGCAGTAGCGGCGTTCCACTTCGTCAAAATGTGTCTGGCAGTCCCACAGCGTGTCATCGGCATCAACGGCTATTACGTCTACTTCTTTCATTTGTTTCATGCCGCAAATATACCCAAACCCATTGACATGGGCAAGCCTTAAGGGTGGAAAATGCTGTGCGACAGTCAGAAGAACGGTGCGCAAATAATCGTGGTTTCTTTTGTGTGATTGAGTGGTTTATACTAACTTTGCCCCCGATTATGAAAGAATTTTGGCAGGTAATGAGGCGCTTTATGCCTCCCTACAAGAAATACTTGGTGCTATCTGTGGTGTTCAACATCCTGTCGGCGGTGCTGAACATCTTCTCGTTTGCTACACTGATACCCATGCTCAACATTCTCTTCCAGACTGGAGAGACAGAAAAGGCTACGAGAATGATGGAGTGGGATTGGTCTCGGGCTGACGATGTGGTGATGAACAACCTGAATTTCTACGTCAACGGTATGATAGACGACATGGGACAGACCACAACGCTGTTGGTCATCGGCCTGGTTCTGGCTTTGCTGACGGCATTGAAGACGGGGGCTTATTTCCTTTCGTCGGCCTCGGTAGTGCCTATCCGCACCGGTGTGGTTAGAGACATCCGCAACCAGATATACTCCAAGATGACCTCGTTGTCCATGGGCTATTTCTCAGAAGAGCGCAAGGGCGACCTGATTGCTCGTATCAGCGGAGACGTGAGTGAAGTAGAAAACTCCATCATGTCGTCTCTTGACATGTTGTTTAAGAACCCCGTGCTCATCGTTGCTTATTTCTCAACGCTGCTTGTTATCTCATGGCAGCTTACGTTGTTCACTTTGGCCGTGGTTCCGCTGATGGGTTGGTTCATGGGATATGTAGGGCGCAGGCTCAAGCAGAAGTCAATCAAGGCGCAGGAACTGTGGAGCGATACGATGAGTCAAGTAGAAGAGACCCTTGGCGGACTGCGTGTGATTAAGGCTTTTTGTGCCGAGGAGAAGATGAACCGCCGTTTCGACCGTATCAACAGTGCCTATCGTGACGATGTAATGAGAGTGAATATCCGCCAGCAACTGGCTCATCCCATGTCAGAGTTCCTCGGCACGGTCATGATTGTCATCGTGCTGTGGTTCGGCGGCATGCTTGTGCTCAATCAACATGCCCTCGGCGGCACTACCTTTATCTATTACCTCGTCATCCTTTATTCCATCATCAATCCGCTGAAAGAGTTTTCGAAGGCTGGTTACAACATCCCAAAGGGACTTGCTTCGATGGAACGCATCGACAAGATATTGATGGCTGAGACCGAGATAAAAGACCCGGAGCAGCCGCTTAGCCTTGAAGGAGGATTCAAGCATTCAATGGAGCTGCGCAATGTTTCATTCCGTTATGGCGAGCAATGGGTGCTGAGAGACATCAATCTCACCATCAGCAAGGGCAAGACCATCGCTCTTGTAGGGCAGAGCGGCAGCGGAAAGTCGACGCTCGTAGACCTGTTGCCACGCTATTATGACACTGTAGAGGGACAGGTGCTCATCGACGGCATTGACATCCGCAGTCTCAAGGTGCACGATCTGCGTTCGCTTATGGGCAATGTCAACCAAGAACCCATCCTTTTCAATGATACTATTCGCAATAATATAGCCTTTGGGGTTGAACAGGCCACGCAGGAACAGATAGAAGAAGCGGCTCGCATAGCCAACGCACACGAGTTTATCATGGCTACAGAGCACGGGTACGACACGATCATTGGCGACAGGGGAGGAAGGCTTTCGGGCGGACAGCGGCAGCGATTGAGCATTGCCCGTGCCATCTTGAAAAATCCGCCCATCCTCATTTTGGATGAAGCCACGTCGGCACTTGACACCGAAAGCGAACGATTGGTTCAAGATGCACTCGAGCGACTCATGAAAACACGAACCACCATCGCCATTGCCCACCGCCTCTCGACTATACGCAATGCCGATGAGATATGTGTGCTTCACGAAGGACGCATTGCAGAACGAGGCTCGCACGAACAGCTCATGCAATTCGACGGCTACTATCGCAAACTGCATGACATGCAGCAAGGATGAACTAAATTGGTTTTTGCTGCAAGTTGTGCAATATGAATCGCGAAACAACAAACAATAAGATATGTTAGAAATCAAGCTCACGCCTTATCGGAAATCTTTGGGAACGATTTACCATCGGCAGACACCGGGAGGAACACTTGTGTCTCCCGATGGACGCTACCGTTTCCATCTCGACGATGACAGGGAAGAATATGACTTCTGGGTAGTACAGGGCAAAGGACTGCGTGAGGCTCAGACAGTGAGGGTGGCACCCGAAAACACCATCTTCATGGCCACTGAACCACGGTCAATATTGGTCTATCCGCCAAGCTATCTGCGACAGTTTGGGCTGGTCTATACCTGTCAGGAACAAACCAGACATCCCAATGTGCATCTTGGTCCGGCTGTTCTTCCGTGGTTTGTGGGCTATTCCGACACGCCTCAAGGGTGTGAATACACGCTCGATTATGACAATTTGATAGAATCACCCACGCCGGAGAAGACCAAACTGCTCTCTGTCATCACGAGCAACAAGGCTTTCACGCAGGGACATATCGACCGAATTCGCTTTGTCGCAGCCCTCAAGCAGCATTTCCAAGACCGCATAGACATTTACGGAAGAGGATTCCGTGACTTTGACGATAAATGGGATGTACTGGCACCTTACCGCTACCACATCGCCATTGAGAACTGTTCAGACCCTTATTATTGGACGGAGAAACTTGTGGACTGTTATCTGACGGAGACATTCCCCATCTATTACGGTTGTCGCAATGCCGACAACTATTTCCCCGACAATGCTTTTCAAAACATAGACATACGTCAGCCGAAGCTCGCCATCGAAATTATCGAACGAATTATTGAGGCAGACACGGCAGGAGAAGCTGCTTTTACGCTCAGACAATGCAAGAATCTCGTGTTGGGCAAGTATAATCTCTTCGGTCAGATAGCCACTCTCTGCGACACGCTCGATGCACATGCCGTCAAGAGGGATGTTACGTTGCAGCCCTGTCGCTCGGGTTTGTATTGGCGCAATTTTGTCAACTACACTTTCACACGCAACTACTATAAGGCCAAGATGCGCCTTACGGGCAGAAGTCTGAAGCTGTAGGATAAAGGTCAGGCGTATTGACAGCATTTCAATGATTACCCATATTGCAAGAAGAATGAAAAAGACTGTAACGCATCTGCTCCATCGCACGGGAGCGTCGGCTGTGGCACTGCTGTCTAATTTGCTCATGGCGTTTGTCGTGTACATGATATGCCGCATTGCCTATCTGCTGGAAAATCACGGCTATTTCATGCAAAATCTGTCGTTTTCCACGCTGCCCGACCTGCTCGAAGGAAGCTTCATGTTCGATCGTTCGGCCATTTTTTACACGCATTCGCTTTATATCTTGCTGATGCTTGCACCCGTCTGGGCAAAGGAAACACCAGCTTATCACCGCTTTTGCAAATGGTTATACGTGGTGGTTAATAGTCTTGCAGTTATCATCAACTTAGCCGATGCGGTCTACTTCCCCTATACCTTGCGCCGAACGACAAGCTCTGTGTTTCAAGAGTTTGGTCATGAAAACAACTTGTCGGGCATTTTCTTCACCGAGTTTGTCCGTCATTGGTATCTCATTTTGGTTGCGGTCTTGCTCATCTATGCCTTACACCGTCTTTATGTCAAGCCCCGCCTGCTGCGTGAGAACATCCGCACCATGCAGCAGAAAGTGCGCTATACCATTGTCTACGTTTTCTGCCTGGCGGCAGCCATTCCCATTTCGATAGGTGCTTTTCGAGGAGGACTGGGGTCAGGCATTCGTCCTATCACCATCAACAATGCCAATCAATATGTGCATCGACCAGTTGATGCTGCTCTTGTGCTCAACACGCCTTTCGCATTGTTGCGTACCATAGGTAAGAGCGTGTTTCAGGTGCCGTCTTATTTCGTAGACGAAAGCGAAGCCGCACAGGTGTTTTCGCCAATCCATCGTCCGCAAGTCAGCGGTCAGTTGCGAAAGAAAAACGTGGTGATTATTATTATTGAGAGTTTCGGAAAGGAGTATATCGGTGCGCTCAATCGTAATATGACCGATGGCACATACAAGAGTTATACGCCACATACCGACCGACTCATCGAAGAAAGTATCACTTATCGCTACTCGTTTAGCAATGGCAAGAAGTCGATTGACGGAATGCCGTCGGTACTCTGTGCCATACCGA
Organism: Prevotella sp.; assembly: GCA_034183335.1. GTDB lineage: Bacteria > Bacteroidota > Bacteroidia > Bacteroidales > Bacteroidaceae > Prevotella. The sequence goes on from JAXFLJ010000035.1 coordinate 43,353, forward strand.
TGTTTGTAGAGCCTTTTGTCCTGACGCCGGCATCGATGAATGATTACACAGGACTGTCCGGATTGCTGGGCAAGGAGGGGTGGAGCACGGCCTTCTTTCATGGTGCCAACCGGGGAAGTATGGGCTTTATGGCCTTGGCCAATAAAATAGGGTTCAAGCATTATTACGGCCGGGAGGATTATGCGGCCGACAAGCGTTTTGGAGGCGATGCCGATTTTGATGGTAATTGGGGCATTTGGGACGAGCCGTTCCTGCAATATGTCTGTGCCAAGGTTGGTGAGATGCCGCAGCCTTTCATGGCCTCCGTCTTTACCGTTTCGTCACATCATCCCTTCCATATTCCCGATGTGTACAAGAAAACCTATCCGGAAGAAGAATTGGAAATTCACAAGTGCATTCGTTATACCGACATGGCATTGTCTAAATTCTTCGCAACGGCCAGACGGCAGTCGTGGTTCAATAATACGTTTTTTGTCATTACGGCCGACCATACCAATAAAAGTATCCACGCAGGATACAAGAGCGACATCGGACAGTTTAATGTTCCCATCATCATTTACGACCCAAGTGGCGAGCTGAAGACGGGCGTTCGCCACGAGATAGCACAGCAGATAGATATTGTGCCCACCTTGCTTGGGTTTGTCAACTACAACAAACCTTACCTCGCTTTTGGCCGAGACTTATTCCATACGCCTGCCGAAGATGCCTATGCGGTGAACTATATCAATGGTGTCTACCAATATGTCAAGCATGGCTTGGTGTTGCAGTTCGACGGACAACAGGCCAAGGGACTTTTCTCCATTGATGACCGGGAACTTAAACATAACCTTATTGGAAAGCGGCCGGAGCAAAAGCAGATGGAGAAAGAGCTGAAAGCCATCATTTGGCAGTATATGTTCCGTATGGTAAACAACCGCCTTTTGCCCTCTCCAGATGATAAATGACGATGTGGGCTGTCTGCGGTAAGAGGCTGAAAGAGATGTTATTCACTTATTATCCCAGCTTGCCCGGAATGTAATGGTAACCAACGTGAGCCCGACGCATTCAAATGAAGCAGGCTGTTCGTCAAAGTTCCCTTGTACATGAATGTACGGTTTCTTCGGAAAGCAATGACAAACAACCCTGTGGAAGTGTATGTCTGTTCATGAGACCGTTATGGCATTGAACCCAATTCGGTCATTAGAGACCGTACTGATTATGTTCGTATGTCGAGCAGATTGTCTGCCGTTTTTTCCAAAGGCGTAGCGGGCTACGCCGAGGAAGAATGGCAGAGAAGATGCCGGCAATCGACCGTAATCAGTCGGTAAGCATCATTTTTAGTGGGAAATGTAGTGTTGGCGGTCTAATGACCGATTTGGGTTGAATTGATACCAGTGCTTGGTACGGCGTGTACCAACGACTGGTACGGAGCGTACCAATGCTTGGTACGACGACTACCAGCCATTGGTACAATGGCAAGACCTTTCTGTCCCCTTTCCCTGAATGCCTCGTGGGGGTGGAAACAGTGGTTTATGTAAACCCAAATCGGTCATGAGAGACCGTACTGATTTCGCTTGAATCCAAATCGGCCATTTATAGTTTGTCGGACTCAACTTAAATAAGTGCGGGACAATAGCTGGCGTTGCGATACTTTTCCTTACTTTGCATACATTAGAGGAAACTATCGTATGGATTTTGGCTTTTCGCTTAAAAAACAGTAACTTTGCGCCGCATTAGACAGTAAATGCCTATCTTAAAGAGATAGAACAACCCAGTCTTCTGATGTGACGAAACAATGATAATACTCTATTACATATCTTACGCATTCTGGTTTCTCGTGTCGTTGCTCCCTTTGCGGGTGCTGTATGTCCTGTCAGACCTGATTTACCTGCTGATGAGATATGTTCTCAGATACCGCCGCAAGGTTATCAGGCGCAACCTTTCCGTGTCTTTTCCCGGCAAGGGCAAGGAGGGACTTCGCCGTATTGAGCGAGATTTCTATCATTATTTCTGCGACTATCTCATGGAAACGGTCAAGCTGATGACCATGAGCGAGCGTCAGATGAGAAAGCGTATGGTGTTTACCGATCTCGACGACCTGCACAAGACACTTGCCGAAGGACAGTCGGTTGCCCTCTATCTTGGGCACTATGGCAATTGGGAGTGGGTGTCATCGTTGCCGTACTGGCTGGATAGTAGTGTACAATGTGCCCAGATTTACCATCCGCTGGAAAACAAACACTATGACACTTTGTTTAAGAACCTGCGCGAGAAATGTGGCGCACGCTGTATCGCCATGAACGAAATCCTCCGCCGTATGGCAGAATACAGGAGAGAGAATCAAACCGTTTGTATCGGATATATTTCCGATCAGACCCCAACATGGACAAATATTCATCACTGGTTGCCCTTCCTTAACCATGACACTCCTGTCTTTACTGGTGCCGAACGCATTGTAAAAGCAGCCGACCATGCTGTCTTTTATGCTGATGTGAAGCGAATAAAGAGAGGGTATTATAGTTGCTCGATTAGGCTGATGACACGTGAGCCAAGGCAAACCGGGCAATGGGAAATAACCGAAACCTATTTCCGTGAGCTTGAAAAGACCATCTGTCGTGCCCCGGCCTATTGGCTTTGGAGTCACAACCGTTGGAAGCGAACGAGGAAAGAGTTTGACCGTCGCTACAAGGAAGTTAACGGAAGGGTGGTACTAAAAAACGAAAATGACCATGACAATGACAAACAAGATGACAGAGGAACAGCTGGAACGCAGCAACAATCCTCAGACAAAAGAGCTTCAGCGGGTAATTCTCGGCATACTCAAGGCCATTGACAAGGTATGCAAGGAGCACGGTCTGCGCTACTATCTGATAGCAGGCACGATGTTGGGTGCCGTCAGACATAAAGGTTTTGTGCCTTGGGATGACGATGCCGACGTGGCTTTACCACGCAAAGACTACGATATTTTGCTGGCCAATGCCAACAAGTGGCTTCCCGAAGAATATGAACTGGTGAGCAACCAGACCGACCCACACTACCCCTATGCGTTCGCTCGCATTCAAGACAAGCGCACTACCTATATATTAAGGAGACATTTTGACTTTATCGGAGGGCTTCCTGTGGATGTGTTTCCGCTCGATGGCATGGTAGAGAACACCTTGCGTCGCCGAATACATTATTTACAGTATTACTTGTTTGATAAAGTCAAGTACTTTAACCTTGTCGATCCCTACAAGCACGGTCGCGGTTTACGGAGTATCTTTGTTAAGTTGATGCACAATATGTTCAACACCGAACATCTGCACAAGCATCTTGATGAGATACAAAGGGAATTTTCAACGGATGGTTCGTCGCTTATTGCCGACCACGACAACCGCCCGCAGCGTGGTATTCTTCCCAAAGAAGTGTATGGAAAACCACAACCTGTCTGTTTTGAAGATACAGTTTTGATGGGCGTAGAGCAGCCCGACGTTTATTTGCGCTACTGTTACGGAGATTATATGCAGTATCCGAAAGACCTTCCGCCACAAAATTACCGCTATCTTAACCTTAAGGTGCCTTACGAAGAATATAAGAAGCGTCACGGAAAGGATAGTGCATAGCCTTTTATCAACTGCGCCTGATGCGTCCGAAAGTTTTGATGCTCGTATATTTGCGCCACAAGTTCAGCTTGCGTTGGCGAGGAACGCCGTGTCTGCGTATGTAGTCCTGTGCGCCGTCAATCATCCGTCTTGCCACAAGTCCGTCCAGATGTGGGTCGTAATTGTCTATGACCCACTGGCGTTTGGTGTCTGGTTCTTCGTCATTTATGGCCTTGTCAATAGCCGGAAGCAGTTGTTCCGGGGCGTCAATGTTTGTCCAATAGATGTCTTTCGAAATAGCCCGGAGCGTTACAACAGGTTTGTTGAGCAGCAGGAACTCATAAATGGTAGACGATGTGTCGCTAATCATGACGTCGGCCATGAGCATATACTTCGTCACTCGGTAGTCATCAATGTAGCGTATGTTCTCATGTTGTTCTGCCAGTTCCTTGTATTCGTCTATCCATTCCTGTTTGGTCAGGGGGTGGAATTTCAGGAGTAGCATCACGTTTCTTTGTTCTGCGAGTTCTGTCAGTGCTTCCTTGATGTGCGGCAAAGAAGTAAGTTTGGGAGAGAAAGTGGGTGCATAAAGCACGATTTTCTCCTTTCCGCTTTTGTCGAGCAGCTCTTTGCGCTCCGTGTCATAGTCGTTTTTGTGCCTGAACACCCAGTCTTGGCGTGGCCAACCTGTCTCCAGCACCTCGAAATCTCCGTATTGGCGAGCCAGCTTTTCAAAATTTGAGGTGAAAAAAGGCCCTTGTGTGAAGTAAGTATCGAAATATCGCCGAATAACCCAATGATCTTTCTTCTCTGCCGCATAGCCGTGAAACACTTGAATCTTCACTCCCGGTAGGTAATAGGGCACAATGTTGCCCGGCACAAAGATGCTTTCGGGTGAGAAATCATAAACTTTCTGCATTTCAGACGTCCATGTTACCTTGCCTTCGAGTGGGAACTGCGGAATGTTGCGTGCATGAACATACCACAACACCTCGTGTCCACCCTCTCTATCGGCCTCTTTCTGAATAGGAGAAAGAATGTCGATGGCATATTTATTTTCACAAAACAATGCGATTCTCATGCTGACTTTTGTTTGAAAATAATCTTGCTTCCTTTTCTTTTGCACTATGACGATGTGCTAAAAAAAGCCTGAACAACATTTGTTTTAGTTGTTCAGGCTTTCCAAGTCGGGATTACTGGACTCGAACCAGCGACCTCGCGCCCCCCAGACGTGTGCGCTACCAACTGCGCTAAATCCCGATTTTGCGTCTGCAAAGATACGGCTTTCTTATGAATTGTCCAAATTTTCAACTTTCTTTTTATATATGTGCGTCAAAAACAACTTTTGGATTGGGTTTGAATTGGATGTGGCGCAAAAGGTCTTCATGGGTATCTTTTGTTCTGTTGATGGCGTGTTGCTGTTGATAGTCCGTTTATACCATCTGCTGAAAACACTGAAACGGTTTGATTTCGACCGATGAGAAACTTGTCGGAAACTTCAAATAATTAACTTGTTGCAGCCTCTTGGTTTCGTTTTTTTTGTCTAAATTTGCAGCCGTTTTTTAGGAATTAGGAAGATGCAAGACATTAGAAACATCGCAATTATCGCTCATGTAGACCATGGCAAGACCACGCTTGTGGACAAAATGATGTTGGCCGGCCATCTGTTCCGTGAGGGACAGAACCTGAGCAGCCAGGTTTTAGACAACAATGATTTGGAACGCGAGCGAGGTATTACGATACTTTCAAAGAATGTCTCTATCCAATACAAGGACACAAAAATCAATATCATCGATACGCCGGGGCACTCTGACTTTGGCGGAGAAGTGGAGCGTGTGCTCAATATGGCCGATGGCTGTCTGTTGTTGGTCGATGCTTTTGAAGGGCCGATGCCCCAGACGCGCTTCGTTCTGCACAAGGCTCTGGAGATAGGGTTGAAGCCCATCGTGGTGGTTAACAAGGTTGATAAGCCCAACTGTCGACCCGAAGAGGTCTATGAGATGGTGTTCGACTTGATGTTTTCGCTCGATGCAACGGAAGAACAATTAGACTTTCCTGTGGTTTACGGCAGTGCCAAGAACGGATGGATGGGTGAAGACTTCCGGCATCCCACTTCCGATATAACCTATTTGTTGGATAAAATTGTCGAGGTTATCCCTGCTCCGAAGCAGATGGAGGGGACTCCGCAAATGCTGATAACGTCGCTCGACTACTCTTCATATACCGGACGCATTGCCGTGGGACGTGTGTTGCGTGGCTGTTTGCGTGACGGGATGCCTGTGACTATTGCCCATCGTGACGGCAGTTTGGAGAAAACACGCATCAAGGAACTGCATACTTTTGAGGGAATGGGTCATGTACGGACAGACGAAGTAGGCTGCGGCGACATTTGTGCGGTCATCGGACTGGAGCGATTTGAGATTGGAGACACCATCTGCGATGCAGAAAACCCGGAGCCGTTGCCGCCCATTGCGATTGACGAACCTACCATGTCAATGCTCTTTACCATCAATGATTCGCCCTTTTTCGGCAAGGAAGGCAAGTTTGTTACCAGTCGCCATATCAGCGAAAGATTGCAAAAGGAATTGGAGAAGAACCTCGCCCTGAGAGTGAATGCCTATGAAGACAGTACAGACAAGTGGCTTGTGAGCGGCAGGGGGGTGCTACACCTCTCGGTGTTGATAGAAACCATGCGGCGTGAAGGATATGAGTTGCAGGTTGGTCAGCCGCAAGTTATCTATAAAGAGATAGATGGTGTGCGTTGTGAACCCATCGAAGAGCTAACCATTAATGTACCCGAAGAGCATGCCTCCAAAATGATTGACATGGTGACGAGGCGTAAAGGTGAACTGACGAGCATGGAAGCGCAGGGCGATAGGGTCAATATAGAGTTTGATATGCCGTCGCGCGGCATCATCGGATTGCGTACCAACGTGTTGACTGCTTCTCAGGGAGAGGCTATTATGGCGCATCGTTTCAAAGAATACAAGCCTTATAAGGGCGACATCGAGCGCAGGATAAATGGTTCTATGATAGCTTTGGAGACTGGGACTGCCTACGCTTATTCCATTGATAAGTTGCAAGATAGGGGAAAGTTTTTCATAGATCCAGGTGAAGATGTATATCTCGGACAGGTGGTTGGTGAGCATGTGCATGAAAACGACTTGATTATTAATGTGACAAAGGCCAAGCAGTTGACCAACGTGCGTGCCAGCGGAAGCGATGACAAGGCTCGGGTAATACCCAAGGTTGCCCTCTCTCTGGAGGAAACACTTGAATATATCAAGGCCGATGAGTATGTGGAATGTACGCCGAAGTCCATCCGTATGCGTAAGATTATACTCGACCATAACGACCGCAAACGTGCCTCTAAGGAGTAAAGGGCAGTTAGTAGGCCGTCGGCAGGCAATAAATCAAAAGGCAACCGAATGAAATGGTTGCCTTTTTTGTATGCTTGCAGGTCTTTTGCAGATGTCTGCATTACCCCAATTCGGTCATTAGAGACCTTACTGATTATGTTCGTATGTCGAGCAGATTGTCTGCTGCTTTTGCCAAAGGCGTAGCGGGCTACGCCGAGGAAGAACGGCAGAGAAGATGCCGGCAATCGACCGAAATCAGTTGGTAAGCATCATCTTCAGTGAGTAATGTAGTGTTGGCGGTCTAATGACCGATTTGGGATTACCGGCAATGCTTCATGATGAGCAGGGAAAAGTAAGGGAAAGGACGGTTCAATATTTCGTCGATGTCGGCCGAATGGTAAGCATGTGGCAAGCCCACATTCTCAAAGTAGTGGCACTCTATATCGGAATGACTTTTCAAGTATTGCTTAACGGTCTCTTCGCATTGCGACAGTTTCATCACGACAACCACCTGTCGGGAATCGTCAAGTTCGTTACCCTCAAAACTTCCCGGTATGACCAACAGTCTCTCCTGTCCGCTAATGAGTGACAAGTGTTGGTTGGCCGCAGCTCCGATAAAAGATGCGATGCCTGGCAAAATGTCTACTTGACGGCCATCTTGCATCAACATGCGGGCTACATAGTGCACCGATGCGTAGATGCTCACGTCTCCTTCCACAGCCACGGCCACTCTTTTGCCTGTGGCTTGGTCGGTTGCGGCATTTTCTTTGATGGTCTCATAAACGGGGATGATATTGCTTCGGTCGTGCGACATGGGTATATCTACATGGCAGATAGGTGCATCGGGCAGCAACGCACGAATGATATCGCCTGCCCTTGATGTAAAGTTACCGTCCCTACGCAGGGTGGATGGCGTGTAGATGATGTCGGCCTGCTGTAAGGCACGGTATGATTTCAGGGTGACGAGTTCGGGGTCGCCGATGCCCAGAGATACAAATGTAATGGGATGTTGCTGCATATTTCTGAATGGTGAATGTTTGTTGATGGTCTGACCGCCCTTTGAAAGGCTTGGCAGAAAACCATGCAAAGATACAAAGATTTCGCTGAAGACTTCACCTCTTTTGGCAAAACAAGCAAGATTGTCCTTTGAATCCCAATCGTTCATGAGGCTATCCATAACGTGATTTGCTTTCCCTCATCTTTCATTTCGGATTATCTTGTACCGATCAAATAGCCTTTGCCTAATGAAACGCAGACTGTTTGCGCCATGACTGTTTAGGTTTTGCGATACAACTCAGTATCGCATGTTATCGTACCAAACATTGGTACTGTGTGTACCAACGCTTGGTACGAACCGTACCAAGCGTTGGTATTCGTCGTACCAGATGCTGGTACACTTTCCATATATGACGAGCAAGGCTGTAAATGCTTTCCGAAAGACAGACGGGAGGGGAATTAAAAAATGGTTATTCGTCAAAAATGACAAATCAACTGTTTGAAAATCGAACAAAATTACTACGGCCTCTCATGACCGATTAGGGTTTATCTCAATTCGGTCACTTCAACTTGTTGAGTCTTTCCGCTCAACAGGCGATTATGCGGATGATGCAACGGTAAAGCTGAAAAGCGGTGAACTTCAAACTGGGACATTTTGTTTATTCGTGGAAAGTTTGTAACTTTGCCCAGAATATGACAACAAACGAAAACCGTACAGAGGAGCAATTCAAGGCTGTTATGGCAGAATGTCGCTCGCTCTTTGAGAAGAAGCTGCACGACTATGGTGCTTCATGGCGCATCTTGCGACCCTCCTCGCTCACCGACCAACTATTTATCAAGGCCAAGCGGATTCGTTCGCTGGAACTGAAAAGAGAAGCCATGATAGACGAGGGGATTCGTCCTGAATTTGTAGGGTTAGTCAACTATGGTCTCATTGGGCTGATACAGTTGGAGAAAGGCTTTGCCGACACGGTAGACATAGGCAGTGAAGAAGCGATGCGCGAGTATGACAAGCATGCCTGCGAAGTGCTGGAGCTGATGCTGAAGAAAAACCATGATTATGATGAAGCATGGCGGTCGATGCGCATCAGCAGCTATACGGATTTCATACTGACTAAGATACAGCGCATAAAAGAACTGGAGGAACTGGGCGGTCAAACGCTGGTCTCTGAAGGGATAGATGCCAATTACATGGATATTATCAACTATGCGGTGTTCGGACTAATCAAACTCGCAGAGGAAGATACCGACGGCGATGAACGACAGGGAGGATAACAAGAGAATATGCACACGCAAACGAGCGAACAGGAACAGACCCGTCAGGGGGAAAAGGGAGGCGGAGCTGTCTGGCTCAAAGCTTTCGTCAACCTGTGCAGAATCGTTGCGGCACTGTTGTTCATCTTCTCTGGTTTCGTAAAAGCGATTGACCCACTGGGCACACAATACAAACTCGAAGAGTATCTGCGTGCTTTTCCCCTGCAATTGGCTGTTCCTGAATGGGGCACACTGGGAGTTTCGGTTGGCTTGGCAGGTCTGGAATTCTGTCTGGGAATATTCCTTCTCTTTGCCATCCATCGTCGTGTGGTCTCTCGGTTGATGTTCGGTTTCATGGTAATCATGACGCTTCTGACTCTTTGGATATATATCGCCAGTCCGGTAGAAGACTGCGGATGTTTCGGAGATGCCGTGAAGCTGACTAACGGCGAGACGCTGTTGAAGAACATCGGTTTGCTTGTTGCTACGCTGATGGTGAGTCTGCGGCCGCTGATGATGGTGAGGTTTATCTCTAAAACCAACCAATGGATAGTAGTCAATTACACGATGCTCTTCACGATTGCGCTGAGCGTGTGGTGTCTTTACGACCGTCCGCTGTTCGACTTCCGTCCTTTTCACGAAGGAGCGGACATACGCATGGGGATGAAACTGCCTGAAGGAGCAAGGCAGCCACAGTTCGAGACCACGTTTGTCTTGGAAAAAGACGGTGTGAAAAAGGAGTTCTCGCTCGACAATTATCCCGATTCTACGTGGACTTTCATCGACAGCAAGACTGTCATGACTGTTCCGGGAGACCTTCCGTTGATACACGATTTCTCCATAACGAGGCTCGACAACGGTCTGGATATTACCCAAGAAGTGATAGACAACAAGGGATACACCTTTTTGTTGATAGCTCCTTCTCTTGAAAAGGCCAACGAAGGGTGCTTCGGCGATATTGACAGAATCTACGAGTATTGCCTTCAGCAAGGTTATCCGTTCTACTGCCTGACAGCGAGTGGCGACAAGGCCATTGCCTATTGGGTAGAAACAACCGGAGCAGAATATCCCTTTTGTGCTACCGATGGTACAACGCTGAAGACCATCATCAGGAGTAATCCGGGGCTGGTGTTGCTCAAAGACGGAAAAGTGGTGCGAAAGTGGAGTCATAATTTCTTGCCTTCCGTAGAGGAAATGCAGGACAAACGACTCGAACAACTGGCCATCGGGAAACCGCAGGAGAACTCTGTCTCAGGGCGAATCATGAAAATATTGCTCTGGTTTGTCCTGCCTCTGTTTGTCCTCGCACTTGCCGACAGGCTCTGGGCGTGGACGAAATGGCTGAAGAAAAAAGAAGAAACAAACCGTATTTACCAACTCATAAAAAAGAAAAAAGTAATGAGAAAGAACATTGTAGCAGGCAATTGGAAGATGAACCTGAACCTGCAAGAAGGCATCGCATTGGCTAAAGAGCTGAACGATGCATTGAAATCGGAGAAGCCCAACTGCGATGTGGTTATCTGCACACCGTTTATTCATTTGGCTTCCGTTGCCCAATTACTCGATCAGGAGGTAGTAGGGCTGGGCGCAGAGAATTGTGCCGACAAGGAAAAAGGCGCATATACGGGCGAGGTTTCGGCAGAAATGGTGAAGAGTACGGGTGCGAGATATGTAATCATTGGTCACTCCGAAAGGCGTGAATACTATGGAGAAACACCCGAAATACTGAAAGAGAAAGTGCTCTTGGCACTCAAGCAGGGATTGAAAGTTATCTTCTGCATCGGCGAAACACTTGAAGAACGTGAAGCCGGCAAGCAAAACGAAGTAGTGAAAGACGAACTGGAAAGAAGTGTATTCAACCTTTCGGCAGAAGAATTTAAGAATATCATTGTTGCTTACGAACCCATATGGGCTATCGGTACAGGTAAAACTGCAACGGCAGAGCAGGCTGAAGAGATACATGCGTTCATCCGTTCTATCATCGAAGGGAAGTACGGCAAGGACATTGCAGCAGAAACTTCAATCCTGTATGGCGGAAGTTGCAAACCCGACAATGCGAAAGAGCTTTTTGCAAAGCCCGATATTGATGGCGGATTGATTGGAGGAGCATCTCTCAAGGCTGCCGATTTCTTGGGCATCATTGATGCATGGAAGGAATAATTGACTGAATAATACCGGACGGCTGCGTTTCAAGACCTGCCGTCCGGATGAATTTATAAATCCTAAAACGTACACGGCATGAAGAGAATAGCCGCCATCCTACTGACGATGACATGCTGCACCATCATGGCAAATGCGCAGACTTTCACGGAGATTCTTCAGAAGAAAGAACCCGGAAAGGGAGAAGTGATAGTGGTGCAAAGCAAAGAAATCGAGGCCTTGGTAAACGGAAAGATAAACCAAGGCACAACATCGAAGGTCGGCAAGACACCGTCTGTCGAGTCAAAACAACCTGAAATGGTGGAGAAAAAGACGGATGTCAGACCCGGCGGAACCGTCAAGAAAGACTCTGCCAACAAACAGGAAGCGGCCAGGGCGAGAACCGACTCGCTCAATTCGGCAAGTGCAAACAGGCGGGATGCATGGAGAAGGGAAAAGGAAACATCGGAAGATGCAGCCGCAAGAAGCAGAGTTGACACGAGCAAGAAAATCATGCGAAACGCCCGAAAGGTTACGGGCTATAGGGTGCAAGTGTACACAGGAGGCAACACAAGGGCTGACAGAGAGCGTGCCCAACAAGCCGGCAGCAAGATGAAAGCATACTTTCCTGATGTGCCTGTTTATGTTCACTTCTATTCTCCGAGCTGGAAATGTCGCATAGGAAACTTCAGAGACTATGCAGAAGCTGAGCGCATGCTCAGGCAGGTAAGGCAGCTTGGTTTCAAGCAGGCCGTGATCGTTAAAGGAACAATAAGCGTATATTAATATAATGAACCCTGAAATACCATACCGCGAAGGCTTGGAAGAGCTGGCGGAACACTATAAATGCGTTATTAAACTTCTTGGTGAAGACGTCGAAAGAGAAGGACTCCAAAAGACACCGATGCGTATGGCCAAGGCCATGCAGGTACTGACGAGGGGCTATCAGCAAGACCCGGAACAGGTGTTGAACGATGCCCTCTTTGAGGAAAAATACAACCAGATGGTCATTGTGAAGGACATTGACTTCTTTTCTATGTGCGAACACCATCTGCTTCCTTTCTATGGGAAGGTGCATGTGGCCTATATCCCTAACGGATATATCACCGGTTTGAGCAAGGTTGCCCGTGTGGTCGACATCTTCAGTCACCGTTTGCAGGTGCAGGAGCGTATGACGCAACAGATAAAAGATTGCATTCAGAACGCGCTTCATCCTTTGGGTGTGATGGTGGTAGTAGAGGCCAAGCACATGTGCATGCAGATGCGAGGCATCGAAAAGCAAAATTCCATCACGACGACAAGCGATTTCTGCGGTGCGTTTAACCAAGCCAAGACGCGAGAAGAGTTTATGAACCTCTTGCGAGGAGAGACGAAACGCATTTGAATCATTGGACTCCAATCAGTCATTAGAAATCAGTCGGTAGGCGAACTTAATATTGGTAAATATAACCTTGGCGGTCTCATGACTGGTTTGGGTTGAATTACGGCCGGTGAAACGGCCACTAACAAAAAAGACAAACAGCATGAAATTCATATCGTGGAATGTAAACGGATTGCGAGCATGCAGGGAAAAAGGATTTGAAGAAATCTTCCGTAAGCTCGATGCAGACTTCTTCTGCCTTCAGGAAACTAAACTTCAGGAAGGTCAGATAGACCTGAACTTTGACGGATATGTGTCGTATTGGGATTATGCCGAGAAAAAAGGATATTCCGGAACGGCCATATTCACGCGTCATCAACCGCTTTCGGTTGCCTATGGACTGGGTGTTGAGGAGCACGACCACGAAGGACGAGCCGTCACTCTCGAATACGACGACTTCTATTTGGTGACCGCATACGTACCAAACTCTCAAGACGGGCTTCGCAGGTTGGACTATCGGATGCGTTGGGATGAAGCTCTCAGGGCGTATTTGATGAATCTTGACAAGAAGAAACCTGTCATCTTGTGTGGTGACTTGAATGTGGCACATGAGGAAATAGACCTGAAGAACCCGAAAGCGAATCGCAAGAATGCCGGGTTTACGGATGAAGAACGGGCTCAATTTTCAACGTTACTGGCCGCAGGGTTCACTGATAGCTTCCGAAAGTTGTACCCTGAGGACGTGACTTACTCTTGGTGGTCTTACAGATTCAAAGCACGTGAGAAAAACGCAGGGTGGCGTATAGACTATTTCGTCATTTCCAACCGTCTGAATGAACGACTTTCGGCTGCCAATATTCATACCGACATCATGGGTTCAGACCATTGTCCGGTAGAATTGGTTCTGAAATAGGAGGCCAATGGCGGCTCTCTCATAGGGCCATGCACGCCGGCGCAAAGGTCATTTGTGTATAATTGACATCCAACGGTTGTTCGGATGCCACCGTGATACCTTATTAATAATATAGGAAAAAGTCTCTCTTGTCTTCTTGCAAAAAGAAAAACAAGAGAGATTTTTCAATTCAAATCGTGTGATAGAAACCATATTGATTTGGGTTGAATGTTTGGCTGGTCGGCTTTCGTTTTTTCTGAAAGCGTAGCAGGCTATGCGAGGAAAAACGGTAGAGAAGTTGCCGACAGTCGAACGAAATCAGTCGGAAAGCACATCATTGGCGGAGAATGTGGCCTTAGCGTTCTCATGACCGGCTTAAGTCGAATTGTTCCGCCAAGAAACGGGTTTGCTTCTGAATAGGTTTCAGTACTTCTCTTTTGTCGTAAGCGAGCAATAGAGAAGCTGACAAATGGTTAATAAAGTAAAAATTAAGGCCTCTTTTTTTTGCTTTATTATTTCTTTTATGCTATATTTGAAAGCAAAGGAGGAAATCAAACATCTCTTTTCTGGATGATGTTGATAGCTGTATGATTTTTGGCGGAGGCTTATTAAGGTACTCTTGAATATATTGAAAGTCTTGAAGTTAGCTTCGGATAATGATTATATTGTTAGATGAGTGTTGTCGATATTGTGTTAAAACCCAGCCGGTCATTAGAGACCGAACGGATTTCTTTCGGATGTTGAGCAGATTGTTTGTCGTTTTGTTGAAAACGTAGTGGGCTAAGCCGAGGAAAAACGGCGGAGAAGATGCCGACAAACGAACGAAAAAGTCGGGTAGCGACACCATTAGTCGGAAACGGAAAACTAAGCGGTCTCATGACCGATTGGAATTTAATAACCTCATAAAGAAAGGAGTTTGAAAATGAAAAAAGCATTACTACTCAGTTTGATTGGCCTTTTCCTATGGGTGATGCCGTCGTTGGCTGAAGGAGGAAAAAAACTCGTCCCCGAACAATGCGACATAGAGAATCGGTTAGTTTATTGGCCAATTTCAGAAGTTGGGTTGACCTTTGATGGTGCAATTGCCCTCAAGAAAGATGTCAGGGCAGTCATTTTTCGTGGTGACGAAGCAGTGGGTACCGGCACGATAACTGTTTCTAACTATGAAGGAACGAATCGCATACAAGGTACAGCTATCATTGCTTTTGGCGGATTGACGCTCCCTAAAGGGCAGGAATACAGACTGGAAATTCCTGCGGGGGCTATATGCAAAAAGAGCGATTCATCTGTTGAAACCGAATTGATTAGCGCAGTATTTACTGTGCCCGCCAATCTTGGAGAAGTCATGCCTTCGGTTCAAAACGGAGGAAGAGTGGCGAAGAGCGAAGAACTTTGCTTTTACTACAAAACGGAAATTGAACGCTTGGGCAATTCTACCATGATTTTATACAGAGAAGGAGTTCCGGTTAGGAATTTGAACATCTATGCTACTTGGGATTGGGACTTGGGACAAGTCTATATTGATATGGAGAAGAACCTGAAATTTGAAAGAAACGTAAACTTCTCACTGTTGTTGCCGAAAGAAAGTGTCAGTTCCATTTACCGCTCAGACATTACCAATGATGAAGTTCGGCTTGACTTTGTTGGTGGATACGAAGGAACTATGGAACCGTTGACCTATGTTGACTGGGTACTTGGGGACAATTCAAATCCTGACCTCTTAGGGGTGATGTTCTTTTTCTACGACCGTCCTATCATGCTTTCGCCCAATTCAAAGATTCTGTTGCGAGATGTCGAGACGCAATCGTTGGTAAAAGAGGTTACGCCAACATTGGGAGAGAGTGGTGACATGTGGAACATGTTGGTTGATTTTGGAAACATCAAAATACCGGAGAAGGGTTTTTCTGTCATCATTCCTGAAGGAACCGTGATTTCTGCTGACGATGACATTGTTGTCAATGCAACCAATGTCGTGAGAGTTGGCTCTTCCACGGGTGTTGGTTATGAGTTTGCTGACGGTATCAAGGTGACGGGTGAAGCCAAGAGAATTATTATTGAGAATGCTGTAAAGGGAGAGCCTTATGCTGTTTTCTCTACGGATGGAAAGAAAATTGTCGGCAGCCGGATTGATTCCGGTCGTGTTGTCGTAGAGTTGGGTTCAAAAGGTGTCTATCTTGTTTTTGTCAATGGTAAGTCATATAAGGTAGCTTTATAGCAGAAACAGTCTTGAAAGCCTATGGAAGAAAGGGCTGAAAGAATAGAAGCAATTGTCGGGCGGAGAGTTGTCGAACTGTCTGTCCGACGGTTTTCTTTCTTGTCTTTTCATGTGTTTCCGTATGCTTGCAAACCTAAACGTCTTCGTCTTATCCTGCAAAGTGTAGTTTTTTTGAACATCATTTGGCCAATCAAAAAAAACATGTTACCTTTGCAGCCGCATTAAGCAACATTTAATTCAATCATTATGTATTTAGATTCAGCAAAGAAAAAAGAAATCTTTGGACAATACGGAAAGTCTAACTCTGATACTGGTTCTCCTGAAAGCCAGATAGCATTGTTCTCATACCGTATTTCCCATTTGACGGAACACTTGAAAAAGAACCGTAAAGATCATAACACTGCTCGCTCATTGACGAAGATGGTAGGTAAGAGACGTGCGCTCTTGGATTATCTCTACGACCGTGACATCGAACGTTATCGTGCCATCATCAAGGCTCTCGGTCTGCGTAGATAAGCGAAAAAGGTTTGCTAAAGAACTTAAAATCCCTGTACATCTAACCATGTGCAGGGATTTTTTATGGCCTTATCTTTCGGCCAACGGCCAACAGCTTTTCCCCTGTATTCCATCTTCAATGTTTACCACCTTACTTATTCAGCCCCAATTGGTCATGAGAGACCGTACTGATTTTGTTCGGGTGTCGAGCGGAAGGCAGAGACAAGCAACCCGTTGGCGGTGTATCATCATGAGCATGATACTACATGGAATTGATACCGGGCATTGGTAGCATCCGTACCAATGTCCGGTACTATGGCTACCAATGTTTGGTACGGCTCGTACCAAGCATTGGTACGATGACGAAACTTTTCCGTACAGTGTCTCCCGAACCCTTTATTAGTGGATAAGAAAGCAGGGAATGGAGTATGGTTGATGCGAATATATAAGATAGGAGAGGGCAGATAAGAGGGGAAGACAAGGATGTACACGATTGCATATAAGGTTGTAGACATAAGCCCAAATCGGTCGTTAGGCCGCCATTGCTGCATTCCTCGCTGATGCTGTTGCTTCCCGACTGTTTTCATTTGCTTGCCGGTACCTTGTCTGTCGTTTTTGTTCAATATCCGAATAAAATCTGAATGGTCTCCCTCATGACCGAACAGGGATAAAAAAGAGGGCTTAGCCCTCTGCTTTTTCTATCAAAACGGTGGCATAGGCAGCCATGCCTTCTTGTCTTCCGACAAATCCGAGGCGTTCGGAAGTTGTCGCCTTAATGGATATGTCATCTTCGTCAATGCCGATGATGGTGGCCATACATTGCTGCATGGCGGCTATATGGGGATTGATTTTCGGACGTTCGGCGCATACTGTGGCATCAATGTTGCCCACGCGGTAGCCTTTTGAGGCAATCAGCGCAACGGTTTCACGGAGTATTACCTTGCTGTCCATGCCGAGAGTGGTGTCTGACGTATCAGGGAAATGATATCCGATATCTCGCATGTTGGCTGCACCGAGAAGGGCATCGCACACGGCGTGGATGAGAACATCCGCATCGCTGTGTCCGAGTAATCCTTGTTCGTGGTCTATCTTGATGCCACCCAGCCACAGGTCACGACCCGAAACAAGTTTGTGAACATCATAGCCGAAACCAACCCTTATCTTCATGTCATTGCTGTTTTGAACCGATGGTTGATTATCTGCGCTTCAAGAGATCCTTAACGCCGTCCATGTCAAAGCTCAGCGTGAAACGCAATGTCTGGTCAAGAGGGTTGCTCTTGGCGGTGGCAATGACGTATCCTGCATCGAGAGAGAATACACTCATCTTGAATCCGGCACCCACCGTGAAGTACTTACGGTTTCCCTTGTTCTCGCTTTCGTGGTGATAGCCCGCACGAACTGAAAACTGGTCGTGGTAAACATACTCTGCTCCGACACTCCACTGTATTTCTTGCAGCTCTTCCTTAAATCCGTTGGGGGCGTCTGTAAAACTCTTGAAGATGCCGCCGATGCTCGAAATGTCGTAATATTCTGTTCTTTCACGCTCTTTGTAGTCAAATTCCGTTTCTCCTTCCTGCTTGATAGGGTAGGTCGGAACGAGCAGTTTGTTGGCATCTGCTGCAATGGTAAAGCGGTTGTATTCGTCTATCGGAATCATGAGAGACGCTCCCAGTCGCATGTTTGTTGGAATAAACTCGCTGCGGTTGTCACCTCCGAAATTGATTTTGCTACCTATGTTGGAGATGTTCAAACCCAAACCGAGCTGGCATTCACGGCTTCCGAGGTTCACGTAGTTTTGGTAATAACATGCAATGTCTGCTGCAAAGGCCGACCCCGGAGCTGTATCGTCAGTATAATTGTAAGTCAAGTCTGAGTAAATCCACCGCACGGCGGCCGCAATGGAGAACTTTTCGCTCAGCATCAGAGAGTATGCCACGTCTAAGGACATTTCATACGGATTGATGGTAAGGCTGTTGTCGTTAGACTGGCCGACACTGGTGAAGACCTCACCGAGCGAGAAATAGCGCAGAGAAGCTGACACGGCGGAGTAATCTCCTATACGATAATAGCCTGCGAGATAAGCTAAGTCAATGTCGGAAACCAACTGTCGCAACCACGGTGTGTAGTTCAGGGCGATACCTGCTCGTGAAATACAAAACGGATATTTAGCCGGATTCCAGTATTGAGACACAACATCGGGATCGGTGGCTGCTCCCACGTCTCCCATACCGGCAGACCTTGCGTCGGGGGCAATGCCTTGCGAGGTGACGGAAGTTCTTACCGGGTTAAACATTTCGGTCTTGGTGTTTTGCGCTTTTGCGATGGTTGCCGTCATGGCGAGCAAACCAATGAAGACTATTTTATGTGCTTTGTTCATCTGTTTTATGAGTTATTTGATTGCCTGATGCAGGAAAATAACGCCCATTGGCTATTATTTATTGTCCAAAATGATGAGTTTCTTCGCTTTCGACGCCTTGCTGCTGCCGTCTGTGCCAATCTTTACACGGTAGAGATAGATGCCGGTTTGCAGTTTGCTTCCTCCGCTAACGGTAAGATCCCAGTCAACGGTATAGGCGAAATCGGTGGGGACTCCGCTCTCCTGATGTGTCCAAATATGCCTTCCGCCCATGTCGAATATTTCTATTTCCACATCCATCAAGTTTCCTGTTCGGTCGTGATTGATGATGAAAGTCGTGTTGGTGACGGCCGGATTGTTGGTTGTCGATACGCTGAACAAGTTGGGTTCAAGCCCTTTTACCACGTTGAACGTAAGTTCGGCGGTGGAAGAGTTGTTGAGCACATCCCACGCCCTGAACTTCAGATGGTGTGCGCCTTCCGAGAGTTCGGGAATGTTGAAACTCGTAGAACCTGTGGTATAGCTTCCGAAATCGAAGCTGAACCGATCGTTGAGGACATAGGTTTTCGACATGTCTCCGTCTATAATCAGCTCCATGTTATGGCCTATTCCTGAGCCAGAGGCATTGATTCCGTCCTTGTCGGTGATGTTTGCCACGAAGTATGGTGTCGTATTGACGTCTCCTCCGTTGACAAACGAGGGCGAATTGAGGTAACAATAGATGGAAGGGCCTATCGAATCGTTGTTGACTTCACCAGAACCGCCGATGGTAAACTGGCTGTTTGCGCCGTGTCCCATGCTTTTTTTGTCGTTATTGATGGCCATGATGTTGACCATTCCGGAAGCATCTGTGTAGTTGATGTCCATCGGAACGACGAACGTAAAGGTAAATTCGCCGTTGCGTATGCTGTCAGAACCGTTGAACAAAACCTTTGTCCTGTCCTGAAAGGTGAATGTCGAGATGCTGCTCGTCGGTTTTTTCATGTCTGGATCATTGCGTTTGCAGACTATGGTTTCCTCCGAATCTCTCACCGTTGCATATACCATGCCGTTGAAATTGGTTTGGGGAGTGCCCAGCTCTTCGATGTGTCCCTTGATGACGGCCGTAGAACCAGCCTGAAGTTTAGCAATGTTTTGGTCGCTGACAGGCTCGTTGTTGATGGAGTCGATAACCACCTGCATGGTGGGAAGGTTCAGTTCGAGAGACGGGTCGCCGAGCACTGCGAAGTGAAGTTTGTTCTCCGACAGGTCGCTACTCCTTGAAATCAGTTCGTTTTTGGCAAGTCTCATGGCTTCGCCGATGGATGTCCGTTTCCCGTTTTGTATCGTAAGGAGATATTTTACAAAAGCCTTGTTCATGGGTCTGTTGTAGGATGCGTAGACGGTTCTTGTCGTTCCGAGAAAGGCTACGGCACCTCCTTTCTTGTTTAACACGGCCACTTCGCCTATACTTGTGTTGGAAGCATCGAACGGCATAATGTCACACGACGCTGTAATCCACAGTGGCAGACGGCTGTTTTGGAAATTCATGAAGTCTGATATGGTTAGAACGCGCTCGTGAGAGATGCTTGTTTCGTTGCCGTGCCCCACATAGTCCATAATCAACGCTCCGTTGGCTTGCTGCTCTTTGATAATTCTTGAGGCCTCGGGATAGCTGTTTCCCGTTGACGAAGTTTCCATCGTGTAGGCATCCCACATAACTTTCTTGATGAGATAGCCCGGTGCTTGTTTCGCAACGTCTGTTGCAATCTCGTTTGCATCTCCCATGTGAAGGTTTCCGTTGCCGTCGTCTGCCATGAACATGATGGTGTTTTGCCATGCGCCTGCTTCCTTGTTGTCGCCGTATGCTATGGTTTTGTCCACCATTGTCTTGGCATCTTCTTCGGTTCTGACCGGAAAACGCCCGACAGCTACATCCGGTTTGTCGCTCGTTATAGGGTTGGTGCCCTCGCCGTCGTCCAGCAGTCCGTACCAACTATCATCTACATAACATTTGATTTGACTAAAGGAATTTTCGCTTTCAAAGGCCAACAGGAAGTCATCGGGTGAATAGTTCGACCATGCCGATGATAACATGCGGTTATCCCATGCTGCGTCTCCGAAGAGAAGGAGGTACTTCGGCATGTCGTTTTCTGTCTCCGCACGGTCGTAAAGCATCTTCAGATAACGGCGATAGGCGTTGGCGTCGGGTGTGCCGCTTGAAAATTCGTTGAATAGTTCATCGGCCGGAACAATGCGAACACGCAGTCCGTTGTTGTCCTCACGGTATTTCTTGAGGCGTTCTGCCTGTGTCCTCAGCTTCTGGGAAGTCGGTATGATGATGACCATGTCTGCCGAACCGTCGCCGTGCAGGTCTTGATTGGTGATATTATATACGTATTCCGCTGTGGGGAACGATGCCGAAAGCTGTGGCGCGGAAGCAGCTTCCGTGCTTGTTATCTGAATGAAGTCTACCCGAACGGGGGCGGTTCCCTTGTTGGTTAGCGTCAGAGTGTTGGACGCTTGCAGGTTGTTTACCTCGAAAGCCTTGGTCGACAGTTTTCCGAATTCATAGTCATAGAGTGCTCCCGTGTACATGTCTCCCAAGTCGTTGCCGTTGAAGTTCAGGTTGACTTGAGTTTGTCCGCCTGCTGAAATTACGACGATGAGCCTGCCCGTAGAACTGTTTCCTTTGGCCGGAATGGTGAGTTCGCGGCTTGCCAGGGAAAGGATGGGTTGTGAGTCATACAAGTTTCGTCCGCCGTGAAACCATGCAAACCCATCGTTTTCATATAGTGTGTTGTAATCTTCGGCCGAAGGATAAAACGCATTGACAAACGAAGCACTGTCTGTTGTAAGTGGTGTCTCGTCTCCTTCGGTGATGAAATAGTATCCGTAGTCTGAGTAAGGATTGCGCACCCGCACGCTGTTCAGTGACTGTGTGGTGGCTGTTCCTGTTTCAGTTACGATGTTTGCGAGAATACTTCCGTCCCATGTCACTGGTCCTTGGGCGTGGAACAACTTGCGTCCGCCCGCCTGATAGGTTGTCACTTCTTGCAAGTCGTCGAGTTCCTGAAGTTTAGCTCCCACGAGTTTCTCGTTCTGCAAGGCTCCTCCATATCCATAAACCTTTACTCGGTTGAGGTCGCTGAAGCCGGCTTGGCGGATGAGCGCATCGGTAATTTGGTACACGCCGGTAGATGGTACGCGAATCTTTGCCCACTTGCCGGTGGCCAGCACCGAATGGGCTGCATAGCGGCTGCTGTTGGCCGATGCTTTTGCTGGCACTCCTTTTTGTCTGTAAGGGCTGGAGGTAGGTGTCGAACGGATGTCAAGCATGAAGCTGACGAGTATCCGCGGTTTGCCCTCGTGCATCACAAGGGGCATGAGTATCACTTCGAGCTTGCCCTTTTTGCGTTCTACAACCATCCTTGTCTCCACTTCGGGCGTGGTGGGCAGCGGTGCATCCGTTATCCTTTGGTAAGCCTGTATGTCGGCCGGTGTCATGTCGATGTACTCAGGATAAAGTACATGTGCTGTATATACGGAGTCTGCGAAGCCATTGCCCAACTCTGTAGAGTAGGTGAAATAGGGCAGCACCGAGTCTATCCTGACATCGTCGGCGGTCAGGTTGAAGAACCGCTGTCCGTTTGCTCCGAGCCAACTCATGGCCAATAGCAGGGTTATAATTAAGTATTTTGTTCTCATGTCGAAAATAATTGTTGTCTTCTTGTTTGCCTTGTGCTCTGTGTTGAGTTTCGTCCGAAACATCGGTCGGCCACTCTCTTCCTGTCATTTGCAGTAAAAGTCTGTTACCTTCCGGTCTTCGATGTAGCCTTCGAGGTGGTCGTTTATATGTACTGCGCCCACTCCTGCCGGCGTACCCGTGTATAGAATGTCTCCTGTTTTGAGGGTAAAGAAGCGGCTGATGTAGGCTATAAGCTCGTCTACCGTTCGGAGCATGTCGCCCGAAAAGCCCTCTTGCACGGTCTTTCCGTTGATGTCGAGACGGAAACGGATGGCCTGAATGTCTCGAAATTTGTCAACGTCTATCCATTCGCCGATGACCGCCGAGCCGTCAAAACCCTTGCAAAGTTCCCACGGCAGTCCCTTGTTCCTGAGTTTCTCTTGCAATTCTCTTGCCGTGAAGTCTACTCCGAGCGTCACCGCATCGTAGTATCTGTGGGCAAACTTGACAGGTATTCCCTTGCCAAGTCTCGATATGCGTACCACGAGTTCGGCCTCGTGGTCTATCCTTCCCATATGGTCGGGCAGGAAAAAAGGCTTCCGGTCTTTCAGCAATGCTGAATCGGCTTTGGTAAAAACCACAGGTTCTTCCGTCTTTAACAACGTGTTATGCAACTCTTTATTGTGTAGTGCATAGTTCATCCCGATGGCAAATATCTTCATTTTCAGTCCTTTCTTTATGTCGTTTTATTTGCAACGGCCATTTCGTTTCTTCTTTTTGGGAAGCCGGTTGCATCCCGATTGGTTTCGGTAACTTACAAAGATAAACCATTTCTGTTGAAACAAAGCACGATTAACATAAAATAAAAAGGAGTGGAGGATGGGAATGTCTTTCGGCTGTTAGTTCATGGGCTGTTAAATATTCTTTCGTATTTAACCTTTCTATTTGGGGCTGTTGAGCAGTTAACCAGTATTCCCTCAAGTACTTGAATGTTTTTAGACAGAACATGACCGTGGTCGAAAATAATCGTGCATTTAGGTAGGATGGCCGATTTTTTCTGTAACTTTGCATCCTCATATCTACCTACGACAGCATGAAATTATACTCAGACAACGAGCTGGCACAATTGCTTGACCAGCCGATATTTCACGATATATCTTCCGTTGCCGACCAACTGGGCTTGGAATGCTATGTGGTCGGAGGTTATGTTCGTGACCTTTTCCTTGAACGTCCGTCAAAAGACATTGATGTTGTGGTGGTGGGCAGCGGTATTGAAATGGCCGAGGCACTTAAGGCACGATGGGGAAAGAAAGCCTACTTGTCGGTGTTTCGCAACTTCGGAACGGCACAGGTAAAACGCAAGGATGTAGAAATAGAGTTTGTTGGGGCAAGAAAAGAGAGCTACAGGCACGACTCCCGCAAGCCAGTGGTGGAAAACGGTACGCTGGAGGATGACCAAAATCGCCGTGACTTTACCATCAATGCCATGGCCATCTGTCTCAACCGTGAAAGGTTCGGCGAACTCGTAGACCCTTTCGAGGGACTTTACGATCTCGAAGACGGCATCATGCGCACGCCACTCGACCCTGACATCACCTTTTCTGATGACCCTCTGCGCATGCTACGGTGCATCCGTTTCGCCACACAACTTAATTTTCTCATTGAAGACGAAACGTTTGATGCGCTTACACGCAATGCCGAACGCATCAAGATTATCAGCAAAGAGCGCATCGCCGACGAGCTGAACAAGATCATGATGACCGCTACACCGAGTAAAGGTTTTGTCGACTTATACCGCTGCGGACTGCTACAGCTTATCCTGCCGGAGTTCTGCAAGCTCGACATTGTTGAGAAACGCTACGGTAAGGCACACAAAAACAACTTCTACCATACGCTCGAAGTACTCGACAACATTTGCAAGAAGACCGACAATTTATGGCTCAGGTGGGCGGCATTGTTGCACGACATCGGCAAGCCGAAGACCAAAAGGTGGGAGCATCCGGCAGGATGGACATTCCACAACCATAATTATATAGGTGCGAAAATGGTTCCGGAAATGTTCAGGAGGATGAAACTTCCGATGGACGCAAAGATGAAATACGTGCAGAAACTCGTTGATATGCATATGCGACCCATTGCCATTGCCGATGAAGAAGTGACCGACAGTGCCGTAAGAAGACTCATGAACGATGCCGGAGAAGACATAGATGACCTCATGACGCTGTGCGAAGCCGACATCACAAGCAAGAATGAGGTGCGCAAGGCACGCTTCCTCGACAACTTCCGCACCGTGAGGGAAAAGCTGGCCGACCTTGCCTACCGTGACTGGAGGCGTGAGTTGCAGCCCTGCATAGACGGTAACGAAATCATGGACATGTTCCAACTTAGCCCCGGAAGGGAAGTGGGACGGCTGAAGCAATGCCTGAAAGAGGCAGTACTCGACAACCGCGTACCCAACGAACGTGAACCGTTGATGCAACTGTTGAGGGAGAAAGCCGGGGAAATGGGACTGAAAGAAAAGACAGACCGCCCGTGAAAGGCGGGGGAAGTCGGTTGTGAAGGGCGTTTGCACAAGCTGTGACTGCAAAGGCTTCCGTGAGCAGACAGTCCGTCAGGAAAGCATACAGAAATGCAAGAGGCTGATGACCCTCTGCCTCGTCTACAGACAAGCGCATGCGACATCACACCCCTTTGTCGTCCGTTTTTTGTTTTTCTGTGCTAAACTTTCGTTTATATCGCCGATTCTTTCTATCTTTGCGAATGCTCCGTACACGGCAAACAAGATAGCTATTGATAACTAATTAAAATATATATTGTTATTTATGAACTCACAACCCAATATGAAACCGTATGTGATAGGCCTCGACCTGGGCGGTACCAACTCTGTTTTCGGCATCGTAGACAGCCGTGGAGAGATTAAATATACTACTGCGATAAGGACGCAAGGTTATGATACGGTGGAAGATTACGTGAACGCTTCGATAGAAGCCTTGCAGGTAATCATCGAGCAAGTAGGAGGAATTGAACAGATAAAGGCTATGGGTATCGGTGCGCCCAACGGCAACTACTATACCGGAACGATAGAGTTTGCACCGAACTTGTCATGGGGACACAACGGAATCGTGCCCCTCGCAAAACTTTTTAGCGACCGTCTCGGCATTCCGGTGGCACTCACCAACGATGCCAATGCCGCCGCCATAGGAGAGATGACATACGGAGTGGCAAGGGGAATGAAGAACTTTATCATGATAACGCTGGGTACGGGCGTTGGTTCTGGAATTGTAGTCAACGGCCAGTTGGTATATGGCAGCGACGGATTTGCCGGCGAATTGGGGCACGTTACGATGAGACGCAACGACGGACGGCTATGCGGCTGCGAACGCAAAGGATGTCTGGAAGCCTATTGTTCGGCAACCGGTGTGGCACGGACAGCGCGCGAATTTCTTGAAACCAGTCAGGAACCATCGCTCCTTCGGGAAATCAACAGTGCCGAACTAACCTCTTTAGATGTGTCGGTTGCTGCTGCAAAGGGCGATGCCTTGGCCAAACGTGTGTACGAGTTTACGGGTGAAATGCTCGGAGAAGCCTGTGCCGACTTTGCCGCTTTCTGCTCGCCCGAAGCCTTTGTGTTCTTCGGCGGTCTTACCAAAGCTGGCGACTTGTTGATGGAACCTATCAAAAGAAGCTACGAAAAGAATGTGCTGCGCATATTCAAAGGCAAGGCACACTTCCTCATCAGTGGCTTGGACGGTTCGGCGGCAGCCGTTCTCGGTGCATCGGCCATTGGTTGGGAAATCTGAAAAAACAGGCATTATGCAAGGGCATCATCCCTATAAGGGGATGGTGTCATGCTTTTATTATCAACTGGTTATTATAGGCCGTGATGATTTTTGTTCGGATGTTGAGGAAAGCAATGCCATTAGCCTGAAACAGAAGCCTAAGCGGCCTGATGACCGATTGGGATTTATCTGTAGATGAAAGCTCGGCAAACACCCTCTGCTGCAATTTCAAACGGCAGCCGACCGGGCGGTAAGAATAAGGCGAGGGAGGTACGACAAGGGTGTTTTCTCTCGTGAATAATATAGAAATACATGAACAACGATACAGCAAAATACGAAAAAGACATCAGGAATACCGTAGAGGTTATGCGGAAAGGTGGCATTATTCTTTATCCTACCGACACTATCTGGGGTATCGGATGTGACGCGACGCGCGCCGATGCAGTGGCCAAAGTGTATGAAATCAAACAGCGCATAGACTCCAAGGCAATGATATGTCTGGTAGATTCGGCCAACAGGCTGCAACGATATATTCGCAATGTGCCCGATGTGGCATGGGACATCATCGAACTGGCAACGAAACCTACCACGCTGGTTCTTGACGGAGCGGCCAATCTTGCGCCCCAACTGCTGGCCGAAGATGGGTCGGTAGCCATTCGTGTGACTAACGAACCCTTCTCGAAAGAGTTGTGCTACCGTTTCCAAAAGCCCATTGTGTCGACCAGTGCCAACGTCAGCGGCATGCCGCCTGCATCGTGTTTTCGTGACATCGCACCCGAATTGTTGGAAGCGGTAGACTATGTATGCACATCACGCCGCCACGAAAAGGGCGGGCATACGCCATCGTCCATCATCAAACTCTCGCTCAACGGCGAGGTGTCGATTATACGGAGGTAAACCATTTCAATAACCGAGAAGGAGTGAAAAAGAAGGCTACACGATATAGTTTAGGAATGAAACAGGTGCTGGAATGGCGCGAACGCAACATTTCCGACCGCCAGTTCACCCTCGTGTTGAGCTTTGCCGTAGGTTTTTTTGCGGCTGTGGCGGCCTACATCCTTCATAAAATGATACATCAGATAGAGGTGTTGCTGACCGACGGCTTTACCGCTTCGTCCATCAACTGGCTTTATCTCGTGTTTCCTGTCATAGGTATTTTCCTCACGTCGCTATTTGTCCGCTATGTCGTCAAAGACGATATAAGCCACGGAATAACGCGTATTCTCTACGCCATCAGCACTAAGCAGAGCCGGCTGAAGGGTCACAACTGCTGGTCTTCATTGATAGCCTCGTCTATTACCATCGGCTTTGGCGGCTCGGTAGGTGCCGAGGCACCGATAGTTCTTACCGGTTCGGCCATCGGAAGCAATCTCGGCAAGTTGTTCAAGATGGACAGGCGCACGCTGATGTTGCTTGTCGGCTGTGGTGCTTCGGCAGCAATTGCAGGCATCTTCAAGGCTCCTATAGCCGGATTGGTCTTTACTCTGGAGGTGTTGATGATAGATTTAACGATGGCTTCATTGCTCCCCATCCTGATTGCCAGTGTTACGGCCACCTGCTTTACCTATATATTTGTGGGCAGCAGTTCGCTGTTTACTTTTCATTTGGAACACGGATGGATTATCGAGCGTGTGCCGGCAAGTATCCTTTTGGGAGTGGCCTGTGGACTGTTAAGTCTCTATTTCATCCGCACGATGACCTTTTGCGAGAACATTTTCGGTAAACTGAAGGACAGGCCTGCTGTAAAACTTGCGCTCGGAGGGCTTATCCTGAGCGGATTGATATTCCTTTTCCCTTCACTTTACGGCGAAGGATACTCCAGTATCAATATTTTGCTTAACGGAAAGAGTGAAAGCGAATGGGGGCAAATACTCAGCAATTCGTTCTTTTACGGCCAGGGCAACCTGTTGGTGTTGTATCTCGGACTGGTGCTTCTCACGAAAGTGTTTGCTACTTCTGCCACCAATGGCGGCGGAGGATGCGGTGGTACGTTTGCGCCTTCGCTCTTTATCGGGGCGTTTGGAGGTTTCTTGTTTGCACGCTTGTGGAACATGAACCATATCGGAACGTTTCTGCCAGAGAAAAACTTTGCCCTGCTGGGTATGGCGGGTGTCATGGCAGGTGTGATGCATGCGCCTCTGACGGGCATCTTCCTCATTGCGGAGATAACAGGCGGGTACGAACTGTTCATTCCCTTGATGATTGTCAGCATCTGTTCGTACCTTACCATCATTCTCTTTGAGCCTCACAGCATTTATGGAATGCGACTGGCGAGGGAGGGAAAACTGCTGACACACCACACCGACCATGCCGTACTGACGCTGATGAGCCTTGACAGCGTTATCAACAAGGAAGAAATCCATGTGTCTCCCGATATGAAACTGGGGCAGCTCGTCCATGCCATCAGTCGTAGCAAGAACAGTTTTATACCTGTGTTGGACGATGGCGGCAATCTGCTTGGCGAGATAGATATTGCCAAGATTAGGAACATCATCTTCCGTACGGAGTTATACCATCACTTCAAAGTTGGTCAGTTGATGGTGCCTCCTAAAGCGGTGCTGGGTGTAAACGACCCGATGGAAGACGTGATGAAGACCTTTGACGATACCAACGCCCAGAACTTGCCGGTGCTTTCGTCGGAAGGTGTGCTGATAGGATACATCAACCGCACGAGGATGTATGCCATGTATAGGAAACTTGTGGCCGACTTCTCGGCCGATTAAGCCCAATTCGGTCATTAGAAACCGTACTGATTTTGTCCGGGTGTCAAGCAGGCGGGTTGTCGTTTTTACAAAAGCGCAGCGAGCTACGCTGGGCAAAAACGGGAGACAAAATACCGACAAACAGGCGAAAGCAGCCGGTAAGCAACATTATCAGCGAGGAAACATAAGCCTGCTGTCTCATGCCCGATAGGGAATAAACCATCATTAAAGATATAGCCATGTTGTTAAAAGAAAATATAAGAATCGTTTTCATGGGCACGCCAGATTTTGCCGTCCCCACGCTTCAGGCTCTTTGCGAAGGCGGATACCGGGTGGTGGCTGTCGTGACGCAGCCCGACAAGCCAGTGGGCAGGCACGGCAGCGTATTGCGTCCGTCACCGGTCAAGGTCTATGCCGAGTCTAAGGGTATTCCGGTGTTACAACCCGAGAGAATGAAGGATGAAGCGTTTGTGGAGGCATTGCGCAGCTATCGTGCCGACTTTCAGGTGGTCGTGGCTTTCCGCATGCTTCCCGAAGTGGTATGGGCGATGCCGAGATACGGCACGTTCAACGTGCATGCAGCCCTGCTGCCGCAATATCGCGGAGCCGCTCCCATCAATTGGGCTATCATTCATGGCGAAAGAGAGACGGGTGTGACGACTTTCTTTCTTGACCACGACATAGACACTGGGCGAATCATCATGCAACGGATGTTTGCCATTCCCGATGAGGCCGATGTGGAATATGTGTATAACGGACTGATGAAACTGGGTGCGGAACTTGCCGTGGAAACCGTACAGGCCTTGCTGGCATCTGACGGACGGTTGGAAACCATTGCGCAGGAAGAGCGTATTGCAGACCCTGCCGCATTACGACAAGCTCCCAAGCTCTTCAAGGAGAATTGCCGCATAGACTGGCATCGGTCGGCCAAACAGATACATGATTTCGTTCGTGGCTTGTCACCTGTTCCCGGTGCATGGACGGAGTTGTCGGGCAACAAGCCCTTGGTGGTCAAGATTTACAAGACCCTGTGCACGGACATGCCTGTCCAAATGGCACCGGGCGAACTCATGGTAGATAAGAACCGCCTCTATGTTGCGGCCTCCGATGCTCTCTTGGAAATCGTGGAGTTGCAAATGGCAGGCAAGAAACGCATGTCGGCCAGAGATTTCCTCAATGGCAACAAGGATATAGATGCCGCTTGTTTCGTCTGACATTGGTGGCATCCTGACGCTTCGGCACGCATGGGCATTTGTCCTGTGGCGTGCCATTTTTTATTTCTGAACATACCGAAAAACCATCTTACCATAATATATAGGTGGCAATGTGAGCGGAGAATATGACCTTAGCGGTCTAATACCGATAGGGATTAACCCAATTCGGTCATTAGAGACCGTACTGATTATGTTCGTATGTCGAGCAGCTTGTCTGCCGTTTTTTCCAAAGGCGTAGCGGGCTACGCCGAGGAAGAACGGCAGAGAAGATGCCGGCAATCGACCGAAATCAGTCGGTAAGCATCATTTTTAGTGGGAAATGTAGTGTTGGCGGTCTAATGACCGATAGGGATTATTATAGGGATATGTCCCTTGAATACGTTATACATTGATGTTCGGCTTCTTCGGAAAGCAGTGATGAGCAACTCTGTAGTGGTGTTTCTTCATCAGGTCGCTGCGCTATTGAGTTGATACCATTCGTTGGTACACGCCGTACCAACGAATGGTACTGTGACTACCAACGACTGGTACGACCCGTACCAAGCATTGGTACGATGATGAGAGTTTCCCATACAGTATCTCCTGAACGTTTTGTGGGGGGATGAAATCTGTAGTTTCTGCAAACACGCACAGCCATATTGCCCACGACAACAAATACCGGTGTCTTTGCCGGATAATACTTCCTGAAGTCAAACCAATCGTTAGAGACCATTCTGTTTTTGTTCGGATGCCGATAATCGGACGAGAACCGTCGGAAGCAACACCGTTAGTATGAAAGGAAACCTAAACCGCCTGATGACCGATTTGGATAAGTGTAAGGATGTCTCTTCATGTCTTGCAACCCTTGTGAATAAAGGATATGGAGACGGCGTAATAGTTTTTGTCTATGATGAGATAGATTTTATCTGTTGGCTTGTGTGAGATGATATCCTACCTTTGCATCCGTAATCAAATAACAAATAAAAGAATATAAGACAATGGAACCAATTATCAATTCACAAGTAGCAGAGTTTGCAGTTCAGGCATTCCAAAATGGCGAGTTCAAAACCGTAACCAATGAAGACATCAAAGGCAAGTGGGCGATTTTCTTCTTCTATCCTGCCGACTTTACTTTCGTTTGTCCGACAGAGCTGGTTGACCTCGCAGAGAAATACGAACAACTGAAGTCGATGGGCGTTGAGGTTCTTTCTGTAAGCACCGACAGCCATTTCGTACACAAGGCATGGCACGATGCATCAGACAGCATCAAGAAAGTGACTTATCCGATGCTTGCTGATCCGACCGGAGTATTGAGCCGCGCCTTTGGTGTTTACATCGAAGAGGCTGGCATGGCATACCGTGGCACATTCCTTGTAGACCCGGAAGGAAGAATTAAACTTGCCGAAGTACAAGACACCGCAATAGGTCGTAACGCCGACGAATTGGTTCGCAAGGTTGAAGCTGCCCAGTTTGTTGCAAGTCACGACGGAGAAGTTTGCCCCGCAAAGTGGAAGAAAGGCGACGAGACACTTAAACCGAGCATTGACCTCGTAGGAAAAATTTAAGCCAATTCGGTCATGAAGACCAAACTGATTTTGTTCAGATGTCAAGCAGGTTGTATGTCGTTTTTGGCGAAGGTGTAGCAGGCTACGTTGAGGAAAAACGGCGGAGAAGATGCCGACAAACGAACGAAAGCAGTCGGGAAGCAATGTCATCAGCGAAGAATGTTGCATTGGCAGTCTAATGACCGATTTGAATTTAAGATGTAAAGGATAACAATAGAATGATGAAGAAAGTTCCCTCTCTCGGTAGCCATAGCGTCGGGGGAGGGACTTTTGGTAACATGCAAAGGAGAAATAATATGTTAGAATCTCAGATTTTAGAACAAGTAAAGGGATATTTTGCCGCTCTTTCGTCTGCCTACACTTTCGAGATGGCCTGTCGGAAAGACCATCCGAAAAGACAGGAACTGATGGATTTTCTCAACGATATGGCCTCTACATCGCCGCAGCTCTCGGTAACGACAAGAGAAACAGACGACGCTCTCTATGAGTTCAGTCTGCTGAAAGACGGAGAAAAGACAGGCATCAAGTTCCGGGGAATACCCAACGGACACGAGTTTACATCACTCTTGCTGGCCATACTCAATGCCGACGGCAAGGGGAAGAATCTGCCCGATGAAATGATAGGTCGCCGCATCGCATCTGTCAAGGGAGAAATCAAGCTACAGACATATGTTTCGCTCACTTGCACCAACTGTCCCGATGTGGTGCAGGCACTTAATGTAATGGCCTTGCAGAACCCTCGCATCTCGCACGAGATGATAGACGGAGCACTGTTTGAGGAAGAGGTGGAGAACCTTCACATACAAGGTGTGCCGGCTGTCTACCTCAACGGCGAACCGTTTCATACGGGACGGGGTACGCTGGGCGAACTCTTGCAGAAACTGGAAGACGCAATGGGAACGGAAGAAGGCAGAGAACAGGAAAGCATTGAGCGTGAATACGATGTGATTGTTATTGGCGGAGGCCCTGCCGGAAGTGCTTCGGCCATCTATTCGGCACGCAAAGGGTTGCGTGTGGCTGTGGTGGCAGAAACCATCGGAGGACAAGTCAACGAGACGGTGGGCATCGAAAACCTTATCTCTGTGCCGAAGACAACCGGTGCGCAACTGTCGGGTGGCATGAAAAACCATTTGGCCGACTATCCCATTGATGTGTATGAAAACCGCAAGATAACCGAAGTGGTCTTGCAGGGAAAGCGCAAAGCAGTGCATGCAAGAGGAGGGGAAGTATTTTATGCACCGGCTGTTGTCATCGCCACCGGTGCCAGTTGGCGACGCCTCAATGTAGAGGGCGAAAAGCAATACATGGGTCACGGCGTTCATTTCTGCCCCCATTGCGATGGTCCTTTCTATAAAGGCAAGCGCGTGGCCGTTATCGGTGGTGGTAATTCGGGTATCGAAGCTGCCATCGACCTGTCGGGCATCTGTAGCCATGTAACCGTATTGGAGTTTGCCGATACACTGCGTGCCGATACTGTTTTGCAGGAAAAGGCGGCGCAGTTGGGCAACATCGAGATTTTCACTTCTTCTCAAACGACTCGTGTGTTAGGAGATGAGACAAAGGTAACAGGCTTGCAAGTGAAAGATCGCAAGACTGACATGGAGCGTGAAATAGCCCTTGATGGCATCTTCGTGCAGATAGGTCTCTCGCCCAATACCGAACTTTTCCGTGATCAGGTTTCTCTCTCCGAACGTGGCGAAGTTAATATTGACGCATTCTGTCGCACCTCTCTTCCCGGCGTCTATGCTGCCGGCGATGTGACCACGGTGCCATACAAGCAAATCGTTGTTGCCATGGGCGAAGGTGCTAAGGCTGCTCTCTCGGCCTTTGAAGACCGCATGCGAGGCGTGCTTTGACACAATCGTCATTACTATATTTGCATCATCGGCCATTGTAGACTTCATTTGTCTGCGATGGCCGATGGCTTTTTTCTTGTCGTTGTCGTCTCCTGTTATGTTAAATTGGTCATGAGAGACCGTGCTGATTTTGTTCGGATGTCAAGCAGATGGTCTTTCGGTTGTGTCGAAAACGTAGCGGGCTACGCCGAGGAAGAACGACAGATAAGCTGCCGTCACTCGGACGAAAGCAGTCGGTAAGCAAGCTCATCAGCGAGGAATGTAGCATGGGCGGTCTAATGACCGATTTGGGATAAAGATAGAGGGATGGGGAGGCGGAATTGAAATGGAAAGATAAGAAAGCGGGGAAGATACGCCATGTATCTTCCCCGCTTGATAATTTATGTGTCGAGATGATAAAAGCCGTGTTGTATTAGCTTTTGTTTCGTTTGGTGACGATGCTTATTTCACCATCACTTTTTGGGTCGTTCCGTCCGACAACTTCACGATATTCACGCCACGCTGAGGTGCGTAGATGCGTTGTCCGTCGATGGTATAGCGTGCCACTTCTGCCTTATCGCCAGCTTTTTCGGTCAAGTCGGTTATGCCAGTAGCGAGGTCTACCTTTGCCTTGTTGCAGTTGTAGACAAGGCATTTGGTCGGATTGGTTCTGTCAATGTCTGAAATGAACGCTACAACCGACAGTTCTTCCTTATTCCATGAGGGGTTCAAATCGAAGGTGTAGGTGTAGGTATAATTGTTGTTGTCCCAATGGAAGGGAGTTCCCCAAGTATTGTTCACGGCACGAGTAACGTGCTGTTGCTTGTAGCTGGTGCCTCCGCCAGACTGTGTTCCGGTTGCAATGTTGTCTTCAACAAGGGTAACTGTCATGTGAGGAATGGTATTTCCGAAGCGTTTTACAACCTTGCCTGTTACGGTTACTTCTACTTTTTCGTCTTTGAGTTCAGCTTTCACTTCCACCGAAACAGGGGCTTCCTTCTGGAGCATCTTGTTGATGTTAGAACCATAGTTGCCAGCATGCTCAACCGGAGTGTTGGCACTCGAAATGACAGCACGGTCGTACATGAATGCCGGAGCGTAGGTGTTTGAGTTGTAGAACCATTCATATTCCACATCGGCATCAGTGGTAAACTTGTCGGTGTAGTAACCTGAATGGTGGCAAATCATAGCCACTTTCTTGGCAATATCCGGATTGTTCTTCAGGTAAGAGGCAATGGCATTGGCTGCAGCAGGGCAGTTTCCGCACATCTCTGTCGTAAATTCTTCTACAAGAACATTCTTTTCAAGTTTCTCATCCAACTCTTGGATGATGGTGATGCTCACGTTTGATGAATTAACTTCTGCCTGATTGTCTTTCCCGTTTACTTTTGTAATAACGAAAAGATTTTTTTCGGTACCGTATGTTTCAGGTGCAGTCAGGTTGAATTGCACACTCTGGCTTATTCCGGGAGTAATCGGAGAAGTGAAGTTCACGGTCTTTTCTTCTCCTGCAACACCATTCCTGCTGATGTGATAGGCAATAGAGGAAATATCTTCCTTACCGCAGTTGGTGATATTGGTTGTGCTGCTGAAGCTCTGGTTAGGTGTAGCCAAGGGGAAGAAACAATCGCTTGGAGTGGCTGCAGTGTCATAGAAGTCGCCTTCCAAGAGTACTTGCGTGCATAATGCACCTAAATATCGAAGTGAGTAGTCTTGCCATGTTTTGATGGAAACACCTGTCTTGATGAAGAAAGAGTTAGCATAGTTGTGCGTTTTTTTCGTCGTGACGAGCGGATATTTGGTCTTATCGGTGAGTTCTTTGATACCGATGGAGTAGCCAACATATACACCTTCACCCGTAATGGTGTAAGGATTGTCAAGGGCGATGTCGTTCGGCGAACCAAGATTATCCCCCTGGTCGTCGCCTTGAAGCGTTGATAAATCGAGAGTCTTCACGAAAATGTCTGCCTTGTCTGCTGTGCTTGGAAGCTTTTTGGAAAGCCACACTTTCACAGAAGATAAGTTCTCGATGTCTCTCAGGTAAACACGGATGGCCTTTATGGCACGTCCTGCGGCAATCTTGTTGTCTCCGGAAATGAAAATCGCTGCATCATGGATTTCCTTTTTTTGAATACCGACAGCGTTGCGTTCTTCTGTTCCGTTAAAATATCCCCACCAAATCTGATTGTCGGCAGCATCAATGAGATTGGGGTTCTGTGCCTGTTGTACATTGTTCTTGGGTTGTGCCGGGTTTGCCGGGGCAACTGTCAGAACCTGCGCCTTTGCCTGAAACACGATGGTAAGAGCCAAAAGCAAGGATAAAGAAAGTACTTTTTTTGTCATAATATTAATTTGTTATTTGAAGATTATGCTATTGGATGCTTTGATTTGTTGTTTGAACGTAAGTTTGTCGGTCTACTTCCGTGCGGTGGAAGTCTTTGCGTGGGTTGTTGTTGGTAAATAAAAAAGAGATGTGTGTCCGTAAAAGGACACACATTTACTCCCAATTATTTCACAACTTGTTTGAAAGTTCTTCCGTCAGACATCTTCACGATGTTCACGCCCTTTGTCGGGGCAGAGAGTTTTTGGCCGTCAACAGTATAGCGAGCCGTTTCCGTTGCGGTTGCGTTCGTTCCTGTTGTGGTGATGCCTTGAGGGGATGTAGAAATGAACTTAATGAAAATATAGGCTGTTTCAGAACCACTGGTCGCACTCATTTTGGTAGTCATGCTGCCATAGTTTTCCATGTCGAGTATTGCATGATATTGTGCCGAAGCTTTCCCTTTGGGTTCTACTGTGATACCGGTAAGTTCCCATACAGCTTTTTTGACCATCTCACATTTTGTACCCATGCACCAAGAGAGTTCGCCTCCGGCAGCCATTGAACCAAATGTAATGAGGTCGTTGTCGCTGACTTCAATCTTTCCGTTCACTGTTATTTGATTGTCGGTAAGGTTGTAAAGGTATAATCCCTCAAAATCTGCGCCCGATGGATTTGTATTACATTCCAAAAACGGATCTCCCCAGTCTTCTACTTTCTCGGCCATAATGGTAATGGTCTCGCCATTGGGCAATGATTGACCTTTATAACGGAACTCGAACGACTGTGCGTTGGCGGTGAATACCGCAGTCACTCCTATGATTAGGGATAAGATTTTTTTCATATTGTCCTCCTGTTCTTTTGATTATTGTATTTTGGTTTTGATTACTTGCTGTACGCCCTCGCTATTATATACGAATGCGATGACGGTTATTTGCTTGGCATCCCACGATTCTTTCAGCGTGGTTGTAAATGACGCATTGGTCGTTTGGCCGTATGCTACGTTGAAGTCGGTGCCCCATGTGCCGTTGATGGCTGTACGCAGCACGTGACTGTGCACGTATTCACGGTTCAGCGAGCCATCGGGCATAATCTGGTTGGCCACAATGTTGTCTTCCGTCAGCCAGAGTTGCAGCTTGCCGCTGATGTCTTTCAGTCCCTTTCCTTCCACGGCCACGGTCAGTTCGCGTGTCGTTTCGTTGTAAGTCGGGGTCATGCTCAGTTCGAGGTATGTAGGCTTTTGGATTTCATCATAAATCATCTTGCCCCAGTTGGTGTGTGCAGCCACGCCTCCAACACGGTTTACCAAGCCCATCGGCCATGCCTCCACTTTCCAATAAGTATTGTATTCCTCACCCAGTTCGGTCTTCAGCCATTTTCTGTCATCAGCTCCGCCAACGGCCAATGCACCGGCGTGAATGCTCACGGCAATGACATTGTCCGAACCATATTGTGTCTGAAGACGTTCCAGCTCTTCATGGGCTGTCGGACAGTTGTTGCACTTCTGTCCTGTGAAATCTTCAACGAGCACGCGGCGTGCAACCGTTGCCGGCTCTACATATATATAACGGTCGGCTTTATCTACTTCATCGCATGAAGTGAGAGTCATCGCAAAGAGGGCGACAGCCGCATAGAATATGTTTCTTCTTTTCATGACTTCTTAGAAATTATAGTTGTACGAAAGCGTGAAACCCTTGCTTGCCGGGATGTATCGGCAAACACCTCCTGCGCAGTTGTAGCCGGCGCGTGTGCGTCCGTATCCTGCCTGAATGCGGTGAGAACCAGCACTGAAGGTCAAAAGACCCTGAAAATAGTGCAGGTCGGTTTCGCCTGAGTTGTACATGTCTGAAACGGTAATCATCCAGTGGGGGAGTATCGACAGTTCGAGCAATCCGTATATCCAGTCGCCCTGATCGTCCTTGGTTGAAAGATACTGAGCCTCTCCACGCAGCGTAAACTTGTTGTTGAAACGATATTTTGCATCAGCAATGAAGATGTCGGAGTGTATCATTCCGCCTTTGCCTTCTACAATCGTCTTGTTGTAGAATTGGTTCATGTACATGAGGTTGAGCTTGAAATCCTTTGTAAACTTTTTCTCGATCTGTACGTTCAGGTCTTGATAGAACATCTCGTCGCCCCATTTCCAGAACGCAGAGCCATAACCGTCACTTCCCATTACACCACCGTCTTTGATGTTACGTGCAATGGAATGAACATGAGAATAGTTTATTTTAATGCTCGTTCCGTACTTGCCACCGAAGAAAGTACCTTTCTTGAATCGGTAGCCCAGTTCTGCCTGATATGCCCACTCTCCTTCCGGATTGGTGGCATAGGGGTAGAATGCTGCCAGTGCGTAAGTCTGATCCATCGTAAACGCAGGCAGGTGGTTGATGAATGAAGACGTTCCCGTCATCGAACGGCGGCTTCTGAACGACATGTTGTCTGAGCGTTTGGCTTGCAAAAGAAGGCTCATGCCTTTCTGCGAGTAGCTTGCCGAAACCATTCCCACATATCCCTTGCGATAGATGTAACCATTGTCGAATGAGGGATCTTGTGTCTTTTGTGCATACTCGGCCAACAGGCTGAATGCGCCCTTTTGTAAACGTGCCCTTACATCCCAAGCGTTTACGTTTTCGGGAAGGTTGAGTTTGTGGGTAGCATCGGTCATGATGTCTTCCGTGCGTTCGTGTTTGTTGACAAACGAACCACCGAGCGTGATATAGGTGTTGCTGTTTTGCAATCCCTTGAACCACTGGTCGAGGTTCAGTTCGATGTCACCACCCGAGATAAGCGCATCGTTGTAGTCCCAATAGCGGCGTTGGTAGCCTGCCAATCCCTTAACGGTGACACCTGCCAGAGGCTTAACCACCACGCGGGCACCCATCAGTGAGTTGTCGATACCGAGCGAACGTTCCTCGTAGGTACGAAGAATAAAGCCCGAACCGAACTGCTCGTAGAAGTTACCCAACGTTACTTCCAGCTTTTCCGAGTGCATCTTGGCATAGATGTTGGCCAATCCCCAGCCCTTGAAGTCATTCTCATAACCCGGCAAGGGGAAGCGCATGAATTCAAGTCGTGCGCCTGCATCAAAGTGTTTGCTGGTTACGCCAATGTTGGCATACGTATTGGTCAGTCCCCAGTAGTCAGACTTTGCCGCACCGATTTTCTCATCTTCCTGTGGAATCAAGGCGTCGCTTTGGATGCTTCCAGTCAGTTTCCACTTGTTGTCGTCGCTCTCCTGTGCTGCCGCCGAGGCCACAACCATGCATGCCACGGCCGTAAGAGCATGATGTTTCAGTCTCTTTCGTATCATTTCACCAGTTCTCGTACTTTCTCAATCAGTTCCTGTTCGGCTCCTTCGGTATAGCCGTTGTGCTTGTAAACGATGTTGCCCTTTCCGTCGCAAATCAACACATAAGGTATCATTTGCACGCCGAGCGCACGCTTAAATTCGCTGTTGGGGTCGAGAAGCACCTCATACGGCCATCCGTGATTGTCTACGAGCGGCTTCACCTTGTTGATGTTTTGTGCCTGGTCGATAGACACTGCGTAGAGCTTCACGCCTGTTTCTTCCACCCATTCGTCATATACTTCGGCGATAGCTGACAACTCTCGGTTGCAAGGTTTGCACCATGTGGCGAAGAAGTCGATGATAAACGGCTTTCCGTTGTTGGAAAGGGTGTCAGTTCTTACAGTCTTTCCGTCCATTGTTTTCAGAGTTACCGACGGAAGTTGAGCCTTAACTGTCTGTAAGCCGATGAATAAAACGGCTAAAATAAATAGAGTCTTTTTCATACTAATGTCCGTAGTTTATTGTTATTAGGATGCAAATATAAAGAAAAACTTTATAGCATTGTGTTTTTGTTCCGTTAATATTTCTTTAAGTTGCAACGTTTTTTGTTGGTAAATAGGGCGTTTCGGGCAGTATTATGAAAAATTAAGCGTTTTGTTCATGGTGGTTTTCTGTCTTGCCGTTGGTCTGTTGCGGTGTGGTTTCCTTGCTTTTCCCAGCCTGAGACAGTTGTCAGCCTCCCCTTTTGGTGTTGTCATTTTCCGTGAGGTTGCGGTGTTGTTTCTCATACGGACAATCAGTGCTGATATTGCGTTTCAGATGAATTTATACCTTATATAATATACGTATCCCATGTTTCTGTCCTTTCGTCATGTGGAGTATAGGGATGGCAGGCTTGGCTGTAATGAGTGTTTTCCCTATTTTTTCCGTGGGTTAAATAGTCGGGTGTTGACAATGTCTTGTGGCTTGAATGGTCTCCTCACAAGCGGTCGGTGCTCGTTAACTTCTGTTGGGACTGTGTTAAAACGTAAGACAGGTTATTTGTCGGAAAATCTCTTTGATTCGTCCTCATGCTTGCGTTATTTTTCACCGACCTTGTCCGTGGCTGAAAATAACGCCAAAAATCGAATTTGTAACCCGTTGATAATCAGCATTCATTTTGGGAGAGGCCAAAAAATAGGGTCAAAAAGTCCCAAAATTGGCTTGCAATTGATGAACATTCACCTTGCAAACGTTCATTAATTGCCCTTCAATTAATGAACGTTTGCCTTCCAATTGATGTTCACTTGCAAAAATGAGGGTGAAAAACGGGCTTTTTACTCTTCAAAAACGTTTTTTTGTTTTCTATTTTACAAGTTCGGTTTGTAAGAAAAAAGTCACAACTTCTGTTCGTCCGAAATGTTAAAAACGATGGTTTGATGGCAGGCTGTTTATCCCGATTCGGTTATCAGAGACCGTATTGATTTGGTTCCGATGGTGACAATCTGCGAGATATATCTCCTCCCGATATGGCGTGGCATGTAGTTTGTTGCGATACAATAAGGAGAGTTCCCTGCTGCTTTTTGTTACTTTTTTCGGTGAAATTGCACAAAAATGGAATGAAAACGTCCTTTGTTTGACTTACTTTCATAAAAATACGGTATCTTTGCAGTTGATTGTCTGCAACTCAATTATTTATAAACCGTATGATTGTTTTGGGCGTGCACAATCCTTGCAAGAGTTCAACTGCATCTCCATGCTTCTGGTTTTGGCCTGCTGTTCCGGGCTTGCGCCTCCTTGCAAGTTTTCCCCATGTAAAACAAAATATAAAGAAATAAGATACAATGATGATGACAGCAAACGAGATTCGTGAATCGTTCAAGAAGTATTTCGAGTCTAAAGGACATACAATAGAGGCCTCTGCGCCGATGGTTATCAAAGATGATCCGACGTTGATGTTCACCAATGCAGGTATGAACCAGTGGAAAGATATCATCCTCGGAATACGTCCGCCAGAGCCAAGACGCCGTGCCGACTCCCAGAAATGTCTTCGGGTGAGTGGCAAACACAATGACTTGGAAGAGGTAGGACACGATACTTACCATCATACCATGTTTGAAATGCTCGGCAATTGGAGTTTCGGTGACTATTTCAAAGAAGGTGCCATCGACATGGCATGGGAATATCTGGTGGATGTCTTGAAGCTCAATCCGGAGGATTTGTATGTTACCGTCTTTGAAGGTTCTGAAGAAGAAGGGCTTGGAAGAGATGATGAAGCGGCGGCTTTTTGGCTGAAGCATGTGCCGGAAGACCATATTATCAACGGCAACAAGCATGATAACTTCTGGGAGATGGGCGATACCGGCCCTTGCGGGCCTTGTTCTGAGATTCATTTAGATTCTCGTTCGGCCGAGGAAAAAGCAAAGAAACCGGGACGGGAGTTGGTCAATCAAGATGATCCGCAGGTTATCGAGATTTGGAACCTTGTCTTCATGCAGTTTAACCGCAAAGCCGATGGCTCATTGGAGAAGCTCTCCATGAATGTGATAGACACAGGAATGGGATTTGAGAGACTCGTGCGTGCCATTCAGGGGAAAAACTCCAACTATGATACCGATGTGTTCCGTCCCTATATCCAAGAAATGGAACGCATGACTGGGCTGACCTATGACAGCGAGAATGAGGCACACGATGAGGCCAAGAGAAATATTTGCGTGGCCATGAGGGTGATAGCCGACCATTTGAGAGCCGTTTCTTTCTCCATTGCCGACGGCCAGTTGCCGGGCAATGCCAAGGCCGGCTATGTCATCCGCCGCATTCTTCGCCGTGCCGTTCGTTACGCTTATACTTTCCTCGAACAAAGAGAAGCGTTCATTTTCAGGCTTATTCCTACGCTCGTGGCCGAAATGGGAGCGGCCTATCCGGAGCTTCCCGCACAGCAAACACTCATCGAACGGGTTATTAAAGAAGAGGAAGAAGCCTTCTTGCGTACCCTCGACAAAGGCATCACGCTGCTCAATCAGGCTATGCAGGAGATGGAAAAACAAGGTAAAACCTGTCTTGACGGCGTGCAGGCGTTCCGTCTTTTCGACACTTACGGCTTCCCGCTTGACCTTACCGAACTGATTTGCCGCGAGCACGGATACACAGTTGACGGGCAAGAGTTTGACGAAGAGATGAAGAAACAAAAGGAAAGAGCGCGCAATGCGGCTGTCGTGGAAAACTCAGACTGGGTGGTTTTGCACGAAGGAGAGCAGCAATTTGTGGGCTACGATTATACAGAATACAACTGTCGGATACTCCGCTATCGCAAGGTAACGCAAAAGAAGAATACCTTTTACGAACTCGTGTTCGACCATACACCGTTCTACGGAGAGATGGGAGGTCAGGTCGGCGACCAGGGAGTACTGGTGAACGAGGACGAAACCATACAGGTTGTCGACACGAAGCGCGAGAATAACCAGTCGGTTCATATTGTCATGCAGCTTCCGAAGGCTCCCGAAGCCGAGTTCATGGCCTGTGTCGACACCGAGAAAAGGGAGGCAAGTGCAGCCAACCACACGGCAACTCACCTTTTGGACTATGCTCTCAAGCAGGTGCTGGGTGACCATGTGGAGCAGAAAGGTTCGTTTGTCAGCCCCGACACATTGCGCTTTGACCTTTCGCATTTTCAGAAAGTGACCGATGAAGAGCTGCGCGAGGTGGAACGAATGGTTAACCGTATGATTCGGGAAGACATACCGATGGCTGAGTTTAGGGAAACTCCCATCGAGGAAGCACGCAAGATGGGGGCAGTGGCATTGTTCGGAGAGAAGTACGAAGACAAGGTGCGTGTGGTGCAGTTTGGCCCCAGTTG
This sequence comes from Prevotella sp., assembly GCA_034183335.1. Lineage (GTDB taxonomy): Bacteria > Bacteroidota > Bacteroidia > Bacteroidales > Bacteroidaceae > Prevotella. The sequence continues at coordinate 86,167 of JAXFLJ010000035.1, forward strand.
CGAGTTTTGCGGTGGTATTCATGTGCAGCGTACAGGCCACATCGGTATGTTCAAGATTATCAGCGAGAGTTCGGTCGCTGCCGGCATACGCCGTGTGGAGGCCAAAACAGGCAGCGAGTGTGAAGAGTTCTTCTACCGAATGGAGGATCATTTCAAGGCCATCAAGGGTCTTTTCAATAATGCCAAAGACCTTCAGGGCGTCATCATGAAGTATATTGATGAGCACGACAGCATGAAAAAAGAGATAGAAGCATTCCAGGCACAAATGGTTCAGCGTGAAACCGACCGCCTCATAGCCGCCGCACGCAATACCAACGGTGTGCAGGTGGTGGCCGATGTGGTAATACTTGCACCCGAAGTAGCCAAAGACCTCGTCTTCAAAGTGCGTCAGGCCATTCCCGAAAATCTGTTGTGTGTCATCGGTTCGGTATATCAAGACAAACCATTGCTTAGTGTCATGATGAGCGATGACATGGTGAAAGACCACGGACTGAACGCCGGACAGATGGTAAGAGAGGCCTCTAAACTCATCAAGGGAGGTGGCGGCGGACAGCCGCATTTCGCCACTGCGGGCGGAAAAGATACCGACGGACTTTCTGCCGCCATAGACAAAGTGTTGGAATTGGCCAACCTCTAAAGGTAGGCGGTGCATGGTCGGGACGGAAAACGAATACCCGATATTAATCTATAAATCAATAAATGTATGAGAAAGTTAGGTAAGATGCTTGTCGCCATGCTGACAATGGCGGCCATGTCTGCGCCTGCGCAGGCTCAGCTTTACATGGAAGAGAACTTCGACTATGAAGCGGGCAACCTGCATGGGCAAGGCGAATGGGTGAGGTATTCTACTGCTTCAATGAGTCCCATTCAGGTAATTGAACACCAGTTGACCTATTCTGGTTATGCCGACGCACCTGTAGGAAAGGCCGTCGAACTGACGAATACATCGACGAACATTCAGAAATTGTGTAAGAAATTTTCTGAAACAGACGTTCGTTCAGGTTCGGTGTACTATTCGTTTCTGCTCAATGTGAAGAGCGTAACCACCAGCAAGAGCAACGGAACAAGCCATTTCGCAGCCTTGTTGGAGAAGCGAGGCAGCACGTTTGCCGACGGATACCGTGGCAACGAGTACGGAAAGCTGTTTGCGAAAGAAAGCAGCGAAGGCCATTTCAAGCTCGGCGTGCTCCGCTCCACGGGTCAAGAGTCTAACATCGTGTTCTCTTCCGAGGAGTATCAGTACAATGAAACGTATCTCGTCGTTGTCAAATATCAGGTTGTCGGAGAAAATTCCATGATTGGCGAAAGCAATGACATTGTCTCGCTTTTTGTCAATCCGGCCGTCAGTTCGACAGAACCCACTCCAACTGTGACTTATGAACAGCAGACTGGCAGCGATTTCAAACCGGGCAGTACAACAGGAGGACTCATCGGTTTCCAGCTCAATCAGGGTCTTACCAGCATGAAAAACGCACCCAATGCCATCATCGGCAACGTGCGTTTGGCGGCTTCTTGGCATGAACTGATGAAAGAATCGGGAACTGTCCCGGTTGTCGATAAACCGGTACTCACGACCGATTATGTCGCTCCCGTGGGCAATACGACATTCAGCAAGTCGGGATTTGTGTTGGTCGGAAAAGAATATTCCGCAACCATTCACCTCAAAGGAGAGCGCCTGAAAGGCGATGTCACTATCGGAGGACTACCTGCCGAAGATCTCACCGTTAGTCCGGGGACTACTCTCAGCAAAGAAGCTGTAGAAGCCGGAGTGGACGTTACCTTTACATTGAACCCTTCCAAGTATGCCAATGTGTCAACCAACATTACCTTTAACAGCGAAGATGCGCAGGAACTGAGCATTCCGATGGCTTACGGTAGTTGTGTGGTGAAGACGGTAGAGAACCTCTCGCAAATCGTAAACATTGACAACACGAGCGGTACGGAAGGCCCCAACAACCTCTATCTTATCAAAGGCCCTGTAACGGTTTCTCACAAATGGGTGAACGATTACGGCACCTATTATTATCTGCAAGACGAAAACAAGGGTGCATACGTATGTCCGGGCGACGGCTATCAAGGGTCGTTCCCGAATGCAACGCTCAAACTTGAGGCCGGCAATGAGGTTTCCAACCTTGTGGTTCTGGCTAAGGAAAACCTTAAAATGCTCTATCTCGAACCGTGGACAGGCATGAATGATGATGAGTTTGCGCTGCTTTCGGAAAACAAGACGGTGCAACCTCGTGTCATTACCCTGAAGGAACTGAAAGCTAATGGCCTTCAATTGTCCAACATGATGGTGAAAATCGAGGGAGTGAAATTCGGTCACAAGAACGGAACGGAGTTTCTTCCGCTTGAAGATGGAGAAGTCTTCACGGCTGATATTGCCAAGCGTGTGGCGATACAAGATGCTGAAGGCACTATAGCCGAACTGAGGGTATTGTCCGGTTCAGACCTGCTTGACAAGCCAGTGCCGGCCTATGGCAACCTCTGCGGCCTTTCTACATCGTCTACCGGCATGATGATTGCACCGCGTTACATGGCCGACATCGAACAGCTCGAACTTCCTGTAGCCGACAACAACCTGTTGGACAACTGGAGTTTTGAAAACTGGCAGACCAGCACCTTTGGTGATTCGCCCGAAGGATGGGAAACAACGCTTGGCGAGTGTACGCAGGAAACAACGCTGAAAGTTGACGGCGACAAGGCCTTGCGTATAAAAGCAGGCTCTAAAACGACATCGGGCAAACTGCGCCAAGAACTGAAACCCGAGGCGGAAAACAAGTTCGTGCCCGGCGAGAAATATGAAATGACCCTCCATTACTATGTGGAGACGGCGGCCAGTGACGGCAAAGACATCATGCTCAACAGCTATTGGAAAAAAGGAGATGAGGCAATCGAAGCCGATGCAGAGTTGCTTAACAGCGGCGAGAGCTTCACTTCTGTCGGTGCATGGGCAGAAAAGAAGATTGTCACCACAGTTCCCGAAGGAGCCGATGGCTTCTATTTCTCGCTCAAAGTGGGCAAAGGTGCTACTGTGATATTCGACAAGTTCGGATTTAAGACACAAGATAATGGCGAAGCGTCCTTGCTTGTTTCCCAGCCGTCGCTCAGCTTCAGCAGCACGCTCAACAAACCGCAAAGCAAGGAAATTGTAGTTAAAGCCAACGGAATAGAGAAGAATATAGTTCTTGATGTTACCGGAGCAGCTCGCACGATGTACACCGTTTCACCCCAAAGCATCCCTGCCGGCCAGAAAGCTACTGTGGTTACAGTGACCTATCATCCCACGGAGGCATCGGCAAATCACAAGGCTTCACTTCTCATCGACCCTCAAACCGAAGGCCTTTCGGCCATGGTGTCGCTTCAGGGAGCGGCATACGATCCCGAAAACCCGCCTGTCATCACCGCAGATGCTACCGAGTTAGCATTTGAGGCGACAGTGGGTGCAAGCCAGACGAAAACCCTCAAGGTGTCAAGTCGGAATATTCTCGATTACTTCATTACCGCAAAGGTAGTCAATACGGCATTGGGACTGTTTACCCTAAGCACGGGCAGCGTAGTGAAAAACCAAGAGGCAGCCGAGCTGAATATTACTTTCACGCCGAAAGAGGCCGGCACTTTCAACCAGACTGTAGAACTTACGGCTACGTTTGCACCAGCCGTGAGGGTGAAACTTACCGGTATTGCGACCGGTTCGAGCGAGCCTGAGAAAGAAGGCGATGACTTTCCGCTTGTTACAGACAGTCCTCTCAAACTGATGATAGAGAACTTCGGTACGACAGAGAAGAACAAGCCAGTGAGTCTCAATCAATGGAAGAACGTGGCAGCACAGGGCAAACGTGCATGGTGGGGATATGATTTCGACGGCGAAAAAACAGCCAAGGTGACGGCATACGACTCAAAAGCCACCGCAGATTATCCTGTGGAGATGTGGCTCGTGACACCTCCGCTCGACTTCAAAGCCTCCGGAAGCAAGGTGTTTACCTTTAGAGTGATGGGCAATTATCTGTTTGACGGTATGGATGCGAAGCTGGAAGTATGCTACATGGACATGTCCGAGGGCAAGCTCTACAGCCAACCGATTGATGGACTGAACCTGCCTGCGATTGCCAACGACAACGAAGACTGGCGGGAAATTCATCTCGACTTCAGCAAGAACAATCTTGCCGATGTATTCTTTATCGGTTTCCACTTTACAGGTACTGGCGGAACGGCCAACTCTGCAACCTATTATGTAGATGATGTAACGTGGGGTCGCACCGACATTCCTATGCTTACGCCCTCTGTAGAGTCAATCGCCGAAGAAGTGGCATTCAATACGCAGTTTACCAGCAAGCCCGTTTCGGTTACGACTGCCAACACAACAGAGGCCGTTACCTTGAAACTCATGGGGCCGAATGCAAGCAAGTTCAAGCTCTCAACGGCCACCTTGTCGGCCGAAGGCGGTGAGTTTACGATTTCGTTCAAGTCAGACCAAGAGGGTGTTCATGAGGCTGCCGTGAAGATTTCATCACGTGGTGCGGCCGACAAGTACCTGCCGGTTGTCATCAATAACAAGAAAATAGCAGATGGCATCAGTGAAATCGAGACACAGTTGCCTGCCGACGGCATTGTGTATGACCTTGGAGGTCGTGCCGTATATGCAAAAGACGGCCAGTTGAAGAAAGGTGTTTACATTGTTCCGATGCCCGATGGACGCAATAAGACCATCGTTATTCAGTAAGATTCTGATACGATTGATACAGAGAAAGGAGACCCGGCGGTCTCCTTTCTCTGTATATCAGTAGTCCAAATGGATGTTTGCCCCAAATCCGGCAAGGAGGTTGCGAGGCATTGACAAGGTAGGAAAACCATTGTCACCGTTGTCTGTTGTCGCTGAAATAAGTTTTGATGAAAAGCCAAGAAAAGAATGGCGGATAAACTGCTGACAGGCAAATGAAAGTAGTCGGGAAGCAAATATCATCAGCGAGGAATGTAGCGTTAGCGGTCTAATGACCGATTTGGGTTAAGATGGCATGTTTTTTTCATGCCGAAGAAATGCTGTTTGGGCAAATGCAGATGGTGGTTCTTTCTGTGATGGGTTATGTTCTTCTTCCGTTGCGGAATGCAAGGATGTCTAAAATGCTATTCTTCCAGTTTGCGGAAAGCCTTGGGCAGATAGTCAATGATATCTCCGGCAATGAGGCTTTCTTTGCCAAGTTCTTCTGCGGCGAGGTCTCCTGCCAGTCCGTGCAGATACATACCAAGCAGACAGGCGTCTTCTCTCTTGTATCCTCTGGCCAGCAATGCCGTGATGATGCCTGTCAAAACATCGCCGCTTCCGGCTGTTGCCATGCCCGAATTGCCTGTAGAATTAAAGACAATGTTGCCATTTGGCAGGCAGAGAGCACTGTAGTGACCTTTCAGAAGAATGTAAGCATGGAGGGTCTTGGCCATGTCTCGTGCCTTGCTCAGGCGTTCGTAGTCGCCGTTGCTGTGGTTTCCGTCAAGCCTTTCAAACTCTTTCGGGTGAGGTGTCATGATGATTTCTTTCGGCAGTTGCTGTATCCATGCCCGGTGATTGGCCAGTATGTTGATGGCATCGGCATCTATAACGATGGGTATTTGCGACCTGCGTATTTGTGCAATCATGGCTATTGCCGTATTCTCTGTCTGTCCCAAGCCCGGCCCTATTCCTATTGCATCGAAGTCTTCGGGTGCAATCGCTTCGGAAAAGTAGGTTTCTTCGTTGTCGATATGCAAGATAGCTTCGGGTATGGAAGCCTGTAAGATGGCGCAGTTCTTCTTCGGCGTGAGTGTCGTTACCCTGCCTGCCCCTGCCCTCAGGCATGCTTTGGTGGCCAACACGGCGGCTCCGGCCATGCCATATCGCCCTGCAATAATGAGTGCATTGCCCATCATTCCCTTGTGAGCGAAGTCATTGCGTGGTTTGAGCAGTCGTTTCACGTCTTCCTTTTCAATAATGTTGTAGGCTGTTTCTGTGCGTTTGATAAAGTCTTGATTGAGCTTGATGTCAATGATTTGCAACTTTCCGATGAACTGTTGGATGTCCGCCATGAGGAAAGAAAGTTTCTTCATCTGGAAAGTAAGCGTCACATCAGCCCGTATGATGTTGGCCAATATGTTATAGGTATTGTCTTCTGTCATCAGTCCTGACGGTATGTCGATGCTTACGATTTGGGCAGGCGACTGGTTGATATACCTCACCAAGGAGGCAAATCCGCCCGACAACGGCCGTGTAAGACCTGTGCCGAAAAGTCCGTCGATGACCAGTGTGTGGGCTTCGAGTTGCGGAGGGTCGAACTGTTGGGTAATTTCCGAGAAGTGCTTGAGCTGTTTGCACTCTTTGAGACGCTCCTTGTTGAGGGCGCATTCCTCAGAAAGTTTGTTGGAAATGTCAAACAGATACGTTGAGACACTCATGCCCTGCTCTGCCAACAGGCGTGAAACGGCCAGTGCATCGCCGCCGTTGTTGCCCGGCCCGGCGAAGACTACGATTTCAGTGTTGGTCTTTACCATGTCGGCAATTGCCTTTGTCAAGGCTCTTGCGGCTCTTTCCATGAGGTCGATGGGGCGAATCGGTTCGTGTTCTATCGTATATTTGTCGAGTGCACGTATCTGACTGTCGGTAAAAATCTTCATATTTGCAAAATTAAAGAATATACTCTAATTAACCGCTTGTTTTATAGATAAATTTCGATTTTTGGCCAAATGGTGTGTGAGCGGAGAGCGTTCAAGGCTGGTTATGGCCTTGTTTCCTGTTTTTTAGGTGTCTGTTGGTGTCAATATAGAACAATCTTCGCAATGCCTTTTATACGTGTTGAGGCAATGGGAAAGAGAAATTAATTAGGTAACGGACGATGCGGTTTGGCTTATTTTTCGTATTTTTGCTGCGATTATCATAAATACTGAGGATATGAGTTTGCTCAAAATCAAAGACAAAACATTCAGGCCTTCCATCCCTGAAGCTGTAATTCTGGAACGTGTTAAGGAGGTTGCAGACCGCATCAACCGTGACATGGACGGCAAGAATCCGTTATTGCTGGCCGTACTCAACGGTTCTTTCATCTTTGCTGCTGACCTGATGCGTTACATTACCATACCATGTGAAATTTCGTTCGTGAAGTTAGCGTCTTACCAAGGCACAACTTCCACCGGGAAAATTACCGAAGTGATTGGCATCAATGAAGATTTGACCAACCGAACAGTCATTATCGTGGAGGACATCGTGGAGTCGGGACTGACGATGAAGCGCATGATTGAGACACTCGGAACACGCAATCCGGCTTCCATTCATATTTGCACGCTTCTGCTGAAGCCTGAAAGACTGGCTGTTCCATTAGACATTGATTACGTGGCGATGGAAATACCCAATGACTTCATTCTTGGTTACGGCCTCGATTACGACCAGCAAGGACGCAACCTGAGAGATATTTACACTTTGGTGGAATAGCTCTTGCGGGCTGTTTTCCATGCCCCTTTTCGGATTCCGGCTTTTCCGGCGTATAAGATGTCGCTTCCTTCAGAAAGGCAAAGACAACCGTCCGGAAGGTCAAGAGGACGAAATGAAAAGCTAACTCCACCGTGTTTTCAACCTTGATAGTTTTGAGCTGCTCTAAGAATAAGGAATAAAAAGATGAAGGAAAGAGTAGGCAGGGAGTGCAAACAAACTGCTTTTTGAACCTAAAAGGATAAATATCATGAAAAACATTGTTATCTTCGGAGCTCCGGGCTCGGGCAAAGGAACCCAGAGTGAAATGATGATTGGAAAGTACTCGCTGAACCACATCTCCACAGGAGAGGTGCTTCGACGGGAAATCGGGAACGGAACCGAATTGGGAAAGACGGCCAAGCTCTATATTGACAAAGGCCAGTTAATTCCTGACGACTTGATGATCGGCATTCTTGCGCAGGTCTACGACAGCTTCGGCAATGACCACAAAGGGGTTATCTTTGATGGTTTTCCACGCACGATAGCACAGGCCGAGGCTCTCAAGGAGATGCTTGCAGAACGTGGTCATCGGGTTTCGGCGATGATAGAACTCGATGTTCCGGAGGAAGTCCTGATGCAACGGCTCATCAAACGAGGAAAGGAACAAGGCCGTGCCGATGACAATGAAGAGACCATCCATAAACGGCTGGATGTGTATCGCAACCAAACTGCGCCCCTCGTAGACTGGTATAAGCGTGAGGGACTTCATCACCATGTGAATGGTTTTGGTGAGCTTGACCGCATTTTTGACGACGTCTGCCATATCATCGAGCACGTGTAAGGAGTGTAAACGGCTGTATCGGTTGCCCAAGTAGCTGCTGCCGACTGTCAGGACAAGCCTGAAATAGACTTCCGTACATTCCTGTTACCGACGGAATAGACATCCCACTCTGCCGGAAAGGGGGTGAACCGTCTCATGATAAAGCGACAACCCTGCTGCTGTTGATGCGGCATGCGGCTCAAACGATAAAGGAATACAACTGCCCATATACGTGAGGTGCAATATAAGATAGGTGGGTAGCAACTGCTATATGCGTGGAATGCGACAGCCGTCCCGCTTCAAACAAACATTCAAAAATACTTTATGGAATCCAATTTTGTCGACTATGTAAAGATATGTTGCCGCTCAGGAAAGGGCGGAAAAGGCTCCATGCACCTCCGTCATGTGAAATATAACCCCAACGGAGGGCCTGACGGAGGCGATGGAGGTAATGGAGGAAACGTTTATTTAAGAGGCAACCATAACTATTGGACGCTTCTGCATCTGAAATTTCAGCGTCATGTGCGCGCCGAACACGGAGGGAACGGAGGGCGAGACAAGTGTCATGGCACGAACGGAAAGCATGAATACATCGATGTTCCGTGTGGAACGGTGGTTTATAATGCCGAAACCGGGAAGTATATATGCGATGTTACCTCTGACGGACAGGAAGTTTTGCTACTCAAAGGAGGCCGTGGCGGACTCGGAAACTTTCAGTTTCGTTCCGCAACCAATCAGGCACCCCGCTACGCCCAGCCGGGAGAACCGATGCAGGAGATGACCGTCATCCTTGAATTGAAACTCTTGGCCGATGTAGGTTTGGTAGGATTTCCCAATGCGGGAAAGTCGACCTTGCTCTCTTCGCTGTCGAGTGCCAAACCCAAAATTGCCAATTATCCCTTCACTACGTTAGAACCTTCGTTGGGAATTGTCAGCTATCACGACCGACAATCTTTCGTCATGGCCGACATTCCGGGAATTATCGAGGGAGCCAGTGAGGGCAAAGGGCTTGGCTTGCGTTTCCTTCGTCATATCGAACGCAACTCTCTGCTGCTTTTCATGGTACCCGGCGATACCGAGAATATTGCCAAAGAGTATGCTGTTTTGGCAGAAGAGTTGCGCAAATTCAATCCCGAAATGCTCGACAAACACCGTGTCTTGGCCGTGACTAAGTGCGACCTGCTGGACAATGAACTGATAGAGATGCTTCGGGAGACCCTTCCCACAGACCTTCCCACGGTCTTCATCTCTTCCGTTACGGGCAAAGGATTGGACGAACTGAAAGATATTTTGTGGCGAGAGCTCAACAGCGAGAGCAACAAGTTGCGTGAAATCACCGCAGAAGATACACTCGTGCACCGCGACAAAGACCTCAGTCGCTTTGCAAAGGAAATGCAGGCCGAGGGAGAAGACGATGAAATTATCTTCGTGGATGCAGACGATGTGGAAGATTTGGACGACTTTGAGTACGAAGAAGACGAACAACCATGATACCCCAATGTCTCTCCTATCACCTTGCTGATGATGTACTGGCCTTTTCTACTACACGAAAAGGCGGCGTAAGTCGTGGTAATTACGGAGAGTTCAATATCAACTACTATTGCGGAGATGAGCGTTCGGCCATCGAAACCAACCGAAAGGCACTCTGCGACTGGCTCAACATCGACACAAACCGCCTTGTCTATCCCCACCAAGTGCATCAGGCGGAGGTGAGAATGATAGCAGACGAGTTTCTGTCGCTGTCTTCTGAAACCCGAAAAATGCTGTTGGAGGGCGTTGATGCTGTCATGACCGATGTGCCGAATGTCTGTATCGGCGTGTCAACGGCCGACTGCATGCCCATTCTTCTTTATGATACAGAACATCGGGCGATATGTGCCGTTCACGCCGGATGGCGTGGGACGGTGGCCCGCATAGTCCAAAAGGCTGTGTCGGAGATGCGTGCTGCCTACCATACGAAGCCCGAAATGCTGCGTGCCGTGATAGGCCCCGGCATTTCGATGAAAAATTTCGAGGTGGGCGATGAGGTCTACGAACAGTTTGTCGAGGCAGGTTTTGAAATGGAAAAGATGGCATGCCGCATGCCACTTGCGCATACAGCTGATGTTGTCGGTCAGTCAGAGCCGCCTTTGCGCTGGCATATCGACCTTTGGGAGTGCAACCGTCAGCAGCTGACAGATGCTGGCTTGCCTGTCGACCACGTTCAGATAGCTGGCATTTGCACATACGACCGTTTTCAAGAATTTTTTTCTGCCCGTCGGCTTGGCATTGACTCGGGTCGCATTTTTACGGGAGCGATGCTCCAGAGGTAAAGCCCGGTTGGCCTCATGACCGATGGGGTTACTCTCTTCTTGTGTTTGTTGGTTCCTGTCGGTATTTCTTTTGCCCCTATATTGTTGTTCTTCTTGCTTGGGGGATGATATATTCCCAATCGGCCATTAGGCTGCTAAGGCTTCCTTTCACAGTTGCTGATGTAGCTTTCCTCCTGCTTTCGTCTGCTTGTCGGTATCTTCTCTGCCGTTTTTGCATGGTGTAGTTCACTGCACTTTTGTAAAAACGACACTCCATCTGCTCAACATTCAACCCAATTCGTTCATTAGAGACCGTACTGATTATGTTCGTATGTCGAGCAGCTTGTCTGCCTCTTTTGCCAAAGGCGTAGCGGGCTACGCCGAGGAAAAACGGCAGAGAAGATGCCGGCAATCGACCGAAATCAGTCGGTAAGCATCATCTTCGGTGAGTAATGTAGTGTTGGCGGTCTAATGACTGATTTGGGTTCAAACGAAACCAGTACAGTCTCTCATGACAGATGGAGAGCGATTTTGTGCCGAAAGATAAACTTTTCCATCTGATACACAGATTATTTCTGCCACGTTAACTCGTTTCTTTTACTGCAATCCGATATGGCCTGTTGTCGTACCAAGCATTGGTACGACGAATACCAACGTTTGGTATTGCTTCCATACAAGATGAGTGATGCCTTCTTTGGGTGCTTGTCGTCTGTGCGCAGGGCAACATCAGCTAATTTCCCATTGGTCGTTAGGCCGTTAAGGCATCCTTTTCCTGACAATGATGCTGCATCCCGACAGCTTTCATTCGTTTGTCGGCACCTTGTCTTCCGTTTTTACTTGGCGTAGCCTGCTGCGCTTTCGGTAAAACCGCAGACAATCTGCCCGACATCCGAACGAAATCAGTATGATCTCTGATGGCTGATGGGAGATTATCGGGACGATAGTTTGCGTACTCCGATAGTTTTTCATACCTTTACCAAGATAATACATGAACGGTCATCGTAGTTATATTGCCATCGACCTCAAGTCGTTCTATGCCAGCGTGGAATGTATCGAAAGAGGGCTTAATCCGCTTACCACCCATCTTGTGGTGGCCGACAACAGCCGTACAGACAAAACCATCTGTCTGGCCGTTTCGCCGTCACTGAAGGCTTATGGGATAGGCGGACGCCCCCGGCTTTTTGAGGTGAAGCAGCGTATCCGTGAAATAAACCGACAGAGGAGAAACCTTGTGCCGAGTTGTTTGTTCAACGGCAAATCTGTATCGGATACTGAACTCAAAGCCCGCCCCGACCTTGAGGCCGACTTTCTTACGGCTGTTCCCCGTATGGCTCACTACATCGCATATAGTTCACGCATCTATACCGTCTATCTGAAATTCATCGCCCCCGAAGACATTCATGTTTATTCTATAGACGAAGCTTTCTTTGATGTGACCGATTATCTCACGACTTACAAACTCACGGCGAGTGAACTGGCTCGGAAAATGGTCAAGGCTGTGTTGGCGGAAACCGGCATTACGGCAACCGCCGGTATCGGAACTAATCTCTATCTGGCCAAAGTGGCGATGGATATTGTAGCCAAGCATATGCCACCCGATTCTGACGGGGTGAGAATTGCGACACTGGATGAGATGGAATACCGCCGTAAACTGTGGGGACATCAGCCTCTGACAAGTTTTTGGCAGGTAGGTAGGGGTACCGCACAGAAACTCGCCCTCTACGGACTGGACACTATGGGAAAGATTGCCCGTTGCTCTCTTGACAACGAAGACCTGCTCTACCAGCTTTTCGGTATCAATGCCGAACTGCTCATCGACCATGCGTGGGGATGGGAACCTTGCACGATGGAAGCTGTGAAAGCCTATAAACCGGAGAACGAATCTTTGAGCCGGGGACAGGTGTTGCATCATGCCTACGATGCAGACAAAGCCCGTGTGGTGGTCTGGGAGATGGCTGATGCCATCGCACTGGAGCTTGTCGAGAAGAGAATCGTGACCGACCAACTGGTGCTGACAGTAGGTTATGATGTGGAATGCCTGACCAATCCTGCTATCCGTGATAAGTACAAGGGGCGTATTTCCACAGATTTCTATGGGCGAAAGAGGCCTGAACATGCTCGGGGTACGGCCAATCTGGGCGTCCATACTTCATCGTCGAGACGTATGACAAAAGCCGTTACCGAACTGTTCGACCGCATTGTATGCCGCGATTTGCTTATCCGCAGGATATACTTGTCTACCAACCACGTCATCAGCGAGACACAGGCTGTGAACCGAAACAAACGACCCATTCAGCTCGAACTCTTTACGGATTACGAGAAAGAGCGGGAGAAGAAACTCAAGGAAGAGAAAACGCAGGCCAAAGAACGCAGGATACAGGAGGCAAGCATACGCATCAAGCAGCGGTTTGGAAGAAATTCCCTGCTCAAGGGCGTAAACTTCTCTGAAGGAGCTACGGCTCGTGAGCGAAACGAACAAATTGGAGGACACAAGGCATGAGCGACCAATACGAGGACATAATCAATCTTCCGCACCACGTTTCAAAGACCCGTCAGCAGATGAGCATGCAGCAGAGGGCTGCCCATTTTTCGCCCTTTGCAGCCTTGTCGGGACATGCCGACGCCATTAGGGAAGTGTCGAGAAGAAAGGAAAGATGGACTGCGCCCGACGAAGAGGAAGCAAAGTTGCTCGACCGAAAGATGCTTTATCTCCGTGACCGGCTATGGGAGGGCATCGAGGTGACCTTTATCTACTTTGAACCAGAACCTGAGAAAGAAACCGGTTATTATCGTTCGGTTACGGGATTCGTCAGAAAGATTGACCTCTTTAACCGGTGGGTGATTATGGAAAACGGCCAGAAAATCAGCATCGATTACATCAAGGATATGCAAGGAGAAACCTTTGATGAAGTAACGGAATAGGCCACAGGTGTGGATTATCGTCTGACTGTTGAATGCAATACAAGGAACGGTTTGCAGGAAAGCCAGAATTGCAGGCTGTTTGCTTATTCTTTGTGAAGCAAGTCGTACATGATGCGTGCCGCATGGTCGGCCGCATGGTTTTCGCCCAGAGCTTTCCTTACTTGCTCATAGCCCCTCAACATAGTCTTTCTGCTGCTTCCTTCGGGCAAGATGCGTGCCAGTTCCTGCCGTATGTTTTCCACAGAGAAGTCGGCGGCAACCAGTTCTTGCACGACAGGGGCGTCTGCAATGAGATTAACCAATGAAATATACTTTACCTTGAGGATGCGTTTTCGGAGATAAGAGATGAGTTTGGGCAGGATAGTTTTATAGCAGACGACCTGCGGAACGCCGAAAAGTGCGGTCTCGAGGGTAGCCGTTCCGCTGGTAACAAGGGCTGCCGTAGAGTTGGACAGCAACTCGTATGTGCGGTTGTATACCACCTCTACGGAAGTGTTTTTGACAAATGCGTCGTAAAAATCGGGTTCAATGCCGGGTGCACCGGCCACTATCAGGCGGTAGTTCTTGAATGATTGCGCAGCCTGAATCATGGCAGGCAGATTGTCTTTTATCTCATGTCGGCGACTGCCGGCAAGCAATGCGATGACGGGAAGTGCCGTTGAGTTTGGCAAAGACGGTTCTTCTGTCCGTCCGAAAACCTTTTCGGGGTCGGTGTCAGCTGAAAAATCGGTGGTAGACAGTCGTCTTTTTTTCAGGAAATCGTCTACTTCTTCGACCGTGGGATTGCCCACGTAATGGATGGGATAGCCATGTTTGCCCTCGAAGAAATCCTTTTCAAAGGGCAGGATGGAAAACAACTGGCTCACATCCCGTTTGATTTGCTTGATGCGGTATTCTTTCCATGCCCATATCTTAGGTGCGATGTAGTAATGCACAGGTATGCCCAGCCGTGCCTTTACATATTTGGCAATACCGAGATTGAACCCCGGATAGTCTATGAGTATCACCACATCGGGATGCCATTCGGTGATGTCTTGCTTACACAAGGAAATGTTGCGGAGGATGGTCGGTAAATGGAGCAAGACCGGAACAAAGCCCATGAAAGCCGTGTCGCGGTAATGGCGCACCCGAAAACCGCCCTCTTGGGTCATCAAGTCTCCTCCGAAAAACCTGAAATCGGCCTCTCGGTCAATCTCCTTGAGCGAGTGCATCAGTCGGGATGCGTGCAAGTCGCCGCTGGCTTCGCCTGCGATGAGGTAGTATTTCATGTATGTTTGGGTTCTGATGACATGTTTTCCCAGTCTTTGAGCTGGCAGATCATCTCATGGGCGGTCACGTCGAGGCGCGTGGGAGTTACTGCGACATAGCCCTGCGAGAGAGCATGGCTGTCGGTGTCGGGCGATTGCGGTTCCATGTCTGAGTATGAACCGGCCATCCAGAAATAATCGAAGCCAAACGGATGGCGGCTCTTCACACATTCGTTGACCCACTCTCCTCTGGCCATGCGACACATCCTGACTCCTTGATAGGCAGGAAGGTCGGGGAAATTGACGTTCAGGCAAATGCCGTCTGGCAAACCGTCGCGAAGCACATTTTGAACCATCTGGCGGACATAAGGTCGCAGCGGTTCGAAATCGGCATCATTGCTGTGGTTGGAAAGGGAAAAAGCAATGGAGGGAATGCCCTTCATGCAGCCTTCCATCACTACTCCCATCGTGCCCGAATAGTGGGTGTTGACAGAGGCATTGCTGCCGTGATTGATGCCGCCGATAACTAAATCGGGTTTTCGTCCGCCGCAAAGTTCGCTGATGGCCAGCTTCACGCAGTCGACAGGAGTTCCGTTGCACGACCATACTTTCACGCCTTCTCGCTCGCGTCTGGGCTTCAATCGCAGGGGAGTGGTGCCCGAAAAGGCGCACGAAAAGCCCGAACGGGCATGTTCGGGGGCGCAAACCAGCAAGTCGCCGATGTCGCTTACCATTTCGATGAGGCAGTTGATGCCTTTGGCATGGTAGCCGTCGTCGTTGGAAATGAGGATGAAGGGTCTATTAAAATTCATTGCTTTTACTTTGATTTGACCGCAAAAATACGAAAAAAGGTTTATAACATAAAGGTTTCTCGGCTAAATTATGTAACTTTGCAATCAAATATGCCTGTGTGAAAAAGGCGTTAGGAGAAGACTACAAATGGGAAAAATAATAGCTTTAGCTAATCAAAAAGGAGGCGTGGGAAAGACCACTTCCGCAATAAATCTTGCCGCATCGCTCGCCACTTTGGAAAAGAAGGTGTTGCTGGTGGACGCTGATCCGCAGGCCAATGCTTCCAGTGGACTGGGCGTTGACATCAATCAGGTGGAGTGTTCATTGTATGAATGCATCATTAATGACCAAATCGACGTGCGCGAGTCGATATATACCACCGACATAGAAGGGCTTGACATCATTCCGAGCCACATCGACTTGGTTGGTGCGGAGATTGAAATGCTCAACATAGAGGACAGAGAGAGAGTGGTGTTGAGGATGTTGAAGAAGATAAAAGATGATTACGACTATCTCCTCATTGACTGTTCGCCGTCGTTGGGTCTCATTACCGTAAACGCACTGACGGCTGCCGACTCTGTCATTATCCCCGTGCAGTGTGAGTATTTTGCACTGGAAGGCATCACGAAATTGCTCAACACGATTAAAATCATCAAGAGCAAACTCAATCCGAAACTTGAAATCGAAGGCTTCTTGCTCACGATGTATGACAGCAGGCTGCGTCTGGCCAACCAGATTTATGATGAAGTGAAACGTCATTTCCAAGAGCTTGTCTTCAAAACGGTGATACAACGCAACGTAAAACTGAGCGAAAGCCCCAGTCATGGATTGCCGGCCATTCTCTACGATGCCGATTCTACCGGGGCAAAGAACTATCTGGCACTGGCCGCAGAAATCATAGATAAAAACAAATGACGAGTGAGTGGGCGAAGGCAGAAGACCGAATGAAAGGTTTGAAAAGCCAATTGTCACTCTTTCAATGAATCAATAACTATGGCAGTAAAAAAGAAATTCCAAGCATTAGGTCGCGGACTCGATGCACTTATTTCAACAGAAGAGGTGCGCCCGCAGGGCAGTTCGACCATCAGCGAGGTTGAAATAGATAATATCGAACCCAATCCGAACCAACCACGCAGAGATTTTGACGAGGAAGCGTTGCACGAGTTGGCTGCCAGCATTAAGGAGTTGGGTATTGTTTCGCCCATCACCCTCCGTCAGACGGCTGACAATAAGTTTCAGATTATTGCAGGAGAACGTCGGTGGAGAGCATCGCAGATTGCTGGTTTGAAGTCGCTTCCTGCCTACATCCGTACCATCAAGGACGAGGAAGTTATGGAAATGGCGCTCGTTGAGAACATTCAGCGGGAAGATCTCAATGCCATTGAGATAGCTTTGGCCTATGCACATCTGATGGAAAATGACGGAATGACACAGGAAAAAGTATCGGAAAGGGTGGGGAAAAGCCGTGTGGCTGTTGCCAATTACCTGAGATTGCTCAAACTTCCGGCACAAGTGCAGATGGCTTTGCAGAAGAAAGAGCTTGACATGGGGCACGCCAGAGCACTGCTTTCTTTGGAAAGTCCGTCATTGCAGCTTAAGGTTTACAAGGAAATTCAGAAAAACGGATACTCCGTCCGACAAGTGGAAGATGTCGTAAGGAGACTGAAAAGCGGTGAGGATGTTGAGATAGGAAAGAAGAAAATAGCTGCGAAGGCAAAGTTTCCGGAGGAATATGGCGTGTTGAAAGAACGCTTGTCTACTTTCCTCAAAACTCCCGTGACGATGAATGTGTCGCCCAGCGGCAAGGGAAAAATCAGCATTCCGTTCAAAAATGAGGAAGAACTTGAGCATATTATGAACGTGTTTGATAAACTGAGAGAGAAATAACACGGTGGGAAGTTGCTTGGCATATATCATGCGATGGCAAGTGCTTGCCGCACTGTTGACGGTTTCGCTTCTCGCTTCCGCACAGGAAGTGGAGAGCGAAAAGCGTGTGAAGCAAGAGACAGTGAGCGACAGGCCGGTTGTGTCAGAGGTGATGTTGAAAGGCGACAGCATTGCTGCCACGAAGAAGAAACGAACGAAAGCAGAAACGGAAACGTGGTATCCTAAACCGAAAAAAGCACTTTGGCTGGCCATTGCGTTGCCGGGTGGAGGACAAATATATAATAAGAAATACTGGAAACTTCCCATCGTGTATGGCGGTTTTGTAGGTTGTGCATATGCAATCAGGTGGAACAACATGATGTATAAGGACTATTCGCAGGCCTATCTCGACATTATGGACGACGATCCGACCACTGACAGCTACAATCAATTCCTGCATCTGGGAAGTGAAGTGACGGCGGAAAACGAGGAACAATACAAGAGTCTCTTCAAGAAAAGGAAAGACTACTACCGTCGTTATCGGGACATGAGTATCTTCGCACTCGTTGGCGTGTATGCGCTTTCTGTCATAGACGCCTACGTAGATGCCTCTTTGGCTGACTTCGACATATCCAAGGACTTGAGCTTAAGGATTACCCCGGCGGTTATCGGATATGGAAACGGACAGCCCACATTCAACAATGCGGCCATAGGCGTGCAGTGTTGCCTGAATTTTTGAAAAAATAATACACAAGAAAAGAATGATGAGAAGAATGAGAAATCTGATGATCGTCGGAATGTTGTGGGGCGGCTTGTGTGCCACGCAAGCCCAAATCGTGCAAAATGATGAGTACGAAATCACCGTAACCAACGAGCAGGGAAAAGAGGAGACCATAGAATTGCCGGAAGGAATGACGGCTGAACAGGACAGTTTGTTCAACCTTTATTTTGCCAAAACATATCTTGAGAAAGACCCGTCGTGTCAGGAAAGCAGTGTGAATCCTGAATATGAACGCGACGTTTATGTAGAAAGGCTGAGCAAATTGCCCACGGTCATGGAAATGCCTTACAATGAAATCGTGCGCAAATTTATAGACCGCTATGCCGAGAAGGGGCGTCAGCGGGTTAGTTTTATGCTGGGATTGGCCAACTTCTACATGCCAATTTTCGAGCAGGCACTCGAAGCTTACGGTTTGCCTTTGGAGCTGAAATACCTTCCTGTGATAGAGTCGGGACTCAATCCAAGGGCTGTTTCGAGAGTAGGAGCTACCGGATTGTGGCAGTTTATGCTTGCAACCGGAAAGCAATATGGCTTGCAAGTCAACTCATTGGTTGATGAACGGCAAGACCCTTTGCGTTCGTCTTACGCTGCCGCACAATATCTCAGAGACTTGTACAAGGTCTTTGGCGACTGGAATCTGGTTATTGCCGCTTACAATTGCGGGCCAGAGAACATCAACCGAGCCATCAGAAGGGCTGGAGGAAGCAAGGATTATTGGCAGATTTATCCCTATCTGCCTTCTGAAACAAGAGGATATGTGCCGGCCTTTATTGCTGCCAACTATATCATGAATTATTATTGCGAGCACAATATCTGCCCCATGCTGACGGACTTGTCGATGAAGACCGACACGGTGCAGGTTAATCGTGATGTCCATTTGCAGCAGATTGCAGAGGTGTGCGGTATGGATTTGGGTATGCTTCGTGAACTTAATCCGCAGTATCGGCGTGATATTGTCAACGGAAACAGCGAGCCTTCGGTTATCAGAATGCCTCTCGCCAACATCAATGCCTTTATTGAAAACGAGGATTCCATCTACGCTTACAATGCGGGTGCATTGCTTGCCAAGCGCACAGAGGTAGAGGTTACCGAGCCCTTGGCCATGAATGGCGGCCGCTCATACAGCCGTCAGAGTTCATCGGGAAGCTACAGTGAGAGCAGTTCGTACAGTTCTTCACGCAATAAAAGCAAGAAATATTCTTCCAAACGTGACAAAAGCCGTTCACGCAAAGACCGTTCAAGTCGTAAGGGACGAAAGAGCAAGAGCAGCGGGTCGAGTGTTACGGTGAAAAGCGGCGATACGCTCTCTGAGATAGCTGCCAAAAACGGCACTACGGTTAAGAAACTGAAGAAGCTGAACAAGATTGACGGCACAACCATTCGTGCCGGAAAGAAAATCAGGGTGAAATAAATCAGGCCGGAAGAAAGGATTGACATAGCAGCCTGAAACAAACAACCGAAAGTCGAAACTACCATTCATATATTGCATATGACCCCCCCAATGGATGAACACAATGAAGTGTTGACTGATCAAGAGAAAGAAATGAGCGAGGAGAAGCTCATCAATGACGCCTTCCAACGACTGCTCGACAGTTATCTTTCGTCAAGGCACCGCAAGAAAGTAGACATCATCAATAAGGCGTTTAATTTTGCGAGACAGGCTCACAAGGGAGTCAAGAGGTTGTCGGGAGAGCCTTATATCATGCACCCCATTGCCGTAGCGCAGATTGCTTCGGAAGAGATGGGACTTGGCTCGACCAGTATCTGCTCGGCTCTCTTGCATGATGTGGTGGAAGATACAGACTATACGGTAGAAGACATCAGCAATATCTTCGGCCCGAAAATTGCCCAGATTGTAGATGGATTGACAAAACTTTCGGGGGGAATCTTCGGTGATCAGGCTTCGGCACAGGCAGAAAACTTCAAGAAACTGCTGCTGACCATGAGCGATGACATCCGTGTTATCCTCATTAAAATATGTGACCGGTTGCACAATATGCGCACGCTTGATTCGCAACCCAAGAACAAGCAGTACAAGATAGCTGGTGAAACGCTTTATATCTATGCACCACTGGCCAACCGTTTGGGACTGAATGCTATCAAGACCGAGCTTGAAGACCTCAGCTTCAGTTACGAACATCCCGAGGAGTATGCCAAGATTAAGAAGAAGCTGGCACTTACGCAAGAGTCGCGCGATGAACTGTTCGACAAGTTTACGACACCCATTCGGGAGATACTCGACAAGATGGGCATCAAGTACGAGCTGAAAGCACGTGTCAAGAGTCCGTATTCCATTTGGTCGAAGATGCAGAATAAGCATATCTCCTTTGATGAAGTGTATGATATTCTTGCCGTGAGAATCATCTATACGCCCGAAGGAGACGCAGATGAAGTTGCCGAGTGTTTCAACATTTATGTAGCTCTCAACAGGATATACAAGTCTCATCCAGACCGGCTTCGTGACTGGGTGAACCATCCGAAAGCCAATGGCTATCAGGCATTGCACGTTACGCTCATGTCCAAGCAAGGACGATGGGTAGAGGTACAGATACGTTCTGAACGCATGAACGACATTGCCGAGCAGGGATTTGCCGCCCATTGGAAATACAAGAATGGTGACAATGAGATACAGGAAGACGATGCCGAACTTAACAATTGGCTTAGTACAATCAAGGAAATATTGGATGATCCGCAGCCGGATGCCATGGATTTTCTCGATGCTATTAAACTCAACCTCTATGCTTCGGAAATATTTGTCTTCACACCCAAGGGCGAAATCAAGACAATGCCTGCTGGTTGCACCTGTCTCGATTTCGCTTTTCAGATTCACACGTTCCTCGGTTCCCATTGCATCGGTGCAAAAGTCAACCACAAACTCGTACCGTTGAGCCATCGTTTGCAGAGCGGCGACCAAGTAGAAATCCTTACATCGAAGTCGCAACATGTGCAAGCATCGTGGCTCGACTTTGTTTTTACGGCCAAGGCCAAGTCTAAAATTCAGTCGGTTTTACGCCGTGACATCCGTGAAACACAAAAGAAAGGCGAGGAGATATTGAGGGAATTCCTCCAGAGATACCAGCTCGAAGTGACCACTTCGGTACTCGACAAACTCTGTAAGTACCACGATGTAAAGAAACACGAGAACTTATACCATGCAATAGGTGCCAAAACGATTATCCTCGGAGACCGAGATATAAGTGAACTGCGTGAGAAGAAGTCTTCGGGAATGTCTTGGAAGCGTTATGTTCCTTTTATCGGAAACGACAAGAAGAAAAGCAAGACAGCCGAAGAAGAAGCTAACCATATCACTGTAGGCGAGGAGTTCAACCGCAAGAAACCTGTTTTCATTTCCGAGGAAAACATCAACCGCTACATCTTTCCGTCTTGTTGTCAACCCATTCCGGGAGATGACGTCCTCGGTTATATCGACAGCAAGAACCGAATAGAGATACACAAGCGTTCCTGCAAGACAGCGGCCAGACTCAAGTCGGCTTACGGCAACCGTATTCTTGACGCCCGATGGGAGATGCATAAGCAACTGTTCTTCGATGCAACCGTACATCTTAGAGGACTTGACCGTATCGGTATGCTCAAAGAAGTTACCGAAGTCATTTCCGAACAGCTTAATGTTAACATGAGGAAGATTATCCTCACATGCGAAGAAGGTATCTTTGACGGAACTATCAGATTGCGGGTGCACGACCGAGATGATGTCAAGACCATCATCAAAAACCTTAAACGAATAGAAGGTTTGCAGGAAGTTCGCTATATGTTATAAGTGTTGAAGAACCTCAATTGCTGTTGAGGCACAACCGGTCATTAGATTGTTAAGACTACATTTCCGACTATTAGCGTGGCATTAGCGGTCTTAATGAACGATAGGGGGATAATGGGTGGACTATACCTTATTATATATAATGCTCCGTTTTTTGACTGGTCTTAGGGTCAGACAAGTTCTTTAAGGGTGGAGAAATCGTGGATAATGTGGTCGGCTCCTGCCTGAATGAGTTCTTCTTGTAGTCCGTTTCCGTAACTTACGCCCACTGTTTTTACCCCTGCACTTCGTCCCATGAGAATGTCGTACACAGCATCGCCCACTACGATGGCGTCATTTGGTGATGTGTTGAAGATGTCGAGGATGTGTAAAACCATGTCGGGCGCAGGCTTAGGACGCTCTATGTCGTTGCCGCAGACAATGAAACGGATGTATTTCTCCATATCCATTTCTTGCAGAAAAGCTACCAGTGATTCTCTGTGACGGCTTGTGGCGATGGTCAGCACTGCCCCTTGTCCGTGTAATTCTTCGATGGTTTCCTTCACATGTGGGAACAAGGGTACGGCTCCCGGCACATTATTCTCGTTGAAATGGCGACTGTATACATCCCGGCATTGGTCACCCATTTCGTCAGACATGGGTATCAACTTCGTAAACGTTTCTTTCAACGGCAGTCCTATCATAGCGGCACATTCTTGTTTGGTGCGTTCCGGCAGGCCGAGTTCTGCTATGGTCTGTTGCATTGTCTGCACAATTAACCCCTGTGTATCGGCTATCGTGCCGTCAAAATCTAATATGATGAGTGGTGATGTCATGTTTGTTGTCGTATCAATAGGTGTATGTGGGGTGTTGGCCTTTTGCGGTTTGCAGCTTCTTGTTGCCTTGAACAACTTGCAAGAGAGGGCTGTTCGTTTCCTTATCCATTGTTTCTTAGCCTATGGGATATGGCAGGTTGTAAGCCTTTTGCGGTATCATGATGGCAATGGTCTTCATCTTTGCATAGTCGAATGACATATACATCAGTCCTCTGTAGGGATTGTTCGTCCCCCACGAGTTCTTGCAGATGAAGTATTTCTTGCCGTTTCTGTCGAGTGCAATACCTATGAGAGCCATGCAATGGTCGTCGGTGGTATGGAACTTCTCGAATGCCTGCTGTCTGTTTTCCTGTGTCGGAGCTGGTGCATTTTCATCCCATACGGCGACGCCACGCTCAAAAGAGAAGCCCGATTCGCTGACATCACCCTCCCAGCACACAGGATGGCCGGAGAGAATGGCGTTTTCAATGACCGTAAGGAGTGTGCTGACAGGCACGTTGAGAAAAGCATCCATGTATAGGTTGTCGGCCAGTTCGAGTACGAACGACTTTCCGAAAGGATGGTGCGAAAAACTTGTGAGAGCTATGTATTCATTGTTTTGGCATATACTGCGTGCAAATTCTACTGGCGTGTATGTACAACTGTACATGAAGACAGAGTGTGGAGATGGGCCGATAGTCTCATCCAGCATCCTGTCCGTATCTGCCTGAAGCTCCTCAAGTCCCCTGTTTTGGGCACGGTAGGCGTCTGCCGTGCGGCTCAGACGGCGTGACAAGGCATTGTAGTCGATGTCATCCTTAGCTCGATAGGAGTCGAAGGGCATGGCACCATGACGTGCAAGCAACTGCGGAAGCATGGTACATACTCCCCGACTGGTGATTTCTTCCTTGCCGCGTGTTACATAGCGGCGTTTCGTTTGTTCACGAAGAAACATGCGGGCAACGTATGCCGGAGAGAGATTAATGGAATCTCCCTGCATCAGCCGTTCCGTTTCGATGGTTGCCAGCATGGCATAAATCCAGCAAAACGAGCTTTTTCCCTGATCTTTTATTGGAGTGGTACGGAGCATTACCTCTGTGGTGAAATGCTCCTTGACCCCATTTTGCCTGTCTTTTTCTCCGCAGGAGAGAAGCGACAGGAGGATGACTAAAACGGCAAAGTGCCTCATGTCTCTTTCTTTGTATTACTGTTTGACGGCCTTCTTGATGTGGAAGACTGGCAGGTCTGCCCTTGCTAACCTGCCAAAAGTCGTTCTGCCATGGCTTTGCCCAAGGCTTCGCACTGTGCTTTTGTTTCGCTGGTGAGAGCCTGTTTCATCTCAACCGGTTCGGCAACGGTCTCAAAATGTAACCTTGTTTCGTTCCATTCCCTGATTTTCTCTACAGCTTTTCCAGCCCATGCGTAACTTCCGAACCATCCGAATAATCGGTTTTTCAAGTCCTTGTTGGCAAGTTCGGATAGCATGACTTCCATTTCGTGATACAAACCGGCATTGTATGTCGGTGCACCCACTATCAGACCACGGTAGCGGAAGACGTCTCTGATGATATAAGAGTGGTGTGTCTCCGATACATTATACATTACGATGTTTTTCAGTCCGGCTTTGCTGGCAGCTCGTGCGATAACTTCTGCCATGCGTTCGGTGTTGCCGTACATTGTGCCGTAGCATATCACGAGACCCTCTTCGCCCTCGTAGCGGCTCAGCCGGTCGTAGATGGCCATTACCTTGTCGATGTTTTCGTGCCAGACCGGGCCGTGTGTAGAGCAAATGTAGTCAAGTTTGATGCCTTCGAGCTTCTTCAACGCATTCTGAACTGGCGTTCCGTATTTGCCCACGATGTTTGAATAGTAGCGTGTCATTTCGTGCCAGAAAGCCTCGCAGTTGATTTCTTGGTCGATGATACCTCCGTTAAGCGCACCGAAACATCCGAAAGCATCTCCCGAGAAGAGAAGTTTCTTACCCTTGTCGCTGCCGTCTTGCACTTCGCAGAGTGTTACCATTGTCTCAGGCCAGTGTACCATGGGTGTCATTACAAACTGAAGTGTGTGATGACCGAGGTCTATGGTCTCTCCGTTTTTCACTTCGAGGCATCCTGCCCCTACGCCGTAGAAACCCTGAGTCATGTCAAACGTCTTCTTGTTGCCGATGATTTGTATTTCAGGATAATACTTTTTGATAAGGGCGAGCGAACCGCTGTGGTCGGGTTCCATGTGGTTGATGACGAGGTAGTCAATCTTTTTGTCTCCGATTACTTCGTGAATGTTCTCAAGGAATTGGGAGAAGAAGTCTACTTCCACCGTATCTATGAGGCATACTTTTTCGTCATCAATGATATAAGCGTTGTAGCTTACGCCGTTGGGGAGCGGCCAAAGTCCTTCAAAGAGCGACTTCTTGCGGTCGTTCACACCTACGTAATAAATGTTGTTTGTGATATGAATCATGACGTTTAATTGATGTTTGTTGTGATATTATTTGATAGTTGATGTAAGACAATCCTTGTATTGTTGTTTCATTTCCTGTCCGAAGGCTTCCGAGATATAGTTGTCCAGACTACCGCAAACTTCCCTGCTGAAGGCAAGTGCGTGGCTGATGGCCTCGTCCCATTGCGGTATGGACAATCCGTTTTCGATGTTTTGTCGGGTCAGTTGCCCTTTAACGAGTGCGAAAGCCAGTCCGGCATTGAAGTTATCGCCAGCCCCTATGGTGCTGACGGTAGATATTTCCGGTACGGTGTATGACTTGTGCACATCCGTTCCTGCACGCAGCTCCACGGGATGTGCACCGTCTGTGAAGACAAATTGCCTGCAATAGAAAGCTATTTCCTGCTTATACACCTCGTCGGCATGGCTGTTTCCGTAGAGCATCTCGCAATCTTCGCGGCTCGCTCTTACTATATCGGCCAGTTCAAGGTTTTCAATCAGGCTTGGTTTCAGCCTGATGGCCTCGTGCTTGTATGCCTTTCTGAAGTTGATGTCGTAATAGAGAATGGCTCCTTTTGACTTGGCTGCTTCGAGAAAACTCTTTACTTGCGGACGGATGACAGGGCTGAGGGCAAAGTACGAACCGAAAATAATGATGTCGTCGGCAGCTATTTCTGGCCACCGAAAAGTACCCGCATCTTGCGAAAGGCCGTGATAGAACACGTAGTCGGCATCATTTTGCTCGTCGAGAAAAGCCAGTGAGATGGGCGATTGCCCTCCTTGCATCATGTTTACACAGCTTGCATCTACGCCATTTTCGGTCAGGAAGTCTACAATCTGGCGTCCGAGACGGTCATTTCCTACCTCGCTGATGAAAGCCGTAGGAACTCCGGCACGGGCAACAGACAATATAGCGTTGAGTGTAGACCCTCCTGCAACAGCCTTTTGTGGCTGTCCGCCTTTGAGGATGATGTCGAAGACTGTCTCTCCGATGCCTAAAACTTTTCGCATGATGATATAACTTGACTGCAAAGTTACAATAAAAGAATGAGAATATGAAAAGATTCCAAGCGAAAACATGTCTTCCTCTCTCGTGCGTAACGAGGGAGTTTTGTCTTATGCTACATGACAAAGAATATGGAGGTGTAAAAATGACGAGGTGTTTGCAGGCTTGCCTCCTCTTTGTTTTCTGTCATTCTGTTGCCTTTTGTCCTGTCATTATGATGTTGCAATGCCGTTGTCGGGAGGTGAAATCTTAGGGTGTGGCCTGCGAGCGAACCCTTCGCAAGCCTGCCGAATGTCACCCGTTTCTGTATGCAAAAACTATGCCAGTTAACAATTCGGTGGCTAACCAAAGAGCAAAAAACGGTCGGGAAAAATGGTCGAAATAGAAACGAAAAAACGGTTTTCGAGGGGTGAAAAGCCCGTTTTTCACCCCCAATTTTGCAAGTAAGCATCAATTGAGAGGCAAACGTTCATCAATTGGAGGGCAATTAATGAACGTTTGCAAGTTGAATGTTCATCAATTGCAAGCCATTTTTTGCCCTTTTCGACCCCATTTTTCGACTTTCTGAAAAATTGATACTGATTATCAGTGAGTTATAAATTCGATTTTTAGCGTTATTTTCGGCCGCGGCCAAGGTCGGTCGAAAATTCTTCAAGCATTTGAGGGAATATTGGTTAACTCTTCATGGACGAAAAACCGAACTGTTAAAGATGTAATATTATTTAACCCAAATCGGTCATTAGGCCGCCCATGCTGCATTCCTCGCTGATGATGTTGCTTTCCGACTGACTTCATCTGTTTGTCGGCATCCAGACTGCCATTTTCCTTCGGCGCAGCCCTCAACGCTTTCTGCAAAAACGAAAGACAATCTGTTATACACCCGAACAAAATCAGTATGGTCTTTATTAACCGATTTGGACTTGGCGGTCGGGTAGCAGTGCGTTCACGCCTGCTTGTTTTTTATATGTCACAAGGACATGCTGCGGAGAAAACAATAACGTTGCAGACAAAGCCATAGAGTGGGAACGACTTGGGCTATATCGGTTTGTTGTATATGGATGATTCTTCTTTCTTCGCATGGTTAAACCCAATTCGGTCATTAGAGACCGTACTGATTATGTTCGGATGTCGAGCAGCTTGTCTGCCGTTTTTTCCAAAGGCGTAGCGGGCTACGCCGAGGAAGGACGGTAGAGAAGATGCCGGCAATCGACCGAAATCAGTCGGTAAGCATCATTTTTAGCGGGAAATGTAGTGTTGGCGGTCTAATGACCGATTTGGGTTAAACTTTGAAGAACCGAAGGTTGGTAAGTATCGAGTTTGCCGAATAAGACAAATGGAAGTTTGGGTGTTGGCTGGTGAAGTCTGAAATGTGAGGCAAGTCGTGAGATAATTTGCTTGATTTTGTGTAATTTTGCAGCCACGATGAATTATAATACCGAGACATTGGCCAACGGCTTGCGGCTGATTCACCTGCCATCTCCTTCCAACGTGATTTACTGCGGCTATGAAGTTGGAGTGGGAACACGCCATGAGAAAGCCGGAGAAGAGGGCTTGGCGCATTTCTGCGAACATCTCACGTTCAAGGGTACGGCACGGAGAAGGGCCTGGCATATCATCAATGCCCTCGAAAGAGTGGGCGGAGAGCTTAATGCCTTTACCAATAAAGAAGATACGGTGTATCATTCTGCCGTACTGAAAGAATATTTTCCGCGTGCGGTAGAGTTGTTGACAGATATCGTTTTTCACTCCGTCTATCCGCAAAATGAGGTTGAAAAAGAGGTAGAGGTAATATGCGACGAGATAGAAAGCTATCGGGATTCGCCGGCCGAACTTATCTACGACGACTTCGAAAACGCCATCTTCAGAGGGCATCCTTTAGGTCACAATATCCTGGGAGAGCCCGAGCGGTTGCGAACTTATCGTCGGGAAGATGCCGTTCGTTTTACAAAGACACACTATCGGGCCGATAATGCTGTGTTCTTCGTTTCCGGAAACATCGACTTCGCAAGGTTAGTCAAGAAGTTGTCCGCCCTTCATCAGTCACCGCCGATGGGCAAGCTGGCAACAAATGGACAGGAAATTGCAAGTCGTGAAGCCAATGCGAAACAGGCTGTACGGGCAGGCTACGGCACAGGGGGGCAACGGATAGAAGTGGAAAAGGGTACGCATCAAGCCCATGTGATGCTCGGCGGACGTGCCTTCGATGTGCATGATGTTCGCCGTATGCCTCTCTATCTGCTCAACAATATCCTCGGTGGCCCCGGCATGAATGCCCGCCTGAACCTCTCCTTGCGTGAACGCAACGCACTGGTCTATTCTGTCGAAAGTTCAATGGTGAGCTATTCGGATGCAGGAGCGTGGGCGGTTTACTTCGGTTGTGACCCACATGATGTGGAAAAATGCCTGAAACTGGTCAGGAAAGAACTTGACCAGATGATGGAGAAACGGCTGACCGACAGCCAACTTCGCATGGCCAAGAAGCAAATCAGAGGACAAATAGGCATTGCCTGTGATGCACGTGAACAGTTTGCACTTGATTTTGGCAAGTCGTTTCTGCACTACGGATGGCAGAAGGACATCTCCACGCTCTTTGAAGATATCGAGAAGGTGACGGCAGAAGACTTGCAGCAAGTGGCGTGCGAACTGTTTGAGGAGGAGCGGATAACGACCCTCATCTACAGATAGGGCTTGCAAGAAGAAGCGGAAAGAGCGGTTTGCGGCAGGCAAAAAAGGAAAAAGGGGATGGCTGTTCGTGGATGTTACGAATTAATTTTATACATTTGCACACGTTAGAACGTATCGTTGCTGACAGTCAAAAAATGTATAACAAAGGCCGGGTGTCTGTCGGCAAGACAGCAAGGCCGTAAAAATAACATCATGTCATGAAGCAAATCATCAATCATTTTACTGACGACGACCTATATAAACTTACCATGGGATGTGCC
This sequence comes from Prevotella sp., assembly GCA_034183335.1. Classification (GTDB taxonomy): domain Bacteria; phylum Bacteroidota; class Bacteroidia; order Bacteroidales; family Bacteroidaceae; genus Prevotella. Next base: position 115,280 of record JAXFLJ010000035.1, read on the forward strand.
GTTATAGACAATTATCCGAGGGCACAGGTGAAATACCAGTTTGTTGACCGTGACGAAACGGTATATCCGCCGGGATTTGCCGATGAGGTGAGAAGGCAAATCGAACTGTTGGAAAACGTGGTAATAAGCGATGAGGAGATTTCGTTCCTGAGCGAACGATGCTCGTATATACCCGAATGGTACTTCCGCTATCTTCGGGGATTTCGTTTTTCACGTCATTGGGTGAATGTAAGTCAGGATGAAGAAGGCCACTTGCAGATAGAGTTTGAAGGCAACTGGTGCGACACGATACTGCTTGAAGTCAAGGTGCTGGCCATTGTTTCCGAACTGTATTACATCATGACGGGGCAGACCGACAAAATCAAGCTCGACGAATATTACGACAGGAGTTATGCCAAGGCTGGCAAGCTGCTGGGTGCAGGCTGTGTGTTCAGCGATTTCGGAACGAGAAGAAGAGCTTCGCTTGAAGCTGAGGATACGGCCGTAAGGGCTATGCGCGACTGTCAGAACGTATGCAAATGGGAGGGGAAATTTGTAGGAACGAGCAATGTTTACCTTGCCATGAAAAACGACTTGACGCCCGTCGGCACGATGGCACATGAGTTTGTCTGCGCCATCGGCGGCATGTATGGGCCGCAAATGGCCAACCATATTGCCATGAATGCGTGGCGAAACACCTTCAGAGGTGCGCTTGGCACCTATCTCTATGATAGCTATGGATGGGATATTTTCAGCATGAACTTCTCGGAAGACTTTGCCAACCTTTTCAAAGGACTGCGTGTCGACAGCGGTGATAATTATGAACAGCTGATGAAAATCGTGGACAAATATCGATCGTTGGGCATCGACTCACGAACCAAACAAGTTGTGTTCAGCAATGCGCTCGATACTGATAGCGTGCTCGAAATTCAACAGTATGCCAAGAAGTTGTGCTTGCCCTCATACGGGATAGGCACCCATTTCAGCAACGATTTCGAGGGATTAAAGCCCTTGAATATAGTGATTAAGCTCGTTGCGGCCAAGATTACGGAGTCGTGGGGTTTCTACAACGACACCTGCAAGCTCAGTGAAGACGACGGAAAGCATACGGGCAAACCAGAGGTGATACAGCGTTTTATGGATGCTATTCATTTTCATGTCAAGAAGAACTGAACTTCAGGAAAGGCATTAATGCGAAAAACAGTTGCATTTTTCGGAAAAATCAACTACATTTGCAGTAAGATTAAAACACATTGTGTATGCAAAAAATATGTCACCTTTCAATGCTCATTCACGAACAGGCCAAGGCCTATGGTGCAAAACCTGTCCTGACGTATCGTGAGTTTGGAAGCAGCAAGTGGACAACCATCTCTTGGAACAAGTTCTCCTTGCGTGTAAAGCAAGTCTCTAATGCCTTGCTCAACCTTGGAGTGAAGCCTCAGGAGAATCTCGGCGTTTTCTCCCAGAACTCCGCTTATTCATTGTTTGCCGATTTCGGAGCCTTTGGCGTGAGGGCGGTGACCGTTCCCTTGTATGCTACCAGCAGCGAGCAACAGTTGCAGTATATACTCGGCGATGCTCAGATACGCATCCTTTTCGTGGGCGAACAGGAGCAATACGAGAAGGCTCATCGTGTGTTCGCACTCTGTCCGACGCTTGAACGCATTATCGTCTTTGACCGCCATGTGCGGCTTGCGGCAGAAGATACCAATGCAATATACTTCGATGACTTCCTGAAACTTGGTGAAAACATGCCCCGACAAACGGAAGTGGAGGCTCTGTATGGGCAGGCCAACGATGACGACATTGCCAATATACTTTATACGAGTGGTACGACGGGCGACTCGAAAGGTGTCGTCCTCACTTACAAACAATACAAAGCTGCCACCATAGCCAATGGGAAATGCGTGCCGGTAGGCGAGAATGATCGTGTCATGAACTTCCTTCCGTTCTCTCATATATTTGAAAGGGCATGGACTTTCTTCGCTATGAGCAAGGGAGCGGAGTTTATTGTCAACACAAATCCTCATGAAATACAGCAGGCCATGCGTGAAACGCATCCTACTTGTATGTGTGCCGTGCCGCGTTTTTGGGAGAAAGTGTATGCCGGAGTTTGTGAAAAGATTGAGAAAGCCAGCGGATTCAAACGGAAACTCTTTGAGAATGCCTTGCAAGTGGGCAAGAAATACAATGTGGATTGCCTCGCCCGGGGCAAGAGACCTTCTCCGTTGCTATCCATGAAGTATAATATGTATAACCGGACGTTATTTAAGTTAATCCGCAAACAGCTCGGATTGGAAAACGCCCACTTCTTTCCCACAGCCGGATCGGCCGTTTCTCCTCATGTGGAAGAATTCGTTCACAGCATCGGCATATATATGATGGTAGGCTATGGACTCACGGAGTCTACCGCAACCGTTTCTTGCATGCACATGAATAAGCCGTTTGCCATCGGTTCGGTGGGAAGGGTTATTGAAGGATTGCAGGTCAAGATAGGCGAGAACGATGAGATATTGCTCAAAGGTCCGACAATAACTCCCGGCTATTATAAGCGCGAAGCACTTAACGAAGCTGCCTTTGACAAGGATGGTTACTTCCGGACGGGTGATGCGGGATACATCAAAAACGGTGAACTCTTCCTGAAAGAGCGTATCAAAGACTTGTTCAAGACCTCTAACGGAAAGTATATCTCGCCGCAGATGATAGAGACCAAGCTCTTGGTTGATAAATACATCGACCAGATTGCGGTAATAGCTGATGAACATAAATTCGTTTCTGCCCTTATCATTCCCGAATACCGACTCCTTGAAGAGTATGCCAGAGAGCACGGTATCAAGTTTGACAGCCGTGAAGACTTGTGCAAAGACAAGCGGATAGTTGACATGATGATGGAAAGGATAGACACTTTGCAACAGCAGTTGGCCAACTATGAGAAAGTGAAACGCTTTACCTTGCTGCCTCGCAATTTCTCTATGGAGGCAGGCGAACTGACCAACACGCTCAAAATCAAGCGTGCGGTGCTGAACAAGAATTATGCAAGGGAAATAGAAGAAATGTATAAGGAATAAAGATTCGTACCCCATTTCAGTCCGTATAAGATTTTGCTTGCGTGGAAGTTGCAGGCCAATGGCCGTTCTGCAAATGCGTGAAAGAGCGTATGTCGTGGAAATCATACACGCCCAAACGTAGTCAGGCGAGGTCAGGCGGAACAGAAAAAAGAGAATGACAATATAAAAAATAAAATACAAACAGACAGTACGCCCCTAATCGAAAAGATGATAACAACCGACCAATTAAAAGCTCTCAAGGATAGAGTGGATGCTCTTTACAACTATCTTCATATTGATCAGAAAGCCATGGAGTATGAAGAGGAGGAACTGCGAACGCAGGCTCCCGACTTTTGGGATGACCCCTTGAGGGCACAAGAACAAATGAAGAAGGTGAAAGGCATCAAGAAATGGCTCGACGGATATAAGCAGGCAAAGAACGCAATGGACGAACTGGAAGTTTCTTTGGAGTTCTTCCGGGACGAAGTCATCACTGAACAGGAAGTAGACGAGGTGCATCGGAAGGCCGTTGAGGCTATAGAAGAACTCGAATTGCGCAATATGCTCCGCCAAAAAGAAGACCCGATGGACTGCGTTCTCAAAATAAACAGCGGCGCAGGAGGAACGGAGAGTCAGGATTGGGCGCAAATGCTTATGCGAATGTACATGAGATGGGCTGAAGCCAATGGTCATAAGGTCAACATCTCAAACTTGCAGGAAGGCGACGAGGCAGGAATCAAGAGCGTGACAATGGAGATAGAGGGCGGAGAATATGCCTACGGATTTCTCAAAAGCGAAAACGGCGTACATCGCTTGGTACGTGTTTCGCCGTTCAATGCACAGGGAAAACGCATGACAAGTTTTGCTTCTGTGTTTGTTTCTCCTCTTGTCGACGATACGATAGAAGTGTATGTAGACCCCTCGAAGGTATCGTGGGATCTCTTCCGGAGCGGTGGAGCCGGTGGACAGAACGTTAACAAGGTGGAGACCGGAGTACGTCTGAGATACCAATATGTAGACCCGGATACCGGAGAAGAGGAAGAAATCCTCATCGAAAACACAGAAAGCCGAAAGCAATTGGAGAACCGAAACAATGCCATGCGTCTCCTCAAGTCGCAGCTTTACGACCGTGCCATGCGGAAAAGGCTCGAAGCCCAGGCCAAGATAGAGGCTGGAAAGAAGAAAATAGAGTGGGGAAGTCAGATACGAAGTTACGTATTTGATGACCGGCGAGTCAAAGATCACCGCACCAATTATCAGACAACCGATGTCGATGCCGTGATGGATGGCAAGATAGATGGCTTCATCAAAGCATATCTGATGGAGTTCCCAACAACCGATGAGCAATCATAATGACAATTAAAACATCTATATCTATGAGCAAAAACAAGAAAAACAGTCGCACCGAACGCGACAAGAAACAAGAGCAACAGGCAAAGAAGGTGTTTCAAATACTCATTTGGGTACTTGCATTATTGGCTTTAGCCTGTGTTGTTTACATGTCGGCCGTAGGATAGAATACCATGAGCGGTCTGGAGATTGAGCGCAAGTTTCTTGTCAAAAGGAATGTAAACTTTCGGGAAATGGCGATAAGTCAGAGCCGGATAAGCCAAGGCTACATCGCCGCCAAAGGCGCAACGGTGCGCATTCGTCAAAAAGATAATCAGGGTTTCCTCACCATCAAGGGGCCGTCGCGTGACGGAGGGCTCAGCCGCTACGAGTTCGAGAAAGCCATTTCGGCAGAAGAGGCATCGCAGTTGATGACTCTTTGCGAACCGCCGGTCATCGAAAAGACCCGCTATCTTGTCCCTTTCAAGGGGCATACCTTTGAAGTTGACGAGTTTTATGGGGAAAACGAGGGACTGTTGCTTGCCGAAGTGGAGCTGAACAGTGCTGAAGAGACCTTTGAGAGACCCAATTTTATTGGTATGGAAGTTACCGGCGACCGTCGTTTTTATAACTCCCAACTACGCCTTATGCCTTATTCGGTCTGGAAAAACAGTCTCCCGGAGGAATACAGATAGGCAAGAAACAGACTGGCAGTTGGCTGAAAACAAACGGACAGACATTGTTCGCCGTGCTGCCGATTCGTAGGTGAAGTTTCATCATCTCTTCAATAAAGAGAGATGACGCCTGCCAAGAGCGGCAATATGATGATAAAAGAAAGAGACTCTGTGTCTCCAATGAATCAATAATATAATTATTTACCAAGTTCAAATGAATATGATTAAAGAGTATATTGAAAAAAACGAGGCTCGAATTCTTGAAGAATTGTTCAGCCTGATACGAATACCCAGCGTGAGTGCACAACCTGCTCACAAGCAAGACATGGTGCGTTGTGCCGAGCGTTGGAAAGAACTTCTGTTGCAAGCAGGCGTGGACCGTGCTGAAATTATGCCTTCCAAAGGCAATCCGATGGTATATGCCGAACGCATGGTAGACCCTTCTGCCAAGACAGTCCTTGTTTATGGACATTACGATGTAATGCCGGCAGAACCGTTCGAGTTGTGGAAAAGCCAGCCATTCGAACCTGAAGTGAGAGACGGAAAAATATGGGCGCGCGGTGCTGATGATGACAAAGGGCAAGCCTTTATCCAAGCAAAGGCTTTTGAGTATGTCAATTCTCACGACTTGTTGCGACATAATGTGAAGTTCATTTTTGAAGGTGAAGAGGAGATTGGCTCTCCCAGTCTGGGCGATTTTTGTGAAGAACACAAGGAATTGCTCAAATGTGACGTTATACTTGTTTCTGATACAAGCATGCTTTCAGCAGATTTGCCATCGTTGACAACGGGCTTGCGTGGTCTGGCTTACTGGCAAATAGAGGTGACGGGTCCCAACCACGACCTCCATTCTGGACATTTTGGAGGTGCGGTGGCCAATCCCATCAACGTGTTATGCAAACTGATAGCCGATGTTACCGATGAAAACGACGGCCGAATCCGTTTCCCCGGCTTCTATGATGATGTTGAGGAGGTTTCGGAGGAAGAGCGCAAACTGGTGGCTTCCATTCCTTTTGATATTGAAAAATACAAACAGTCGCTGGATGTAGAAGAACTCTTCGGAGAAAAAGGCTACAATACCATTGAGCGCACCGGTTTCCGACCGTCGTTCGATGTTTGCGGAATATGGGGCGGTTATACAGGAGATGGAGCCAAGACCGTCATCCCTTCTAAGGCGTATGCCAAGCTCTCGTGTCGCTTGGTTCCTCATCAGAACCACGAGAAGATAGCGCAGTTGGTGGTAGACTACTTCAATCGTGTCGCTCCCAAGACCGTCAAGGTCAACATTCAGTCGTTGCATGGCGGCGAGGGTTATGTTTGTCCCATCGACCTCCCTGCTTATCAGGCCGCTGAAAGAGGATTTGAGAAGGCTTTCGGAAAGCGTCCCTTGCCTGTAAGAAGAGGCGGAAGCATTCCCATTATCTCAACTTTTGAACGCATTTTGGGTGTGAAGACCGTGCTCATGGGCTTTGGATTGGAGTCAAATGCCATTCACTCGCCCAACGAGAATATGCCGCTTGACTTGTTCAAGAAAGGCATCGAGGCTGTAGTCAACTTCCATTTGGAATACAAATAGCCTACCCATTATTCACAAGGCATGGTTGGCCATGTATGGATGTTGGCCTTGCTGCAAAGAGACTGTTTTCCGTCTGTTCAGCCGTTTTCCATACATGTTCAGCCATGCCCGATGAATAAAAAGACTCATCCATGTCTTTTATCAAGGAGTTTTTTTATTTTCAGAAGTCCGATCGCAAGGTTATTCTCTTTCTTCTCGTACTGATTGGTGCGAGTGTGGCCTTGTTTCAGTTTGTGGGTGGTGGTCAGTCAGAGACCCGATTGACTCCGGCCGATTCCGTCCATACACAAAAGAAGATGTCACGGCAACTGAAGGGAGACCGTTCCATCTGTTACGATGAGGGAGGAGAGGCACAAGCAGAACGGTTTTTCTTCGACCCCAATACGGCCGACAGCAGTCAGTTGCTCCGTTTGGGGCTTTCGCCTTGGCAGGTAAGAAGCATCTACCGTTACCGTGCCAAAGGTGGCATCTACCGCAAGCCCTCCGACTTTGCGCGTTTGTATGGACTTACTGTGAAGCAGTATCGTGAACTCGAACCTTATATTCGCATCTCTTCCGACTATCAGCCGGCGGCTTCCCTATATAATAAAGGTATGCGCGAGGAGTATGAGAGAGATACGGTAAGGTATCCGGTGAAGATTAAGGGTGGAGAAAAGGTTTCTCTCAACGAGGCCGACAGCAGCCGGCTCAAAAAAGTGCCCGGCATCGGAAGCGGATGGGCACGGCGCATCTTGTCGTACAGAGAGCGTCTCGGTGGCTTCTATAGTGTCTCACAGCTTAAAGATATAGACGGTTTTCCCGAGGAGAGCCTGCCTTATTTTGAGGTTCGGGAGTCTTCCTGTCGCAAACTGAATGTCAACCGACTTACGCTCAGCCAACTGCAAAAACATCCTTATCTTAGCTTTTTTCAGGCCAGGGCAATTGTTGATTACCGTCGGCTGAAAGGCAAATTGAAAAGCCTTTCCGAGCTGAAATTGCTCAAGGAATTTCCTCCTGAAGCCATACGGAGGCTTGAACCTTATGTCGAATATTGAAAAAAACATCATGATGATGTCACAAATCGGGCTGTCATGCGTAATAAAGAATATAACGTAAGCATAAAAATGGACTTGATAATTAATAACAAAAAAAGATGAATATGAAAAAGATGATGTTGACACTGGCACTCGCTTTGGTGTGCCAACTGGGTTTCGGACAGAGCGTTGAATCTCTCGTGAATGACTTTCGTAGCGTAAAAGGTGCTTCGGTCATAGAACTTCCCAAAGCCATGTTGCAAATGGCTTCCGGTCAGATGAAGAAAGAGAAGAATTCGGAAATCCTTAAAAAGATGGATTCACTGACGATTATTGCGACCGAAGAATGCAGTGAAGAAGACAGGAAAAACCTGTTGCAGAAAATCAATGAACTCAAGGACGATAGCTATCAGAAGCTGGTCAGCGAGGGAGATGAAAAGGAGAGGTCGCTGATTCTTAGTAAGATGGAAGGTGAACTCATGAAGTCTGTGGTCATATTGGCAATAGAATCTGCCAATATTGCTCTCATTCAAATCAACGGTTCGTTTACTCCTGAGGATATGGAAAAACTCAAAGATTTTGCCAATAAATAACGAAGACAGAAACGATATACCATAAATTCTCTCGAAATGTCGGCTGCCCTCCATGTGTTTTGCAGGAGAGTGGCCGGCTTTCTTTTGTGTTTCTCTGTGCAGCCCAATACGCTTTGGAGAGAAACGACAGTCTATCTGCTCAATACTCGAACAAAATCAGCACGGTTTCTAATGACTGGTTGGGATTGACGGAACCGCAGGTTACACCCCCACGAGGCATTCTCGGGAGACAGTACGGGAATGTCTCGTCATCGTACCAATGAATGGTACGAGCCGTACCAACCATTGGTAGTCACAGTACCAATCATTGGTAGCATCCGTACCAACGACTGGTATCAATTCAACCCAAATTGGTCATTAGACCGCCAGTACTACATTCCTCACTGAAGATGATGCTTACCGACTGATTTCGGTCGCTTGCCGGCATCTTCTCTGCCGTTCTTCCTCGGCGTAGCCCGCTACGCCTTTGGCAAAAGCGGCAGACAATCTGCTCGACATACGAACATAATCAGTACGGTCTCTAATGACCGAATTGGGTTCAATACGGTTGCGCTTTTATGGATAGACTTCGCCACCGGGCTGCTTTCCGATGGTCGAATGAAAGCAATCGGGAAACAACATCATTAGCGGAGAGTGTCGCCTAAGCGGTCTCATGGCCGATTTGGGCTTAACAAGTAAGCAATCTTCATCCCACGGTTATTCTTTTCCTTGCTTTTAGTCCGTGCTTTTCAAAGCAGTCCTTGGGTGAGCAGACTGAGGTTGTGGATGAAGAAAAAGAGTGTGAGCAAAGCTATCAGTACACGTAAAACCTTCTGCTTTCTGCCTTTTTGGTTGTACAACAGGAAGGCAATGGTTATGGGGAATACGAATGCCCAGTGAGGAGACATGATGTAAATTTCGTTGATGCCGAAGCCCAGAAGCAAGTGGATGAACATGTCGAAAGCAAAGAATGAAAGCGACAAGAGCATAAGGCGACTTTTGCGTCCGCACCAAATGCCACACAGGAAGAGCAGACCTAAGAGAGCGGAAGCCACATAGTTGTGGGCATATCGGTAGTTCACGATGACCGGTCGCTTGCGCAAAGTGTCCTCCAAGAGGTGGTCTTGGTGCAGTTGTATGGCTTCTCCGAAGAGGTTTTCCGTAATGGTTGCCATGCGAGAGGTGGATATATCCGTCCATCTCATGAATTCTCCCTCCATTAGCGGTGTGGGTTTGCCGGCATTATCGCGCTTGAATTTCTCCATGGCGCGTTTCTTGACCTCTGCCTTTACGCCTGCGGCAATCAGTGCGGAGTCTTTGATGGAAATGGTATCGGCCACCGTTTGATAGATTTTTGCTTTGGCAATGGAGTCTCTTACGGCTCTCTGATGCTTCTTGGCCATCTCTTTCGGCCATACAAACACTCGGTATTCGAGACGACAGAAACCCCACATCAAGGCCGATGGCAGTATGATGGCCAAGAGGAAAAACCGCCAGCGGAAGAGCCTGCGGCCGTTGACAAACCATGCGGAGAGAAATGTTTTCACGCCGTTGTTGAGCGATACGCCTGCCGTGAGGACAAACATTACCACCGTTTGCCATGCTTTCCATGAGTTGCCGCTCTTGATTTTCCGACCTGAAAGATACAAGGTGATAATCAGGAGAAGCATGGATATAGAGAAGTGGTCGGGTGCACAGAGAGCCAGCATGACATAGGCAAAGGAGAAAAAGAGGGCTATGAGCAAACAGGCGTCGGTCTTTTTCAAGCCGATGACTTCACGCAAGGTTCGGTAGAGAAAAACAAAAGAATAGAGACCTACAAGCACTTGAGTCGCTGCAATGATGAACACAGCGCAGTTGATGCCCAAAATCGCCATCAAGGCCTTGTTGAGCAGAAAGGCAGGATACCAGAAAAAGGGCAACAGCGGATGACGGTAGACATTGTAGTTGGTGTCCCAGTCTGACACGACATAGTAGGTTATGGGGTCGAAGCCGGATAGTTTGAAGCCATTGATGAACAACTTCCAGTAGTCTTCGGACAAGGGAACGAACTGTCCGAAATAGGTGTTGATGACCAAGCAGTTGAGGAAAATCATCAGTAGTAGCACTCCGAAGGCAGGCCACCGCTCCTCTTTCCGAAGGCGAAACATGTCTAATATCTTTTTCATATCAGGTTATGAAATATCCAACCAATAAAGTTGTGTTGTGTAAATACAGGTATATGGTCAGGGCTGCGGTCAGCAAGTAGGCTGCCTTGGCTGTCTTACCGCCCCTTCGGAAAATAAATCCGATGGCGAGGGGAATGGCGAATATCCAGTGTGCGCTCATGAGGTATATCTCACGCAAGGCAAAACCGAATCCCAAATGCATTGTCATGTCGAAGGCAAACCATGACAGGCATAGCCACAGCAATTTGCTTCGGCGGCCGCACCAGATGCCGGCCATGAAAAGCAAGACGATGACAGCCTCTACAAGATAGTTGTGCATGTAATCGTATCGGGCGAAGAGTTCACGCCCGTATTGCGAGTCTCGCAGCAGGTCTTTTTGATGAAACTGTATTGATTCGCCAAAAAGGTTGTGGTAAATGCTCTTTGAACGCGAGGTGGTTATGTCCGACCACTTCAGGAATCCTTTCTCGCTGATAGGTTCGCAAACCTTCTTTTTCGGTGGAACCGGTGCTTCCCGCTTCATCTTCTGTTTCATGATGCGGAGTTTTTCACGGGCTATTTCATCGGGACGGGTGAGCGTCTGGTAGGTGACAAAACTAATGACGGTAAGCAGAAGGAAGGGAAGCAGGATGCCGCCGAACAGATATTTGGGGGTGAAAAAGGCTCTGCGGTTGACAAACAGGGCTGCAAGGGCGGTCTTGACGCCGTTGGTCAGCGTCACTCCGGCGGTAAGAAAGAGAAGGAAGAATGTCTGCCGGGCTGTCATCACCAGTCCCTTTGTCTCACGCTTCATCAGCATCCCCGACACATACAACGTTAGGGAAAGGAAGAAAAGGGAGATGATGAAGTGGTCGGGGACAATGACAGTGACCATCACATGAGCAAAAGAGAAGGTCATGAAAGCCAGCAATGTACTCTCTTTTCTGCCCAAATCCATCGCATGACGGAACATGCGGTACAAAAAGAGGAAAGCGTAGAAAGCGCAAAACAGCAAGACCGCCGCCACGACAAACTGTACAAGGTTAAGACCGGTAACAAGGTACAGACCGTAGTTGAGGCCGTATAAGGGAAGGAAAAGGAAGCAAAGAAGCGGGTGACGGAATACAATGGTATAGAAGGTACGCCAATGTGACACTATGGAATAGATGAAACTGTCGTATCCGGAAACACGGAAATATTTGTAAAAGGGTTCCCATCCCTTGACGTTGTATATCGAAAAGCTCCAGTAATAGGCACTGATAAAGACGGCAGTGATGGCTAACAAGAAAACTGTCATCACCAAAGCAGGCAAGCGTTCTTCGGGTTTGACCCTGAACAGGTCTATGAGTTGTTTCATGGTTGTTGTCTTTTCTTGAGGAAATATCTTACCAAAAGGAAGTTGACGGGCACACAAATGGCGAACACTGGTATCATGGCCGCCTCTTTCTGTATGCCGATTCGAAGGAAAAAGGCAAGCAGAGCCGTTTGCATGAGATAGTTGATAAGGTGTGAAAGGGCAAAGCCTGCACCGCGTCTGGCCGTGGATTGCACGCGAAAGGTGTAGCGCACGGAGGCGAAATAATTGAAGACGAAACTCAGCAGATAGGCAAATGTATTGGCTACTTCGGGCAAGAACCATCTTGTCAGCAGCAGATATGCACCGTATTGGATGCCTACTGCGGCTGTGCCTACAATGACAAAGCGGAGAATTTCTTTCCGTTTCTCCTTATCTGAATGGCTTAAAATGTCCCTCATCGGCATATTTCAACATTTCATCATCGCCCCGGCTGTCTCCGAAAGCTATGATATGATACGATTCTCGTTTGTCCAACAGAGCCTCGATGCGCCTCACTTTCTCTGGGCCATGACAATTGGGTGTGCTGAAACGGCCTGTAATTCTGCCGTTTTTTTCTTCGGCTTGCGTACAGACCACATGGAAATTGACCTTCGGTTCGGTCGTTTTTGTGAGGAGCAAATCAAAGAATGGACGTACCCACAGGTCTATGCTGGCACTTACAATCAGTATGGTTGCACCTTCTTTGCGGGCTTCTTGCAGGATGCGTAACCCCTTGGGACGCACCAGATGTCGGTTGTCGGCGGCAAAACAACTGCCCCAACGGTTCATCGTCTCTGTCGGAACATTCTTGTAGAAGTGTGAAAAGATGCGCTCTTTGGCCTTCCCGTTGGGATAAATGCCTATCTTCATCTTCACGAGCATAGGTAGATGGCGCAGGAATCCACAGATAAAGGCCACCGTTCCGTGGGTGTAGCGTATAAAGGCCAGCATCGTGTCGCGTGTCGTCAGGGTGCCGTCGAAGTCGAAAAGATATACTGTTTGTTTTGACATTGTTGTTGAACGATGATTCGTTTGTTTCCTTGACATTCTTCCTTTATTGTCTTGCCTCTCTCCCTTTGCTTGCTTACATCCAGTAGATAATTATCCAAAAGGTGAATGCCCACAGCGCAACGACAATCTGCATGAAGCGATCTTGGAGCATAATCTTGGTCGGATCGCCGCTCTTTTCATCGACGACGGCAATCTGAATGTAACGTAATAGACCGAGAAGGACATAAAAGCTCGTAACATACAAGTATTCGGTGTCAAACCTGGAAACGACTTCGGGAGACACGGTGTACATGATGTAACACACCAACGTTACTGCGGCAGTTATCGTTATGGCCTGATTGATGAACGTAAGATTGTATCGTATGGTGTTCTTTCTGGGCGGTTCTCCTGTCAGGTTCATCCTGATGACGTCGTCCCTGCGCTTGGCAAATGAGAGAAACAGGGTGAGAAGAAAAGTCATCAGTACCAACCAATGGCTCAATACCAGTCCAATGGCAACGCCGCCCGCAAAGATTCGCAGGACAAAACCAAACGAAACGACGCATACATCTACAATGGCTATCTGCTTGAGTTTGCTGCAATAGGCCATATTGAGCATCCAATAGCCTGCAATTACCGCCGAAAGTGGCCACAGCTCGGTAGTGGTGAGCAGTCCGAAAGTAACAGATAAAAACAATGTTACTGCCGAAAGGGTAATCATTGCTGCCATCAGCAGGTAAGCGTTGGCAACACTTATGGCTCCGCTCGCCACCGGTCGGTGGCTTTTTGCATCATGTCTGCGGTCTGCATCGGCATCGATGATGTCGTTAAAGCAGTATATGGAGGAAGCCGCAAAGCAGAAAGCAACCATTGCAACGAGGCTTGCTGCCACATCTGATAGGTTGTTCAGACGGCCGCCAAAGAACAAAGGAATCAGCACAAAGCCGTTTTTTAACCACTGCTTGGGACGAATCAAACTGATATAATGTTCCATTTTCATGTTTATTATGTGAAAGGTCAGTCCTTGTTTGAAGAATGGTTTTCACCCTCCTGATGAGGTGTTGCATCTTGTCTGTGAGGCGGTTCGGCTTCGTCTGAACCCTTATGTTCTCTTGTTTCAAGGGCTTTTGTCACACATTTCCTGCTCATCAGTACGAATTGATATAACAGCCATGACAACGGAAGGGAAAGGATAATGACGACAATGACAGTTCCCCAGTAGCCCATTCGCCATTTCAATACCGGCATTTCGATGAAGTGCAGGTGTATGAGATATATCTCCAGACTGATTGTCCCGACAAAACTCAAGGCTTGTTTGCTCCATTGCGGTACGGTGTCCAAAAGCCAACCCAGCAACAAGAGACCGCTTATGGAAAACGGGATATAGACCATGCGCTCGATGAAGAGCGGAAAACGGCCGTGCAATTGCTGCTCAAGATAAATGCAGGTAGAAAACGACACGATGAAAACCAACAGCAGCATCCATAGCGATGCTGCATCGCCCTGCTGCCTTTGACGAACGGCTTCACCGCAGTTGATGCCTAACAGGAAAATGGGTATTCTGCTCCAAAAGATTTCCAAATGGCCAACCGACTGGTGAATGGGGGCTACCCATTGCACCATCACGCACCACACCATCATAAAGACTGGCATCCATTTCACTGACGGGTAACGTTTGATGAGGTTCATGTACGTCGGAGCGAAGCAGTAAAGCATCATTGTGGCTGGCACATACCAAAACGCCAAGTCGGCAGAACGCCAAAAACTCCAGTTGAACAAGATGTTCAGCACAAGGTCGGTGAGGTCTTTTGTGTGCCAGTCTTGCCCAAGATAGCGTGGAATGTAGTAGAGCGAGGCCACGATGAGCCAAGAAGGGTAAACACGCCAGTAACGATTGCGGAAGAAATGTCGCCAATCGGGACGCTTGTTCCATGAAAACCACAATCCGATGCCACTCAAAAAGAGGAACATGTCAACCCCGACATTACCGCATCGGCGCAACCCATAGAACATGTCGGCACGTGGATTGCCTACATGAAAGAGCATGATGGCCAGCATGGCAATGCCCATCAGGGCTGTACGATGTCGGCTCAGGCTGTCCCAGTCTATTCGTCTAATCATCTTTTGGTTTTCTTTTCTTGTCCTGTGTATTTGCAAATTAAGTTCTCTTTCATTTGCAGTTTTACTTCATTTTGGGATCGGGAATCCTGTCCAACAGTAGCTTGACGCACCATGCCAGTGCCAAAGCCGCCACGATGTAAAGCAGAAATCCACTGTAGACATCGCCCCCTCGTGAGATGGGGATGAATATCTTGCGCACCGTAGGGTGGATAATAAAGAGGGCGGCAGAGATGTTGCCCACGGTCACCAGAGGTCTGACGAGCCACGACGGCATTACTTTCACCGCCACGATGGCCAGCACACACACCACAACCGGCACGATATACCATGTCCAATAATCCATGCTTAGCACGAAGAGCAGAACGGTTGCCATGGCGAGAAGCCCCCAGCGTATGGCGTTCGGCAAAGGCCGTCGGGCATATCGTGCAAAAAGCAGTCCGCAACCAAAGGGCAAGATACCCCCAATGCAGTTGTATCGCCATCGGTTGAGGGCATCTCCGGTAGGTTCACAGGTCATTTGCAACAGCGTGCAGCCTATCATCAAGGCTACCGTCACTCCCCAGTGGCGGCGGTAAAGCACCAGTCTGTACACCGCATAGAGCTGCAACATCAGTCCGAAAAACCAGTAAGGGCCTGGCCAGATGATGTCGTTGGGTCTGGGAAGCAGGTTGTTGAACATACCCAGTTGTGCGATGATGTCGATTGCTTGGTACTGATGTCGGCCGGGAGTGATGGCATCTACCAGCGTGAAAACTACAAAACCGACTATCATCATCTTGAATAACTTGAGAAAATGGAAACGCATAAAGGGAGCAATTCCCGCATGGTTGTTGCCTGCCGGCACATGGCTTGCCGGTTGGTTTTCGTATTTCATCACCAACCCGTATGCACTCAGAAAGAGGAAAATGGGAACTCCGTAATGTCCGAAAAACGATAACAGGTGCAGGGGCAAGTCTCCGCTGGGCTGCAAGAGCAGTTCCATCATGCGGTCGGCCTTGCTTTGCGTGAAGGTGTATTCGTTTTCCTTGACGGCAAAACCCAGCCAATGGGCATAGTTGTGAAGCACGATGCCCAGTATGGCTATGCCTCTCATGGCCTCGCATTCGGTGCGAGTGAGCAATCCTTTCTTCATTTTCTCACGTCTAATTGGTTGTAGTCGGTTTGCATCTTGAGCAGTCTCGGCCGCTTCTCGTCGAAGTTTGGCGACAGAATATTGTATTTCTCGATGTAGTCTCGGGTGTGTATTCCGCCGAGGAAAAGCAGCATGTGTGCCAGCGCATCGGTCATGAGAGGCCGCTTGCGGGCGTCGAGTATCTTGCCGTAGACGTCGGGATGCTTCACGGCATAGGAATGGGAACACCATATCCAGAAAGGAATGTGGAACTCTTCACGTGCCAGTCGGGCGTCAATCTTGGCCAAATGCTGCCGTCCTGCTTTGTTGAGTATGCCGTCGAAGCACTCCTCTCCGTGGTCTGGAACATAGATGACAATGGCTTCTTCATCCTCAAAGCGGCGTATGATTTGGTCTACTATTGAGTCGTTATATACCACTGCGTTGTCATAGGCTGCCAATGTCCTGAGCTGGCTGGGTTTCAGGTCAGGGCGATCGTAGTCGTCCTTACCGAACTTCTCGCGTCCTTTGGGGTATCGTTTGTTGTATTCCATGTGCTGTCCCATGAGGTGGAATATGATGAGATTGCCCTCCTTAAGGGTCTCTTTCCGTTTTTTCGGAGAACGTACAAGCGTCAGTTTGCCCTCGGCCAGCATCCTGTCGTATGTTTGCAGCAATCCTTCGTCATAGGTATAGAGGCTGTCGTTGCGCACATCGAACATTGCTTCGCTCAGTTCGGGATGGTTCAGGAAAAAGCCTCCGCTGAAGTCGTAGACCGCCTCTTTGGCCTTGGGGAGAAACTGGTTGGTGATAAACGTGACCCGATAGCCTGCCTTTCTGAACAGTTGTGGGAACAACGGATAGTCGCACCATTCGCCTTTGCGGTCTACGGTGTACATCGAGAACAGCAGCTTGAACACAAAACTCGTGAGATTCCACGGTGCAACGACGTCTTCAAAGGGTATCAATAACTCTCGCTGGGCACGCTTCGACTGGAGCGGCGTTGTGTTTTTTTCATACCCGTAGAGGCCTGCATGCTGTTTGTTATAGCTCTCTCCGATAATCAAAACGATGTTGGGGCTGGTGAAAGAACAACTGTCTACCTTCGCATTATCTTTGGCCTCGATGAGCTTTTCAATCTGTCTCGCAGCCAGTTGGTTGGCACGTATGCTGAAGAAAAGCCTGTATAGGGGCGAATATAGTTGTGCGCTCTCTTTGCCTTTGGTCAGTTCGTGTTCCATCTCGCCCGGCTTTTCATAGCTCATCAGTCGCCAAGTGGCCGCCTTGTTGGCATAAGTGACGATGACGGCGTAGGCTATCAGCACGCTGAGGGCAATGCCGAAGAGGTAGCGGTGGGGCATTCTGGCGCGCCATCGGGAGGTATGTGCTATGATTTTCTTGCCGAACACCACCGTAAGAATGTGTGCGAAAGCTATCAGAAGCAGCCATCCGAAGGGCGAAAACAGCATGTCGAAATTCATGTTTCCTGAGAGAAACTCGCCTGCTTCACGGCTGTTTGTCTCTCCGACAAGCATCAATATCGACGGAGTGATGGGCGAACCATACTTGACAAAGCAGAAAGTGTCTGCCAAAGCCACCGTATAGAGCAGGGCGGTGAGTATGCCCCGTGTGTATTTACGCACTCTTCGGGGTATGACGGCAAGCAACAGGCAGAGCAGGAAGAGGTCGAGCAGAAGCTCGACGGCACTGTGCGGATAGATGTACTGATTTTTGCCGGAAGGCAATTCAATCCAAGTACAGACCATGCCCAGGGCAAACATGAAGACAAAGAACATGGCGTTTTGCCGTATAGGCTCAAACACGATGCTGAAAAAACGCTGTAAACGATTCCAAATATCTTTCATAACACACAATAAGGGAGGGTAAATTGTCGTGCAACCCATGTGCAAGCAGGTTTCACTCTGGGTTGCCTTTCCTGACCATAGGTCAGGTTACGCTCTCATTGATTGGGCAAAGATACGTAAAAAAGTCCATATTAATGCGAGCCAAAGATGAGAAACTTCTGCAAAAGAAGAAAACGTATGGCAGTCAAATGAAGGTGATCGGAAAGGGTGGAAGGATGAGAATAGCCGTTGAAGACAGAATTTTCCCGACATGCAAAAACCGTGCCGGTTAACAATTCGGCCGTTAACCAGAGAAGGAAAAAACGGTCGCCGAAAAATGACGAAACAGAAACG
>JAXFLJ010000036.1:0-13606 GCA_034183335.1 Prevotella sp.
TGTTGGCGGCGGTGGCAATGGAGGAAACAAAAACAACATATAGTAGAAAAATACATCTGTTTAAAAGATGGGACAAAGAGAAAAAAGAAACAACAATAGAGAAATAGGAAAGATAACTTACACACTTTTTAGGACACTACCTGTATAATAGACTGTCAGGGGCTGTTTCCGGCTAATGAACTTACGTCTCAACTGCTTTTGTTTGCTTGTCGGTATTTTGTCTGCCGTTGTTCCGCAGCATAGCGAGTTGTGCTTTCAGCAAAAACGACAACTTACTTATTTGTCATTCAATCGAAATCAGTACGGTTTCTAAGACAGATTGGCGTAAATGATAGTCATCATTCCCTGTGGGTAGTCTTCTGCCGAGGCTTGTCATGAACATGCCATTGCCATCTGCAAACGGTTGTTTATTTTTGGGTTACATTACTCTGACGATGCGGATGCCTGTTTGTGACGGATGCTTGTGCATATATTGATATAGGGTTAGTGGTTCGACGACTACTTTGCGGTGTATCTGAGAGGCGTTGAGCAGGTGCAATTCTCCGTTTTGCCACAGTGCCACGCCAAGATGCGATGTGTCGAGGCCTCGTTTCTTGGTTACAATCACTATGATGTCGCCGTCTTTCACGAGTTCACGCATGCGCTGTGTTTCGGCAAGATGGGCTTTGGGTATGTAGGGACATTTGCGACCTGTGAGGTTCTTCTCCATCTTGCGTATGGAGGCTATCCGGTCGCTGCGTCCCTTTAGCATGGCATATGAAGGGACGTGGGTTGTCATGTAGTGGATGTCGAGCCGCTGGATAGCAGAGAAGGGGGCTGGGGGAAGGGGCACTTCCCTGACGAAGCCGTCTTGGGTGTTATCGTCTATCCATAGCGTAAAGTAGTGCTGACGGTAGGCATAGTCTATCTTTCCGCCTTGATAGCGCACATCTTGCAAGTAGCGGCAGAAGTCTTGAAACGAAAGTGTTTGTCGCTTGACGCAGAGGGCGGCAGCAAGGGCATATTCTACAACGGTGGTGCAATCTACTTCGCGCAGGTTGACGACCAGTTTCTCCTCTTTGTTGCGGTCAAGGGTGTGAGCCACGTAAGGCCGTCCGATGAATTGTTTCATCATCCACAGAAATACATTGTGCCCGGCCGAAAGTCTGCTGCCTTCTGTAATCAGCTGCATGACGAGCAGGCTGTCTGCCGCATGGTACTGCCTTTGTGCCAAGAGCGTGAAAGGTGCGGTTATGAGGCAGATGGCAAGCAGTGTCTGTCGTAGTTGTGCCTTGCTCATTTTCTCTTGTATTTTTTCTTCTTGCCGAAGTTCATTCCGAAATAGAGGTTGAGGTTGCCGAAGAAATTGCTTGCGGAAAACTGCGGTTTGCGGTAGTTGTAGGTGTGCATGATGGCACTTGCTCCGGCATACCACTTGGTGTTGTTCCACACCAGGCCGAAGCGACCGATGCCATCGACGTTGAAGTTATTGAAAGAGAAGTCGCGTTCGGTTGTTTCCTTTTTCTGCAAGTCTCCTGTAGATCTCTTGTAGCCGAGTGCCACGGACAAGGATGCGGCCAAGAGCCAGTTTTTGGCAAAAACATAGTTGTAGGCATAGCCGCCTGACAGGGATATGTCGCTGTATTTTACCTGATTGAACATCAATCCGCTATCGACAACCTGCTTGGGCTGGTTGGGCAGATGTTGGTCTATGGTGTTTTGGAAAGCCGTATAATCGAAGTCGAGCGTGTGTATTGAATAACCTATGCCCACTAATGCCGAGCCTGCGCTGCGCTTCTGGCAGGTGCTTTGTCCGAAAGCTGCCGGATAAGAGAAACGCCTGTGGTTGGTAATATAGTATATGTTGAAGCCCTTGATGCCGACATTAAGTCCGGAAAAGTTCTTCCCCCTTATGGAATGGGTATCGATTCCCTCTCCGAGATAGAGCGAGCGAATCTTATAGTCGTTACCGGTCTTGCGATAGAAAAGGTCTATCCCTATCATCGAACTGTATGCGCTCAAATCCCACTCAGTCTTGTTCTTGCTGCGATGGTGGTTCAAGCCGAAGGTATAGCCGTAGAAGATGAACTGCCAGCCTACGAACGGGCCTATACGGAAGGTATTTTCGGGAGAAAACAGCACGGAATTGCCCGACTTGCTCTTCAGCCTGTAGGCTTCGTAATTCATCGTGCCTTGAGCCATGATGGTGAAGTTGTAATGCTGCGGCTCGATGTAGTTGGTGTCTACATCGTTGAAGGCGTTGAAGATTGCCTCTGCTTTCTGAGTCATGCACTTCAGAAAGGAACGCTTTTGAGGAATGGAGTCAGTTGAACCGAAGGCTCCTATGCACGATAGCCATGTCAGAACTAAAAGAAGTCTTCTCTTCATGTTTTTGTCAAAACTTAGCCAAGATGCGATCCAATACCCAGTTGACAGGAGTAGCCGATACGCTTGTGGAAAGACATACATTGAAGCCCTGAAGATCTTCGATGACATTCTTGATTAATGGTAGCCGCATGTCTGACGGATTGTCTGTGGGAAACGAAACGGTTCCCTCGCTTGTGACGAGTTCTATCGGGACATTACGGAATACGGGAAAGGTCAGCTGGCCTTTGTTTCCAATCACCATGATTTCATCTTCTGGCGTCAGCGAATGCCCTGACAAACACCATGAAGCATTGCCTGTAAGTCCGTTTTCAAACTTATAGCATGCGTTGACAGACATGTTCTGTTCTGTTAAGGCAATGTTGTCTGAAATGATGCCATTAGCCTCGATGATGATGCCGAAGACATGCTGGAGCAAATCAAGCTGATGGGAAGCAAGCTTATAGAAATAATCATAGTGGCCGGCAGCATGTGGGGCAGAAAGAAGGAAGTTATTTCCATGAGTTTGCGGCAGATTCTGTTGTTGGCATGAATATATCAGCCTCACATTGACCACATCTCCAATAAGTCCTTTGGCAATGATTTCCCTCACCTTTTGTACGCAGGGCAAGTTGCGGTGATAGTAAGCCACATAGCAGGGAATTCCTGTTTCTGTACTTATTCGGTTTATGCGTATGCAGTCGTCATAGTCGGCGGCTAAAGGACTGTTTACGAATACGGGCTTGCCGGCCTTCATGGACATGATGGAGTAGGTGGCATGGGTAGAAGGGGAAGAGGCAATGTAAATGGCATTGACTTCTTCATCTTCAATCAGTTCTTGTGCATCGGAATACCATTTGCCAGCATTCAACCGGGAAGCCATGTCTTCTGCGTGCTTTTCCTGATTTGACATAATGGCAACGATGCTTGAGCCTTCAATTTCTCCAAAGGTTCTGACTTTTTCAACCTCTGATGTTTCCTCATGGCAGATAATTCCCCATTTGATGTATTTCATACCGTTGTATTTTGCGACAAAAGTAGCTATTTTATCTGTAATCACCTTATTCTGTTCTCAAAAATCATTACCTTTGTCAGCAAAAACCAATCAATATGAACATCAATAAATCTGAATTTGTAATCAGCAGCGCAACTCTTCAGCAATGTCCAAAGGATGTGAAGCCGGAATATGCTTTCATCGGTCGTTCAAATGTGGGGAAATCCAGCCTTATCAATATGCTTTGTAATAAAAAAGGACTGGCGAAAACATCTTCTACACCGGGCAAGACATTGCTCATCAATCATTTTATCATCAATAATGAGTGGTATCTGGTTGACCTTCCCGGTTACGGATTTGCCAAACGTTCCAAGTCTGTGCTTCACAAGTTGCAACAAATGATTACTTCATATATTCTTCAACGAGAGCGACTGGCCAATGTCTTTGTGCTTATTGATGTTCGTCATGAACCACAAAAGAATGACAGAGAGTTTATTGACTGGCTCGGCGGAAGCGGCATCCCCTTTTCAATCATATTTACCAAAGCAGACAAACTGTCTGCACCCAAAGCACAGAAGAATGCCAGGGAATATATGGAGACCCTGAAAGATACTTGGGAAGAATTGCCCCCTTATTTTGTTACAAGCTCAGAAAAGAAAACGGGTAGGGAAGAGGTGCTCAACTATATTGAGCAGATTAATCATCAAATCAAGGATGCCTCTGTGGTATAATATAAAGGTAAGGTCGGCGAAACGACAAAACCGACACTGTCTGCATATTATATCATGTATAGAGACTCCTAAACTGTAAACAATCTTAAAAGGCTGATGGCAACTCCTTATCTTGACATACAAAATCTGACGAAGACATTCGGGGCTGATGTCTTGTTTGAAAACATTTCTTTTTCAATAGCCGAGGGACAACGTGTGGGGCTGATAGCCAAGAACGGAACAGGCAAGACAACTTTACTCTCTATTATTACGGGACGAGAGGATTATGACCATGGCGAAATAGTCTTTCGTAATGGTATCAAGATAGGATATTTAGAACAATTACCCAAGTTCTCTCCAGAGGAAACCGTTCTCGATGCATGCTTTAATCATCATGGTGAATCGGAAAAGGTTTTACGGGCAAAGCAAATCTTGACACAGTTGAATATCACCGACCTCAACCAGAAAATGGGGGCGTTAAGCGGCGGTCAGCAAAAAAGGGTGGCCTTATCTAATGTCTTGATTAACGAACCCGATTTGCTCATCCTTGATGAACCGACAAACCACCTTGACCTTGATATGATAGAATGGTTGGAGGGTTTTCTTGCAAGAGGCAACAAAACGTTGTTCATGGTTACACATGATCGCTTTTTTCTTGACCGTGTTTGCAATGTTATCTTGGAACTCGACAATCAGGCATTATATACATACCGAGGCAATTATGCTTATTTTCTGGAAAAGAGAGAAGAGAGAATTGAGGCTGCGAGGTCTGAAATAGCAAGAGCCAACAACCTTTATCGCCGAGAATTGGAATGGATGCGGCGCATGCCACAGGCAAGAGGACACAAGGCCAAATATAGGGAAGAGGCTTTTTATGAGCTTGAGCAAATTGCCAAACGAAGAATGGATGAACGGCAAGTCAGGCTGAAATCGCGCAATGTATATATAGGCAGCAAAATCTTTGAATGCCAATATGTGTCCAAGGCATTTCCGGATGGCAAGGTAATCCTCAAAGACTTCTACTATAACTTCTCCCGCTTTGAGAAGATGGGTATCGTGGGAAAAAATGGTGCAGGTAAATCTACATTCATTAAATTACTGCTCGGCGAAACACCTATAGATAGCGGACGGTTTGACATCGGCGAAACCGTTCGTTTCGGATATTTCTCGCAAGAGGGATTGAGGTTTGATGAAGAACAAAAGGTAATAGACGTCGTCGCAGGAATTGCCGAGTATGTGGATATGGGAGGGGGCAAACATCTAACGGCATCCCAGTTACTTCAACATTTTCTTTTCACACCCGAACAGCAGCACAACTATGTCAGGAAACTGAGTGGTGGAGAACGGCGGAAACTTTATCTCTGCACGGTTTTGATGCGAAATCCCAACTTTCTTGTGCTGGATGAACCCACCAACGACCTTGACATACAAACCCTTCAGATTTTGGAGGCTTTCCTCGCCGATTTCCCTGGTTGTGTCATCGTTGTGAGTCATGATCGCTATTTTATGGATAAAATCGTAGATCATCTGCTCATCTTTGAAGGTGATGGCATCATTAAGGATTTCCCGGGCAATTACACACAATACCGTCAATGGTTGTCGCTGAAAGGCGAGGATGAACAGAGCAAAGAGAAAAAGACAACTGAGACGGAGAAACAAAGTTACAGGAACGATTCCAAGCGGAAAATGACCTATAAGGAAAAGATGGAGTTTGAACAATTGGAAAAGGAAATAGAACAACTTGAAGAGGAACAGCGTGAAATTGAAACAGCGTTGTGTGGCGGAAATCTTACCTTAGAAGAACTGACCGAGAAAAGCAAACGGCTTCCTCATGTTAAGGAAGAACTTGATGAAAAGAGTATGAGATGGTTGGAATTGAGTGAAATAGGGTAGTCTCCTCTGCTCAACAGGTACGATGACCTTTGCTCCACAATAACACCGGCTTGTTGAGAAATATCAATCAGATAAAGGAACAGGCGTTTCTTGTCAAGTTCTTTGGAAAGATTCTTTTCCCTAACTGGTATAAACTGTACAGAAGATGAAATTTCAATTTTATAAGTAATATGGATATCAAACGAATTATCAAGTACCTTAAAGATATAAAGGTAAACAACAATCGGGATTGGTTTTTGGAACATCATGATGAATACATATATTGTAAGTCGGAGTTTGAAAGAGATGTAACAGAAGCCATCAATCGAATTGCTGTTTTTGATGCGAGTGTGGCACATCTTACCATAAAAGATTGCACCTATCGTTTTCATCGGGATACCCGTTTTTCGCCCGACAAGTCTCCTTATAAGACACATTTTGGAGCTTACATTGCCGCACATGGAAAGAAAGCCATGCATGGCGGATATTATATACATATCGAACCAGGAAATTGTTTGTTGAGTTGTGGTACATATTGGTTGCCAACTAATGTACTTACTTCTTGTCGCAATGAGCTAATGGCTAATATGAAGCAATGGAGAGAATATGTTGAGAATGAGAAGTTTATCAACATGTTCGGCTGCGCTGGTGAAACTACGGCCAATGATAGGAACGGATTTGGACTTGCTTCTCTCAAGACTTGTCCTAAAGGATTTCCGCGTGACTATCCCTACATGGATTATCTTAGGATGAAAGACTATTGTTGTTGGCATGGAGTCGATGATTTCTTCTTTGAAGGCAATTCTTGGTTTGATGCTATGGCAGACGTTCTCAAGGTTGGCAAACCCATGATGGATTTCATCAATTCTGTTGTAGATGATTATGAGTAAATCATTAAATACCCTCTAAATAGTTTGTAGGTATAAAATAAAAATAATATTTTTGCACACTGTAATAGCAAATGTGCAAAGCGTAGATGGAGGAAACAAGCCATGTCCATTCCTAAGACAAGACAAAAGATAGTGGATGTAGCCAGACTGTTATTTGCAAAGAATGGTTTGGAAGATACCACCATGAATGACATTGCCGTGGCATCAGGAAAAGGAAGGCGCACACTCTACACATATTTCAAGAATAAAGAAGATGTGTATTATGCTGTCATCGAATCAGAACTGGAACGGTTGTCTGAGAAGATGGATGAAGTGGCTGCCAAGAAAATCCGTCCTCAGGAGAAGATTATCGAGTTAATCTATACCCATCTGCATATGATAAAAGAAACCGTGGTACGCAATGGCAATTTGCGTGCAGAGTTTTTTCGCAATATTTGGATGGTTGAAAAGGCACGCAAGAACTTTGACATGTATGAAATGGAAATCCTCCGTAAGGTTTTCTTGGAAGGAAAGGCTGATGGAGAGTTTGAAATAGACAATGTGGAGCTTGTAGTTGATATTACACATTATTGTATAAAAGGGCTTGAAGTTCCTTATATATATGGAAGGCTTGGTCGTGGGATGACCAACGAGAAAAGTCGTCCGCTGGTTGCAAAGTTCGTGTATGGAGCTTTGGGAAAGAATAAATTTATCTAACTTAACAAATTAAATAAGTATGGGAATGTTATCTGGAAAGACGGCCCTTGTTACAGGTGCCGCACGTGGAATAGGAAAAGGTATTGCTTTGAAGTTTGCTGCGGAAGGAGCTAACGTGGCTTTTACCGACCTTGAAGTCAATCCGGAAACTGAGGCAGAAATTGCTGCATTGGGTGTGAAGGTTAAGAGTTATGCCAGCAATGCTGCCGATTTTTCGCAAACAGAGAGTGTAGTTAATCAAGTAAAAGAAGATTTCGGAAGTATAGATATTCTTGTGAATAATGCCGGAATAACTAAAGACGGACTGATGATGCGTATGACAGAAGCCCAGTGGGATGCAGTCATTGCCGTAAACCTGAAGTCTGCTTTCAATTTTATTCATGCTTGTACTCCCATCATGATGCGTCAGAAGGGTGGCTCGATTATTAATATGGCGTCTGTCGTTGGTGTTCACGGCAATGCTGGTCAGTCCAACTATGCAGCATCCAAAGCGGGCATGATTGCGTTGGCCAAGAGTATCGGGCAGGAATTGGGTTCACGTGGTATCCGTGCTAATGCCATTGCTCCGGGATTTATTGATACGGCCATGACGCAGGCATTGTCTGACGAGGTACGCAAGGATTGGGTGCAAAAGATTCCATTGCGCCGTGGCGGAACAGTGGAAGACATCGCCAACGTTGCGGTTTTCCTTGCATCTGACTTGTCTTCTTATGTTACCGGACAAGTGATACAGGTTGACGGTGGCATGAACATGTAGTTTCGTATATCATAGCATGAGGTGTCTGAGTGATGACAACCGAATGTTTTTGTGATTTAACCCAATTCGGTCATTAGAGACCGTAATCAGTCGGTAAGCATCATTTTTAGTGGGAAATGTAGTGTTGGCGGTCTAATGACCGATTTGGGTTTAATAATCGAAGGCTTTGCGTTAGGGTACTTCCCTCGCGAAGCCTTTGACAAATAAGGAAGAGGATGAAAGTATTATACGAAGACAACCATCTTATTATTGTTTACAAGGAAAGTGGGGAAATAGTACAGGGAGACAAGACCGGAGATATTCCTTTGTCTGAAAAAGTAAAAGAATACATCAAGGAGAAATATGCTAAGCCTGGCAATGTTTTTCTTGGTGTGGTTCACCGTTTAGACCGACCTGTTAGCGGTTTGGTGGTTTTCGCCCGTACATCTAAAGCCCTTTCCCGCCTGAATGAGATGTTCCGAAAGGGAGATGTCCATAAGACATATTGGGCAATTACCAAACAACTTCCCCCACAAAATGAAGCGACATTGGAAGGCTGGCTGGTTCGGAAAGAAAAACAGAACAAGAGTTATCATTACTCACATGAAGTGCCAAATTCCAAGTGTGCCAGGCTTCATTATCGTGTCATAGGCGCCTCGTCAAACTATTATCTGATAGAGGTCAGTCTGCTGACTGGTCGGCATCATCAGATACGTTGCCAAATGGCGGCTATGGGATGTCCCATAAAAGGGGATTTAAAGTATGGTGCCAAACGTTCTAATATAGATGGCAGCATCTCCTTGTTGGCACGAAAATTGTCATTTATACATCCTGTTTCTCAGGAGAACATTGTCATAGAATCACCTCTTCCTGAAGATAACCTGTGGAAATCGTTTGATTTTTCAGAGTAAATATCTTTGGGCACTAATGACATGCCTGAGTTTATATGCCATTGACCTGACAAGTTTCAGTTGCTTTCATCCTTTCTGTCGGTGGGTGGGATAAACTCTCCTTTCAGGAAGATAGGGGTAAACCCTTTCCCTGAGACAATCACTTCTTCGGGCGTTCCCGTAGAGAGCACTTCGCCACCGCCTCTTCCTCCATCAGGCCCCATGTCGATGATGTGGTCAGCCTGCTTGATGACGTCAAGATTATGTTCGATAATGATAACAGTGTTGCCACGTCCTACGAGTTTTTGTATAACCCCCATTAGTATGCGTATATCCTCAAAATGTAGTCCTGTGGTAGGTTCGTCGAGTATGTATAGCGTCTTACCCGTGTCTCTTTTGGCCAGTTCGGTCGCCAGTTTTACACGCTGACTCTCGCCACCCGACAAGGTTGTTGAAGGTTGTCCGAGTTTGATGTAACCCAGTCCAACCTCTTGCATGGTCTTGATTTTTTGTAGGATGGAAGGAACGTTCTCGAAGAATTCAACAGCTTGATTGATGGTCATGTCGAGTACGTCAGCAATGTTTTTCCCTTTATAGCGCACCTCAAGCGTCTCTCTGTTGTAGCGTTTTCCGTGACAGGTTTCGCAAGGAATCATCACGTCGGGCAAGAAGTTCATTTCTATCGTCTTGTAGCCGTTTCCCCCACAAGTTTCACATCGCCCTCCTTTTACGTTGAATGAAAATCTTCCCGGTTTGTAGCCTCGTATCTTTGCTTCGGGAAGATTGACATAAAGAGAGCGTATGTCGCTGAAGACACCCGTGTAGGTGGCTGGATTGGAACGGGGAGTGCGCCCTATCGGTGTCTGGTCTACATTGACTACCTTGTCTATATGCTCCACACCCTCGATGCTCTTGTACGGCATCGGTTTTTTCAGCGAGTGATAGAGATGCTGCGAGAGGATAGGCTGTAGGGTCTCGTTGATGAGCGTGGATTTTCCCGAACCACTTACACCAGTTATCACGATGAGTTTTCCGAGGGGAAACTCCACATCAACTCCTTTTAGATTATTACCGCTTGCTCCTTTTATCCATATACTTTTACCATTGCCCTTGCGACGCTCTGTCGGTATGTCTATTTTCAACTGACCGTTGAGATAGTCGCTCGTAATGGTATGTCTTAGCAGCATTTGCCTTGGTTTTCCCTGAAAGACAACCTCGCCGCCTTTTCTTCCGGCACGTGGCCCGATGTCGACGATATAGTCGGCCGCCAGCATCATGTCTTTATCGTGTTCGACCACGATAACCGTATTGCCAAGGTCGCGCAGTTTCTGGAGCGACTTGATGAGTTTTTCATTATCTCTTTGGTGTAATCCAATGCTTGGTTCGTCAAGGATATAAAGCACGTTGACCAACTGCGAACCAATTTGTGTAGCCAATCTGATTCGTTGGCTTTCACCGCCTGAAAGCGTGGCAGACTGACGGTTGAGCGAGAGATAGTCCAACCCTACTTCCAGCAAGAAGTTGATGCGCGTGCGGATTTCCTTCAGTATTTCTCCCGCAATCATTCGTTCTTTGGACTCCAAGTGTTCTTCGCATTCGCTCAGCCAAATCTGCAATTGACTTAAATCCATGGAAGAAAGTTCGGAAATGTTCTTATCCCATATCCGGTAGGAGAGAGCCTCACGGTTCAGCCGCCGCCCTTGGCATTCCGGACATTCGCAGATGGCAAGAAACTGGTCTGCCCATTTCTGTCCTGCCGCACTGTCGTCGTTGTCAACCACATTGCGGAGATATTTGATAATTCCCTCGAAGGTAACATAATAGTCACTTGATGTATGTACTTTCTCCTTGGGTATCTTGATGTTTTGCAACGAGCCATATAGTATTTCGTTGAGTATTTCCTGGGGAATGTCCCTTACAGGCATGGACAGATTGCATTCGTTTTGCTCGAGAATGGCTTCTATCTGCCAGAATATCATTTGGTTCTTGAATTTGCCGAGTGGAACGATGGCTCCTTCTTTGATGGAAAGGCTGTCGTCGGGTATGACTTTCTTCAAGTCAATCTGGTTGATGTATCCCAAGCCTTTGCATTGCTTGCAGGCACCTTCGGGAGAATTGAACGAAAAGAGATTGGGAGCTGGTTCTCCGTAGGCGATTCCTGTGGTGGGACACATGAGCCGTTTGGAGAAGTTCTTGGTGCATGCTTCTTCGTTGTCGTACACCATCACCACGCCTTCGCCCTGCCTCATGGCATTCTGTACGCTTTTCCGAAGTCGCTCGTCGTCTTTGCCTCTCACAATCAGACGGTCTACGACAACCTCGATGTTGTGGTTCTTGTATCGGTCTACCTTCATGCCTTGCACGAGGTCTTGTATCTCGCCGTCTATGCGGACGTATAGATAGCCTTTGCGTCGCATGCTTTCAAAGAGTTCCCGATAGTGTCCCTTGCGCTGTCTTACCAAAGGGGCGAGAAGAACTATCTTCTTGCCGTTGTAGGTTGATAGAATCATGTCGACCACCTTTTCTTCCGAATACTTGACCATCTTCTCGCCCGTGACATAGCTGTATGCCGTGCCTGCTCGTGCATACAACAGTCTGAGGTAGTCGTATATTTCCGTTGTCGTGCCAACGGTAGAGCGTGGGTTCTTGTTGGTTGTCTTTTGTTCGATACTGATAACGGGGCTGAGGCCTGTTATCTTGTCTACATCCGGCCTTTCCATGCCGCCAAGAAAGTTGCGTGCATATGCCGAGAAAGTCTCTATGTATCTCCTTTGTCCTTCGGCAAAGATGGTGTCGAATGCCAGCGATGACTTGCCTGAGCCGCTCAGGCCGGTAATAACCGTGAGGCTTCCGCGCGGAATGGTCACGTCGATATTCTTCAGATTGTGTACTCTTGCTCCCCAAACATTGATTTGCCGGTCTTCTCGTTGCATTGTTATCCTTCTTTCTTTGTGTTGAGATTAGTTGCCGCTGTTTGTCGTGCCGTCATTCAGGTGTTCGCGCAACAGATTGACGTCCCTGCGTATGTTGTATGTTCTTCCGTCGGCTCCTTTGGCCTTCACCAATACATAATACACTCCGTCTTTCACATCCTTGCCGTTGTGTTTGCCGTCCCACCCTTCGGCTGGATTGTTCCATTCGAAGAGCTTCTGCCCCCATCGGTTAAAAATGATGGCCTTGAATTCGGTAAGGCTTTGGTATCCCTCCTTGGCTTTATAGATGTCGTTGATACCGTCTCCGTTAGGGGTGAATATGTTGGGCATCTCCAGCTTGCTCTCGCTGATGCTTACCCTTAGCGCAGGCGTCGTCTGCCAATATTCTTCCGTGTAGGTCACGGTGTTTTCTCCTTTCGTAAAGGTGGCATAGAGCACGATGCTGTGTGTGCCCGACTGCATGAACGTCACGTCCGTATCTTTTTCGTACCTGATGAGGTAGGGTGTCTGTGCTCCGTCGAGCGTGAATCGCCATTCGTAATACTCCGTCCATCCTTCTGCGTCGGCTGTGTTTGCCTTCAACCGAACCTGCAATGGGGCAGAACCTGTGTAATCGGTACTTTCTTCTTCGCCGTCGGCGGTGACGATGGTCATGGCGGGATTGATGGTCGGCTCGGTGTCATCTGCAAGGGCGTTGCAGATGGCCAGGGTTGCAAGCAGCAAGGTTGTTATTAATTTCATGGCGGGATTATTTTTTGTTCATGCAAAAGTAATAAATAATGTCTATAAACGCAGCTTTTTTACTTCTTTTATAGGTATGCCCATAACGTGTCCTGCATGGTGCACTACCTTTGGATATGTATGGAAAGTAAAGTGTCACATGCGAAAAGGAAAGCCCAATGGTTTGAAGCGAAGACAAAAGTGATAGTTAAATTTTTCTTCTATTTCTTTGTTCCTTTCAAAAGAATAGCTTACCTTTGTGGCCGTGTAACATAAAACAGGCTGTGTATTTAACAAAAAAACTTATCAAGCCATTGCATTTCTACTTATATGATAAAGGTATATGTGTGCAAGAAAAATCAATTATTTCTGTGATTTTTTCATTGAATTATTTGGTTATTCCAAATAATTTGTTACTCTCTCTCTCTCTCTCTCTCTCTCTCTCATAGGCGCTACTGGCGTAACGTCACTCTAAAACATTCTTTCGTACGCGCGCGAGTCAACCTCGCATACCCCCATAGGCAAAGGACTTGCACGAGTTTCCTTTGCCCGATTTTTCGTACACATTTTGCAAATCACGAAAAACGAAAATAATCAGGAAAACAACAATAAATTTTATTCACAAAATCTGTAGAACATGAACAAAAATCAAGTTGCAAAAAGAGCATACCTTGCTCCGCACATCGAGGTATATCCTGTAGAAACCGAAAGTCCGATGTTGGCAAATTCGCCAGTTTCGGGCGGTCATCATGATGCTGAAGACGATGAGGTGTTGAATGCCAAGCAATTCTGCCTTGACGATAATGAGGGTATTTGGCAAAA
>JAXFLJ010000037.1:0-21867 GCA_034183335.1 Prevotella sp.
GTTGGCGGCGGTGGCAATGGAGGAAACAAAAACAACATATAGTAGAAAAATACATCTGTTTAAAAGATGGGACAAAGAGAAAAAAGAAACAACAATAGAGAAAAAGGAAAGATAACTTACACACTTTTTAGGACACTACCTCTTTCTGGCAGCTTTCGTCCGCTTGTCGGCATCCGCTACGCCGAGAAAAACGGACAGACACAGGGTCTGTCCCTACAACGACAGCAATAACAACACAATAATGATATTATATAGGGTAAGTCATTCGTGAATAACAACATTACAATGATATTATATACAGTAAGACATTCGTGAAGATGTAGGGACGGGCACTGGGTTCTGTCCCTACATCTTCATGTTTGTTTTTGCCATAACATGGTAACGTTGGTGTGTTGCAACCATTGTAGGGACAGACCCCGTGTCTGTCCGCAATACCCCTGCCCGCCAAGAGAAGAACACCTCATCAGAGTCTTTGAATAGAGTAGCCCTGCTGGTGGGAGCATTCTGTTGGATTGATTCAGCACCGACTGACAATCTACTTGACATCCAAACAAAATCAGTCAGGTTTATAATGACTGAATTGGGTCAGTCGAAAATGAAAGCCTTAGCAAGCAAATGACTGGTTCGGGGTGGGGGAAGACAAAACGGCGGCAGAAGGATTGCCTTCTGCCGCCGTTACTTTGCTTATCGTAGATATGCCTTTTCGTCTTACGACTTGAGCATGTTTTTCGGATTGAGCACCTCGTCGAGTTGCTTTTTATCCATCAGTTTCTTTTTCAATACGATGTCATACACGGAATGACCTGTCTCAAGAGCCTCTTTTGCCACCTTGGTACTTGCTTTGTAGCCGATGTATGGGTTGAGTGCGGTTACGATTCCGATGCTGTTCTTCACGGTTTTCTCGTTGTGTTTCCTGTTGAGAGTTATTCCTTCAACACATTCCACACGAAGGGTGTTCATGGCATTGGTCATCCATGTAATGCTTTCGAGGATACATTGCAAGATAATCGGTTCCATGACATTGAGCTGCAATTGGCCTGCTTCGGCCGCAAAGTTTACTGTAACGTCGTTGCCGATAACCTTGAAGCATACTTGGTTGGTTACTTCCGGAATGACGGGATTTACCTTTCCAGGCATGATAGATGAGCCGGGAGCTTTCGGGGGAAGGTTGATTTCGTGCAAGCCACAGCAGGGGCCAGAGGCCAGCAGGCGTAAGTCGTTGCATATCTTCGACAGTTTTACGGCCAGACGCTTCACGGCTGCCGAATAACCCACATATGGAGAGGTATCGGGTGTAGCCGCAATGAGATCCTTGGAGGCATAGAACGGCTCTCCTGTAAGTTTGGACAGTTTCTCAGCGCATACTTTGGGGAAACCCGGTGCAGCGTTGAGTCCGGTTCCGATAGCCGTTCCGCCCATATTGATTTCATACATCTGTTTTACGTGGTAGGTAAGGTTTTTCACCTCGTCTTCCAACTGGTTGGCAAAGGCGATGAACTCTTGGCCTGAAGACATGGGTACTCCGTCTTGCAACTGGGTGCGTCCCATCTTGATGGCATTGCGCCATTGGCGTCCTTTGGCACGGAATGCACCAGCCAGCAGTTTCAGACTTTCCACCAAAGTCTTGTTCATGCGGATGATGGTCAGGTGCAGAGCCGTGGGGTAGGCATCATTGGTAGACTGTCCGCAGTTGATGTGGTCGTTGGGAGAACAATGCTGGTAGTCGCCTTTCTCGTAGCCCATGATTTCGAGGGCGCGGTTGGCTATCACCTCATTGGCATTCATATTGACCGATGTTCCGGCACCTCCCTGTACCATGTCTACGGGGAACTGGTCGTGGAACTGTCCTTCGACAATTTCCTTGCAGGCCTGTTCTACGGCCTTGGTAATCTTGTCGTCGATAACGCCGAGCACATTGTTGGTCTGAATGGCCGACCATTTTACATACGCCATTGCGATGACATAGTCGGGGAAGTCGCACATCTGCGTGTGAGAAATACGGTAGTTGTTGATTCCACGTTGTGTC
This sequence comes from Prevotella sp., assembly GCA_034183335.1. Taxonomy (GTDB): domain Bacteria; phylum Bacteroidota; class Bacteroidia; order Bacteroidales; family Bacteroidaceae; genus Prevotella. Next base: position 2,027 of record JAXFLJ010000037.1, read on the forward strand.
TGTACACCGTAGAGGGCATCTTTCGGGACTTGAAGTTCACCCAAAAGGTCAGACTCAAGTCTGAATTTTTCTTTTGCCATAATCGTTTGTGAGTTTATAGTTATTAAAGTTATATGTTCTTTGGCTTGTTAGTAGCACTTGATACGGTACATCAGTCCCAGTTCGATGCGGTTGGTAGAGTAGTCCCAGTCATCATATTCGTAGTTGACATGGCGGCCTACATAAGCAAGGAAGAAGCGCAAATCTTGCTTTTTGATGGGATAATATTCCACGCTTGCCAGATAGCTGTATGACTTCCGGTAGTCTTGAAAGGCATTGTACTCGTCCAGATGGGCGGTTTCGTATGCTCCTTTCAGCATCAGGTTCCATTGTGGATAGAACTGCCAGTTGGCCTTGGCTATGAACGAATGATACCTCGTGTCCTGAAAATAGAAATGGTCGAAGTCCCTGTTGATGCCGTCAAAGATGGGCACCAGTTCTTCGGAGACGAGGCGCAGGTGGTCTACATCGTCCCATTCGCTCATGTAGTCGAGGTAAACCTGTAGCTTGGGAAGATTGAGTTTCTGTCCCAATGTGATGAGCTTGGCTGTTTGTCCGACAGCCAATTTTTGCAATCCCACAGCCCAGCGGGTTTGTAGGCGGTTACCGAAAAAGCTGCCGTTCCAGTTGAGGATATAAGTGAATGGCGCACCGGCACTCTCAATGACTTTTGATTTCTTTCCCAATGCGAGAGCCTTTTCGCCGTATTCCTCTTGCAGGTTACCGCTGTATGTGTTGGTCACTTGGAATACAAACTCTTGTGTCTCTACCGGTTTGTAAGACACAGAGGCACCCGCCTTGAAGATGTCCATTCGGTTGACGAACTCTGAGTATTCGTAGATGTACATAGGGTTTTCGTCATATTCGTAGCCTCCCCATGCCTGACAAACCTTTCCGGCCTGAACGCCTATCTTCTTGTTGAAGTCATACCCTATGAGCATCAAGTCTGTGGCACGGGCAAAGTTGTCGCCTCTGGCAGCCTGATTGCTGCTGTTGAGCCGATGACGCAAGCGGTAATAGAGCTTGTCGGTGATATGTCCCATGATTTCAAGGCGCAACTGTTTGTTGGCAAATGCCGAGTTCCAAGCGTTGTCTTGTTCGTTGGCCTGCACCGAAGCAGCGTAGTTTAGGTACACGTTAAACATGTCGTTCTTTTTCTCTTGCTTCATGACCTTAGCCGCAAGTGACTCTACATCGCCTTCATCTCCTCCCATTCCGGAGTTGTTTCCCTGTGCGTTGGTTTGCAGGGTGGTGCATAACATGACCACGCCCATGATAAGTGTCTTTCTCATAGAAAGGTTTTTGTTGTTTTTCTTTTTGTTTCTTGATGTACTTTTCATTGTTTGTCGGGAATAGAAAGACTGTGTCTTGCCCTTCCTCCCATACGGAGACAGCCCATGCCTGCATTGCGCCTATGCCTGAAAGCATCCGATTTGCATCGGTATATGGCAATGGCGTGATGATGGTTGTGAGCATGTTTCACCCCGAAGAGTGAGATAATCCCAAATCGGTCATTAGACCGCCAAGGTTGCATTCCTCGCTGAAGATATTGCTTACCGACCGCTTTCGTCCGTTTGTCGGCAGCTTCTCTGTCGTTTTTCCTCGGCGTAGCCCGCCACGCCTTCGGCAAAGCCGACAGACAATCTGCTTGACATCCGAACAAAATCAGAACGGTCTCTAATGACCGAATTGAGATAATATTAGAGTACAAAAGTACATAAAAAAAACATATAAAGAAATTTTTGATGAGAAATTTGCGCCTTTTCCCGAACTTGCGGACAGAAAGCAAAGAATAATCCGGATTGCCCCAGCCTTTCAGGCATGAACAATCCGGATGGATTCAGATGAAAAATACTCTTTTACAGAGACTTTTCTTTTGTTTGCCGGTATATCGAAAATCCCGTATGCCGGCATGGAGAAGCTATCTCTTGACAATCTTTTGCGTTGCAATTCTGCCATCGACCTGTACTACGACCATATATATACCAGCCGGAATGTCGGACAGTGAGATGCGGCCGTTCGTGCTTTGCACAAGGGTTTGGCCGTTGACTGACACAAGTGAAACCTTGTCGCAACGTCCATTGACCGTCAGCGTGTTGTCGGTATAGCTGATGAGGCTGCCATGCAATTGGTTGCGGTCTATGTGGGTGAGTATTCCCACGAGGTAAGGTTGGGATGTATCAGATATAGAACCGTCTGCGTAATAGGCCACAACTTCATAAGAAGCGTTGTCAACAGGTGCCGTGTCAATGTAGCGTGAACTGAAACCGGGGATGTAGATGTCGTTCATCTGCTCACCGTTGCGGAAGATGTTATAGCCAATCAGATTCTTGGCATCGGCCGAAGGTTCATACGTAGTTGTCTCGGTCACGTTTCCGGTGATGTACCAGCAACAGTCTGCGCTGCCTGCTTGGTTATTGTCTGTAAAGAACTTGTGTACCGAAAGCCATGTCTTTCCGTTGTCTTCAGAGTACAAGTCGCTCTTGCCGGGGATGCAGTCCGGAGAGTTGGAGTAGAGCAGCGGTACTTGCTGGACGTCGTAATCATAAACCTTGATGCCGATTTTCAGTTCTTTCGTCTTGTCAATCAATACCGGTTCATCCAGCTTCTGTGTGATATACTCGTTGTATTTCATGTCATTGATGGCTTGTTCGCGTATCAGTTTGCCATCCTCGAACACCACAACGGAGGCATGGATGCCCTTTCCCTGTTCGTATTGGGAGTAGTAATTGATGGTGGTACTTACCGAAGTGAGATATTTTCCGTGATAGAGTGCAAGCTCAGAGGTTGTAAACATGTTGGCACCTATCAGTTCCTTGCCTTCGTTTCCAAGCGAAAGCATGCGCATCGGTTCGTCGTTCACGTAGTTGAGGGGGTAGGCTTGCGACACATTCTGCCATAATACCTTCACTTTCTTTTCCTTTTCTATATACTCGCCGATGATTCCCTTCGGTGCTTCCTTTTCGTTTTGGGTGCTTACCTTCAGGTTGTCCATGTAGATGTAATACTGTATTTTGCCCTCGCCGTGCTTCCGCAGACGTATTGTGAACATTTTCTTGGCTACCTGTTGGGAAATGTCTACGGCCTGTATCGTGTAATATTTCGGGAGCTTGCCGATAATCCAGTCTTTCACCGGTGTCCAGTTGAGCCCTTTGTCGGTAGAAACCTCAAGTGTCAGGGTGTCTTTGTCGAGCACGGGTTCTTCCGGGTTGTAGAACAGGTTGCCGAGCAACATGAATGAGAACTTCACCTTGTCGGCTTTCGTTGCATCCATCTGGCGCGATACGAGACTGTTGGAGTATGGCTTTCTCATTGTTGCACCGGTGGCGAGGGCGAACGTTCCCTGATAGCCGGCATATTGGGCAGTTCCCCAAAACTTGTCGTTTTCTTCTCCGTAGTCCTCTGTTGTCGTCCAATAATTGGTTTGCAGCGACTCATCATCAAAATTGTCGAAAAGTGGCAGGTTATAGTTGTCGGCCACGGCTACGGTAACCGGAATGGAGCGTGGCGACAAAATTTCCTTGTCGTTGGTGTCTTTGAAGATGGCTTCAACGGAATATTGCGGATAACCGGCGGCTACGTTTTCGATGATTACTTGTATTTCATCTTTGATTTCTTCAACTTTCTGGGCCAGTTTTCCGTTGCAATACACGTTATATCCTTTCAGCGTGAGCCCTTCGTATGTCTTCGTGTCTCGCTTCCAAGTCAAAACTACCTGACGAAGGTTCTCCGATATTCCCGTGATTTTTTCCGGTGTGTCGGGTATGAGCATATCGAATGGTTCGAGACGCAGTACCCATGCCGTGGGAACCTGTCCCAAAGCAGAGTACACATCTGTGTTTCCTAAGATGGTGTTGCCGTCTGCCGACATGGCAAAGGGAAAGACCTGTGTCTTGTCGAGCGGACTGAAGGAGAATTCGGGGGTAACGCCCGCTGCGAACAAAGACATATAATAGGTAAGGTCGAATAGGCGGTTGGATGAATATTGATAGTAGAACGGCTGGTTGTAGGTCTCTTCTCCAAATGCAGCAGAACCGTAGGTGAAGGCTCCGGTCACATTGCCGTTGTTGTCGACGGTCAGGAAGTTGGCCATGCCTTCCGAGTCGAAGTTGGGCATGGCACGGTAAGTTCCGGTCTCTACATCGAATATCCGGTAATGAGTGGTAAAGCTCAGGGCAAAAGTGAAGTACTTTCCGTTGGGGCTCAAGTCCATTGCTTTAATGCCGTACATGGCGTTTCCAGCATCTTCTTCCGTGCATTGCACCCTGTGGCAAACGCCGTCTTTCCAGTAAATGGCATAGGTATTGTAGTTGATTTGTGCCGAACCGAGGATAACAGAACCGTCTTCGGAAATGTCGAATGCGCTTGCGCTCTTGCCGCCTTCGGGCATGGGCAGTATCTCCATTGACCAATTGCCGCTGTCGTCAAGAGTCCATTTGCAGGGTTTTACGGTGGCGTAGTTTCCGCAGCACGCATAACCAACGACGGTTTTTCCGTTCTTTGAAATGGCCAAGGCGAATGTTCCGTCCACTGGCTGTATGAATTCGTCGATGTTCAGGTCGCCATAGGGAAGCTTGGTAATCGTCCCGCCCTTCCAGATAGCGGCCACGCTGGTTGGTCCTGTTACTCCGTCCCATGTCACTTGATGGCTTATTTCTTTCACCATACCGCAAATCGTGCCCTCATCGTTCACGTTTTCAAACTGGCCGCCTTTGCTGAGGTCGTTGGCATCAAATTCGGTTGGCCATGAGATGGTTTTTGTTTGCATATCATAAACAAAGCTCACCATGTTCAATCCATGAACTCTTTGGTCATTGTTGTTTCCCACTATGTATCTTCCATTGGGTGAAATGGCCATACCATAGGTTTTCTTTCCCAATGAAGTGAAGTCTTTCGCAGCCTGAAGACTCCCTAAAAGCGTCCAACAGATGAACACAATAAAAAGTAGTTTTTTCATAATTTATTATTATTTGGTTAGTAATGAATGTTGCAAATTTAGCCTTTTGGCCTTGTTTTCACAAGCTCAATCGTTTTAGATTTATAAATTTGAAAAATCTTTTTGGGAATGGTGGCTATTGAACCCAAATCGGTCGTTAGGCCACTCGGGTTTCTTTTTCGGCTAATGATGTCGTTTGACGGTTGCTTTCGTTCGTTTGTCGGCATTTTGCCTGTTGTTTTTCTTTGGCGTAATCCGATACGTTTTTGAAAGAACGACAGCCTGTCTGTTCAACATTCAAACGAAATCAGTGCGGCCTCTCATGACCGATTGGTGTGAATGAGTGCATGCTGTTAGGCTCCGTTTGCCTGTATGCTTCTCTGAAAACTCAAAAGAACAAGTCCAAGAAGTCCTCCAAAGGCTCTCAAAGGAAACTTGTCGAAAGGATTTCCTAAGAAACCTCCTACGAGGTTTCTTAGGAAATTGACGGAAAAGTCTTCGTTTTTTCCTTTCTTACCTATTTATATATAGGAAATCCTGTGACGAGCATCTGTAACATAACAGATGGGCGAGACTACTTCTTCACGACTTTCACTCTCGTTCCGTTGCTGGTCTTGACAATGTTTATTCCACGTTGCAAGGTGTCGATTTTCCGTCCTACTGTGTCGTAAATGCCTGTGATGGCAGCCTCGTGGGTCGTTGTGATGTTCTCAATGTTTACTTGGGTTGGCTCTATGACCACTTGTTCTTTCACGAGCACGTTGTTTAGTGCCACTCCGTTCAGGCTTCCGTTGAATGCCGCACCTTGAGGTTTCGTAATCTCACAGTTCTCGAGTGTCAGCGAAGCAATGTCAAAGATAGAACCTTGAATACCGTTTCCTTTGGCTTTCACGGTGGCGTTTTGGATGGTAAGCTCCTCTCCGCTTATTCCGTTTTGCCCTGCAATGCCGTATTTTCCGTTAGCTTCAACGTTGCAGTTGCGTATGGTCAGTGCTGCGCCGTTCATGTATATACCACAACTGTATTCGCTGGTGAGAGCCAGCTTATCGGCGTTGTTGCCGCTGATGGTGGTCGGCTGTTTGTGGCCGATGGCGTCTTTGCCTGCGGTTATGCTGCACGTGCCCTTGATTTGTATGGTAAGCCCTTCTATTCCGTCGTTGCACACACCGTCGTTATTGCCTGTTGCAGCAATGGTTGCATTGTCGAGCGTCAACGTTTGTTTTTCTTTGTCGTAGACAATGCTGCCTTGCACACCTTCAATGTCGGAGAGTTTGCCGCAGTTCAGTTCAGTTACCTGTACGCCGTTAACCTTCAGTCCGTATCTTTCGAGTGGCCTTATAAAAAGCCATTCGGTACAATATACGTACTTTCCGTTGTTGTCAAACTCGCTCTTGTCCCACAAAGCCATTTCTCCTTCATGAAATTTCAGGAATCCCTCTGCGCCTGCTTCTATGCATTCGGTCAGTACTACTTCCCTGAGATAGCATAATGAGGCTGTTGCCCCTTTGGCCTTGATGGTCGACTGGTTAACTTGCAGGGTGGAAAGATGGTTCTCCGTGCCGACAATGCCATAGTCGTTGCCGTTGATGGTTAACATACAATTGCGCACGGCGAGGTCTCCCACCTTTTCGGCAAAGCTCCCCTCATCGTCTAAGAAGATGCCGGCATAGCCGCTTTCGATGTTGAGTTCACCTGTTCCGTCCATGCTGTATATCTCGGTAGGACAGAGGATGAGGATGGTTATTTCATTGGCTTTTAATTTGTTTTTGCCTATGAGCTTTATCTTCAGTCCGTCGATGCCTTCGTTGAAGATGCTTTCCAAATCGTCTTCGGCGGTGATGGTCGCATTCTCGAGCGTCAACGTTTTCGATGCCGGGCTGTAGTTTACTTTTCCTGTCACTCCTTCGATGCCTGAAAGGGCGTTGCAATTGGCCGATGTTACTTTCATTCCCGCTATGTAGAGGGCATATTCTTCTACGCCTGCTACGGGTTTGATGATGATTTCTTCTTTGACAAGTGCACCATTGGCAACGATGCTTCTGCGTTTTTCATCATACGCTGCACCGTCTGGTTGTGTAATTTTGCAGTTTATAAACTCGGGTTCTTCGATGTCATATACTGAAGACTCGTTGCCATTGCCTTTTATTGTCACCGTAGCATTGTCGAAGACGAAGTTGCCGCAGGCTATTCCGCTTTCGCCCGTTGCTGTCACCTCGCAGTCTTTGATGGTAAACGTCCCCCAGTTGATGATGCCGCAGAATCCGCTTTCGTTAGTTCCCTGTGCCGTCAGTTTTCCGCTGTTTCCGGTCACGGTCATCGTGGCATAGTTAATGATGGCCGAACTCTTGGCCGATTTGACAATGTTTTCTCCTGTGAGCTTGAGGATGAACCCGTCGATACTCTTATTCTTGATGGCGACGGCGGCATTGCCTTCGGCGGCCGTTGTTTCAATTACCGCATTGTCGAGGGTCAGTGTCTTGTCACCATCGAAGTGCACCGTGCCGCTTTTGAGCCATTCCCCGGTTTGGTTTCCGGCAGTAGTTATGTCCTGTCCGGCTATTTGCAACTGTGCCGTTGTTGGCAATGTCCATAGCATCGCCAGCATGGCGATAAGGATGGTAGGTAATTTTTTACTTTTCATAATGATATATTTAGGTTGAAAAAATAGTCCTCGGCCTTTTCGTTTTTGCATCGGCGGTCATCCAAGTATTCCCTGTTGTGAAGCAGAATGCTGTGACAAGAATAACCTATATTTCTCTGGCAGTTATCAAGCGTTTCTCACTTTTGCGTGAAAGAAAGCTGTCCTCCTCTTGCAAGAGTCGTTTTTCCTTCTCCAATGCTTCTTGTCTGCTCTGGCAAATATAGTTTTTTGACATTTCTTTTGCAAATCCAATTGTTTTAAATTTATAAATTTGAAATAATCTTCTAAGGAATGTGGATGATGTAAATATGTATGTTTTGTTTTTTAATCCAAATCATTCATTATATACCGTTCTGCTTTTTTTCGACTGTAGGCTACTTTTCTGCGTTTTTTTCGAAAGCGTAGCGGGCTACGCTGAGTAAAAAATGCGGGGAAGCAGCCTACAATCGGAGTAAAGCAGTCGGTAAGCCGAATTGTTGACAGGTAATTTATTCTTGGCGGTATAATGAGCGATTGGGGTTAAACCCCAGTCGTTCATTATATACCGTTCTGCTTTTTTCGACTGTAGAGTTGCTTGTCTGTGTTTTTTTCGAAAGCGTAGCGGGCTACGCTGAGTAAAAAATGCGGGGAAGCGGCCTACAATCGGAGTAAAGCAGTCGGTAAGCCGAGTTGTTGACAGGTAATATATTCTTGGCGGTATAATGAGCGATTGGGGTTAAATCAAAAACGGTCGTCAGAACATCTCATCATGGCTAAATCATGGCTAATCAAAGGGCAGATGAAGAAAAAACAGGAAACAATTGCATATGAATACGGAAAAAATGATAACTTTAGCAGCCGAAATATAATAGGATGAACTGTTTTGATATCTATAAAGGGCTGAATTGGCTTGGAAAAGTCTGGCTTGTGTTATGTTGTATGGCTGTTTTTGTCGTGGCGAAAGCCGGCGACGAAAGTTCGTATGGTGCACTTGTCAAGAGCGTTGCCCATCTCCCTTCGGCGGAAATCTTGCGCCGTGGAGACCTGTTTGCAAAAAATCGGGAAAACGAAAAGGCCTTGGCTTATTATATTATGGTATCCAACAGGACGAAGGAGAAGTGGAACGAGGAGGAGAGGGAGCATGTCGCCGATGCTTGTATGAAAGCCGGAAACCTCTATTATTGGAGCGGCAGCTACGCCATAGCACTGAAATTCTATGTAAACGGCCTTAAAATATGCGATGGAAGCAGAACGAAGAAGCGCATCATGGAGTATTATAAGTGCATCGGAAACGTTTATTGCATGTTCAAGGAATACGAGAAGGCTCTCGACTATTATCGCAAGGGGCTATCTTTGATGGATAAGCATCCCGACAATTTTTCCCTGCTGGCTCTGCTCAACAACTGCTGTTATGTCAATATATTGCTGGGCAACACGCAGGCGGCCAAAGAATATTACCGAAAAATGCAACGGATGGATGGCAGAAACCATGCAAGTTTCCCCTTTCTCATTCGTTTCAATCTGGCTTTGATTAAGGCTTCGGAAGGGAAATACAAAGAGGCTGTTGACATGCAGAAAGCCCTTGCGCTCTATGCGCGCAAGCACAAGCTCGCCCCCAATTACGAATGCTCGGCTCTCGAAGAAGTTTACAAGGCTTATTTCCGAATGGGCGAGTACGACTCTACGCTCCATTATGTAGACAGATGCTGGCAAGTGGCCGAACGGGAGGGATTGCAGCACATGTACAGCGAGGCTTTTGACATGATGGCGGCTGTCTATCTGAAGAAAGGAGAAGTGCAAAAGGCACAGCATTACAAGGCCAAGTACCTGTCATTGAAAGACTCCATCTTCAACAGGAGAGAGTTTGAAATGGCCAAGAATCAGCAGTTTATGTACGAGATGGACAAAATCAACCAAGCCATCACTGCCTTGCAACACAAGAACGAGCGGCACCGGCAGGTCATCGTCTACCAGCGCATCCTGATAGGGAGTATTTTGGCGGCCGCACTTGTTGTCACCCTGTTGTTGATTTTTGTGCATAGACAGAAGAAGAGGCTCTTCAACAATTACCGAAATCTCTATCTCGTAAACCGCAAATTGGCAGATAGTCACAAGCATGCGGATGCTGCACAACTGCAATACAGCGAGGAACTGAAAGAGAAAAACGAACGGATAGAGCTGCTTACAGGGCAACTGGAGCGCATGGGAGCAGAAAGCAAAGAAAGGGAAGTGCCTGCCGAACAAGAAGAAGGCTGCAAGGCGAGGTGCTACACAGGCAATCTCACGGGACAGCAGAGCCAATCACTGGCCGATGCCATCGAAAATGTCATGGAAAACACAATGGAATACTGCCGTGAGGATTTCTCCTTGGCATTGTTGGCAGAAATCGTTGACTCCAATACGAAGTACGTATCGCAGGTTATCAATGAGACTTTTGGCAAAAGTTTCAACACCTATGTGAACGAATATCGCATACAAATGGCATGCATGCGGCTTTCAGACATGGAGGAATATGAGAATTATACCATTCGTGCCATTGGTGAAAGCGTAGGATTCAAGTCGCCGACCACCTTTATTGCAATGTTCAAGAAGCAGTATGGCATTACTCCTTCGGTGTATCGCAAGATGACAAAGAACCACTTTTCACGCTGAAGTCAGCCTTTTGCGGTTGCCTTTTTCCCATATGGCGAAAACCGTTTTTGCGTCTTTACGGCGTTAATTCATTCATTTGTGTTTGTAATGAAATGTCTTAATCTCAAAAGGCACTGGCTGCGTGAAATAATTTACAGTCACTTTCAAAAAAGGATTGGAAAGACTTGGTCGTTGTTTCACCGTGGACTTCAACTACAACAGCAATCACATTGAACCCAATTCGGTCATTAGAGACCGTACTGATTGTGTTCGTATGTCGAGCAGATTGTCTGCGCTTTTGCCAAAGGCGTAGTGGGCTATGCCGAGGAAGAACAGCAGAGAAGATGTTGCTTACCGACCGATTTCTAACGGCCGCCGGATAAAAAATAAAGCTGCTTTGCGCTTGGCGCGAAGCAGCTTGGAATGATTTTCCTCATCTTGCTGTCTGTAAATGGCTTGCAGACAGGCAGTCGATGTTTCTAATCTTCTTAACGGATGGTATTTATTCAGGTTTCTCACCGAGGAATGCCACGAGCATCCAGACAGTTTTTTCCTGCGATTTTAGGTAGTCGCTCATCAGCGAGGCGGTAACTTCATCATTGGCATCTCCGGCCGCTTGCAGCACTTTTCGTTCTTGGGCGATGAGTATGGAGAGGCTTTCGAGAACCTTTTGCATGCCTGAGCGTCCTGCTGGCGTGAAGCCGTCTTCCTTGATTTGGGCAATCTTCAGGTATTCGCTGTAGCGGTTCTCGGGCACGCCGCCTAACTGGAGGATGCGCTCTGCCACCTCGTCTACCTTCTCGGCAACGTCATCATAGAACTCTTCATACTTGGCATGGAGGTTGAAGAAGCCCTTGCCCCTTACGTTCCAATGGAATCCGCGCAAGTTGGAGTAGAACACTTGCAGGTCGGCCAACAGTTGATTCAGTCCGTTTGTTACTTGGTTGATATTCTTTTCGTCCAAGTTCAGATAATTGATCGTTTTCATTTTCATGATTCCTTTCTGTTCTTTTATTGTTTTACTTGTTATTTTCTGATGCAAAGATACGCCCCTCTTCCGCTCCCGACAACAGATAAAAACTATACCGATATAGAAGAAATCTATTTGTGTGGCTGTTGCCTGCTTTCTAAAGGGTGCTTTTGCAGGTTGCAGAAAATGGAGCGGTCAAATTTGGGATTGCGGTCAGAAAAGCGTAATTTTGCAGGCATAATCATTTGCGAACATCATGAAAAAGCATGCTTCTATTTTCTTTCCGGTTTTGATTTGGGCTGTTGTTGCTGTATTGTTTACATCCTGCTCGGAAAAGAAATTCCACATTTCAGGCAAGATTTCACAGGCAAAAGACTCGGTGCTCTACTTCGAGAACATGGCACTCGACGGCCCGCAGGCGGTCGATTCGGTCAAGCTCGATGAAGAGGGTGCCTTTTCTTTCGAGGGGCTTGCCCCCGATGCGCCGGAGTTTTACCGCCTGCGCATTGCCGGACAAATCATCAACTTGAGCGTAGACTCTACCGAGACGATTACCGTCGATGCCCGCTACCCCTCCATGTCGGTGCAATATGCGGTGTCAGGGTCACGCAATTGCGAGGTCATCAGGGAATTGTCGCAGAAACAGATAGCCTTGCAAGAGCATGCAAGGTCAGTATTTGAAAATCCGGGCATCGGCTTGCAGACGGCCGAAGACAGCATCTTGCGCCTCATCGATGCCTACAAGCGAGATATTTCACGCAATTACATCTTCAAAGAGCCAATGAAAGCCTATGCCTATTTTGCTCTTTTCCAGTATATCGCCGTAGGCAATGAGGCTTGGATGATATTCGATCCGCGCCGTGACGGCAAGGATGTCAAGGTCTTTGCGGCAGTTGCCACCAGTTGGGATGCGTTCTATCCCGGTTCGCTTCGTGGAAAAAACCTCCACAATATTGCCCTTGAGGGCATGAGGGAGAAGCGAATCATGGAGAACAGGGGCAAGGAATGGGTGCTCGATGCTGACCAAGTGGGAGAAGCCGGACTGATAGACGTGGCTCTGAACGACAATAAAGGGCGCACACAAAGGCTTTCGCAGTTGGCAGGAAAAGTTGTTTTGCTCGACTTCCACCTGTTCAGCATGAAGGGTTCGACGGAACGCATCATGATGCTTCGTGAACTTTACGACAAATATCGGTCGAAAGGCTTGGAGATTTATCAGGTTTCTCTCGATGCCGACGAACATTTCTGGAAAACCCAGACAGCCTCTCTTCCGTGGATAAACGTACACGATGACGGCACACGCACACAGGCTTATCTCAGTGTTGCACCCCAAATACCGTGCAGTTATATCATCGGTCGGGACAATTCGGTGGTGAAAGGGCCTCGGGAAATCAAGGACTTGGATGCTGATATAGCATCACAGTTATAAGGATTGCCCCGTTTCTGTAGGCTTCTTGCCTGTTTGCGCATGGGCAGGAAAGTCCTGCGGGCTGTATATCCGCTTCCTCTCTCTTCGGGGGTTAACCCCAATCGGTCATAAGACCGCAAAGGCTACATTTCCAGCTAATGGCATTGCCCCCAGCTGCTTTTGTCCGCCTGCTGTCCGTTTGTCTGCCGTTTTCCCTCTGCGTAACCCGTTATGATTTCGTAAAAACGGCAGACCATCTGCTTGGCATCCGAACAAAATCAACATGGTATCTCATGACTGATTGGAGTTGAAGAGATATATCAATATGGGTCAAACGACTGTTTTCATGTCGTTTGACCCATATTCTGTTTGGAGGCAATGACCAAATGCCTTGTGAAAGCATGAAAGACAAGCCTCCTTTCGTCCTGCATTTTCTTGTTTGAGCCTCACAGTGTGGCTTACAAACAAGACCGCAGGTCGTCGAAGTTTACTGTCCGACACCGATACCCGGTATCATTCCGTCGCTCTTGTTGTTTTCTTTGAAGTCGTTGTCGGGCTTGGTCTGACGGCTCTTTTGTTGTATTTTCGAGTTTCCGAAACTGTAGGTTACGGTTGCCATGATAAATTTCACCGGAACACGCACTATCTGTTTGTTGACGAAATCCTTGCCTTTGCTGTAGACGTCAATGGCCAGATTGCCGCCGTTGCCCAGTCCGCTGACACCCGAAACGCCTATGCTCAGTTTGTCGTTCAGCAGCTTTTTCGTGATGCTTCCATGTATCATGTTGAATCCCGAGCTCCAACCTTGAAGCGTATAATTCTTTGATCGGTTGATGAGATATGCACCAAGGTTGATGTTCCAAGGCAAAGTCTGTTGCAATCCGATCATGGATGAGATGTTCCAGCCGTTGTTTCGTGCGTCGAGAGCAGAGCTTCTGGTGTCTATGTAAGAAAGACTTTCGTTGATCATCAGGCGTGTTGACCTTGTCACCGGCCAGTTGATGTAAACATTCAAGTCCATATTGCGCTGCTTGACGATGTTGCCGTAAGTGGTGTGAAGCAGTCCGTCGGCGTAGAAAGAGTAGTTTTCGATGGCATTATTGCAGAAACTGTAGCTCAAGGTGGTGTTAATCATCATGCCGTTGGCGTAGTGATTGAACACAAGACTTGTATTATGGGTCTTTTCCACTTCCAAGTTGGTATTGCCATAGGTGAGAGCCAGCGGCGTAGATCGGTCTACATAGGGGTTGAGGAACGATATGCCGGGGCGTGAAATACGCATGTTATAGTTCAGGCCGATGTTGGTGGTCGGTGCGATATTATATGAAAGAGTAGCCGAAGGAATCAAGTTGCCGTAGTTTTTCTTGAAGTCCTTGCCGTTGACAGTTTCATATTTGGCTTTCTGCCAGGTCTGTTCGTAGCGCAGTCCGGCTTTTGCTCCCCACTTATTTGTGTTCAAGGCATATTCTGTGTAGGCCGCGGCGATGAAGTCGTCGAACCTGTATTTCAGGCTGAGTTCCGGCGAGAGTACCATGGTTCCGCCATTGTCCAGATAGTAAGAAGCGTCTGCCTTGCTTCTTCGTCCTATGAACTTGACGCCGGTGTTGAAGGTTTGTCCTTTCCCGATGGGCGTGGCATAGTCTATCATGGCCGTATGGTCGGTGGCCGAACTCTTGTTGTACGAGAGGCGGCTGGTCAGGTCTATGGGCAAGGCGTATGTCTTGTCGAACACTGTTTCGTTGTTGCTCTCTTGCGGACTGTAGGAGAGATGGTAAGCCAGTGTGAGCGAGCGGGTGCGTTCGGGGTTGAAGAATCGCTGGTAGTCTATGCTTCCCGACCATGATGTTCCAGTGTCTACGCTCTTCATTCGGTTGGTGTATGAAAAGTCCCCTCCGTATAAGTCGCCGCTGATGTTGGTCGTTGGGTTTCCCTTGGTGGTGTTTTCCCAGCGCATGTAGTTGAAGGATGCGTTGACGCTGCTCATCGAGTCAAGCTCATATCCTACGGTTGCGCCACCCATCGCAAAAGGTCTTATGTAGCGTCCGTCCTGAAAATAGTGCATCTTCGAGTTGCCAGCGTTGCTGAACTGTTCTCGCTCGATGGTGATTTCCGTGCCGTCTGCCGATGCATAGTTGTATGCACCGTTGGCCGAGAACGACCATTTCCCTTTCTGCCCGCTCACCGATGCCGAACCGCCTATGATGCTGTTGCCGCCCATGAAAGACACATCTCCGTTGATGCCGTCCATGCTTTGCATGCCAGCCTGTTGCCGGTTCATCACGATGTTCAGTATTCCGCTTGTTCCTTCGGCGTCATATCGGGCGCCGGGGTTGGTTATCACCTCGATGTTCTTGACCATCGAGGCCGGCATATTCTTAAATGCCATCGACGGATTTTGGCTTAACATCATGTTGGGTTTGCCGTCTACGTAGACCTTGAATGAATTAGAGCCGTTTACGCTGATGTTGTCTTGACCGTCAACGGTCACCATCGGTACTTTCCGTAGCATGTCGAGCACGGTCGAAGCCTTGGCGTCTGCGTCGTTTTCTACGTTGTAGCTCATCTTGTCGGTTTCCATCTTCACCAATGGCTTGTGACCCACCACCTCAACTTCCTTCAGCATCTGCTTGTCGTCGTGCAGGTAGATGGTGCCCAGATGGAGGGTGGGTTCGCCGTTGAGGTTCACCTTTTTGGTGACGGTTTCTTTTCCCATAGAGCTGATGACGAGTGTGAATGTTCCCGTTCCCGATACCGTTTGGCTGATGTTTCCGTCTATATCGGCCAACGACATGCCCACGGGCTTGTCTGTCTTGCCGTCTTTGAACACACGGATGGTCGCATAGGGTTCTCTCTCTTGTGTCAAAGAGTCGGCCAAAATACCGGTGATGGTCGATGTTTGTGCCTGTGCGAAAGCGGTGCAGCATAGAAATGCCACCACGAGAAAAGTCTTTAGAGTTTTCATATTTTTGCTAATCATGGTTTGTAATTGTATGGTTTGTTGTCGAGCTGACCCGGCAAAGGTAGCCTTTCCTGACTTATATGCAAAATTAATATTCAACTTATATGACATCATTCGGTTTTAATTGATTTCAATCATTTGACGCAGCCCATTGTCGTTTTGCTACACTGTCGGGTCATTTTTTTATCCCAATTCGGTTATTAGAGACCGTTCTGATTTTGTTCGGATGTCAAGCAGATTGTCTGTCGGCTTTGCCGAAGGCGTGGCGGGCTACGCCGAGGAAGAAGGACAGAGAAGCTGCCGACAAGCGGACGAAAGCGGTCGGTAAGCAATATCTTCAGTGAGGCATGTAACCTTGGCGGTCTAATGACCGATTTGGGTTTATGATTACTCCAATTCGGTCGTGGGAGGCTGGGTTGAATTTGTTCGGATGCCGAGCAGTTTGTCTGCCGTTTTTGCCGAAAGCGTGGCGGGCTATACCGAGGAAAAACAGCGATAAGATGCCGACAGGAGAAAGAAAACAGCCGGGAAGAAATTTTGTCAGCGCAGAATATAGCTTTGGCGGTCGGTAAATCATCCTCTTGCGCAAAAACATGTAACACCCTTCCGGCTGTGGGTTTGCAGGCCACAGGCCGGAAGGGTGGGAAAGGGGGACTTGCGTTCCGCTTGGATGGCGGCTGCAAGGTATATGATGGACTTACATTTCTTCTACCACTTGCGCCTCGATGTTGCGAAAACGGGTGAAGAGTATGTTGTTTTCGATGTAGATATGTTCGAGCAATGCCTCCCTGAACTCTTTCAGTCGCTCCATGACCCGGCGGCAGTCGTCGTCTGAGTCGGGGGCAGCCGTATAGTTATTGGTCAGTGCGGCAATGCGGTTCTGTCGTTCGGTCTCGTCGTCATGTTCCATCATCATCACGCCGATGGGGTTGGCTATCGTGCCGCAGTGCATCGGCGGCAGGCTCTGTTTTGTCTCGTGTGCTTCAAAGAGTTCGTAGAGATAAGGGAAAAGCACATTCTCTTCCTTCATCAGATGGTTTTCTATGGCTTCGAGCGTTTCGGCAAATGCCTCGTAGACAGGCTTCATCGAAGAATATCGGTTGGCCAGTCTGTCGAGCAGTTGCAGTGTTTCGGGGCCTTCTTTGCGAATGGTTCGGTGATGCACCTTCAGCGCATAGTCTATCAGCAGGTCGAGCGGCCATTGCTCAAAGGCAAGTCTTGATGTCTTGTTCATGGTGAAATGGGTTGGGAAAGAAGTGCCGTGCAGCCGTGGCGCACGGCACTCTCGTTTATAAATGATGAATTATAAAAGGAGCGTTGCTTAGCTTACAAACCGCTGGATGTCTTCTTCTACCGTGCCGTTGGGTGCCAGTCCGAAGTTTTCTACAAGCACTTTCAGCACGTTGGGAGAAACGAATGCCGGCAGAGTGGGGCCTATGTGGATGTTCTTCACGCCGAGGCTGAGGAGTGCGAGCAGCACGATGACGGCCTTTTGTTCGTACCATGCGATGTTGAAGAATATCGGAAGGTCGTTGATGTCGTTAGCTCCGAAGATTTCTTTCAGTTTCAAGGCCACCACAGCCCACGAGTAGGAGTCGTTGCACTGGCCTGCGTCCAGCACCCGGGGAATACCTCCAATGTCGCCGAGGGGCAACTTGTTGTACCTGTATTTTGCACAACCGCTGGTCAGTATGACCGTATCGGCGGGCAGGGCACGGGCAAACTCGCTGTAATAGTCCCTGCTTTTCATCCTGCCGTCACATCCGCTCATCACGATAAACTTGCGGATGGCGCCGCTCTTGACTGCTTCTACAATCTTGTCGGCCAGTGCAAATACCTGTGCATGTGCAAATCCGCCCACGATTTCGCCATGTTCTATCTCCGTAGGAGGCTCGCAGGTCTTGGCCAAGGCGATGACTTCCGAGAAGTCCTTGCGTCCGTCGGCTCCTGCGGGAATATGTTTCCAGCCCGGATAACCGGCACTGTTGGTCGTAAACACACGGTCTTTGTAGTTGGCTTGGGGAGTTGGCGGCACGATGCAGTTGGTCGTAAATACGATAGGACCATTGAAAGTGGCGAACTCTTCTTTCTGTTTCCACCATGCGTTGCCGTAGTTTCCTACAAGGTGTTTGTATTGTTTGAGCCTTGGATAGTAGTGTGCCGGCAGCATTTCGCTGTGCGTGTAGACATCAATGCCTGTGCCTTCGGTTTGTTTCAGCAGGTCTTCTATGTCTCGCAGGTCATGTCCTGAAATCAGGATGCCCGGCTTTTGGCCTACGCCCGTGCTTACCTTGGTCAGTTCAGGATGGCCGTAAGCGTCGGTATTGGCCTTGTCCAGCAATGCCATGACGTCTACCCCGTGCTTGCCTGTTGCCAAAACGGTGTCCAGCAGTTCGGGAACGGCTGCCTGCGGATTGGTGATGATGGCCAGTGCCGAGAACATGAAGTCGAGTATTTCGTCACTCTCCTTGCCCAGATGGGCGGCATGCTCGTAGTAGGCGGCCATGCCTTTGAGTCCGAGTACGGTCAGTTCTTTGAGCGAACGCACGTCTTCATCGGTATGGCGGAGTATATTCTGGCGGTTGCCTTCGGCCATGTAGTCGGCCTTTTCTCCTCCCCAGCCCACTTCCTGATAGTCGGGCAGGGTTACTTGGCGGTCGTTGGCCAGCCCGATGAGCTGCTTTTTCAGGGCAATGCCCTTGTCTACACGCTGCAAGAGCGCATTGTCGTCGAAGTTGGCATTGGTAATCGTGGTGAAAAGAGCGTCTGTTACAAACGCGCCCACACGTTGCTTGTCATACGATACGCCGTTTTTGCCCAGCGTGTCGGCAATGGTTGCCACACCGCGCACCACGCTGATGAGCAGATCCATCCACCGGTTGGTCTCCGGCAGTTTACCACATACGCCCCTTACGGTGCATCCTGTTCCTTTGGCTGTTTCCTGACACTGGAAACAAAACATCTGATTTGCTGTCATGTTCTTACTTTTTCAAATGATTCATAATGATTTTACGGGGGCAAAGGTAGGCTTTCCCATAGGGGCAAAAGGTAACAAATGTGACGCAAGCAGGTTAATGTCTGTTAAAGATTTGTCGGTTGTCAGCTGCCGTTTCGGTTTCGTTCGGCTGTCGGACAGGTTGTTTGATTTTCTTTCCCGCCATTGGTTTTTGTATGTTTGGACTTGCACGAGCGTCTGAAAAACCTTATATTTGCGGTATGGAAACCGGTATTTTGAAGGCACTGAAAGCCTGTATGCTCTTCGAGGGCATGCACGACATAGAGATAGACATGTTGATGGACAGCGTGAACCACCGTCTCGTGCAGCTCGGCAAGAACGAGATTTACAAACTGGCGGGCGAACCTTGCGCCCATGCCGACATCGTAGTGGGTGGCGAACTGGTATGCAGGATGACCTCATATTCGGGCAAGCAGGTGGAGGTTAGTCGTCTGGGGGCGGGCGACATCATTGCGCCGGCCTTTATTTTTGCGCGAAACAATGCCATGCCCGTGAGCGTGGAGACAGCAGGAAAGGTGAGCATACTCCGCATGCGACCCGAAACGCTCAAGCAGATACTCGACACCCATGAGACCGTTCGCATGAACTTCATTCGTATTTTGTCAGACATCGACGTGTTTCTTACGCGCAAGATGAAGGTGCTTTCGCTCTTTACGGTGCGTGAAAAGGTGGGGTATATGCTGCTTGAAGAGGTTGGCAAGCAAGGTTCGGCTACTATTCAGCTCGACCGTTCGAGGCAAACCATCGCCGACTCGTTCGGCATTCAGAAGTATTCGCTGCTCCGTGTGCTGGCCGAAATGGAGAAAAGCGGCATCATTCGGGTAGAGGGAAAGACCATCACGGTGCTCGACCGCAGCAAACTCTGACACCGCATGTGTTTTCTTCTGTCAGTTGGTCTGGCCTGTGCAGGCAGCTTGCGCCTGCCTGTCGGTATATGGCAAAGCCTCTTTTCTGCGTAACGTGCCGTGGAAAAGAGGGCTTGCTGATGGCTGTCCTCCGCTTGCTGCCGTTTTCAAGGCTTACCCTCTTCTCTGCGACAGGGCAACGAACTCAATCATTCGTTTGGCAACACCATCAGCAGGGCATGTAGCCTTGTCGGACTGATGATCGTTTGAGGTTCAACCCAAATCGGTCATTAGACCGCCAAGGTTGCATTCCTCGCAGAAGATATTGCTTACCGACCGCTTTCGTCCGTTTGTCGGCAGCTTCTCTGTCGGTTTTCCTCGGCGTAGCCCGCCACGCCTTCGGCAAAGCCGACAGAC
>JAXFLJ010000038.1:0-15907 GCA_034183335.1 Prevotella sp.
CACGGACACGGCCGGCCGAAAATTCTTCACGTATGAGGGGGAATATTGGTCAACTTCCTGCTGACGAAAAGCCGGAATGTTAACGATGAAAGGATATTTAACCCAATTCGGTCATTAGAGACCGTACTGATTTTGTTCGTATGTCGGGCAGATTGTCTGCCGCTTTTGCCGAAGGCGTAGCGGGCTACGCAGAGGAAGAACGGCGTTCCTCTCTATAACTTTTTAGACGACTTCCTTATATCGAACTTGCGCAAAGGGGAAGGAAAAGAAGGAGGAAAGAAAAGGGAAAAAGAAGGAGGAAAGGAAAGGGAAAAAGAAGGAGGAAAGGAAAGAAAAAGGAAAAAGGAAGTATCTCGGGAAACAGGAGAAAAAACAATGCCATGTTTTCGACATGATACAAGCCAACCATACCTGCATATACTTATGGGAACATCCTCGACCTCTTTACCGATGTTCGGCCGTGTTCGGCATTTCGGGAGGAGAACACTCTCGACACCCTTGACCTCTTTACTGATGTCCGGCTATGCTCTTCGGTATTTCGAGGGAGACATCCCGACATGTTCCTTGAAATACTTGCCGAGGAACGACTGGCTGGGGAAGTTCAGTTCTTGCGCTATTTCCTTGATGCTTTTCGTGGAGTTCTTCAGCAACACCCGTATTTCGAGCGTCACATAGTTGTCAATCCACTCGTTGGGCGGCCTTTTGGAGACCAGTTTGATGGTTTCCGACAAGTATTTCGGGGTGATGCACAACCGCTCGGCATACCATCCCACGCGCCGTTCGTGACGGAAGTTCTGTTCCACAAGACGGACGAAGTTCGTGAAGATGGTTTCCGCCCGTGAGTTTTTCCGTTCGTCGCCCTGCTGCACCAGCCATATTTCGTTGCCCAGTTCATAAATCAGTGCCTTGAGGATGGTCGTCACCAGTTCTTTGCGGAAGTGATGCTGCCGTTCGTTCACCTTTTCCCTGATTTCGTTGAAATACTTCACGAACATTTCTTTCTTCTCTTCCGTGAGCGAGAATACCGGATTGGCATGTGCAAAGAGAAACAGTGACGACATCTCG
Source organism: Prevotella sp. (assembly GCA_034183335.1). Classification (GTDB taxonomy): domain Bacteria; phylum Bacteroidota; class Bacteroidia; order Bacteroidales; family Bacteroidaceae; genus Prevotella. The sequence goes on from JAXFLJ010000038.1 coordinate 1,066, forward strand.
TGCACTTCCTTGATGATTTCATGCAGAAAGTCGTTAGAGCTGAGCATCGCCACTCCCCGGCAGTCATCGCTCAGCGAGCAGCTTTCCACCACCTGCCCTTCGCCCACCACTATCACGTCGTTGGCCTTCACCACATGTTCCTTGGCGTCAATCGTATAGCTTGCCTGTCCCTCCGTACACAGTGCCACCAGCAGACACTGCATGCGCCGGGGAACCGATGGCAGCGCAACGTCCCCGAAATTGTCAAACAACAGCAGGTCGTTTCCGATATAGCTCTCGCCTCCCAGACTTTCCTTCGCCAGCTCTACCGTGATGTTTCTCCATTCGTTCTTCCTCATGCCGTTCACTGTTTTTGCCGGCAAAGATAAGGGAAAAACAGGAGAAAACAAAAGAGATGTGCCACACAGTCAGCAAAGACCATGCGGCACATGCAATCAAATTAGATAATCGGAGGCGGACAGACACAGGGTCTGTCCCTACATCATTCGTGCCATTATATTATTAAATCGTTTCGTTGTTTTGTAGGGACAGACGCCCTGCCTGTCCGCAAACACCCTGTTTGCTGTCCGAAATCCTCCGTGGCTGTCCGCAATATTGGCGGACACAGATGATATCATTGGCGGACAGACACAGGGTCTGTCCCTACATCATTCGTACCATTATAATAATAGCATTGTCGTGTTATCGTTTCACTACTTTCTTGCCGTCGACGATGTAGATGCCGGCGGGCAGGCGGTCGAACGCCGTGTTCAGCTTCACGCCCTGTAGGTTGTACGTGCCCTGCCTCTTCACGCTTGCGTCGGCCGTCACGGTTTCAATGCCCGTCGGGTCGTTGCTGCAGTTGATGCTGACGGTGTGCTCCTTGCCGTCGCCCCAAGTTGTATCGGTGGTTATCCTGCCGTTCTTCAGGCTGACGGTGAACGTGCCTGCCGGGTCGCCGTCGATGCGGAGCGTGCCGGCGGTGAAGACGGGGGCGTCGCTGTTGGGGTTGCCCAAACCGATGAACACCCTATGACAATTATCCCAAGAGATGAAATCGGTCGCGTAAGCTATGCACCAGTACCATCCTTCGTGTAGGCTTTCCTTCTTCGTCAGGTCAATGTCCTTGCCGGTGTGGAGGTTTCTGTCGCCTTCTACTTGGGCCATCTCTTTCCCGTCGGCCGAGAGGTAGAAGCGGAGGATAAAGCTGTTGTCGCCTTCGTCAAAATATTTGTACGAGAGTATGGGTTTCTTCACTTCGTCGATGACGGCGAAGCCCAACACAGGGGTAGGCTCGGACTGGATGACCACGTCGTCGATGTTGATCCAGAACTGGTCGGTGCAGTCGTAGTGGCGGAAAGCCACATAGCGGGTGCCGGCAGGCAGGTTCAGCTTCACCTCCTTGTAGTTGCCCTGATTGTTGGCCTTGGTAAGGGTCTCCTCATGCAGTTTCTGCGTGAAGTCTGCCTTGTCGTTGCCCGTCGTAGATACGTACACCGCATACTTTTCAGCGACAGCTTCGTAATCCTGAGCGCATACCCAGAACGAGAGCACGCCTCCGGAGGGCAGGTTGAGCAGTGGCGTCACCAGCCAGTTGTCGGGGGTCTGCGCTCCGACATAGTTTATATAAGATGCCGACGAAATGCAGTACTGGCCGCTGTGAGGCTGGAAAAAATTACCATCCTCAAACTCTACCACCTTCCATCCGTTGTCCTGTCCGTCGGCGTCGATGTTCGTCCAGCCGGCAGGCAGAGAAAGCTTTTCAAAGCCTTCGGAGAGAATAACAATGCCTGACACCTTCGGACTTATCTGCACCGTGCTCTCCACCAATTGCCCGTTCAGGGCCACGCCGTAGAGAGAAGCGTCAAAGGAAGCGCCCGAGGGCTGCGTAATCTCACAGCCGATGAGGTTCAGCTCTTTCAGACCCTCGATGCAACCATGATAACCCTTGCTCTTTATCGTCAGCGTTGAGTTCTCGACCGTAACCTTGGCGTATCCCTGATTGTTGTCACCCACGGAACCGTCCGAATCGATGACACAGTCCTTGATGGTCGCCGACGCTTCGCGTAAGGGACCCCAGACATAAATACCGTAGCTACTTCCGCTGAGCTTGAGGCTGCCACCGACGAGGGTGCACGAAGACTCTGTCATCCTGATGGCGGAGAAGCCGCCGGCCGTGATGCGGTTTTCGCCCGCCGAACGGATGGTCAGACCGTCCACCTCAGAGACGATGCCGTATTCATTCCCCGAGACGTTGATGACGGCATTCTCGAGGGTGAGCGTCTTCGTAGAGGGGTCGTAGCTTACCTTTCCGCTCTTAACGGCGGAGAAGCCGCCAGAGGACGAGATGTCCCCGTAATTGTCGGATGTAACTGCCTTACCGCCGATTTTCAGGCCGTAGTCTTCCGCATGCGCCTGTTGCGGCAGGGCGAACGTTGCGATGAACAGCGCAGCCATCGCCGCGTACATGTTCCTGAGTAATGTTGTTCTCATAAAGTATTGATGCCTCCCTGTTGAATCCCCTTTCGGAGCAACGCCGTGTCGAAGGCCCGGGCGTTGGGTTTTACATTGTTGTTTTTGTTGTTATTTTGTTTGGTTGTTTTTGTAGGGACGGAACCCTGTGTCTGTCCGAAACACCCCGTTCGCTGTCCGTAATTCCCTGTCCGTTGTCCGCAATATTTGTGCGTACCGAAGAGGACAGCGGAGGCGGACAGACACAGGGTCTGTCCCTACATGGGTTGCACATCACTCATATTCCTTTTTTGTCTTTTCTTTCTCCTTTTTGTATTTAACAAATAAAAACACACCTATATACCTGCATTCCTATTATCCGTCCTCTGCGATTGACATCGACTTTGCAAAGAGGATGAAAGGGAGCTTTCTTTTCCTGTTGCAAATTTACGATGGGAAAGTGCAAAGTGACATTGCAGAATCTTTCAAAATTCTTGCGAAATCTTTCATTTTTATGTTATGAAAAATGACCCAACCTTGCAAATTCTTACATTCGACCCCTCTCTAAGGCCGATAAACAAAGGAAAGTTCAGTGACAGGTTTTTTCCGACCCCTCAAAACGGCTCAAAACGGCTTTTTACTCTTTTTCTGACAAGGCAACACCATTTCTTCCTGCGGTCTTCATCTCCTTGTTTTGGCGTCACCCCATGCCTTTTTCCTCTCCCGGGCATGAATTTCTGTTCTGCAAGCATATAAAAAACATGCCAAAAGAATAAATAAATGTAAAACACATAAGGTATATTCCTTCATCTGTCGAGCAACCGCATCTACCCCATCGACTTTGTCGTGCCCATGTCATGGCGGCCAATTGAGAACACAGGATGGAAGTTTGAAAAGCGTACCAACGTTTGGTAGTCGTCGTACCAATGGTTGGTACGAGCCGTACCAGACATTGGTAGCCACCCTACCAAGCATCGGTACGAAGATGGCTCATACAGGCCAAGGATACAAAAAACCACCTGACGCCTTGCAAGCTACGCCCGACCAGCCTTCGACACAGCCTCCTGCAAGGCAAAGCGCCACACCGCAGGCAACGAAAAGGCACGCCCGCATTCACATCTACAGGCTGTGCCCCTGCCCGGCAACGACACCGGCAAAAATGCGTAACTTCCAAGCATTCATAAACTTCCTGCATAATATTGCGTTAGTCTGCTGCTAAATTCTTAGGGAAGCAAGCAGACAAGAAAAGCATTTATCGCCTCATTAAGCAAAAATCGGATGGTAAGAAGAAAAGGTTGGCTGAAATATTGATGTCGTTGTTTGCTTTCAGATGCAGTCTTTTGCTTAGAATACCCGAATTCGGGTTAGTAAGATCATATCGGTGAAAGAAAAAGAAATGTATCAGCTATTCCTCTTGCCGATTAAGATTATTGGTGTGATGATGTTTACTGGGCGGTGTATTTCCCTGCAAATGCACTTTCTGAACAGATAGGCTTCCGTGCTGTCCAACTGAGAGGACAGAGCAATGATGATTGAGAGCGGATAAAGCGGTGCATAGCCTCTTGGTTGTCCGTTCACAAAAACTTTTTCCTTACCTGCATCCCTTTCTTCAGGGTGCAGGTGAGATGTTTTGATGAGCAGTTGCAGGCGATAATTGAGTTTCCTCCACGTTACACCGAAAAAATCTACGAGTTCGCCCTCCGTCATGGCTATATCGCCATTTCCCTTGCAAATGATTTGCATATTGTTACTCCATTCGAAATAGCTACGGTCTCTTTTTATTTGATGGTGATTCATGCTCATATAATATCCTCCCTCGTTTCTTCTTTTTGTTGCTTCCTAACCAAACTGTCCATGTCCTCCGAAATCTTATTGTCGGTTACCTGCGCATAGATTTGTGTGCTGGCGACTGAATGGAAAGTAACAAATTCTCCAGCTTTCCGTTAATCTCCACTGCCTCGCGACTCTTACCATCTACCCTGCTCTCACGTGGATTCCACAAGTTAGGATTGCAGGAGAGTTTACAACTAAATCGGGCAATGGAATGCCCAATGGTTATTCGTTCCATAATCGGAGCCTTGCCCGACTTGTCCAAACCACTCTTTTTAAGGTAGAGCAACACTTTCATTTTCTCTGTTTTCATACGCTTTAATATTTGCGGGTAAAGTTACCCGAATTAAAGCATTCCTCACTTATGCAGAAAACTGCTGACCACAGCAACAGCCACACGAGTGGGAATAATTTAGTTACCGAATACTGCCCCATCGTTACCTACATCAAAACAAGGTAACATTCTGGTAACTGAACTTCTGTCTAAATCTGCACTTTCCTACCTTTTACGAATAGAGACGTATTATGCAAATCAAAGTATTTCTTCCTCATTATCAATCAGTTCACTTCAACATCGATATTTCTCCATTTTCGTTGATTAGTTACAACTGGAATATCTACTTGTTACTCTTGTGAGTGTCTACTGCTTATTGTTGTCCTGTTGCTTTCGTCTTTGAGAGCAAAAAGGGTATAACATGTTATCTTTCTAAAGGCAAGTTGCCCTATGTGGACAAGAGAACCTTCGCGCCACACGAAAGAAAAAGCATGCGGTACACAATAAAACACAGAATAAAAAGTTAAGAAAGAAACAACATGAAGCGGCAAGACGGCCACTTCCCAGAAACGAAAACAACAAATGAAACAAACCATCTTGGTTACCGGAGGTACCGGATTTATCGGTTCGCATACCACAGTTGAGCTTCAACAGGCAGGCTATGAAGTAGTCATCGTAGACAATCTTTCAAATTCCAAGGCGGAAGTATTGGACGGTATCGAACGAATAACTGGCATCCGACCCGCATTCGAGCATGTAGACCTGCGTGACAGACAAGCAACGAAAGCCGTTTTCGACAAGTATCACGACATAGCAGGCATCATTCACTTCGCAGCTTCCAAGGCCGTGGGCGAGAGCGTTGAGCAACCGCTGCTCTATTACCGAAACAATGTGGTCAGTTTGCTCAATCTTTTGGAGCTGATGCCTGAATACAGCGTGCGCGGTATCATATTTTCATCCAGCTGTACGGTCTACGGGCAGCCCACCAAAGAACACCTTCCCGTGACCGAGGATGCGCCAATACAGGAGGCTTTAAGCCCTTACGGCAACACCAAGCAAATCAATGAGGAGATGATTCGCGACTACATACACAGCGGCGCACCACTGAAGTCTGTCATCCTGCGCTACTTCAACCCCATCGGAGCGCACCCTTCGGCACACATCGGAGAACTGCCAAACGGCGTTCCGGCCAATCTCATCCCCTTCGTTACGCAGACAGCCATCGGCATCCGCCCACAACTCAAGGTCTTCGGCAACGACTATGACACGCCAGACGGCACCTGCATCCGCGACTATATCTATGTGGTAGACCTTGCCAAAGCCCATGTGGCAGCCATGAAGCGCGTGCTCGACCAAGAGACCGACCCAATAGAATACTTCAATATTGGAACGGGCAAAGGGGCAAGCACGCTCGAAGTCATCCAAGCCTTTGAAAAAGCAACCGGCGTAAAGGTAAACTGGACGTTTGCACCACGCCGCGAAGGCGACATAGAAAAGGTTTGGGGAAACGTCGACAAAGCCAATCGCATACTGGGATGGAAAGCCGACACGCCCCTCGAAGAGGTACTTTCGACAGCATGGAAATGGCAACTCAAACTTCGTGAAGACGGTGTGATGTAGCTCTGTGACCGAATAGGGTTAATCGGCTTACAATATCTTTCGGGCTATCCAGGCACAAGCCTCGGCATCGGCAAGGGCGTGATGATGTTTATCCAACTGAAAACCGCATGCTGCGGCAACCGTATGGAGCTGGTGATTTTTCAGGTATGGGAATGCACGGCGTGCCGCAATGCAGGTGCAATGAAACTTATAACCGGGATAATCCATGCCATAACAGCGGAAAGCAGCCTTCAAACAGCTTTCATCGAACGACTTGTTGTGCGCCACGAGCGGCAAACCGTCTATCAACCGTTCAACTTTCTTCCATACATCCGAGAATACCGGCGAGTCTTCAGTGTCTTGCCGGCTCAGCCCATGTACCTTCGTACACCAGTAAGTATAATAATTGGGTTCGGGCTGGATGAGCGAATAGAAAGTATCTGTCACCTCTCCGCCCCTCACAACGACCACGCCCACACTGCAAACACTGGTTCGCTCGGCATTGGCGGTCTCAAAGTCTATGGCTGCAAAGTCTGTCATGGCTCTGTATAATAGGTTTGTATGGCCTGTTTTTCCTCATAGGATGGCAGGCAGCCACAAATGTACTGAAAATTATCCTTTCACCACCCATCCCGCCATCGAATTATTCCGGTTTCCGTCCCATTGGTCTCCGCCGATATTGTCTTTCACACATTGCATGCCGTTTCTGCCGGAATTATTGTGTATCTTTGCACCGATGATTTTCACGGCATGATGCTTTTCAGATGTCTTTTATCCTTTTTGTTCCTCGCCTTGCTGGCAGCTTGCGAGAGAAACGACAAGCCTCAGGTGACACCTTGGGGAACGGTGGTAGGCGACTCTGTGACAACTCCCACTACATACACGCTGCAAGACATGGTTGCCAATGGAGAAATCATCATGCTGACATTGTCGGGTCCCGATACATACTACGACTACCGAGGTCAGGGAATGGGAACGCAATACCTGCTTTTCCGCCAGTTTACCAAGCAATTGGGCGTTTCCCTGCGTGTCGATTTGTGTAAAGACACGACCGAAATGCTGAACAAACTGGAGAAAGGAGAGGGAGACATCATCGTCTACCCGTTGGGCAAGGCCATGGCCAAAGACCCTCGGTTGATTTTCTGCGGAGCACCCTCCGACTCTGCGAATGCCGCTGCCCGATGGGCGGTTTCCGCTTCCAACAAGGCTCTGGCAGACTCTATTGACCAGTGGTATCGCCCCGAACGGCTCGCACAAGTTCAGCAAGAAGAGCGGCAAATCTATACGGCACGCTATATCAAACGCCACGTTTACAGTCCGATTCTCAATCGTCAGAAAGGTGTATTGTCAAGTTATGACCACCTTTTCAAGCGTTATGCGCCCACAGCCATGATGGATTGGCGTCTTTTGGCGGCGCAATGCTATCAGGAATCGGCTTTCGATGCCGGTGCAAAATCATGGGCCGGAGCTTGCGGATTAATGCAGTTGATGCCGGCAACGGCCGCCCGTCATGGTCTGTCTTCCGACCAGTTATTCCATCCCGAAGCCAATGTGGCGACTGCCGCACGCCATTTGAGTCACCTCAACGGCCTCTTCCGCAATATTGTTGACCGTGAGGAGCGCACCAACTTCATACTTGCCGCCTACAATGCAGGCTACGGACACGTGCAGGATGCCATGACACTGGCACGCAAGAACAACCGCAATCCGCATCGCTGGAGCGATGTATCGCATTATATCCTCATGCTTTCCAACCCCGAATACTATCGTTTGCCCGAAGTGAGGCACGGATATATGCGCGGCACGGAGACCTTCGACTATGTAAGGAGCATCCGCATGCGCTACGACCGCTATCGTGGAGTGGCTTCAGGCATGGGAAGTTTTGGCGCATACGGTGGTTATCAAACCCCGCACCGTGCAACCAAAAATCACCGTTTTGGCCGTTGATACGCCCTTTCATTCGGTTCTTAACCACATTGCGGACCCATGTTTGCCGTATCGTTTTTTGTGAAACACAGCATGCCAAGCGGCAAGCGAAGACTTTTTCCACATTGTTTTTCAACTGTCAAACGGCCGTTATGTCGAAAGATTTGCGTAAGTTTGTCTGCATGAATCAGTCTACCTACGACTTCATACTGGCACATCGCCATGCCGACGTGCGACAACTGGCCTTGCAGTCAGGCCGTTTTCCTGATGTAGACATGCCCTTTGCCCTTCAGCAAATCAGCGGATGGCAGACGGCACGACACAAAATACCTACATGGGCAGCGACAGACGGCATTGTATATCCTCCCCATCTCAACATGGAACAATGCTCAAGCGAACAGACGTCCATGTACAAAGCCCGCATCGTGAGGCGATTGCTGACGGAAAACAGCAGGCAAAATATACAGGAAAGCATAAGCAACGGGTACGGGAAAGAAGCAAAGAACAGCTGTGGAAATACAGAGGGATGCCGTTCTTCGGGCTGCTTCCGGTCGCTGATTGACCTCACAGGAGGCTTGGGAATAGATTTTTTCTTTATGTCAAAAGAGGTAGACAAGGCTGTATATGTGGAACAAAGCGAGACTCTTTGCGCCACGGCTAAACACAACTTCAAGGCTTTGGGCGTAACAAACGCTACCGTCATACATGGCGACGGAACGGAAATCTTAAGGCAGTCTGCCTATGTGTCGGTTTGTTTTGTCGACCCGGCACGGCGCAACGAACAAGGAGGCAGAACCTATGCCATCGAAGACTGTACGCCCGATGTGCTCAAACTGCGTCACGAAATGACGGAAAAAGCAGCCTTCACTATCCTGAAACTGTCGCCGATGCTCGACTGGCACCGGGCTGTAGAACAGCTTGAGACCGTGAGGGAGGTGCATATCCTGAGCATGAAAAACGAGTGCAAGGAGCTGTTGCTTGTCTTGTCTGAAGACTGCGGCAGGCCGCTTGTCGTGCACTGTGTCAACGACGACAAGGTCTTTTCGTACCATCCGATGGAAGACGAGGCAGAAAACCATATACAGAAAACCCTTTACGAAGAAGTCACTGAATGGTGTTTGGATGCTTTCGACTTGCCATTGACATTGTACGAACCCAACAGTTCGATAATGAAAGCCGGCTGCTTCAAGGCTGTCGGCCGAAAATTTGGTTTGCAGCAGGTGGCAGACAACAGTCACTTGTTTCTCTCTCACAAAGAAATCAGCGATTTCCCGGGGCGCACCTTCCGCATTTCGGCCGTATCGACCATGAATAAAAAGCAATTGCGACAAGCCTTGCAAGGCATCAGGAAAGCTAACGTGGCGGTGAGAAACTTCCCGATGACGGTGGCAGAACTTCGCCGAAAACTCAACATCAGCGAAGGCGGCGACACCTATATATTCGCCACTACGACCGAAGACGGCCGCCACCTGCTGTTTATCGGCACAAAGACAGACGGTGGTTGAAGCCCAATCGGCCTCAATCCGCTAAGTTCACATTCGCCGATAATGATGTTGCTTCCCCGCTGCTTTCGGCTGTTTACCGACAGCTTGTCTGCCGTTTTTCCTCGGCATAGCCCGCTACGCTTTCGTCAAAACGACAATCCATCTGCTCGTCATTCAGTCGAAAACAGTACGGTCTCTGATGACCGATTAGGGGGCGAAGGCTAAATCGTGGCACATCCTGCAACAGCCAACTCCTCGCACCATGACATCAGAGGGCACACACCCAGAGAAAACGAGGTGTACGTATTTCTGAAAAACAACTTCCAAAGAGACGAATAAAGATGGAAAATACACAACATGACAAGAGGCAAGAACGCCTATGGAACGCCAATTACTGCAAGGTGATGACGGCCAACTTCACGATGAGCTTTGCATTTTACATCCTCACGCCCTTGTTACCGCTGTATCTGAACGAGTCGTTCGGTGCGACGAAAGATACCATCGGACTGGTCTTGTCGGGCTATACCATAGCCGCTCTCGTCATACGACCGCTCAGTGGCTACGTGGTCGATACCTTTTCACGCAAGAAAGTGTTGTCAATTTGCCTGCTGGTTTATTTCCTTTTCTTCGGCGGATATGTCGTCGCATCTACGCTCCTCTCGTTTTTCATTGTCCGGACACTTCACGGAGCCCCTTTCGGAGCAGCCACTGTGGCCAACACAACCATGGCTATCGACGTGCTTCCGGCCAGCCGCCGCAATGAGGGTATAGGTTTCTACGGGCTCAGCAACAACATTGCCACAGCCATTGCACCTACCATCGGCGTGTTTATTTATCACCAGACTCACCAATTCCACCTGCTTTTTTGGGTGGCATTGGTGGTGGCTGGCATCGGTTCGGCCGTGGCATCGACCATCAAGGTTGACGAAAGACCGCGCGAAAGAGACATGCGGCGGCTGTCGCTCGACCGTTTTTTCCTGCTGCGTGGCTGGCCCTTGGGGCTTAACATAGCCTTCTTCGGCATCTGCTATGGCGTTTTGAGCAACTATCTCGCCATCTATGGCAAGGAGAAAATGGGTATAACTGACGGAACGGGTGTCTATTTCATGCTGCTGTCGGTCGGTCTGATACTTTCAAGACTGCAAGGTTCAAAGTCTCTGCGAAAGGGAAAACTGACGGTCAATGCCGCCGAAGGGGTACTCATCTCTACCATTGGCTACGCCGTTTTCACGTTTATTCCGAACGAATCGGGTTATTATGCCTCGGCATTGCTTATCGGATTGGGAAACGGCCACTTCTGGCCGGCATTTCAAAACATGATGGTGGGCATGGCACACAACAACGAACGGGGAACGGCTAACTCTACCTTGCTTAGCTCTTGGGATTTGGGTATAGGCCTGGGCGTGTTCCTCGGCGGACTGATAGCTGAACACGGAGGCTACGAGGCTGCCTTTACGGCCATGTTTGTTACCCATGTTGCCGGGTCAGCAACTTTCTTTGTGCTGACCCGCAAAGCCTATCTGCGCCACCGCATCACTTCCTGATATAATTCGATTGATGATTATTCTTTGCACTGACACCCAGCTCGTACAAAAGGAATATTGACCGTTTACACCATGGCAATTGCCTGCTCACCCGACGAGCCTGCATTGCTCGCCGTCGTACCAATGGTTGGTACGACCAGTACCAGTGCCCGGTACGCATGCTACCAATGATTGGTACACACCGTACCAATCATTGGTACGGCTTCCATTCCTTTGTATTGGAAAACAAAACGTAACTTTATTGCAGATGATTTTGTATTTGTATGAAAAACGTTACCTTTGTAGCTATCCATGAAAACACATCCAATTGGGATGTCTTTACAGACTGATTCAAGCCGTGTTGCTGGCGAAAGCAATTGCAGACAGAGCGGAAATCTTAATCAATTACTCACTTAATATATCATTTTATGAGAAGAATACAAACGTTTTTGATGCTGGCCATCTTTGCGGCAGTTGCAGCAATGGCCAATCCAACAGTAAGGTATGTCAGGTCGGGAATGAACGGTGACGGCACGTCATGGCAGTCGGCTTCGGGCGATTTGCAAGCAATGATAGAACAATCATCGCCCGGCGATGAGGTTTGGATTGCCGCAGGCACTTACAAACCTGACTCGCTGATAAGGAAAAACAGAAAGAACTCGTACACGTTCTTTCTTAAAGAGGGTGTTTCCCTGTATGGAGGATTTGCCGGAACAGAAACTGATAAAAGCGAAAGGCAGATGGGAGAGAGCGGAAAGAAGTACGATTTTGTTCATGAAACTATTTTAAGCGGAGATGATGAGGAACCGGATACATGGATAAGGGAGATGATGAACGGCTCAACTTACCGTTATGGATGGAGAACCGAGGGAGATGTGATTCCCGGAACTAAGAACAACCATAATCATATTCTTTATTCCGCACAGCAGTTTTCGCACTTGACTGTCATTGACGGACTCACGCTTAAGGGTGGAAATGCAAGTGTACACAATGTCAAGGCGGCAGGTGGTGCACTCTATGCACTCGGCAATATTCGGATGAGGGCTTGCCGCATCGTGGAAAATTCTGCATGGTTTGCAGCCGAATCTACAAGCAATTCCGACACCAAAGGCGGTGCGGTGTTTCTCGAAGGAAGTGGAGAGGCCTCGATAGAGGATTGTTATTTTGCACGCAATTACAGCCATTCGAGCTATGGCAGGGGATTGGGCGGTGCGATATATGCCCAGAATGTTGTCATCAACGGTTGCGATTTCGAGGATTGTGTGGCTCTCGACAATGGCGGTGCCATATATAATATAGGTGGAACCGTCAAGAACTGCACTTTCGCAGATTGTTATTCTGCAAGTGGTGGAGCTGTCTACAATGGCGAAGAAGGAACATTTACGCACAACACGGTCTACGATTGCCGTGCGTTGCTTGGCGGCGGTGTTTACAATGAGGGCACTGCTTCATACAATATCATAGCCGGCTGTTATGCCGATACTGAAGAATACGGCAACGACTTGGCAGGACAAGGCGGGGGAGTGTATAACAAGAAAGGCTTGATTCTTGGTTCTGTGGTCTACAACAACAAAGCTGGCAAAGGCGGCGGTGTCTTCGTTGTGGATGGAAAGGTGGTTAACAGCACCATTCAGAACAATGCCGTGAGAATTGAGAGCACCACGATAAACATTGGATTGAACGAAGGAGTGTCTGAAGAAACAACCGTATTCAACACGATAGGAAATGCTGACGCAGAGGCTTCCAACTTTGTCAAGCCGACAATATTCAGAGGGCTTGCAACTCAAGAAGGGGATAAAGTCGTCTTGCGTGAGGCTTCGTGGGCACTGGCTGAGGGTTCGTCGTTTATTGATGCAGGTGTCCTCACAGATGGAATTAATGAAGAAGTGGACATTGCCGGCAACAAACGTGTGCTCGGTGAGGCCATCGACAAAGGAGCTTATGAGCATGTTGCACCCGAAAAGCCGAATATTGTCATCAGCTATGCAAAGGCCGGAGAGAGTGTGAAAATAGGAACAGGAGGAACTGATGATACGACATTCAGAATAGACTGGGGCGACGGAAATCTGGTGGAATATACCGGGGCAAAGTATGTTACGAACACGACGCTTTCGGAAACGGTCAAGATTTACGGCAGCAATCTGCTGATTCTGGTTGCTACCGAACAAGGCATTACAGGTCTTGACGTTACCAATGCCCCAAAATTAAGCAGGATTCAGGTTGGAGGAAACGAAATATCAATGCTTGATGTATCGCGCAACGAAATGCTGACAGGATTGTATTGTGAAAAAAACAAGCTCGACACACTTGATGTTGCACGGTGCAAGTTGCTGCGGGTGCTGGATTGCAGTGAGAATATGATAGAGGGAGCGATAGACTGCTCGCAAATGGAGAAGTTGTCGAAGGTGGACTGTTCGAAGAATCGGATTGCCCGGCTGCTTCTTCCACAGCATTCTGTTTTATATGAAGTGAAATGTTCTGATAACCTCATCGGGCAACTTTCACTCAGCGGTTTGAGTGGTCTGAACGAACTTGATTGCAGCAACAATGCCCTGACAGGGCTTGACCTGAAAGACCTGACGAGTGTTGAGTCGGTCTACATTTTCGGTAACAAAATGGAGAATATAGATGTTTCGGCCTGCAAGCAGATGAAGACACTGAACGCTTCGAACAACCGTCTCAAGTCTGTTGACCTTTCGCAGAACACAAACCTTGAGGGATTGTATCTTTATGATAATGTAATTGAGTCGATTGACATCATAAAGAATACCTCCATCAAGTGGCTGAATGTTCAGAACAACCGTCTCACGGCTCTGAATACATCGGCACAGGCAGGGCTTTCGCTCCTGATTGCCAACAACAATCTTATTGAATCGGTCGATTTGAGTTCTAATCCGTCGCTCAGCCAGATACAGCTCGGCACCAACAAACTTGCCGAAATGAATGTGTCCAAGCAAAAATCGTTGAGCTGGCTGAAGGTTGACAACAATCAAATCGCTTCGCTCGACCTTTCTGAAAACGGTTATCTTTACTGGCTGGAGTGCGGCAACAACCGTCTTGCCGAGCTTGATCTCACACATAATCCGACATTGCAGCGTCTGGAGGCGGAAAATAACCGACTCACATCTCTTAACCTCTCGAAGAACAAAGGGCTTGAAGGTGTGTTGATTCAGTACAACTTGATGGGGACGGAAGCGCTTCAGGCGGTTATCGAAAGTCTGAAAGATGTGTCGGAAGTAGAAATTACCGACAACAACAGAACATGGGGAAGGCAGCTCAACATTAGTTATATGCCCGGTACGGAGAGAACTGATACGGAGCCGGCGAAGGCAAAAGGCTGGGTGGTAACGGCCGACTTCACGTCGGCCGTTGGCGAAACGGTGTCTGAAAGCTGCATACGGACAAGAGAATACTACACACTCGATGGCCAGAAGATGGTTTCTTCACGTTCGCTTCCACAGGGAATCTACCTTGTCAGGGAAACTAATGCAAACGGTTTGTCAACCATCCGTAAGGTTATGGTAAAGTAAATGTGAAATAGCAGAATTTCTATCAGGGGTTGGCAATGCTGCGGATATTTTATCGCAGGGTATGCCAACCCTTGCTTTTTGCCGTATTCTCTCACTGAAACCAAGTAACCCCAATTCGGTTTAAGGTCAGCTCTTTTTAGTCCAGATTATAGTCCACAACGATTCTTTCGACCTGGTTTTAGGTCGAAGAATCATTGTTTCACGCCAATAGGTTTAGAAAAGTGAGAGCTGCCTTACTCCTGCTTC